>NZ_FRFE01000045.1 GCF_900143695.1 Desulfopila aestuarii DSM 18488
ATAACCGGTTTTACGCCAAGAGAAATAGATGCTCAGGGTTTTGCAGGCTGGGCCACGCGTATTCACCCTGAAGACCTTGACACTACCCTGGAAAAATTGAGGGTTGCCCAGAAAGATTGCACACTCTACAAAGCACATTACCGCTATCGACGGGCAGATGGAAACTACTTCTATGCCTACGAGGAGGGTCGTTTCTTCTACGACGAGCTAGGCAATGCAACTCGAATGCTGGGCTCCTTAAAAGATATCACCCGGACAAAACTTGCAGATATCGCCCTCCATGAAAGCGAACTGCGCTACCGTTCACTGTTCGAGGGCGCGGGTGATGCGATCTTAATCATAAAAAATGGTATCTTTATTGATTGTAACAATAAAACGCTGGATATTCTTCAATGCACGAGAGAAGAGATTATCGGTACGTCGCCTGTAGATTTTTCACCACCGCAACAGCCTGACGGTCAACGTTCAGGAGAAAAAGTACAACATTTACTCAATGAAGCGGGGCAAG
Source organism: Desulfopila aestuarii DSM 18488 (assembly GCF_900143695.1). Taxonomy (GTDB): domain Bacteria; phylum Desulfobacterota; class Desulfobulbia; order Desulfobulbales; family Desulfocapsaceae; genus Desulfopila; species Desulfopila aestuarii. Next base: position 509 of record NZ_FRFE01000045.1, read on the forward strand.
GAAGAAATCTTCATTTTGAATGGGTGATGTGCCGTCCTGACGGAAGTACATTGTTCTCTGAAGTGAGCTTGCGCTTAATTGAACTGTCTGGCGAATCTTTCACGCAGGCTATTGTCCGTGACATTAGCGAGAGGAAAAAAAGCGAGAAATTTTTACGGGAGAGCGAATTCCGTTTCCGTTCATTTTTCAATACCAACCCTGAGGGTATTTTATTGCTGGATTTTCAGGGTTGTATTCTTGATGCCAATAAAGCTTTTCTGCGAAATAGCGGATACACCCTGCCTGAGTGCCAGATGACGAGTTTTAAAGCACTCGTACCCGAAGAAGACCAAAGTAAGATTATCCAGACCTTGCTTGCTTTCAGGTCAGGCATTGCCCAAAATGAGCCGTTACATGCCTCGTATAGGGCCAAAGATGGGAGAATAATACCAATTTCAATCAGGGGATGGCTCGTCGTGGATGAAGAGAGTACACCGCTCTACCTTGGTGTCTTCATCCATGATCTCACGAAAGAAATAGCCCTGACCGAAGACAAAAACGTTCTTGAAAAACAGGTTATCCGTGCTCAAAAAAGTGAAGCAATTGGCACCCTTGCAAGTGGTATAGCTCATGATTTTAACAACATACTCGGAGGCATAATTGGCTACACGGAGTTGGCATTGTACAGAGACCCAGCCGCTATCGACCCAAAAACCAAGGCCTACCTTGAACGCGTTCTCGAAGGGGGCAATAGAGCCAAGAGCCTCGTGCAACAGATCCTACGTTTCAGCAGAAGTGCAGATACGGTGATGGAGCCAATCAACCTCACACCGCTGGTCAAGGAGACCCTCCTCCTTTTGCAATCGACACTGCCCAAAACAATATCCTTTGAGCAGAGATTTACCGCTAATCCGGATAGAGTACTTGTTAACTCGACCCAGATCCATCAGGTTATCATGAACCTGGCTACCAATGCCTACCACGCCATGCGGGAAACCGGTGGTGTGCTCACCTTGAATATAGACAATTCTACCCTGCACTCGGCAAAGCAATTTATGACCATGATTATTCCTCCTGGTGAATATATCAAAATTACCGTTGGCGATACGGGGTGCGGTATGACGCCTTCGGTCTTGGAAAGAATATTTGAGCCATATTTCACTACCAAGAAGGTTAATGAGGGAACCGGACTTGGCATGGCCGTCGTCTCAGGTATTGTGAAAAGCCATAAAGGCCTGATCGATATACAGACCGCACCGGGCAAAGGAACTGTTTTCGAGATCTATCTTCCGAGCTTCCAAGGAGAAATCGTCACGAAAGAATCTCATGAGTCATATCTTCCCATGGGAAATGGTGAGAAGATTCTGCTTGTAGATGACGAAGCGTATTTCCTGGAGGTTATTTATGAAAATCTGAAAATGCTTGGTTACGATGTGCAATCGTATCCTCGCAGTGTGGAGGCCCTGCGGGCATTCAATGACAATCCGCACGAATATGATCTTTTGATTACTGATCAGACCATGCCGGAAATGACTGGCGTGCAACTTATTCAGGAGGTCCGTAAGGTGGACAGCTCTCTCCCGATTATTCTGTGCACCGGTTTCAGTGAAGTTGTTACTGAACAATCGGCCAGTTACTATGGAATAAACAGTTTTCTCATGAAACCTGTGAGCGTTCATGATCTGGCAAGGGCTGTTGCTGAAATTCTATCTCTTTCGGATTGAAAGAAGAATGTGCCGCTGCCTGGAATGCTACTATAAAACCAAGGTGTTCGCAGATGGCTTATCAATTGAATGACACCACGAAAGTGTGAGAATGACCAAATAGGATACCGCAATGTCAGAGAAAGCATGGGGAGAAAATAATCACAACATTGTCGATTTGCTGTGTACTGCACCATCCATAATGAGCTTCGCCGCCAGGATTGGAAGACTGCAATTACCGGCGGAGCTGGTGGGTAAAGTTCTTCAATGTCATGAACAATAAAAAGTATGCCGAAAAATGTCCGAGCTAAACTGCTCTCTGACCAGATAGCAGGCCCGACGAATTTGAACAAGCCTCTAAGGGGAAGATCTGCTACCAATGAACGCCCTCCCAAGGCTTAATAAGGAGCAGATCATGACAAAGAGAATGAGACGGAACCATTCAGAGAACTTCATGGCGAGAATGGTGCTTGCAGCAATGGCTGGAGATAAGACTTTATAGGATTTGGGAGAGCAATACGAGATAAACCCGCTTCTTGCCTCCTCATCATGTTACCGATCTGCTATATATGGTAGTCCATTTGTTTCCCGTAGAAAATTAGACAAAAGAGAGTAATGTCGTCCGCCTGCTCTGCGGCTCCGACGAAACGGGCAATCTGTTTTTTGACCGAAGAGGTCACTTGCCTAGGAGTGACCCAGTCACTATTTCCAATGGCCTTTTGTAGTCTTTCCTGGCTGTAAAGCCTGCCTTTATCGTTCACCGCTTCAGTTACTCCGTCTGTGTATGCGAATATTGCATCGCCACAAGCCAGCTTCACGACTGACTTTCCGTAACTGACGTCCGGCTCGATGCCAAGTACCGGCCCGTGTTTTTGGTTCATAACAGTGACAATATGGTCGGTCCTGCGCAGAAAAGGCATGTTGTGACCTGCATTGGTGTATGTGAGTTCTCCGCTTTCAATATCAAGGATAGCGAGAATAAGGGAGACAAACATGTTGGCCCGGTTTCGTTCACAGATTTCCCTGTTGGCGTGAGCAATAATTTCAGAAGGATCGTGACTGACATAGCTATGGTTTTTGACCATGGTCTGGGTGACGGCAGCAAGGATTGCTGCTGCAACACCCTTTCCCGCAACGTCACCAATGCAAAAACAGATCAGGCTTGAGTTGAGATAAAAATAATCGTAGAAATCTCCCCCCACCTCCAGGGCAGGTTGAGTATCAGCGTAAAGTGCGAATTCCGTCTGTCCGGGAAGGGTGGTGGGAAGTAAGCTCATCTGGATCTCCCGTCCAAATTCCAGCTCCCGTTCCATTCGCTTTCTTGAGGCATCGAGAGCATCCATTATTTTTCGTTGCTCCGTGATGACCCTGATAACCAAAACTACCGACCGCTGCTGATGGTCGACATGAAAATCTGAACTTCTGATCTCCAATATTTCTCTTTTACCTTGCAGGTCCACTTCAAATTCAGATCTGGCCCTGCAATCGTCTAGGAACCTGTTAAAACTTACTAAGGATAAGTCATCTCCCAACGTCCCGGAATTTACCTGTATGAGTTTCAAAAACTCCTCACCCAGGATGGACAGATGGTCTCGTTCTGTGAGCTTGTCGAATGACTCGTTACACCAGCAAATTCGTCCTTCTTGATTGGTCCAGACAATGGCATCGGCGACTTCGGTCAGGGCCAGTTCCATTTTCCCCATAGTGCCTCTTAACTCATCAATGGTCTGGGACCGCCTGTAGCTCAAATTACTCTGGGGGGGAGGGGACGAAGATGAATCGTAATCCACCGGGGTCAGCACGGCGCCGATCATGACATCGCCTTCGATCTTCTCGACTACAATAAGATGATGCGATTTGCATAAGTTGCCGTTGCCCATGATTACCTGGGCTTCTATCAGGTGATGGGCTATTTTGGATTGGCCTGTTATAAGAAATCTCGAGAATCCCATATTATGGGAATCATGGTAATGGCTAGGGATAATTCTCGTCAGACTGGACCCGATCAGATCTTTATCCCATTTGAATGTCTTGAGGAAACAGTCATTGACATAATTAACGATACCCTTGCGGTTCGAGATGACAATGGGTAAATCTTTTTTTTGTTTTAACCCTCTCAGATCCAGCATCAGATAGCTCTGCAATAATGGTTTTGATGGATAAATTGAACTCTTTGCTTGTATTCTATCATAATCTTACGTTGCATTCTGAAAATTGTACGGTTTAGAGCTTGTTCGTATCTATTCAGCAAGGAAGCGACATGCTTCCCTCATCCCAAGCCTGCAACTATTCAGCAGTGCGTCAGATGTTCATAAGCAAGCCGTTTGGGCTATAGACCCGTATGCCGAACGGCCTGATTATGAGCAGATGGCGTGTTGCTGAATATTAAGCCGGCGGATAAAATGGTTCAATCTTGGTGTGATATCTTTTGTTTCAAACTAAGTGGTTCTAAAATCGGGATATCAGATCTTTTCAAAAACACCACCCAATGTGTGAGTTAATAAAAGCTCTCGAAATTACACCTTTTAAGAAAGGCAACCTTAGGTACTGATTTGGGGTTAATGATTCGCGTTGTTTGAAAATGGTGACAGGTAACTGATAAGAATAATCTTTTCAGGTGACCGTCTGCATATCCGACCCTAAAGCCAACTTGAACCATAGTGTCTTGCTTTCCAAGGCGGTTCATATTCGAATTCTTCTACATGATGGCATCTTGTGTTGTCAGCGATCTCCCCAACACATTTTCGGCGGGTTTTATCTCTATAGAAATGACAGAAAAGTAACGCTCGGCAAAATCTTCATACATTTTTGTCCTATAGTTGTCTCTGTATGGTTCCCATTATTGTAATTGAAATTATTCAATTTTGCGTATCTGTTTGATTAGTCAGAATTATTCATTCGCGCATCAGATTGGTCCGACAGTTGCTAGCAACTGGGATCAGACTTGATCGAAGTGGCTGTCGTGTATTGACAAGATGCCGGTTCCATCATGGCGAAGACTGGGTCTAGTATTCTCTCGCCTGAATGTCATTACGGAGTTTTCTTGATTGCAGGCTCTTACAATATCATCATGAGTTGAAAATACAGTTATGCCAAATACCGACAGCAACGCTCTTTACAGCAGAGAAACAGCCTATAAATATCTTTTTGAAAAAACCCCCAATGCAGTCGTTTTTCGCGATGCCGGTGGGATGATTCTATCGGTAAATGAAGCTTTCGAGCAAATATTTGGATTCAGCAGGAATGATGTGGTGGGTCGTCGTCTTGACAGCCTGTTGCGTCCGGGCGGAGGTGAGCATGATGAACCGACGGAATGGGTGTCGTCTATTAAGATAGATAATATTCGTACCAAGCGTTCACGATCAGACGGCAGACTGATCGATGTAGCGGTCTCGGTTTTTCCGATAGTGGAAGATCAGGCAATCCTTGGAACATTCGTCATTTATCATAATGACAAAGACCTGGAGGTTACAACCACCAGATTGTTTTTGGCAGAAAAGAAATATCTCAGCATATTCAATAATGCGGTTGAAGGTATTTTTCTTACCACCCCGCTTGGGACCTATCTCGATGTCAATCCTGCCCTGGCAGCAATCTACGGATTTTCGTCCCCGGACGAGCTTATTCACCACTTCAGGGATATCAAGCAGCAACTCTATGTGGACCCGGGGAGACGCGATGAGTTTATCAGCACACTCAGACAGAACAAGAAGGTGACCGGTTTTGAATCGCAGGTGCGTACTAAAAGCGGAGAGGTTATCTGGATAACGGAAAACGCCCGGGCGGTTTTCGCAGATACCGGGGAGATCAGCTACTACGAGGGGACGGTAATGGATATAACCGCCCGCAAGCAGGCCGAATTGAATCTGGAGATTCAGACAGCCTATTTCTCCCAGCTCTTTGCCAATTCGCCACAGGCAATTGTCATCATTGATATGCATAGGAATGTAGTCAGTTGCAACGCTGCTTTCGAGGGATTATTCGGGTTCCATGCTGATGATATTATTGGCTTTGGCATGCGAACTTTTATAGTCCCTGATGAATTATTGGTGGAATGCGAAAAAGTTCGTGCCAGTATCCTTGCCGGGAAAACCGTACAATGTGAAACCAGTCGCCGTCACAGGGACGGGAGATTGATTCCTGTCTCCATGATCGGCTTCCCGATCCGGGTTGGCGATAAAATCAACGGCATTATATATGTGTATCAGGATATCTCAGAACGGAAAGCCTTCGAGGAGCAGATTACCCATCAAGCGTTTCACGATGCTCTGACCGGTTTGCCGAATCGGATGCTTCTTGCAGAGCGACTGGAGCGAGCCTTGGAAAGAAGCCGACGACGACCTGCATTTCACTATGCTCTCCTGCTGCTTGATCTGAATAAATTCAAGACAGTGAATGACAGTCTTGGCCATCCTGCAGGAGATCAGTTGCTGATCCAGGTAGGCAGAAGGCTGTCCTCATGCACCAGGGCGATGGATACCGTGGCACGTCTCGGAGGAGATGAATTTGCCATAATTCTAGAGGAATTTTCCTCAGAGGAGGAATTGCTCGTCACAGTCAGACGTATGCATTCTTTTCTGTGTAATCCTTTTACCATCGACAAGTCAGAAATCTCAACAGGTGCGAGCATAGGTATCGTCCCCAGTATTGCTGATTATTCTTCAGCTGAAGATATATTGCGCGATGCCGATATCGCCATGTATCGAGCCAAGCAACAGGGAAAAGGGATAATGCTCTTTGATGCCCACATGCACCAGGAACTTGTTGAGTCCCTCAGTCTGGAAATGGATCTGCGTGAAGTGCTTGAAAGAGACGGGCTGCTTTTGTTCTACCAGCCAATCGTTTCCGTCGCTGAAGAACGTCTGGAAGGATTTGAGGCCCTGGTCCGGTGGAATCACCCGTTGCGCGGCATGATTCCTCCAGACAGATTTATTCCTCTGGCCGAGGAAACAGGCCTGATTATTGATCTCGGCAAGTGGGTAATATCCGAAGCCTGCCGCAGCCTTAAGCTCTGGCAGGAAATATATCCCAAGGCAGCTCAGTTGACGATGAATGTCAACGTTTCCATACGCCAGTTTGCTACACCAGGTCTAGTCGAGCATATATCAGAAGTTTTACAACTCAATAAACTGGCTCCTGCCTGCCTCAAGATAGAGGTTACTGAATCGGTCATCATGCAGGATAAGGCTCATGTTGTCGGGGAACTTAACCGTCTACGGGCACTCGGGGTACAGATAGCCATCGATGATTTCGGAACCGGCTATTCCTCACTGTCATATTTGCAGAATATGCCGATCGATCATCTGAAAATAGATCGATCCTTCATTAGCGGATTTCAGGAGTCTCAGGAAAATGACCAAATAGTCCGGTCCATCATCAGTCTGGCAAGGAGCCTGGGGCTGTCTGTAATCGCCGAAGGTGTTGAAACCCGAGGCCAGCTTGAGAAGTTACGTGCTTTGCAGTGTGACAAGGCTCAAGGGTTCATGTTTTCCAGGCCTGTAGATGAGAAAAAAGCGAGAGAAATTATCGGCACATCTCAACTCTCTATTTGAAGATCAACGTATTGAGACAAATGCAGATATTCAGCTTCTTCAAGCAGTCAAACAGGAAAATACTACAGGAGGGGATGCCCCAGGAAGATGCAGATGCCCCGTGCGAAAAGTCTCGCCCGAGCGTTCTCCATGCAGTATGAAGCGGTTGCCTTTCTGGCAACCTAACCACTTCAGTTCCATAAAAAAAAGATATTCTTTGGTAATCCCTTCCTTACACTTACTCCATTTTGGCGCAATTATCAATTGTTGGCCGAGCCCAACATGTCAGTAAGGTTAACATAGACTGTTTATGCTACTTTTTATCAAATACCTTGCGGGGGGCAGGTGCTGTAATAGGTAGGTTTACTTATCTAAAAACATGCGCATAAGCGGGGCGCTGGTGATGCTCGTAACAAGAGCCATGACGATGATGGCGACAAAGACGGTGTGGCTTATGAGCCCCGCCTCATAAGCCAGGGAGCCGAGTATCATTTCCATGGCTCCCCGGGCATTGAGACCAAAACCGATCGCCAGCGATTTGCTAGCAGTCATCCCGCCGATTCTTGCGCCGACACCAGCACCGATCACCTTGCCGGCAAAGGCCAGCAGGAGGATCAATAGGACAATAGCCGGGTCAAAATGCTCAATGAAGTTCACTTTCAGGCCGATGGACACGAAAAAGAGTGGAGCAAAAAAGCTGGTAACAAATTGGTGGATGATTTCACGAGCTTGTTCGCGAAAATAGACGGAGTCACCAATGGCTAGACCAGCGATGAAGGCGCCGAGGATCGCATGAATCCTGATGTATTCCGTGAATGAGGCGCAAAGCAGACAGAGGCTGAGGCTGAAAGCCAAAACACCGCCTGGCCAGCTCAGCTTTGTCTGAATCCAAGGGAGAGTGCGGTTGATGAGAAAGCGGCCAGCAATCAGCATGAAGAGAGCAAATCCGCCAATCGAAAGCATGGTCTGCTGGATGCTGCCGCCGTCGTGTCCTTTGTTAACCATTGACAGGATAAAGGAAAAGATGATCCATCCCACCACGTCATTGAAGACCGCGGAGGCAATAATTACGGTCCCTATCTCTGTTTTGAGGAGCTTCATATCGAGGAGAATTCTGGCGATGACAGGTAGGGCCGAAATCGACATGGCGGTGCCGAGAAAAAGAGAGAAAAGCAGGTGTGTTCCGTTGTCCGGTTCGGCTGAAAACCACTGTGGAAAGAACCAGGCCATGGCAAAACCAGAGGCGAAGGGCAGGACCATGCTGCCGAGACCTGTGGTCATGGCTGTTTTGCCGTGACGTAAAAAGAGCGAGAAACGCAGCTCGAGCCCGGCAACAAAGAGCAGCAGAATGACTGAGAGTGAGAAGACCCCGTCGAGCGCCAAGGCAAAATGGCTGTTGGTCGCAAAGGGGAATATGGTTGCGTATATCCCTGGGAAAAGAGTTCCGAATACTGTCGGGCCAAGTAGGACGCCGACAATCAGTTCGCCCATGACCATCGGTAAGCCTATGCGCCTGCCGAATTCAGAAGAGATGCGCGAAGATATCAGCATGACACTGAGAGCCAGCAGAAAGATAACCAGATCGGGTTGACTGAGTTTAGCCATAGCAGTAAAGGATGACCCGGAAATCAGATAGAGGTGTGGCGTGAGTGGACTATCATCATGTTACAGGGCAAATTTTCGAGAATATATTCCATGTCATGATTGAAAATCCTGTCCATCAATCCGTATCTGCTATCTGGCGAATTGATGACCAGCAGATCGGCGTGGCACTCTTCGGCATACCTGCGAATGGCATAGCCCGGGCGGCCGAAAAGCACGGCTGGCTTCACCTGAATTTTCTGGTCCGGACAGGATGACATCTTCTGGCGCAGTGCTTCTTCAGCCTCATGGCGCAGCTGCTCCCTGAATGAACTCTTTTCGCTTGTGGTAACATCATCGGACATGGCCATAGCAAGTCCGGATTCATCCACCTCTTTCACTATATGGATGCACTTACTCCCAGTCATATTAGAGAAGTACAGGACGGTGTTCAGGGTAGGTATGGTTTTGGGATGTTCTACACAGTTGACAACGATCTCATTGAAGGTACTGCCAGTAGTTGCCGGCTCGGTGAGCAGCAGCAGCGAACATTTGGCCTTTCGGCTCAATCCCCTGGCTACCGATCCAAGGTAATAACGAAATACGTTTTCTCGCTGCAAAGCTCCGAGAACAAGCAGATCCACCATGTTTGTCTTGCAGACGGCAAGCAGTGAGGAGATGATGGAACCCTCCTGCCAGACGGGTTGTACCTCAGGCGCGATGCCAGCCAGACGGCATTTCTCTGACAGCGTGGCCTCCTTCTCGGCTGTCCGCCTGCCGACATGAATAAGCAGCAACCGGGCGCTGAAGAGGACAGACAACCGTTGTGCCTCACACAGTAATGCCTCGAGACGCGGTGAGAAGGCGACGGCAACACCAATGGTCTCTAAAGGATAGGGAGGACGTCCTTTCAAGCGCTGCTCGAAAGTAGAGTTTCCGGTGGATGCTGCGTGTTCTGGGCATCTCATGGGCGTCTTCCAGTATTGTTGAGCTTAATGGACAGTAGCACGCGGGTGGTGCTGTTGGAAACGGTAGCATTGTAAACTACTAAAATTTAGACTTTGCCGCGACCTTGTCTTTTCTCGGCTAACCCTCTCAAACTGAGTAGCGAGAATCACAGGATACTACATCACAATGTTCAAGGTTTGTGTGTAAATTCCGGATATAGTCTTTGAGCGCATTCTGGGCATATGCCATGAGAAAATAAAGCTTCTGAGTGTTCACTGACATATTTTTCTATTTGTTCATATTCCCCTTTTTCATTTCGTATTTTCTTACATGAGGCACAAATAGGCAGAAAACCTTCTAAGCTTTTAACTTTCTTCTTTAATTTTTGCGTTTGCCATGCAGTTCTCTGAATCAGATAAGCATATAACAGTAAGGAAAACATGATTATGGATATATTCGTAAATGTAACAACGAATGGTTGAATTTCACTCCAGTGATAAAGGAACGCAAGTCGTATAAGTGGCAGAAAAACAGACAGCGCGTATGCCATGTTTTTTCGTAATTTCCATGCCGAGAGAGCGATAGGAAGTCCATAAAGAATCGGAAAGTCAATTTGTCTGCCAGTGATGTAGTCAATAAAGACAACAATAAAAGCGGAGACGATACCGGTAATATCAGGCCGTTTATCGTAGGTTTCAGCAGCGAATATGTAAAGGCTCTTCATTTGAAGGCTCCAACATGTAACCTTTTATGGGAATGTCTGCCGATTCGTCGCAGGCAAATAGTATGGTAACGCCAGCCTAAACCGCATTGTCACCATCTTTATTCCTTTCTGTATCTTTTGCGATCTCATCATAGATCTGATGAAGTTGCACAGGCTGGAGCTTTGCACGCAAACGGAGATTGAGCATTTCAACTGCGAATGAAAAGGCCATAGCGAAATATAAATATCCCTTTGGCATTTCATGACCTGTACCTTCTGCAACCAAGGCTATCCCAACGAGAACAAGAAATGCAAGAGCAAGCACCTTGATTGTTGGATGTTGTTCGACAAATTTCCCTATAGGAGCAGCCGCCAACATCATTACACCGATAGCAATAACAATAGCCGCCACCATGACCGGCACATGATCAGCCAAACCCACAGCGGTAATTACCGAATCTAGAGAGAAAACGATATCAATCACTGCAATTTGAGCGATAATTACGGGTAGCAGAGAGGCAAAATGTTGAGGTGCTTCTCTTGTATCCCCACCCTCAAGACTGCCATGTATCTCAACGACTGCTTTATAAATGAGAAAAAGACCTCCGCCCAACAAGACCAGATCACGTGCTGATACCTGATTATCAAGAATTGCAAAAAGTGGTGTTTCCAGCCGGGCAAGCCAGGCAATTGACAAAAGGAGCAAAACGCGGGTAACCATGGCTGCCAGTAAACCAAACTGTCGAGCTAGGCCTCTTTTATTTTCCGGAAGCTTGCCCACCAGGAGTGTAATAAAGACGATATTATCAATACCCAGAACTATCTCCAATACCGTCAGCGTTACAAGGGAACTCCAGACATTTATATCCAGCACCCATTCCATAAATACCCCTATATCATATTACTTAATTGGCTTTTAGAAACCGGCATTTCTTGAAAACCGCAATGGAACGTATCATTCTTCCTTTGCGCCTGGAACAATCACTTTACCCTGCAGCGACGAAAAAAAATGTATACAATCAACAACAAACAACTGCCGAAGGACGCCCAAATTACGGCTTGCTTTGAATACATCACGATTAACTCTTGATTGCGACCAATAGTATATCCTATCCAGGTTAGAACAGAGCACCAGATCAATGAACCCAACAGGGTATACAATGAAAAGCGAAGATGCTTCATTCCTGAAAGACCAGCAGGTATTGATATCAAATGCCTGACAACTGGCAACAGCCTGCCGATAAATGTGGAAATTTCTCCATGGCGGAGAAAGAACCGTTCAATCCGATGCAGCTTATCTGGAGAGATGAAAAAATATTTCCCATATTTGAATAGCACCGGCCGCCCCAGGTAACGGGCAACGTAATAGTTGGCATATGCACCTGCAAGACTCCCGGTTGTACCGGATAAAATTGTGATCCACGGATTCATGATCCCCTGCTGGGCAAGGTATCCTGCTGGCGGCATAACCAATTCGCTTGGAATAGGTATTAAGGAACTTTCCATAGCCATAAGAATGAAAATGCCCAGATACCCAAACGAACCTATGCCGTCGACCAGCATCAACATCAGATCTTTTATCATTGCTTAGTATACTATCACTTGAATACGGTTTAGAGAGGAAGGATACAATAAATGATAATGGCGAGAAGCATACATATAGGGATCGTAAACACCCACGCCATGACGATGTTACCGATAATCCCCCATTTCACTGCATGTACCCCTTTCGTGCTGCCGACACCCATAATCGAGGTGGAGATGATATGAGTGGTGCTGACAGGAATACCGAAATGAGAAGCCCCCAGAATGACAACTGCCGCTGTAGTTTCGGCGGCGAATCCGTGTACTGGTTTCAGCTTGATCATTTTACTGCCCATTGTGCGGATGATCCGCCAGCCGCCGGCCATGGTTCCAAAGCCCATGGTCAGAGCGCATAAAAGGATCACCCATAAAGGTACCTCGAAAGAGGGTAAGACATTGAAACTGACCAGTGCCAGCGTGATGATCCCCATGGTTTTCTGAGCGTCATTGGTGCCGTGACTCAAGGCCATAATACCTGATGAAACAAGCTGCAGTTTTTTAAAATGGCGGTTAACTGTACTTGGATTGGCTTTTGAGAACAGCCAGAGAATTGCAACCATGAAGCAAAACCCTAGGCCAAATCCGAGGAACGGAGAGGTTATCATCGGGATCAATACCTTCTGACAAACGCCCTCAATTTGAACTACCTCCAGGCCGGATTTTGATATTCCTGCGCCAATTAAGCCGCCAATAAGGGCATGGGACGAACTGGATGGGATGCCGTAATACCAGGTGATGAGATTCCAGGTGATCGCTGCCATCAAGGCGCAAATAATCACCCCCTGAGTTACGCTGGCGGTTTCAACAATGCCTTTACCTATGGTGCTGGCTACATGGGTACCGAAAAACGCTCCAACCATGTTCAGTACACCTGCATAAAGTATCGCCGCTCTTGCTGTCAGCACCTTTGTGGAAACTACAGTGGCGATCGCGTTGGCAGAATCATGGAAACCGTTTATATATTCGAAAACAAGTGCGGTGAAAATTACAAAGACCAGTGTAATGACCATGAAACATCTTCCTTATTAAGCTGGCTGTAGCTCTATCATAAAATCTTGATTCAGGTTGCAACCGAAAGTGCATCACCTGCTGTCAATTGTGTTTCAGGACAACACTCATGATAAGGTCGGAGATTATTGAGCATCGATCGACGGCATTTTCGATTCCTTTGTAAATATCTCGTAATTTCAGCACATAAATCGCATCATATTTTCCCGAAAACAATTCTTCGGTGGCACTGGCGAGAATCTCATCGCCTCTGTTTTCAATCTCCTTGATCCTGCGACTGATCTGGGTGACCTCTTCAAGTGAGGAAGCTTTTCTAAAAGAAGTTATTATGTTGAGTAACTCTTCCGTTGATCTGATCAGGATCTCTGCTTGATTTTTCACAATGTCGTTATAGAAATCGATATTGTAACTACGCAGATTGCCGCAGGCTTTAAGGATTGATTTGGTACATTTGTAAAGAGAGGTAGATATGAGCTGGATATCTTCCCTATCAATGGGCGTAATGAATGACGAATTAAGCAGGGTCAGGCTTCCCTCAAGAGCATCTACCGCTCGTTTTTTGTAGGATTTTGTGTGTATCAGGCAGGTGTCACGTTCTTTAGGATCTGAATGAACGATCTGGTAAAACAACTGGGCAGACAGTTCACAAACCTCTGCAGCTTCTTCAAAAAAAGTATAGAATCGGTTTTCCGTGGGCGGAAGTATTTTAGCAAGAAATTGAGAGATCATCGTATTGCTCCTTGAGGTAGAAGAAGCCAGGAAATTGGGTTGTGTTTGGGAAAAATGGGCAGGGTAGCCACGTAGGGAGAATTTTTCACAGAGAAAGGAATCGTGCTCCGAGGGCTTAAATAGCTCCGCTCGCGAAGAGACAATCAGGACCGCCAAACTCTTCATCCTACCATGACTACTCCCTTGCTTAGGATGCTATTGCCAGATTTTAGTAAACAAATACTACAGAGAAGTCTGGCTCCTTTCTTTCAATACCAGCATTCGATTTTCAAAGGCGCCGGTAATGGTGTCCAGAAGTTGATTAAGGTCAATTGGTTTCATGAGGTAATCGAAGGCCCCCAGCTGCATGCAGGCGATAACCATGTCAAAAGAACCATTTCCGGTCACCAGGATTACTTCGATTGTCGAATCAATGGCTTTGATCTGACGAAAGACATCAAGACCACTCATATCCGGTAATTGCAGTTCAAGGACCAGGACATCAGGCTGAAATGTCCTGACATACTCCAGAGCCTGGGCGCCGGAGTAGACACTGTCGGCTTCTATCTTTCGCCGCTTCAGGTGGTTCGCCAGGACAGAGGCAAACCCCTTCTCATTATCCACGACCAGTGCCTTCATTTTCCTCTTCTTAATCAATCGCACCCTCTTATGATTTAGACCTTGCAGATTTATGGCATGCTGCCCAGGAAACAAAAGCGAGAGCGGACAGCATGTTAATCTTCTGCTAAGTACGGCAGGGACCACTTTTGTGTGGGTCCCTGCCGTCGGGTAATCTTGAGAAACCCACTACTTCAAAAAGACCTCCATCCCCATCATCGGCCAAATGACCGCCACTGCGAGGTAGACAACCACCATAAGCATAATGCTGGCGATAAGGCCATAACGGAAAAATTCACCGGTTGTGAACTGCTTGGAATTGTAGGCGATAGCGTTCGGAGCTGCGCCGATGAGCAGAATGAACGGCATACCCGCGGTCATCAAAGCTGAGAAGAAGATGACCTCACCGGCCACCCCGAGGTATGGCGCGATGACCAACGCCACCGGCAAGGAGATGGCGATTGCCGCCACGTTCATGATGAAGTTGGTCATGAGCATAACGAAGAAGGCCATGCCGAGGATAAAAATAATGCTGGGAGAACTGGCAAAGAGCTGCAGCCAGTTGACCGCCAGCCATTCCGCTGCTTTAGTCTGCCAGAGGCAGAATCCGATGGACATGGCGCCACCAAAGAGCAGGATGATGTTCCAAGGAATGTCTTCGAGGTCTTCCAGCTTCAGAATCTGGAAAATAAAAAACAACAGGGTGGATGAGAGGAGGATGGCGGTCTTATCGACCTTGGCCAGGGCCGGTACGAAGTTTTTCAGGGCGATGATAAGGATGACGGCCAAGGTGATAACCAAGGTGAGAATCTCTTTTCTGCTCCAGCCGCCAAGCTCGGCGTACATTCGCTCGGCCCGCTGCTTGAGTCCGGTGATGACCGCTTTTTCCGGTTTGCAGATGACAAGCATGAGACCCCAGACCAGGAAGACCATCAGCCAGCCGATGGGCGCCATGTAATAGGATAGTTCGAAGAAGCTGACTTCCTTGCCGGTCATCTCCTTGAAGAAGCCGATTGCTACCGCTCCCCGGGCTGCGCCGAGCAGGGTGATGATACTGCCGGCACCTGCCACGTAGGCCATACCGATAAAGAGCCCCTTGCCGAATTTGGTCGGCTGGTCACTGTCGGAGTAGAAGGCATTGATGGCCATCAGCAGCGGGAACATGGTGGCAGCCACGGCGGTATGAGCCATGAGATGGGTAAGTGCCGCTGTCATGACAAAACAGCCGAGATAAATGCGGCTCGTTTTTTCGCCGACTATAGCAAGCATCTTATAGGCCATCCGCTTGGTCAGACCGCTCTTGGTGAAGACCAGGCCGATGACGATGGAGCCGAAGATAAAAAGGACTGAAGGGTCCATGAAATCTTTGAAAGCGACATCGGGTTTCCTGATAAGGAACAGGGCCTGAGCCACACCTATGGCAATACCGGTGACACCTATAGGCAGCACCTCGAAGATCCACCAGGTGGCTGCCAGGGCAAAGACCGCCAGTGCACCTTTGCCTTCCTTGGTTAAAACGAAATGCTTGCCGGCTGGATCGATGGCATCGGGCCAGGCAGGTGCATAATAGATGATAAAAAAGAGAACCACACCGAGCATCAGAAAAAAGATACGCTTCCAGTCAAACGGGGCCTTCACCTCCGCAAGTTCGACATATGTTGATGACATGTTTTCCATTCCCTCTATTTGCTGTTCATCGAAATGAGTTTATCCCCGAGGGCCCCGAAGACCTCTGAGAGCTTGATCACGCCAACCAGTTTGCCATTTTCCTCAACCGGCAAAACAGTCTCCCTGCAGATGACCATGACCGACATGGCATGAACGAGATCGGTAGCGGCAGGCAGGATCCGGATTCCCTTCTCGATGACCTTGGTCAGGGGGGAGTTCAGATGATTGATGCCCTCCCTGATCATCACCCCATTCAACAAGGTTGTCAGGTCGCTGTATTCTGCGGTCTTGCCTTCAAAACTTTTGATATCGGCGGTATCAAGCAGTGTGGAAAAAAGGACCTTCAGTATCCCCTGCTGGGTAACCCGACCGATCAACCCCCCTTTGTCATCCACCACCATCAGTTCATTGAATCCACAAGGACCGCTGCTGCCGACCGGGCAGAACGATCGCAACTGCTGGATCGCCTCCTGCACCGTGCCGCTTTCCTTCAGACAGGGAAAGGCAGACAGGGGGAGCATGATGTCACGTACAGTCTGATTTTCATTACTCACAGGTTTTCTCCTTCTCGTAATTGGCTACGTTGGCTTCTATTGTTAATACCTTCAGCCATCAATACGAAAACAGCCGAAAGTATCGTTTTTCTACCAGCCTTTGGTCTTCAGAATTTTCTCGATCTCCTGGATGCTCTTGGACTCCAGAACCAGCATCCGCTTATCCTTAGCTTCGCTGATCTTGTCCATCAGTTCGGAGATATCGACAGGTTTTTGCAGAAAATCCTCCGCTCCAAGTTTCATCGCCTCGATACTGGTCCTGATTGAACCCTGGCCCGTGAGTATGATGATCTCGGCATCGGGTTGCTTGGTCTTGATTCGCTTCAGGGTCTCGAGCCCGTCGATACCTGGCATCGACAGATCGAGGACGATGAGGTCATACCCCTCCCTGTCGACATCGGCCACTGCATCCTCACCGTTGGTGGCGGTACTGACTTTTAGCCCTCGAGCCTCCAGGCGTTCCGCAAGTGTCTCCAGGAAATCGACTTCGTCGTCCACGAGCAGCACCTTGGCCTTCAATTCTTCTGTCATATTTGGTGTCCTCAAATTTTGAATTATCTTTTAAAGTCCCCCGCAAGCCGCGTCTGGTTTTCGGGCCAGACAACATGAGAGGGACTCCTCTTTCTTGTTGTATCAATCACCCGTGCATCATTTTGTACTGCACAATATACACAGCGATACCAGAGAAATAGCCAAGTGCAGCTAGTCCGCCGATACGTCTCGCGTACCAGAAGAAGTGTATTTTCTCGAGACCCATGGCGGCCACACCTGCGGCCGAACCTATGATCAGGATCGAGCCACCAGTTCCGGCACAGTAAGCCATGAATTCCCAGAGGAAGCTGTTGGTCGGATACATGACCATGTCGTACATGCCCATCGAAGCGGCAACCAACGGCACGTTATCGACAATCGCACTGAGGATACCGATCAGGGTAACGATGACATCCTGACGACCAACCACTTTATCAAGATAGCCGGCGAGCGCTGTGAGGATGTGGGTATGCTCCAGAGTGGAAACTGCCAGCAGGATGCCGACGAAGAATACTATGCTTGCCAGGTCAATGCGGGAAAGGGCTGCAACCAGACGCAAATGCCGCCTTTTATCTTCATGGGTATTGCGATGGACGATATTACCAACCAGCCAGATGATACCCAATGCGAAGAGGATGCCCATGAACGGCGGCAGATGGGTGATGGTCTTGAAAATCGGCACACTGATCAGGCCGCCGACACCCATGCAGAACATCAGGTTCTGCTCAAAACTGGTGGTCTCAACGCCATTACCGCAGCTTGAAACTTGCGGCGCGTTTACTTTCTTGCCGCGCAGTACGAAGGTGAGGAAAATGAGTGGAACGATCAGACAGGTAAGGGATGCGAGAAAAACACCCTCCATAATTGCCACCGTGGTAATCTGCCCCCCAATCCACAGCATGGTAGTTGTCACATCGCCTATCGGTGACCAGGCGCCACCAGCATTGGCGGCGATAACGATGATGCCGGCAAAAAACAGTCGATCTTCATGACGATCCAGCAGTTTCTTCATCAGCGAGACCATGACGATGGTGGTGGTCAGGTTGTCGAGAATGGAGCTCAGAAAAAAAGTGACGAAGCCGACCAGCCACAGCAACGATGTGATTTTCGTGGTTTTGATGCGAGAGGTGATAACCTGGAAACCGTTATGGGCGTCGACCACCTCGACAATGGTCATCGCGCCCATCAAAAAGAAAATAATCTGGGCTGTCGCAGCCACCGATTCATTGAGGTTTTCGGTGACCTGATGGGTATCTCCACTCATCAGGGCGTAAATAGTCCATAGCAGGCCTGCACCGATCAGGGCGGAAGCAGACTTGTTGACCTTGAACGGATGCTCAAGGGCAATGGAGGCGTAGGCGAGAACAAAAATTACTACTAGGGTAGTTAACATGATTTCTCCTTTTTTGTTTTTGCAGTTACCTATTTATCGAAAATCCTTTAGCAAAACAGAACTCACTCTTTTTTCTCAGATCTGTAACTCTCCCTCAAGGTTCAAGCGGTCTTCCACCGTTCACCCTCTGCTCAGCAACAGGTACAGTGAAGGTAAAGACGCTGCCTTTTCCCTGATCAGACTCAACCCAGATCGTCCCGCCATGGGCCCGAACAATCTCTTTGCAGATGGCCAGCCCAAGACCTGTCCTGCCGATTTCCTGGGTATTAACCCGGACAAATTTCTGAAAAATTCTGGTCTGGTATTCAGGGGGAATACCCGTTCCATCATCCTGTACTGAGATATGGATATGATGACTGACCCTTTCTGCTGAGAGCCTGATATGGCCGCCTTCTTCGACATAACGCAGGGCATTGGCAACAAGATTGGAGAGTACCCAGACAATTTTATTGGTATCGGCCTGGACGAGAGGTAGATTTTCGACATTATCCACGGTCAGGTTAATCTGTTTCATGCTGACCTGTCCCTTGAAGATATCCCGGGTATGCTCAAACAGTGTGGCGACCGGGACATATTCAAATTCCAGATCTATTCGTCCTGTCTCGATTTTGGAGAGATCCAGAAGATCATGAACCATAATCTTCAAGCGATGGACTTCATCATGGGCTGCCTGGAGAAGCTCCTTTTCTTTTTCAGGCAAAAACCGTAAAGCATGCTCCAGGAGCAGATCAATACTCATGCTGATACTGGTGAGCGGGGTTCGTAATTCATGCGATGCCGCCATGACGAACTCGCTCTTCAATCGTTCCAATTCCCTCAACTGAGTAATATCCTTGAGAAGTAGCACAACACCGGTAAGATTATGGTCTCTCCTGCCTATAGCGGTGGCAGAGAAAAGGAAATGGCGGGTTTCATTTCCGCATGGCAAAGCAATAATCCGCCGGTCATCCGAGATCTCAGGTTGACTCCCTTCCTGTATGGTTTGGGTTACTATTTCACAGACATTACATACAGGTAGTAGTTGCTCACAGTACATGGACTCAGGGTCCGCTGGTCCCACATTGAGGATTCGCCGGCCGGCCGGATTAATACCTGTCACCTTTCGATTCGTGTCGAATACGACCAGACCGTCTTCAATACTGGCCAGAATCGCATCCGCCTTGTTTTTCTCCGCCACAATCCGGTCGACGTTCATCAGATGATAACGACGGAGCTGAGCAGTCATCTGGTTGAATTCACCGGCGAGTTCTCCCAATTCATCCCTTGTTTCCACAGAAAGCTGAACAGAAAATTCCCCAGCTGAAATCTTTTTGGCTGCCTCAACAAAACGCCGCAGAGGCAGGACGAGTCTTTCGGCAAAAAACAGACTGAAAAAGAAGGCGATAATTGAAGCGAGCGAGGCAACAATTACGGTAGACCATATAGCCCACTTGGCAATTTCCCTCTCTTTTTCACTGACGGAATACATGGTCTCTTCATTCATTGTCCGTAGTTCCAGGCAGGTGACCTTTACTTTGCTGTATACCGGTAGGATGGATTCCTTATAGGTCTTCAGGGTGAGGGGAAGCACATCTCGATTGATCCTGATCCCATGAGATAACTCTGAGAATATGTTTCTATATTCGCTATAATTGACCTCAATATCATGAACTACTTGTGTCTCCCCATGAACGGCGATGCTATCCTTCGAGCGACCAAGCCATTCAAGGAAAAGCGTCTCGTTTTCACGGTACTGGGCAATGCCTCTGTCAACGTCCCCCATGAGCATGAGCAAGATACCGCTGTCTTGCCGGCCAAGGGCATCAACCATATTCTCAACGGCCAAGATACTTTGATAATAGTCGCGGAGAATCTCATCCGTTGTCTTGGCGAGTGACCAAAGATGAAAGATCGCTAACGTCACCACGAGACCCATCAGGGATAAGGCCACGCCATAACCGATCATTATTTTCTTTTTCAGGTTCATATAAAAGACCTCTGGTCAGCCATATTTTGAAGTAGTTGGTTATGTTGCTAACGCAAAGGTCATGCCAGATTGTATGGCATTGATAATGTATGATATATTTAGATGGCGCTGAATGTTGAATTGAAATTTGAAAGGGAAAAAAATAGGCATCTTGCATATTGCAAGATGGAGTGTGAGGGGGAATGACTCAGATTCCGTATGTTTTTCTTCGTCGCCAGAGGGTGGCTTGGTCGATGCCGAGAATGGCGGCGGCCTCCTGAATCGAAGAAGTTTTCTGCAGAATCCTTTTGATATGAAATTCTTCGAGAGTGGAAAGGGTGACGGGATCGCCAACCCCTGGGGAACTCATTGAGGGGACAATGC
Organism: Desulfopila aestuarii DSM 18488; assembly: GCF_900143695.1. GTDB lineage: Bacteria > Desulfobacterota > Desulfobulbia > Desulfobulbales > Desulfocapsaceae > Desulfopila > Desulfopila aestuarii. Next base: position 21,347 of record NZ_FRFE01000045.1, read on the forward strand.
TCTCCGGCAGATCGCTGCCGGTTATAAAATCACCATTTCCGAGAATCACTGCTCGTTCAATGGCATTTCGCAGTTCGCGGACATTACCGGGCCAGGAATAGGTCCTGAGTGCCTGTTCAGCTGAAGCGTCAAAACCAATGATGGTTTTATTGTTGGTACGACAGAAATACCTGCAGAAATCATCGGCGATGGTCATGATATCTTCCCGCCTTTCCCGCAGGGGAAGGACATGGACACTTATGACATTGATTCGATAAAACAAATCCTCCCGAAACAGCCCTTCGGCAACGCGCTTTTCCAGGTTGACATTCGTTGCTGTTAAAATGCGCACATTTGCCTTGCGCGACATTGTTTCCCCAAGTCGTTCATACTCCTTATCCTGGATGAAACGAAGTAGTTTGGCCTGAATAGGCAGAGCCATATCACCGATTTCATCGAGAAAGAGAGTCCCTCCCTCACAGGCAGCAATGCGGCCCGGGTTCTCTCTCACTGCCCCGGTGAAGGCACCTTTGGCATGGCCGAATAGTTCACTCTCAAGAAGCTCACTCGGGACTGCCGGACAGGAAACAATCATAATCGGTTTTTTGGCCCGAGGACTGCAGTTATGGATGGTCCTGGCAAAAACCGATTTTCCGGTGCCGCTTTCGCCACGAAGCAATATTATCGCTTCGGAGGCTGCTGCTTTGTGGAGCGTTTCAATTATCCGCTGCATCTTTGGATTGTTGCTCTGCAGAAGAGACTCAGGGGCGAATCGCCTTCGGTCTTCCTTTAAAACTGTTATTTCATTTTCCAGGTCACGGATATGCCCCAGGGTCCTGGTCAGCAGGCGGACCTGTGCACTGGTAAAAGGCTTTTCGATATAATCCGCTGCACCACGCCGCATCGCCTCCACAGCAGTCTCGATAGTCGCATTCGCCGTAATGGCAACCACCTTCAACCATGGAGACTCTGCAAGAAGAGGAGGGATGAGATCCATACCGTTTTCGTTCTCAAGCCTGAGATCGATGAAGGCTATGTCAAATGGCCTCCTTTTCGCCTCTTTGAGTGCTTCTAGTGAGTTGGCTACTGAAACGACGGAGTGTCCTTCTGTTTCCAAACAGTATGAAAGTGTCTTACGAATGTTGGTTTCATCGTCAACAATGAGAATATTGAGTATACCCTGTGGCACAGTCATCACTTTTCAATACTTAATCATCAGAATTCATATTCTTAATCAGGCTTTGTCAAAGCCATCGGTCTCTTAAGGGGGGGGCTGCGCCCATGATGCAGGCCTGCAGTTGTTATCGACTGTATCACGTTTTTCTATTCTGCTCTACACCTTCTCTCAGGATAAGAGCGTTTTGGAAGGCTGCCGATAAAGGATTGAGAAAGATTGGAAAAAGAGAACAACAAAGTGTAGCCATCTGCATTATCTTCGAGTGGGGGCTACACCATTTCCTCTTCGCTATAAAGACCACTGAAGATGGCCCTTTCAGTTGTATTCCAGGCGTAAATTTCTGTAGCATTTACATTTCTAATGTCCCTTGTTTGCAATAACATAGGGTCAGGAGGAATCTACCTGTATTTTTTTCCGCTGGAAATGGCTGACTTGACGATGTTACAAGTGTCACATATATTTATGTTCACTATGAACTCATGGATAATATTCTCATATACAGTTCCAGCGAGTGACGCTAGAGCCCGAATGCGGATTTGGCGGCGAGTAGCCGCGATCGGTGCTGTGCAACTCAAGACTGGTTTGCAAATTCTGCCATACAGAGACGATCTTCAGGAACAAGTCAGCTGGCTGATTCGTGAAGTAAACAACCTGGGAGGAGAAGCCGTTGCTGTTCAGTGTGAAAAAGTGGAGGCCGTAACCAACCAGCAGATTGAACAATTATTTCAAGCGCAGGTTGATCCTGAATTTACGAGCATTCAGGAAGAGGCGAGATCCTTAATCGATCTTATGGAAAATCGGATAAATGAAACCAGCAACAAGGAGCTTCTTGCCGCCCTGCAGAAGCTTCGTAAACGATGCGAAACCGTGCGGGAAAGAGATTTTTTCCCCTCAGGAGCTGCAGGCAAAACATTAAGTGTGCTCGATTCCATTTCTGAGCAGTTACGTAATCCTGCAAAGAAAACCATCCCGGCAATGCAACTTGATCCTGCTGATTTTTCCGGGCGAATCTGGGTTACCCGTGCCCGGCCATATATAGACCGGTTGGGTTCCGCCTGGCTGATCAAAAAATTTATTGATCTCGATGCTCAGTTTCTCTTTCTGCAGACTGGGGAAATGCCTGATCTCGATCGCGGCCAGTTGCCGTTTGATATGGCAGTCGGTGATTTCACCCACCAGGGCGAGTTGATCACCTTCGAGGTTCTTATCCGTGATTTTAACCTGAAAGACCCTGCCCTGGACCGGATAAGTGAGCTGGTTCGGTGTATTGACATCCAGGAAGAGACACTGCCCGATGACGCGGCGCTCTTGAAGACTATTATCGATGGCCTGGTGGCAACCAGACACGATGATCACCAACTGCTGAAGCAGGCAAACCTGCTTTTCGACTCCCTCTATGCAGGATTCATGAAAACCCTTCAGGGTTAGTATTTAAGGGCATTGCCTGCCCGTTTTCCCCCACCAACCAAACAAACTATTCCACGGAGTAATTATATGCCTCCCTATGCACAACATCTCAAGACCAGCCTCCGCCGTACCGGTGAAGAATATCAGCCTTTGCATGACTGGCTCGACAACCATCCGGAATTTAAAGCGGTCCGCCACGAGCTCTCAGCTCTTGCTGAAAACCGAAAGTTTGTCAGCGAAAACTGGGGCGGTGAAGCTGTTACCGAATTTTTCCTCCATGTTACCGAGGATCTTCTGATGAAAGAGATCGACATACTCAAACAGGCTGGTTGCCCGGAGGAAGCTGTCGATCACAGTATCGAAGTGGCCCGCAAGGCTCTGGAGATCTCAAGCCGACTGAATATCGCAGTTGATCACCGCCTGCTGGCCCGGGGCGCCATCTTCCACGACCTGGGTAAGTCCAAGACTTATGGCATGCAGCACGGAGAGTTGGGCGCGAAGATGGCGGAAGAACTCGGACTGGAGGAGGAAATCCGGCAGATAATCCTCAAGCACATCCGGGGCGGGCTCACAGAACCTGAAGCAAAAGAGTTGGGTTTGCCGATTCGGGATTACACCCTGCGAACCCCTGAGGAGAAGATCGTCATTTATGCTGACCGCATGGTCGACATCTACACCGACGGGATTGTTCCGGATACAGACGAGCATCAGGCGGAATCCCGATTTGCAGAAATACTCAAATCTTATGAAAAATATGGCAAAAACCCAATCACCCTTGCCCGTTATCTTGCTTTGCATGAAGAAATTCAGGGTTGGATGACCAGGTAACGAAAACATACCCGGCGCTGCGCCGGGGAGATAGTCATTTTTTATATGGATACTTCCAAAAAGGACATTGTTCTTCTCTTTTCCTCCAGGATCGTCCGGCTATTCGCCTACGGGTTCATATCGGTAATTCTGGCGCTCTATCTTGCCGCTACAGGATTAAACCCAGCCGAAGTCGGTGCAATTCTTTCCGCGACGCTTATCGGAGATATCGTTGTCTCTCTCTGGGTGACCATGGTCGCGGACCGTATGGGCCGGAGGCGCATGCTACTGCTGGGTACTCTGCTGATGATGCTGGCGGGCATTTTCTTTTTGCTGACGACGAATCCGCTATTGATCACTATTGCAGCGATTATCGGCATTGTCAGCCCAAGTGGAGGTGAAATTGGCCCGTTTATTTCTATCGAGCAGGCGGCACTCTCACAGCTAATCCCCGACAACAAGCGCACCAGATTATTCGGCTGGTATAACCTGGCCGGGTCTTTCGCAACGGCAGCCGGTGCATTGACTGGTGGCTGGCTGGCACGTCTGCTTCAGGATATTGGCTTCGAAAGGCTCGAGTCCTACCAGTGGATTATGGCAGGATATGCCGTTTGCGGACTTCTCTTGATGCTGCTTTTTTTCCATTTATCAAGAAAAATTGAAGTTCCTATGACAACAGCAAAAACTGCAAGCAGTGCAAAGACAGTAATCGGGCTGCATGGCTCAAGGAAAACAATTTTTAAGTTAAGTGGTCTTTTTGCCCTCGATGCGTTTGGCGGAGGTTTCGTTGTGCAAAGTCTGATCGCCTGGTGGTTGCATATCCGCTTCGGCATTGATGAAGGTGGATTAGGGGCTTTATTCTTTGGCGCCAATCTGCTCGCCGGAATGTCAGCTCTGCTGGCAACAAGGCTTGCCGATAGGATCGGTCTGATAGCAACCATGGTCTATACCCATATTCCGTCGAATATAATGCTCTGCCTCGTACCGCTCATGCCAAACCTTTGGGCAGCGGTCGGTATGCTCCTGCTCAGAGCAAGCATCTCGCAGATGGATGTGCCTGTGCGCCAATCGTATACCATGGCCGTGGTGGCCCCAGATGAACGTTCGGCTGCTTCCGGCATCACCACTGTTGCCAGATCCGTGGGGGCCGCAGCCTCACCATTGATAGCCGGTTTGCTAATGGCTCATCCACTGTTTTTCTCAGCCCCATTCTTTGTAGCCGGAGGACTCAAAATAACGTACGACCTTCTCCTCTATTCCATGTTTGAAAATAGAAAAAGTTAAGATGCTCTGGCATCCCCAAAAGGGGCTAACAAATGAATACAAAAGAGATAAAAGAAGACCAGGAACCGCTGCCATTTCGGGAAGCTCTAAGGGTCTGGATAAAAATCGGTCTGTTGAGTTTTGGTGGCCCGGCCGGGCAGATCGCCCTGATGCACAGGATGCTTGTTGAAGAGAGGAAATGGATAAGCAATGACCGTTTCCTCCATGCCCTCAATTATTGTCACCTGCTTCCAGGCCCAGAGGCACAGCAGTTGGCCACCTATATCGGCTGGTTGCTGCATGGCACCAGGGGAGGATTGGCCGCAGGCCTGCTGTTCATCATTCCCGGCATGGTGACCGTTTTAATTCTCACCCTGATTTATGCCGGGTTTCAGCATGTGGCTGCAGTGCAAGCGCTTTTTTACGGTCTGAAGCCCGCTGTGCTGGCTATTGTCGTCATTGCTGTTTTCAGAATTGGCGCCAAGGCACTGAAAACGGGATATTTGATGTTGCTGGCAGGGCTTGCTTTTATAGCCATGTTTTTTTACCACGCTCCCTTTCCCGTGGTGATAGTCGTTTCCGGCCTGCTCGGGTATATGGGGATGACATTTTGTCCTCAACGCCTTGGTGAGCGATGCCCCCGGTGGATCTGCGGCGATATTGCTGCCGTCCAGGGTATCGATGAAGGGGGAATAATCGACCTTTTGCTGGCAAAAGATGAACGCGGCAGATTCACACCGACTCTTGTCCGCAGTTTGAAGGTTCTGGTCACCTGGGGAAGTATCTGGCTGGCACCCGTTCTACTGATTGTCATACTGTTTGGACCTGAGCATGTATACTCTCAGATATCACTCTTTTTCAGCAAGATGGCCATGGTCACCTTTGGTGGCGCATATGCAGTTCTCTCCTACATGGCCCAGGAGGCGGTAAGTGGTTATGGCTGGTTGCATCCCGGGGAAATGCTCGACGGCCTTGCTCTGGCAGAAACAACGCCTGGTCCGCTGATTCAGGTCGTACAGTTTGTCGGCTTTCTTGCCGCTTATCGCGATCCTGGGATACTGAACCCCTATATTGCCGGGATACTCGGTACTATCCTTACGGTATGGGTAACGTTTGCTCCATGTTTTCTCTGGATTTTTCTCGGCGCGCCATATGTTGAACAGCTCCGCCATAACCGTTTGCTCAATGGTGCGCTCTCGGGCATCACTGCCGCAGTGGTAGGAGTAGTTCTGAATCTTTCCATCTGGTTCGGTTTGAGTACCTTGTTTGGAAAGACGACGCTATCGCAATTTTGGGGTGCAGCTATTCCCGTGCCCGACCTTGCCTCAGCCGATTGGTTTGGCCTGCTGCTGGCTTTGCTCTCTTTTATCGTCATGCGCTATGCCAAATTTGGTATGATCACCGTCCTGACCGGTTGTGCCGGTTTGGGGTTTTTCTGGAAACTGTTGTTTTAAGGAGAATCGTATGGGAAAAAGTGTCAACCCAACAGAATTACAAGAGCTTCTTGCTAACAAAAAGACCGTCACTCTGATTGATGTGCGGCGCAAAGATGATTTTGACAAAAATCCGCACACTTTCAGCAATGCTCGATGGCAGAATCCAGCGGAAATCAATGAATGGCTTCCCACGGTACCCACTGACCGGGATATTGTTGTTTATTGTGTTCGCGGCGGTTCCGTCAGCCAGTCAATTCAAAAGCAACTTGCAGATAGTGGCAGAAATGTTCAATACGTTGAGGGAGGGTTAGAAACGCTGAACCAAATGAAGGGTTAGTAATTTTTTGGATATCTCTACTTTGAAGTCGCCCCATTTCCGACCGATTCTCAAGAAGTAGACGATTTTACGATTCTGATATAACCACAGGTTACAAGCTGTTGATTGCCCTTAAGATTGCCATGTGTAACCCAATGGCCAGAAACAAATCCTCAACTACTCGATTTGATGGCGATGACATGAGAAACTTAAATTGTATTCTTATGGTTACATCTTAAACTCAACAGTGAACTCGAATCGAGGAGACGTATGCCGAAACCGTTACCCAATGTCACCTATGATATTCAATCAGTTCTCGATTCTGCGCTCAACGTATCACTCATAACAGTAACCACTCAAGGACTTATTACAGGTTTCAGTCGTGGCTCCGAGAGAATGCTTGGTTACTCTGCAGGGGAAATCATTGGTGAGAAAACCCCATTGGAGTTTCATGATTATGATGAGGTCAAAAAACGGGGTAACGAACTGGAAGAACTTCTTGGTTACCCTGTTGACGGATTCCAGGTTTTTGTTGCTGAGGTAGATATGACGTTACCCCCGAAAACAAGCCCATTGCAAAGTTAGTGATTTCATTTTACCCCTGAACGAGACTGGAGGTGGAGAAACGGTCTCAGGATTTCGGACCACCCCTTAAGTTTACATGCCACCAGTTCCTCAACATGCTGCATTGAGGAGCTATGAAAAGGAAAAGACGAAAACATACCGCAGAGTTTAAGGCAAGAGTAGCCTTCGGAGCCATCCAAGGGCTGAAAACCCAGAGCGAGATCGCCAAGGAGTTCGAGATTCACCCGGTGATGGTAGGTCAATGGAAAAATGAGCTCATTGAGCGTATGCCAGAGCTGTTTGCCGGCAAAGCTGATAAGGACGCTCAAGCAAAGGACAAGGAAAAAGTCGAGCTTGAACGCAAGGTTGGCCAGTTGACCATGGAGGTGGCTTTTCTTGAAAAAAAGTGCAATCAGTTGGGAATTCCGCTGAAAGGTCGAAACACATAGACTGGAAGTCTCAACTGAGCATCCGTCGACAATGTCAGCTTCTCAAGATTCACCGTTCAATGCTGTACTATAGCCCTCGGAATGAGTCAGCCCTGACTCAGCGGTTGATGAGGTTGATAGATCGATATCACCTTGAAGATCCGACAGCAGGACCGCGGCGAATGATGAAATACTTGAGCCGATCCATCGGGATGCGGATAGGTCGGAAGCGAGTCCGGCGTCTCATGCGCTTGATGGGGATAGATGCGATTTATCCGCGCAAGCGAACGACGATACCGGGAAACGCAAAGCACATTTATCCGTATCTGTTACGAAAAATGGCAATTGTCCGCCCCAATCAGGTCTGGGCCGCAGATATTACCTATGTGCCGATGAGAAAAGGGTTTGTCTATCTTTTCGCCATAATAGACTGGCATTCAAGAAAGATATTGGACTGGGAGATCTCCACCACGCTGGATACCGAATTTTGCCTTCGTTGTTGATATCTTCGGGATAGATGACAACTTTACCAAAGACATTGGAGGTTGGGAGGATCTTGTTCACCCAGACTATAGGGAGGAGATGTCGCTTTACCTGGCAGATCAGGTTCTGGGGAAAGGTGAACAGTTTTCTTTGGTTCTCTTCCTTGCAGCTGCTCAATTTTGAAGCGATTATAGGTTGTTAGCTGACCCCGCCATATCAGGAAAAACCTTAGCTTTCTGTTGATTTTAAATGATTAACCTTGGCACAGGCTTTGGCTTAGGCTCCACTGACAATTGGCACCAAACTGTCATATTGATAAACTGTAGCTACCCAATAAGTCATTTGTCCAGAATGCGTTGATAAGATAATTTTAGTTCTTATTGAGCTGAACGGCTTGGCACCTGTATAACCCCGCTAAAAAGCGTTCGTTTACCAATTTTAATCTCTCCCACAGACAGCTTAATATTCACAATAGAGCCATCCTTATGACGAGCAGTAAGTTGACGGCTGCTTCCAATGATCGTTGTTTTTCCCGTCTTAAGATACTCTTTGAGATACTTGTCATGATTTGACTTGTGCGGCTCAGCCATGAGAATGCTGACATTACTGCCAATGAGTTCGCTGTATGAGAAGCCGAAATAGTCGACCACAGCTGAATTGACCGATAAGATCTTTCCACTCTGCTCGATGACAATCAATCCTTCATTCATTCCCCCTTCAATTCTGCGAGGGTCTGTTGCGTCTTCTTTCTCAGCTTTTGACTGTTTTTTTTCCTCAGTTATATCAAGAAGAATACCGGTCATTTTTGTGGCCTTGCCGTTGTCGCCCAGGCTGGCAACACCAATTTGTTTCATGTGGCGTACTGCTCCGTTGGGGCGTAGGATGCGGTGCAAAACCTCGTAATTGACCCCTCGTTCCACTGCCGATGTAACTTTCTGGATAACATTCACAGAGTCATCAGGATGTACACATTCCAGCAGAGCTTCATAGGAATGATTGAGGCTTTGCAGATCTCTGTCGAGAAGCTTTTCAAGGCTTGCTGTAAAACTCAGGAAACCGGTTTCGATATTCCACTGCCAACTCGCAAAAGGCACTGTCTTTTCTGCTAAACCAAGGCGCGCCTCGCTGTCTTCCAGAGCTTTTTCAGTTTGTACCAGATCAGAGACTTCAACAAGAGTAATGACAACACCTGCAAACGTGTTTGGTGCAACATTATACGGTAAAATCCGCATAAGGAACCATTTGCCATCTATGGACTGTACATTTCGATCTATCATCTTCGATGTTGTCAGTACTCTCTTGATGAGTTCGAGGATATCCTGATCTTTTAAACGATGGGTCAAATGATCAAAGGGCCGACCCAGATCACTCGGGATGAGGTTAAATATTTGCTTGATTTGAGGCGAGAATTTCCGGATATTGAGCTGGTCGTCCAAAAATATTGTGCCTATCTCAGAACTGTCCAACAGGTTATCCATGTCGTTATTCAATTCAGTGAGCTCCATGATCTTTATCTGATGCTCTGAATTGACGGTGTACAGTTCCTCATTGACGGATTGCAATTCTTCATTGGTTGATTGCAGTTCTTCATTACTCGCCAGCAGTTCTTCATTGGTCGCCTGCAGCTCCTCGTTAGAAGTTTCCAGTTCTTCGATAGTAGCCTGCAGATTTTCCTTGGTAAACTGGAGTTCCTGCTCTAAATCGAGAAGGCGCTGCTCGGCCTCTTTATCATAATCATACGTTGTGTCGTGATGCGAGGGGGGGCTACCTGATGGATCCGTAATTTCATTGAAAAGAATTGCTACGAGCGGAGATTGGATCTTATTCCCGGGCAAGGGGGTTATGTCGACTTTTAAAACTTTGTTACCCCTTTCATTGTGGTAACCTATGTTGCTATATGTGATCTCCTTTTCTTCTTTAAAGGCTTTCTGGATGCCTATTGTCACTGGAATTGCTATTTCATTTCTAAGCATTTTCCTGATATCATTTTTCATCATTCCTGACGGAAGACTGAGAAAATTATCTACATCACCAATCGTGTAGAGAACTTCTAATTCGTCATTCACGACAATAGCCAACGGGATAACTTTTTTTGCCAGTACTTTAAGGAGCCTGTCGATTATATGGAGGTCCCTGTTGGTTGGTCCCGAAGTCCTTTGTTTTGCTGCGATGGGAAGGTGGACAAGTGGGTTGTTGGAAGAAAAGGAGAGGTTGGGTAATGATCTGGAGGTGAGGGCTCTTTGTTTGCTTTTCGAGCTGTAGATTTTCCATTTTCGGTGTTTTGCAGAAAAGAAACTGCTCATTTCACCTGTTGTTTCACTCGACCCTAAAAAAAGTATGCCTCCAATGTTCAACGAAAAATTGAACATCGAAAGCGCTTTTTGCTGGAGCATTGGTTGGAGGTAGATGAGCAGGTTTCGGCAACTAATGATATCAATCTTTGTAAAAGGTGGATCACTTATTATGTTGTGTTGTGCAAATACAACCATCTCCCTGATTTTTCGTGATACACGGTAATGATCTTCCTGTCGCTGAAAATATTTTGAAAGCAGGGATGGCCCAACATCAGCCGCGATGCTTTCAGGATACGTTCCTCCTCCAGCTATCTGCAGGGCATTGCTGTCGACATCCGTGGCAAAAATTTTCACCTTCCGCTCAATATTCAACTTCTCAAGTAGTTCCTGGAGCAAAATGGCAAGAGAATAGGCTTCTTCCCCTGTAGAACAGCCAACTGACCATATTCGCAACAGTCTGCCTTTTTTGGATTCAAGAAGTTGAGGCAGAATGTCTTCTGCTAAGTAATCAAATGCCTCTCTATCCCTGAAAAAGCTGGTTACTCCAATGAGCATTTCATGATAGAGAGTAGTCAGCTCCCTATTGTTATACTTCAGCAATTTAATATAGGCCTGAAGATCATCGACCTGGTTGACATTCATTCTGCGTTCGATACGACGGACAACGGTACTTGGCTTGTAGTAGGTAAAATCAATTTTTGTTTTTGATCTGAGCATTGAAAAAATAGTCGCCATGCTATCATCCGAGTGGACTATTTTGTCTTGTTGTTCCGCCTTGGTGAGATATGGATACTTAATGTATGCCATAAGTTTTTCAGGGATATCTTCGACATTCAGAATAAAGTCAGCCAGGCCTGTTGAGGTTGCGCTTTTGGGCATGCCATCAAACTTAGCATCTTTTTCGTCCTGAACCATAATCAGGCCACCATTCTCCTTGATAGCCCGTATCCCTCGGGTACCATCGCTGCCAGTGCCGGACAAAATGATGCCAACGGCCTTCTCGCCTTGATCTTCGGCCAGAGAACGAAAAAAAATGTCAATGGGAAGGTTTATCCATGGGTCATTGGGAGGACGGTCACTGAGCAATAACTTTCCATGAAAAATTGTGAGATTTTTCTTCGGAGGAATGAGATAGATGCTATCGCGATCAACTAGCATGCCATCTTCTGCCCGCAAAACGGGTAGTCGTGTTTTCTTTGAAAGAAGCTCAACCATCATACTCTTGTAATCAGGCGATAAATGCTGGATGACAATAAAGGCAAGGCCGGTTTGAATGGGTACATTTTGAAAGAGCTTCTCTATTGCCTCCAACCCACCTGCCGAGGCGCCTATGCCTACATAATACGATGGCATTCTTCCGGATTTCATTGAAATATCCATTCTGTAATCCTTCGCTTTTATGCCTTATTTGATAGTGAGCGCGGTATGTTGTTAACAATGTCTACAAAAACATCTCCCAACTTTAGAAATCATCTGCCGTGTAACTCAAGTTTTCAAGAGCAGTAATAAAGTTACCGTAGCTGAATGGCTTCTCGAGAAATGCGTTTGGCTTTTCCATGTGGAAGACCGCTGGAGTCACGTAATAAGTGCAACGCGTCGACCAGTAAACGCCTCCAGAGGCGTCAGGCCGTTCAGTACTTTTCTTGGTGTTAGGTTTAGCACGAACACTCCGTCCTGAATCTCCTGCTCTGAGAGAGTGGCAAAATCGAACCTTTTAGGCCAGAATCTGCGGAGTCTGCCATTGGTGTTTTCATTCGTCCCTCTCTGCCAGCTTGCATATGGCCTGGCGAAGTATATTGTTGCCCCAGTCTTGTTTGAGACTCGAGCATGGTCTGCAAATTCGCCACCATTATCCAGTGTTACTGTCAGTGCAGAGTGTACTTTACCGAG
>NZ_FRFE01000018.1 GCF_900143695.1 Desulfopila aestuarii DSM 18488
AAGGAAGTCAAAGAGCCGAGAAAGCCCCGCAAAAGAGGTCGTCCGGCCAAGGGTGAAGAGCGGGAATCTCCCGTCGAGAAACGGCTTGATCGCCAAGTGAACCAGAGTGCCGAGGAGGCTATCAGCGAACTGCCGGTTGTCTGTGATCGCGGGACCAAGAAGAATGCGCAGGGCTATAAGATATCATGGAACGGTTACAAACTGCATCTGGATACAAACGATATCGGCCTACCGATCAGTGCCCTTGTCACCTCTGCCTCATTACATGACAGCCAGGCCGCGATTCCATTGATTAAACTGACCAGTGGAAAGGTGACCTATCTTTATGATCTGATGGATGCGGCCTACGACGCCAAACGAATCGAAGAGATCAGCCGGGGCTTTGGACATGTCCCGATCATCGATAAAAATGGACGTGGAAAAGATGTCTTACCTATGGCTCCTCACGAAGCGGAGCGCTACAAAATTCGCTCCAGCGCGGAACGAGCAAACAGCCGATTGAAAGAAGATTTTGGTGCCAACAACGTCATGGTCAAGGGGCACGCGAAGGTGTCCCTCCACCTGATGTTTGGAGTTATCACCTTATTTTCAAATCAACTTTTACGGCTGCTTGGTTAAGTTGTCAAAGATCAATTTGTGGCCACAGTACAAAGCCTCAGGCTCTGGTCATTTTGCAAGAGGCTCCAATAAAAGTTAAAAATTATGCATCTTTTTGTTCTTTGTCCTGCAGCGTAGTGATTTGTTATTCTGGAGCTGCCATCTCAAAGCAGTACGTGTGGTTTCGCATAGGGTCATAACATAATGTGTGTCCATGGCAGGAAAGTGGCTAAAAAAACTGTGGACAACGAAATGAAGCAGGCGGCGATTTGGCCAGCTGAGGGCAGAATCGACTTGCCAGGTACAGTATTTTACAATACCTTCGAAAGTACAGGGAAACCTCTTTGGAGGTGTGCCTGATGGCAGTTGGTCAGGTCCAGTCGGAAGTATGCAGTTACGGCGGAGCAAAGAGAGGTGTTTGCGAATGGTTCATGAGCAATTACTACTGAGCGAAGAACGGCTGAAGATGGTACTTGAAGGGAGCCAGCAGGGTTTCTGGGACTGGAACATAGAGACCGGCGAGGTCCAGCGAAATGAGCGCTGGGCGGAGATGCTCGGCTATACCACCGAGGACTTCGAGAACGACACCAACACCTGGACCCGGCTGATTCATCCCGATGACCGTGATGGGGCCTGGGCATCGATTATCGACCACCTTGAAGGCCGGAGTAACTGCCATAAATGTGAATACCGGTTGCGGGCGAAAGATGGCAGCTACCGGTGGATTCTCGATCACGCCAAGGTTGTCAGGCGGGCACACGACGGCCGGCCGCTTAGGATGAGCGGTACCAATATGGACATCACCGACCGTAAACGCATTGAAAAGGAGCGGGACCAGCTGATTGCCTCCTTGCAGGAAGCGCTGCATGAGATTCGCACCCTGAAGGGCATTATCCCCATCTGCTCATACTGTTATCGCATTCGGGATGAGGAAGGAGCCTGGGATAAGCTGGAAGAATACCTGACCAGACATTCCAATGCCGAGTTCAGTCACGGGATCTGTCCGGACTGTTCCGTCAATTTTATCGAAAAGATAGAGAAAAAAGACAACATTTCAGATAGTCAGTAGCTGTTTCCCTTTGCCGGCGAGTGGTTTCGTTCCCGCCACCTTGGCAACGATTTTTCCGGGACGGGCGAACCTGTCGCATGACCTGGCAAAGAGAACCCCTTTGGTTTTGCAGGAAATCTCTGTTATTGCCACCTGGCCCGGTTTTGCCATGGGGTCGGTCAGTTTCGCGATCACTTCCCCCTCGTCGACTATCTCCCCGGGTTCTTTCAGGTACGAAAGAATTCCTGCAGCTTCCGCCTTAATATAATCGACGCCTTCCAGCGGGGTCGCATCGTGGAGGAGTTCCGGCACGGGACCGGCTTCTCCTGCAAGATAACCGCGTCGCTGGAGAAATGTGTAGAGGTTGGCAGTGTCCTGTTGGGTCTGAGCCGGAAGCGTATCGCTGTTTCCGCGTAACTCAACGGTGGCCGCAAGGCAGGCCGGAAGAATGGGATGATCGGGAAATTTCTCCGCCAGAAGCCACCATATCTGGCTGTTGGCCTCGTCAAAGGGACAACCGCCGGATTCCGCTGCGAGCAGGGTTGCGTATGCCCCCATCTGGGCTGAGAGATCGTGGGCTTCCGGCCAGAGGGCGGTGCCGGTGTAGACATGCATCACTGCCTGAAAGTCACAGTGCAGATCGAGTACTATGTCGGCATCATGGGACATTGAGAAGAGCAGATGTTTTAAAAATGCTGTTTCGCCCAGCGGGCGCATTTCGGATAGAACTTCGCCCACAACCTGCCGGATAAGGTGGGTATTTGCATCAGGATCATTTCCGAGTCTTCCTTGCAACTTCTCAGCAGCCTGTTCTGCAACCTCAAGATGGTTGCGGTTGAAGTTGACGTTGTCGACGCGGTCAAAACGGCCCTGGACGCTGTCGATGGTCCACTGGTCAAGTCCAATGGGATTGGCGACGGGAACAACGATGATCTCTCCGCAGATCCGTCCTTCCTGTTCGGCGACAGTTAACAGTTCCACGAGGCGGGTTGCAACCAGGTAACCGGGAGCCTCATCTGCGTGAAGGCCGGCCTGAATATAGACCTTGCGGCCGCAGTCGGGTTTGCCGAAATGGATACTGACCAGAGTCCTCTGGGTGCCGATGGATGCCGATGGCAGAAGATGTTCGATGCGTTTCATAGGGGCCTGTAAATTGGATGTGCTCAGGAAAAATTCAATTGTCTTCAGCTGTCTGTTGTTGAGGCTGTAAATGGCGGTGCCAGCGGTTTTCCAGTCGTTTGACGAAAAAGACGATGGTGAAGGTGATGGCCATATAGAGCACGGCGGCAGTGAGGAACGCCTCATAGGGGCTGTAAAACCTTGAATTGACAATTCTTGCTGCACCGGTGATATCGACGATGGTGATGACACTGGCAAGGGCTGTACCGTGCAGCATGAAGATCATCTCATTCGAATAGGCTGGAAGCGCCCGCCGGAAGGCGCTGGGTAGGACAATGCGTCGCAGCATGAGGGGCGTAGACATGCCCGCAGCCCGTGCTGCTTCGATTTCGCCGTGGGGGGTGGCAACCATGGCGCCGCGGATGATCTCTACAGTGTAAGCGCAGGTGTTGAGTGAGAAAGTAAAGAGCGCACAGAGATAGGCTTCGCGAAAAAAGGGCCAGAAAATACTGGTTTTCAGTACTTCGAACTGGCCGAAGCCGTAATAGACCAAAAACATCTGCACCAGCAGCGGTGTACCCCGGAAGAAATAGACAAAGGCGCGGATCGGCAGCTGTACCCTCTGTGATCCATAGCAGCGGAGCACTGCCAGGGGAATGGCGAGGATGAGGCCGATCGCGAGGGAAATCGAGACCAGCATCAGAGTGTTCTGCAAACCCTCCGCATAGATGCCAAAATTTTCGGTGATGATGGACAGGTTCATATTACTCCTCCCTCCTCACCCCGACACTGTACCGTTTTTCGAGATAGTTGAGCAGATAGATGGAAACAGTGGTGATCAGCAGATAATTGATGGCCACTACCAGGTAAAAGGTGAAGGGTTTACGGGTCGCGCCTGCGGCCAGTGCCGCTTTGCGAACCATATCATCGAGGCCGATGATCGATACCAGGGCGGTTGTCTTGATCAGCACCAGCCAGTTGTTGCCGAAACCAGGCAGGGCGTGGCGGACCATCAGCGGCAGCATGATTCGGGTAAAAACCTGAAAACTGCTCATACCGTAGGCGTAAGCCGCTTCGATCTGGCCTTTGTTTACCGCCAGTATGGCGCCTCGAAAGGTTTCGGTCATATAGGCGCCGAAGATAAAACCAATGGTACCCACCCCGGCAATAAACGGATTGATATCGATGTATTCGTCGTATCCGAAATAGGGGCCGATCTGATTCACCAGGATCTGGCCGCCAAAAAAGACCAGCAGCATCAACACCAGATCGGGAACACCGCGAATGACGGTGGTGTAGACCTGGGCAGCCGAGCGCAGAACCGGCGATGGTGAGAGCTTGGCGAGCGCACCGGTAAAACCGAGAAAACCTGCCAGCAACAGAGAGAGAAGAGAGACCTCTAGCGTGAGCAGGGTTCCTTCAATAATGGATGGGCCGTAGCCGTGGAGTAGGGACATGGAAAACGCTTTGGTCGGGCGGCCGGGAAAAGGTGATCCGGCCGCCTGATGTCATAGGAAATGATTTCGCTTATTCACCGTAAACGTTGAAATCGAAATACTTATCCTGGATTTGTTTGTAAACGCCGTTGGCGCGGATGGTGTCGATGGCTTTGTTGAATTTCTCGGCGAGATCGGTCTCGCCTTTCCGAATCGCGATGCCTGCACCTTCACCGAACCATTTCGGATCACTGAGGTCCGGGCCGATGAACTCATAGTTTTTCCCTTCCGGCTTTTTCAAAAAGCCATCGGAAAGGGCGACGGAATCGGCCAGCAGCATGTCAACCCGGCCGGCGGTGAGATCAAGATAGGCCTCGTCCTGGCTGGCGTATCGGACGATTTCGACAGACTGGCCATAGTTGTCGGTGAGATAGCGGTCATGAATGGTGGCACGTTGGACCCCGACTTTTTTCCCCTTCATTGCCTCAGTTGAGAATGCATTCATCATGCCTTTCTCCTGGATGAACTTCGCAGGGGTCTGGTAATATTTATGAGTAAAATCGACCTTCTGCTTCCGCTCTTCAGTAATCGACATGGAGGCTATGATCGCATCGTATTTTTTGGCAAGCAGAGCAGGAATGATGCCGTCCCAATCCTGGGCAACGAGCACACATTCTGAGCCCATGGCTTCACAGAGCGCCTTGGCGATATCAATGTCAAAACCGGCCAGCTGACCATCCGGCTGGACGTAGCTGAATGGAGGGTAGGCGCCTTCGACGCCGATACGCACTTTTTTCCAATCGTTGGCCTGTACGGTGGTGCCCAGCAGGCAGAGTAGGATCGCAACTCCTAGAATTCTTCTCATTTTTCTTCCTCTTTGTGAATTGGGTTGGTGGTGGCCGCCTTACATCATGGCGGCGGTAAACGACTTAAAACGTTCTGACTTCGGGTTGTCGAAAACCTCTGTCGGCGTCCCATCTTCACAGATGACGCCCTGATCGATAAAGATCACCCTGGAACTCACCTCCCTGGCAAAGCCCATCTCATGGGTGACCACGATCATGGTCCTCCCTTCTTCTGCCAGCGCCCGTATGACCTGCAGTACCTCGCCCACCAGTTCCGGGTCGAGTGCTGATGTCGGTTCATCAAACAGGATGACTTCCGGTTCCATAGCCAGCGCCCTGGCAATGGCTGCCCGTTGCTGCTGGCCGCCGGAGAGCTGGATCGGATAGGCTCCATACTTGTCGCCGATGCCGACTTTTGCCAGGTAATGCTTGGCCCGCTCCATTGCTTCCTTTTTGTCGATCTTGAGGACATGGATAGGGGCTTCGACCACATTTTCAAGAATGGTCATGTGAGACCAGAGGTTGAACTGCTGGAAAACCATGGCGAGTCGGGAACGGATGCGTTCCACCTGACGGCGGTCGGCGGGCTGGTATTCACCCTTGCGGTTGCGTTTCATCAACACCTCTTCACCGGCAACCCGTAAAGTTCCCTGGTCGGGAATTTCAAGGAGGTTGATACAGCGTAAAAGGGTGGATTTTCCCGAACCGGAGGGGCCGAGAACGGAGATGACTTCGCCCCGTTGGGCTTCGACGCTGATCCCTCGTAATACCTCATTGGTGCCAAAGCGCTTGTGGAGGTCTTCAACAGAGACCGCTGGTGGTAAAACTGTCATGATATCCTCTGAAAATTACCGTACTCACTGGATACTGTGAGAACGTTTGTATTTCAGCCAGATATACAGAAATGCACGTCTACTGTCAAACTCTATGGACAGATCAGTGGTTTGATGCGGTGACCAGAAGAGGCAATAATATTGATTCTGGTACGAAGAGAAGTTTCTTAGCGGTTTTGCTGCAGCGGCTGCTGGTCGAGGTATGCGGAGGCGATCTGCCAATTATCGATCGATCCCGCCCATGCAGAGGTATTTTATTTCAAGATAATCGTCCATCCCGTATTTTGAACCCTCGCGTCCGTTCCCTGATTCCTTGATGCCTCCAAATGGAGCCATTTCGTTGGAAATCAGTCCTTCATTGATCCCGACGATACCGTACTCCAATGCTTCACCGACCCGCCAGATCCGACCGATATCGCGGGAGTAGAAATAGGCTGCCAGGCCGACTTCGGTGTCATTGGCCATGGTGATAGCCTCCTCCTCTGTCTTGAACGAAAAGATGGGGGCAACAGGGCCGAAAATTTCCTCACGATACAGTCGCATGGTGGTATTGGCTCCGGCGAGTACCGTTGGCTCTACAAATGAACGACCGAGAACCGATCGTCCACCACCGGTTAATACCCTGGCACCTTTGGCGATGGCATCGTCGATAATTGCCAGCACCTCGTTTGCGGCTTGTTCATCAATAAGAGGACCGGTGGTGACACCCTTATCCATGCCGTTACCGAGAACAAGTTCACTATTGACAGCTGCCACCAGTTTGGTGACAAACTGGTCATATACCCCTTCCTGAACCAGAATACGGTTGGTACAGACGCAGGTCTGCCCACAGTTGCGATACTTTGACGCCATGACTCCCTGAATCGCCGCATCCAGATCGGCATCATCAAAGACGATAAACGGGGCGTTGCCGCCAAGTTCCATCGAGGTCTTCTTGACGGTTGTGGCGCATTCAGCCATCAGCTGTTTGCCGACCGGGGTGGAGCCGGTGAAGGTCAGCTTGCGTACGACAGGGTTGCTGGTCATTTCGCTGCCGATTTCCCTGGTTTTGCCGGCAATGATGTTAATGACTCCTCCGGGGATTCCGGCCCGGTTTGCCAGTTCTGCAAGGGCTAAGGCTGAAAGGGGGGTGGCGTTGGCGGGTTTGCAGACGACGGTGCAACCGGCAGCGAGCGCGGGAGCAATCTTGCGGGTCAGCATGGCGTTAGGGAAGTTCCACGGGGTGATACAGGCGACGACTCCGACGGGTTGCTTGATGCATACCAACCGTTTGCTGCCGTCCGGGCCGGGAATCGTGTCCCCGTACACCCGTTTGGCCTCTTCGGCGAACCACTCGACATAGGCAGCGCCATAGGCGATTTCGCCCGCAGCTTCTGCCAGGGGTTTGCCCATCTCGGCAGTGAGAATGCGGGCGAGATCCTGCTGATGTTCTATTATCAGGTCAAACCAACAGCGCAACAGGCCGGATCGTTCTTTTGCGGGTCGTACCCTCCAGTCCACCAGGGCCTTTTCTGCGGCCGCTATTGCCCTGCGGGTCTCAGCTGTCCCACATCTTGCGACACAACCAACCAGCTCACCGGTTGCGGGATTCAGGACATCTACGGTTTGGCCGCTGTCAGCGTTAATCCAGCAGCCATCAATAAATGCCTGGCTGCGCAGCAAGCTTGTGTCGTGTAGGGTTAACATGTTTTCTTCCTCATGCTTTCCGCTGTCTGGCTGTCGTTTATGCTGGAACTCCCTGACTGTCCCAGCCGCGTAGCCGGTAATAGTCGCTTAACAACAGTTCCATTTCCGCCTCTGATAGTGATCCACCTTCCGGGAGGCTTTCTTTGTGCAGCCGCTTTGGCAATTTATCATCCTGCGGAGTGAGCCCTTCGCGAATGTTGAATTGGCGTGTCATGTTGGTGATATACGCCGCACGTTTTCGCAACTGTTCTTTACTTGCTTCTTCACCAGTAACGACGGAGAGGGCTTGCTGGAGCTCCTCCCAGGTGTAGAGATCGCGATAAAAGCGGCAGAGTACCAGGGTGTCGAAGATGTTCAGCCGGTCTTCGTAGTCGATCAACATCTCCGCTTTTCCTTCAATTTGTTCCGGGGGAATCATACCGGCCAGTTCCGGTTTGTAGAACGTGGTGCGCAGATGACAGGCACCACGGGGCGAAGTGCCGAAGGTGAGGCCCATGCCTTTCAGTTTGCGGGGATCATAGCCTGCCGGTTCCATTCCTTTGACATGAATAGCGAGATCTTCGAGTTGCCAGTGGGCAGCAGTTTGCTTGATGCCATCGGCGAGGATGTTGCCGACATCAGCACGCGCGGATATTTTGGTGATGAGTTCTGCTACCTGATCGGCATTACCATAATCGATGTCATAATCGATCAGGCCACGGGCTTTCGCTTCCATGGCAAGGCCGCAGAGATTACCGGCGGTGATCGTGTCCATGCCGAGCCGGTCGCAGAGATCGTTGAGGTAGGCTACTTCTTCCATCTCCTCGATCATGCAAATGCCACCAAAGGAGTAGATGGTTTCATACTCTGGCCCCTCAAGTTTCAGGTCCTTGTGGCGGCCCTTGGTGATTCTTGCCAGTCGACCGCAGGCCATAAAGCACTTGGCACAGGCATGCGGTTTGATTTCGTGTTCTGCGTGGTAGGTTTCGCCATTAATCTTTTCGACATGGTCACAGGAACCCTGACTCCAGTATTTTGCCGGGAAGGCGCCAACATTATTCATCAGCGAGACCATCATGGTCGTGCCCATTTTCTTATAGGCCTTGACACCGGGATTATCCATGTTTTTGGCGGAAAAATCCCTGGCATACTGGGCAACACCTTCGGGGTTGGCATACTCACGTTTCCGGTCGCCTTGAAAGACCATGGCTTTGACCAGCTTTGAGCCGAGTACAGCCCCAACACCGGCTCGCCCTGCACAGCGCCATTTGTCGTTGGCGATAATGGCAAACCGCACGAGATTTTCTCCGGCAGGACCGATGGTGATGGCTCCAGGTTTACGATAACCTTCAACGTTTGGATTAAAGCGTTTGACAACCTCCTCCTCGGCCTGGAAGGTTTCCATGCCCCAGACATCGCCGGCATCATGGAAGATGACGTTGTCGGGAGTGATAGCAAGTACGGTTGGTTTGTCCGCCTTGCCGCTGACAATGATCGCATCAAAACCTGCGGAGTCGATTGCTTCGGGTACCTTGCCGCCCGAATAGGATTCAGCGTAGAAACCGGTCAGGGGAGATTTGGTGTAGACCCCGAACCTGCTGCCACCCCAGAGTCTGCCACCGCAGAAGGGGCCGGTGGCCACAATCAGGTGGTTATCCGGGGAGAGTGGATCAACACCGGGAGCATTACGGTCCAGGAGGAGGCGGGTAGCAAGACCTTTGCCGCCTGAGCATTCGGCGAGGATCTCATCGTCAACGGGTTCTATGACAAACGTCTGATCGCTGAGGTTGATGGTAAGGATACGATTGAAATAGCCGTGCATGATGTTCCTCCTGATGACAGGCGATCCTGTCGAACGTCTTGTATACGAATTATTGCCTGAGCTGTCGGATGCGGATCAAGCATCAACGGAGCCGCCCCCAACTTTTGGGTAGCGGCTCCTGCTTGCGTCCGGTTGAATGCAACGCTGTTATTTGCGCAGGGCGGCAAGGCCGTCGTCAATAATGGCGAGTCCCTTCTGCAGCTGCTCATCGGTAATAACCAGTGGCATCAGGAAACGCAGGATATTGCCGTGGGAACCGCAGGCCAGGATGAGCAGTCCGCGCTCCAGACAATATTTTACCAGGGCACGGGTTTCTTCCGTCGCCGGGGTTTTGGCATGCCGGTCTTTCACCAGTTCCATGGCAATCATCGGACCGATACCGCGGACGTCGCCGATAATATCATACTTTTCCTGAAAACCGCGGAAGGTGGCATTCAAGGTCTCGCCCAGCTTTTTGGCTTTATCCAGAAGGTTTTCAGACTCGAAGATGTCGAAAACGGCGAGCGCTGCTTCACAAGCGATTGGGTTGCCACCGTAGGTTCCGCCGATACCGGAAGGATGTACGGAGTCCATGATCTCTTTCTTGCCAACTACAGCAGAAAGTGGCATGCCGGCGGCAAGGCTCTTGGCGGTGGTGGTGATGTCGGCCTCGACACCATAATGTTCCATGGCGAACATATAACCGGTACGGCCTATGCCTGTCTGAATTTCATCGGCGATAAGGAGGATGTTATTCTCCTCGCAGATGGCTTTCAGTTTCTGGAAATACTCTTTTGGTGGTGCGACGAAACCGCCTTCGCCCTGAACTGGCTCAACGATAACTGCGGCTACCTGCTCGGCGGCCACATGATTGATGAAAAATTCCTTCAGGTGGTCGGCACATTGGACATTACAGCTGGGATATTCCTTACCGAAGGGGCAGTGATAACAGTTGGCGAACGGCATCCGGTAGACTTCCGGGGCGAAGGGGCCGAGACCGAATTTGTAGGGTTTGACCTTGGAAGTCAGGGTCATGGTCAGCAGGGTCCGACCATGAAAGGCGTTCTCAAAACAGATGATGGCCGGCTTCTGGGTGTAATAGCGGGCAATCTTTACCGCATTTTCTACTGCTTCGGCACCACTGTTGGCGAACATGACCGCCTTGGGTGAATCACCCGGAACCGCGTTGCACAGTTTATCGGCGAGTTTTACCGGAGAGGCATAGGGGGAAACCATGAAGCAGGTGTGGGTGAACTTGTCTGCCTGGTCTTTGATGGCCTGAACGACTTTCGGGTGAGAGTGACCGACGTTCATAACGGCAATACCGCCGGCGAAATCAATGAACTCGTTACCCTCCACATCCACAATGACGGCACCTTTGGCGTGGGAAACATAATTGGTTGTGCCGCTGGCGTTTCCTTTGGCAATCACTTTGGTCCGGAGGTCGTGCAATGCTGCGTTGGTGTATGTGCTTTCCATGTCAAAATCCTTTTGCGTGTTGAGGGTGTGTTCGGTTCACAACAGGAGAGGTTGTGAACGGTCGAATAGAACGATAGCGTAATTTGTCTAGCAAAATTCAGGCCAATCGGGTGATTGCGCTTTTAACCAACGTGTTGAGGATAAACTAAGGAGGAGTGAGAGGGCTTAAATGATAAAGTTGATTCAATAGTAAATCAATAATAATAATAAAATATATGAATACAGATATATAGAAATGATTTGTAAATGTATCGGTGACGTTTTTCTCGAATTTCGCATATAAAATCAGCATTTAAAAGGCTGACTGATTCATGTATGAATCAAAAGCTGATGGTTATTCTGACTTTACGCGTGATTGATGACCTGGTTGTCGTAACGCGGGTCACCAGTTCATTAGTGGATGTGGTATTTTTTCAGTTTACGCACCACCGATGGCTGGCTGATACCGAGCGCGACCGCAATTTCCCGTGTTGTTGCAAATTGCTTGCGGGCTTCTTGCAGGCACTGTTTCTCAAGCTCGGAGAGTCGTGCCGGGAGGTTGGATGTATCTTCGGAACTTCCTTGTGCATGTTGGCTGTCATGGACTGTGGGGAATTCTCCACTGATGCCGGCTTTAATGAACTCATCAATATGGTTGGTGTCGCTTAGGACCACGCCATTCTCGATAATGTTCTTCAATTCCCTGATATTGCCGGGAAATGTATATGCCTGTAGCAGTCGCATGCCATTGGGGGTGATGGTTTTATGACTATCGTATTTGGTATTGAATTCATTGAGGTAGTGGCGGATGAGTCCGGAAATGTCCTCACTTCTCTCTCGTAGTGGCGGCAGCTCAAGGGTGAAGCTGTTCAACCTGTAAAAGAGATCTTCCCGGAAGAGTTTTTGTTTGACCAGATTGCTCAGATTTTGATTGGTTGCGGCGATTGTTGCGCATGAGATCTTGATCGTTTCGGTACCGCCAACTCTCCGAATTTCCTGGCTATCGAGATATTTGAGTAATTTAGCCTGAAGGGCCAGCGGCATATCGCCGATCTCATCGAGAAAGAGCGTACCGCCGTTGGCCAATTCAAAGAGACCGATTTTTCCCCTGTTACTGGCGCCGGTAAAGGCGTTTTTTTCGTAGCCGAACAGTTCTGCTTCCAGCAGATGCTCAGGCAGGGCGGCACAGTTGATCTCGATAAATGGCATCTTCCTGCGCTTACTGTTCTTGTGAATCAACTTTGCCAGCAACCCTTTCCCTGTTCCGGATTCTCCAAGAATCAAGATGTTGGAGGCACCGAGGTTGGAGAGCTTGAGCGACATCTGCAGTATCTGCCGCATCCGGCTGCTCTCGGCGATAATGGAGTTTCGTTCAAGCTCAAGAAGAGAGAGTTCCGTCAGCTCCTCTGTTATCTTTTCTTTGACTTTCTGGCCTTCTTCAACCTGTTTTCGCAGCATGTTGAGCTCGGTCATGTCGCGTTCGTTGATAACGATGAGGTCGATGGTCCCTTCTTTGGTAAACGATGGTGTACCGGTCGAAAGCAGGAATCGTTTGGTCCTTGAGATGTATTGCATCACCGTCTCCTGCCTTCCGCTTGCAATAACCTTGGCGGTGACCGACTGGTCGAACTCCTTATCTTCCAGAAGATCGTTCACGTTCTTTCCGGTAATTTCCTCGGGGTTGATGCCGTTGAGTTTAGCGGAGGCGGCATTAATGCTGAGCACTGTTCCTTTGCCGTCACAGACCCAGATGCCATCGGAGGAGGCATTGAAAATAGTTTCGAGATGGCGGTTGAGAAACTGGACGGTCGTTTGCTCAAAGGGTGTCTGGGGGGATGATGCCACGGCTTCATGCAGGCTGCAAATGGCTCCGGCCAGACCGCCTGGGGGGATTATCGGGGTGATATCAAGGAGAAGATGTGATTCGTTGATACGAAGCGGCAGATCACGAACCGGTTGACCGCTGTCGAAACACTTTTGCAGCGGCTCCATAACAGGTGGCAGGATGGTTGAGAGGGGAAGCCCAATATGGGTATTTTGCTCCAACGGAAGGATTTCTGCAGCCATTTCATTGAACTGGCAGAGAAAACCGTTGGAGTCGACGATCAGTATAATCTGCCTGGTGAACCTGAATATGTCCTGTATGTTCATACAAATGACCCTGGGCTTGTGCTGGTCGCTTGACCTGTTCTGTTGATTTCGGCCGGATACCGTCGACGACATCAGTGTCCTGTCATGCCTCGCAGGAAGAGAAAAAACATCGCCAATTTTCAACACCATGAAGCATGGCATGACACTAGCATATTTTGCGCCTGAATCTCAAAAGAATAAAAGCAGGCAAGCTTTGGCTGTGATGGAGCATCAGGCTGGTATATACTTATCCCGTTCTCATCCTAAAACTGCCCTTTTGGCCGAAGCCTTCGTTGCGATATGAATTTTATCCTAGGAATATCAGTTGTATGTCTGTTGTGCAGTTTATGGCATGGCTCGATATCGACCAGAATCCCGAGGATGAGGATGTAAACTATTTGCGATAATTGATAGTTCTGGTTCGAGTGTTGCAAATGAAAACCAAGTTATACAGTACAGAAGATCTGATCCCCAGCAACTGCAGGTCAGTCTTTATAGTCGGGAATCTTGCCGGTCAGTCATGACCTGACGGAAATGGTAGATATGGTTTTGTGGACGAAGAAATACATTCAGATAGTGGCTATCCTGGCTGCGGTGATCCTGGTGGTTGCGGCGGTCAATTACAGGATAACGACGCATATTGTCGAAAAGACTATCGCCTCGCAGCAGGAGGATTTGGCTGTAAAGACAGCAGATACCGTAGAAATCTGGCTGAACCAGCAGATGAAGATTCTTACTGCGGCCGCTGATTCTATTGTGCTCTCAGAAATAGGTAACAATGATCAGACGATGAAGCCGCTGAAAATGGCGATGAAGGCTGGCCATTTTACCGATGTTTATATTGGCAGAATAGACGGGGTGCTGATTGATGGCGCGGATTGGGTGCCACCTTCGGACTACGATCCCCGGCTGCGGCCATGGTTTCATCGGGCGGTTGAAATAGGCGCCATCAGCTTTACCACACCCTACATTGATCTGGTGACAAACAAACTGGTAATAGCCTTGGTCAAGCCGCTGGAGCTGGATGCTCAACTTGTTGGCGTTATGGGCGCTGACACCGTTCTTGACACCCTTGTGAAGAATGTCGTCAATCTCCGGGTGGGAGATTCGGGCTATGCGTTTATTGTCGAAAAGAGTGGCACTATCATCGTCCACCCTAATCAGGATTACGTCATGAAGACCAGGCTCCAGGATATTGAGACCAATCTGTCCGAAGGTCTAAAGAGCTTTATGACAGCCGATATTGGGACAATGACCTATTTCGACCAGGCTCAACGTGAACATGTGCTCTCGTTTAGCAAGATCGAAAATTCTGACTGGTTCCTCTGTGTGACCGCTCCACGTGACGAAGCGTATTCCCGCGTGCGCCAGACGACGATGATCTTTGCAACCGAGATCGCTCTGAAAGTCCTTGGTATACTGGCTTTGGGAGTATTAGTTGTAGCAGGAATCAGCGGAGTGGCGGTGTTTTTTTACAGCAGGCGCTATACGGACGTTGTCCAGCAGCATCAGCAGGAAATCACAGGTATCAATAAGGATCTTGAGTGGAACATAACCCGTAGGAAGGAGGTCGAAACCTACTACCAGACACTGTTTAACGTAGCGAATGACGCCATCCTGATAAGTAAGGGGCCGGTTTTTTCCGAATGCAACCAACGGGCAGCAGAGGTTTTCGGCACCAGCCGGGAGGCGCTCATCGGTAAGGGATTCCTTGATCTATCACCTGCCTATCAGCCAGATGGGGGGCTGAGTGAGAAGAAACTTGAGGAGATTATCCGAGCAGCCCATGAGGGCGACCAGCAAGCTTTTCGGTGGTCGTTCGTGCGTTCGGATGGTATGGAGTTCCCTGCTTCCGTGAGCCTCAAGATTTTTCGTCTTGATGATGAGGAACTGACGCTCTCCAGCATTAGGGATATTTCCAAACGCGTCGATGCCGAAGGGCAGTTGATGCAGGCGCAGAAGCTTGCAGCTGCCGGAGAGATGCTCGGGGTTATCGCCCATCAGTGGCGACAGCCGCTCAACACCTTGTCCACATATATCTCCAGCCTGCAGGCCGCTCAGATCAACAACATGCTGACCAAGTCGTTTATCGAGAAACTGGTGACGGGAGCAAGTGGCCAGATCCATTTCATGTCGAAGACCATCGACGATTTCCGTAACTTCTTCAAGCCTTCAAAGGCCAAGGGCCCGGTGGACGTGTTGAAAGTGATCATCAACGCTGTCAAGCTCATGGAGGCGCAGATGAAGCATGCCGATATCTCGCTCACCGTTAAGAATGCTTCAGGTGAATCGGCCTTGATCGTTTACGGTTATGAGGGTGAGTTTATTCATGTTCTGGTGAATATTCTGGCCAACGCCAAGGACGCAATCGTCGAGCGGCTAGAAGGGGATACGGGAAATGCACCAGTGTTGAAAAAAATCGATATCGTTGTTAATGCCGATGACGATGATGTTCGGATGGAAATCCGTGACAGTGGCTGCGGTATCCCCGAGCATCTTCTGCCACGTATTTTCAACCCGTATTATACGACCAAGAGCGCTTCGTCCGGTACCGGCATGGGGTTGTACATGTCGAAAATGATAGTGGAAAAGGAGATGAATGGTGAGTTGCTGGCGGAAAATACCGATTCAGGAGCCAAATTTACCATTAAACTGAAACGAATGAACATCGAGCGCGATGGATGATTTGGAGCTGGCGGAAATCCCCCAGCTACCACCGATTCAACAGTAATCCCACCGCGCATGAGTTGGATGACATTCGGCGTGAGAAAATTTTACGAGTTTATACATGATCGATGAAAAGTTAAAAAGCTGCCAGATTCTCCTGGTCGACGATGAGCAGGCGGAGCTCGATGCGTACAGTCTGCTCTTGACCTCAATGGGTTTCCGTAATGTCAGAACGGTAAATGACAGCCGTCTGGTGCTGGCGACACTCGAGTCCATGCAGTCGCCGGTGGTCTTTCTTGATCTCAATATGCCGCATATGACGGGTCAGGAAGTTTTGCGGCAGCTGAAGGTGCACAAGCCGCAGATCCCGGTGATCATTATAACCGCCGATTCTGAAATTGAGACCGCTGTTGAATGTCTGCGACTAGGGGCTCATGATTACCTGGTTAAGCCTATTGACCTGAAGATGTTCAGCTCCGCCTTGCGGAACGCACTTGAGATTGGATTACTCAGAAATGAGGTGATGTCGCTTAAAGGAATCTCCTTTGGCGGCGGCGAGTTCAGTCATCCGGCCTTCTCGAAGATCGTTACCCGCAGCCCGATCATGCTCGGTATTTTTCAGTATATTGAATCGATAGCCGCCAGCGGCCTGCCGGCGCTGATCCTTGGGGAAACCGGTTCCGGCAAGGAACTGATTGCGCGGGCAATTCACGAAGTGAGCAATTTGCCTGGTGAGTTTGTGGCGGTGGACATCTCAGGCCTTGATGATACCCTGCTTTCCGACACGCTGTTTGGGCACACCAAGGGTGCGTATACCGGAGCAGATAAATCCCGTTCCGGGCTGATTGAGAAAGCTGCAAACGGTACGCTTTTCCTTGATGAAATCGGTGATCTCGCTGAAGTGTCGCAGGTGAAGCTGCTCAGGCTGCTGCAGGAAAAAATCTATTATCCCCTTGGTGCCGATCAGCCCAAACAGTGTCATGCACGTATCATCACTGCCGCCAACAAGGACTTAAGCAAACTGGCTGGACAGGATGGTGAATTCCGCATGGATCTTTACTATCGTCTCAGCACCCATCTGATCAGGGTGCCGCCCCTCAGGGACCGCCGTGAGGATATTCCCCTGCTGGTGGAGCATTTGATTGGCGAGGCGGCGACTACGATGAATAAGAAGGTTCCAGCAATCAGCAACCAGGCGCTTGCCAGGCTGATGCGTCATCCGTTCTGGGGCAATGTGCGGGAATTGAAAGCGTATATTTCCGATGCCGTGGCCCGATGTCAGCATGGCCATATCGATGAGAACCTGATTGGTGAGCGGTTGGGTGGGGCAATCCCCATGATTGCAGAGACGGAAGGAGCTGCAAATCCACTTGAGAGCCTGTTTGGTCATTTTCCGACGATTGAGGAACTCATTGAATATGCGATTGAATCCGCTCTGGTTGTCACTGACAATAACCAGAGTCAGGCCTCTCGTCTGCTCGGGGTTTCCCGGCAGGCCCTCCATAAGCGGATAAAGAAAAGGCACGAAGGCTAATAGGTTAACGTACCGTTGTTTTGTGGTATAAAAACGCGTCAACCAGAGTTTACATTGTCAACCATGGTTGACAATGTTGGTTGACAAGGTAAACCTGGTTTCTGTCTTTTGCGTGCTGATCCACCCTGCCGGACGCGGGGCGGACTGGGACCCTCCTCTTGGAAATTCCGTCTTCTTCCCTCATTTACTTTTACCTGCAACTGCCTTGCAATGCGGCTATGGCACGACCTTGTTCGTGTTACAGGTTTTTACGGCCAATATTTTTCCTTCCACTTGCTGTTGGGCTGACAGTCCCACACTTCCTATATCAAATAATATTGAATTTCAAAACTTTATGTCTTTGGTGTCTTCTCCGTCTGTTGTCGACGACCTGCAAGGTCGTGCGATAAACGAACGACCTTCATCTGTGGCACGGTAATTGCCCTAAGTAGTCCATAGACGACCTGTGCTGCAGAAACAAACCGGTGATGTACCCAAAACAGAAGATCTCCAGGTTCATTCCAGTGCAGTGAGAAGCATGTACCAGCGGTAATGCTGGAGTATCCACGCCTATTCAGGCATATCAATTTGGGAGGATTTCATGAGCGTATTTCGTAAATTGGCAGTACCGGCATTGGCAGCAACACTGATCGCCGGCAGCGCCTGGGCAGAAAATGTCAAAATTGGCAACATTATTCCACTTTCCGGACCGTCGGCTACGGTGGGCCAGCAGGGCAAGAATGCCCGTGAAATGGCGATAGAAGAGATCAACGCTGCCGGTGGTATCAAGTCTTTAGGTGGCGCCAAGCTGGAATTGGTTTTTGCCGACTCTGAATCCAAACCTGAAAAAGGTGTTGCTGAAGCAGAGCGTCTGATCAATACCGAAAAGGTCAATGTCCTGACCGGCTGCTGGAACAGCGCTGTGACCTATCCGACCACAGCTGTGGCCGAGCGTTATGGTATTCCGTTTGTGGTACCGGTTTCCGTATCAGACAAGATCACTGATCAGGGCTTCAAAACCGTTTTCCGGATCGCGGCCAAAGACAGCTGGTGGACCCGTGACCAGTTCTCTTTCCTCAAGGATATGCAGGAGGAGTTCGGTACCAAGGTAGAGAAAATTGCCTTTGTTTATGAGAACGGCGACTGGGGTAAAGGTTTTGCCGGACAGTGGAAAGAGCTTGCCGAAAAAGGCGGCTACCAGGTTGTTCTCGATGAACCGTATCCTTCAACTGCCACCGACCTGAGCCCGGTTGTTCAGAAAATCAAACGTTCCAGAGCCGATGTACTGATGCTGGTTTCTAATGCGGCTGACGCCATTCTGCTCACCAATACCCTGGCAGAGTACAAGGTTAATCTGAAAGCGATCATTGCCAGTGGCGGAGGTCATGCCGATCCTTCCTTCCTCAAAGCCGCCGGCAAGAGCGCGCAGTACCTGTTCGATATCGTTGAGTGGGAAACCGACGTTAATAAGCCAGGTGCCAAGGAAGCCAACGAGAAATACAATGCCAAATACGGCCAGAACCTGACCGGTGAGGCTGTTGACGCCTACGTGGCCATGTATGTATTAAAAGACGCCCTCGAGCGCGCCGCTTCTCTTGATCCTGCCAAGATTCGTGAGGCTCTTGCTGCAACCAACCTGTCTGACGGCCCTGGCATGATCGTCGGTTACGACTCCATCAAGTTCGATGCCACCGGTCAGAATGAGAACGCCTCTCTCGTAATGGTGCAGGTCAATGATACCGGAAAAGGCTTGGAGCGTATTACCATCTGGCCGAAATCTGCGCGTCGTGCGGGCTACACCCCGGTTTTCCCGATGCCTGAAAAATAATAGTCGTCCATTTTTTTGAAGCAGGGCTGCTCAGGCGCCCTGCTTTTATTCTGTCTCAATCTATCTTGCTGCTTCAGGGAGGCGGTCATGCTCTATATCATTGAGGACACCATCAACGGTATCCTGATGGGATCCATTTACGGGCTGACGGCGATGGGTCTGACCATCATCTTCGGTGTTCTGAAAGTGATCAACTTTGCCCACGGCTCGATGCTGATGGTGGGCATGTATGTGACATACTGGGCGGTGACCCTTACCGGTATCAACCCCTACCTGGCTATTGTCATTGTCGCCCCCGTCATGTTCTTTTTCGGTTACTATCTACAGGATATTGTCATCAAGCCGATTTTTATTGCCGAGAAAAATGTGCGCGAGCCGATCACCGTTATCATCGTCACTACGGGTATCTGGTACATCCTCGATAACCTGACCCTGCTTATTTTCGGCCCCCAGTACCGTTCATTGGCCGACAACCCATGGCGCAGCAAAATGCTGGAGTTTGGTGACTTGTTTATTTCGGTTCCCAAACTTTATGGATGCATAATTGCGATCGTAACTGCGGCAGCGATCTACTGGTTTTTCCAGAAAACGAGTATGGGCCGGGCCATCCGCGCTACCAGCATGGACCGTGAAGCCGCCAGTCTCCAGGGCATCAACCAGTATAAAATCTACAACCTCGCCTTTGGGATTGGCTCTGCTACTGCAGGGATTGCGGCGGTTACCCTTGTCCCGTTCAACAACGTTTTTCCCACAGTGGGCGTACTGTTCGACATCAAGGGCTTCATTATCGTCGTTCTCGGCGGCCTTGGTTCCATCGGCGGAGCGCTGGTCGGCGGTATCATTGTCGGTCTGATTGAATCCGTCGGTCCACAGTTCATGACAGCGACCTGGACGGAAGCCATAGTCTACGGGCTGTTTCTGGTGGTGCTGTTTGTGAAGCCGTCTGGTCTGTTTGGCCAGAAACATGATTGGTAATCAAGAAACCGAGGAAGACCTCCATGAATGAAAAGCAAATTAACAGACTGGCAGGCATCGGGCTTCTGGTTATCGCCTTTGGCCTGCCGCTTGTCGTACGCAGCGCGACCTATCTCCACATCGTGGTGCTACTCTATTTTTACGCCTACCTGACCACCAGCTGGAATCTGGTCGGTGGCTTTGCCGGTGTTCTGCCTTTGGGCCATGCAGCCTTTGTCGGAATAGGCGCTTATACCTCAACCATCCTTTCCTTGCAGTATGGCATCAGCCCCTGGCTCGGCATGCTGGTCGGCGGGGTGATTGCCACCATTGTCGGGGTACTGATTGGATTGCCGACTTTCAAGATGCGGGGGGCTTATTTCGCCCTTGCCACCATCGCCTTTGCCGAAGGTATCAGGGTCATTGTCGAAAACGTCGACTATATTGGTCCCCTCAAGGTGAACGGACCGCGCGGTCTGCAGATTCCGCCCCTGGAAACCGGCCTGGTCAATTACATGTTCGCGAGCAAGGAGCCGTATTACTACATCATTCTGGTAATGCTGCTGCTGGTGCTCTTCTTGACCTGGTTCATCTCACGTTCAAAGCTTGGCTATTATCTCAATGCAGGCGGCGAGGAGCCGGAAGCGGCAATGGCGCTCGGGATCAATGTCGCACGCGCCAAACTGATTGCCATGGCCATGAGCTCTTTCCTGACCGCCCTGGCTGGCACCTTTTACGCCCAGTTTTCCCTTTACATTCATCCCAAAAGCATTATCTCGCTCGATCTTTCGTTCGAGATCGCCTTCATTGCCCTGATCGGCGGTCGCGGTTCCATTGCCGGGCCGATCCTCGGTGCACTGTTACTACGACCAGTAGGGGATTTTTCCAGGATTTATTTTGGCGACACTCTGCCGGGTATGCACCTGATCATTTTCGGCCTGGTTCTCATTTTGGTAATGCATTATCAACCACGAGGACTGCAGGAACCGTTGACCAGATTGTATAAATCGCTGGTGGCTCGTCTTATCGGCAAAACGACAGGTGGGGGGCAGGAACATGGCATTGCTCGTAGTTAAAGACATGACAAAACAATTTGGAGGTCTGCGGGCGGTGGATTCGCTCAACCTGCAGATCGAGGAGGGGCAGATATTCGGTTTGATCGGTCCCAACGGGGCGGGCAAGTCGACCGCTTTCAACTGTATTGCCGGCTTATTCCCGCCGACAGCAGGTGAAATTACCTTCGACGGCAAGAACATCAACGGCAGTAAGCCCTGGGATCTCTGTAAACAGGGGCTTGCCAGGACATTTCAGATAGTGAAGCCGTTTGGATCAAAATCGGTGCTCTATAACGTGACTGTTGGCAGTTTCGCCACCACCAACAGCCGGTCAGAAGCCGAGGCGAAGGCCTTGAAGGTGCTGGAATACCTCAATTTCGCAGATAAAAAGGATATTCTGGCGGCAAACCTTACCATTGCCGATCGAAAACGGCTGGAGATCGCCAAGGCACTGGCCACCGAACCAAAGCTGCTGCTGCTTGACGAGGTTATGGCCGGTCTAAGACCCAACGAGGTTGATGAGATGGTCGAGATTCTCAAAAATCTGCGCAACCGCGGTATAACCATCTTCGTTATCGAACATATCATGCGTGCCATCATGGCCCTTTCGGATCGTATCGTGGTCATCCAGTTCGGCAAAAAGATCGCCGAGGGGACACCTGATGAGATCGCCAACAACGAAAAGGTTATCAAGGCCTATCTGGGAGAAGATTATGCCGTTGCTTGATATTGATAAAATTGACGTAGCTTATGGCGATGTTCAGGTAATCTTCGAGCTTTCCCTCAAGGTGGAAAAAGGTGAGGTCGTAAGTATTATCGGTGGTAACGGTGCCGGAAAATCGACGCTGTTGAGAGCCATCTCTGGACTTATGCCGGTGAAGGCGGGTTCGATTACCTTTGCGAATGACAAAATCGATAAGGAGCCGCCAGAGAACATTGTTACCAAAGGCATTGTCCACGTACCGGAAGGCCGTCGCCTCTTTCCACTGATGAGCGTGAAAGACAACCTCATGGTCGGTGCTTTTAATAAACGGGCTCGCGAGCAGGCTGGGGAGACCTTGAAGAAGGTGTACGAATTGTTGCCTCGGCTGGCGGAACGGGAAAGCCAGTTGGCCATGACGCTCTCAGGCGGTGAGCAGCAGATGGTTGCTATCGGTCGTGGATTGATGGCCCTGCCGAATATCCTCATGCTCGATGAGCCGTCTCTTGGCCTGGCACCGATCCTGATCAAGGGTATTTTTGAAACGGTACGAAAAATCGCCGATCAGGGCACCACCGTCCTCATGGTCGAGCAGGATGTAAAACACTCCTTAAGTCTTTCCGATCGCGGTTATGTGCTTGAGCATGGCCGGGTGGTGATGGAAGGAAAAGCTGCGGATCTGATCGACGATCCCCATGTCAAGGAAGCCTATCTGGGGATATAGAGGATAGCGGGCTTGTTATCGCAGATTATTGGAATTCATACAAAGAGCTCGATCAGCATGTTCTCTTGCTGATCGGCCTCCTTGTTTTCTCCCTGGATGAATCGGCGGATCATTCCCGCTCAATGACAATAGCTATTCCCTGACCGCCGCCGATGCAGGCGGTTGCGCAGCCATATCGGCCATTCTGTTCGGCCAGGATCCTGGCGAGGGTGCCGGTGAGGCGGACTCCCGTTGCACCGAGGGGATGACCGAGGGCAATACCACCGCCATGGATGTTTACCTTTTCAGGGTCGATGGCCAACTCATGCATGCAGTTGAGAACTACTACGGAAAACGCCTCATTGACCTCCCAGATATCAATATCTTCAGACATTAGACCTATCTGTTTCAGCACCTTGCGGACTGCCGGTACCGGACCTGTTCCCATAAGCGTCGGATCCACTCCGGCGATACCTACCGCGCGGATGGTGGCCAGGGGCTTGAGACCGCGTTCGATTGCCAAGTCCTTTCTCATGAGCATCATTGCCGCAGCCCCGGCACTCAGCGGTGAGGCGTTGC
Source organism: Desulfopila aestuarii DSM 18488 (assembly GCF_900143695.1). Lineage (GTDB taxonomy): Bacteria > Desulfobacterota > Desulfobulbia > Desulfobulbales > Desulfocapsaceae > Desulfopila > Desulfopila aestuarii. Next base: position 22,932 of record NZ_FRFE01000018.1, read on the forward strand.
CTGCCGTTATCGAGCCGTCTTTCTGGAAGACCGGTTTGAGATTGGCAGTTCCGTTGAGATCAGTTTCCGGGCGCACAGCCTGATCCCGGTTGATGGTTATGGCATTGCCGTCTGCCTGTGGAGCATCAATGGGCAGTATTTCTCCTGCAAAAAATCCTGAATCTGCTGCGATGGCAGCACGCGCATGGGAACGCACGGCCCAGAGGTCCATCTCTTCCCTGGTGATTTGCGCGAGAGCAGCAAGCTTTTCCGCGGTCAATCCCATATTCATGGTGGTTGGCATATCCCATGAACTATATCGCTCATCCGAATAGAGATCGGGGTTGACCGACATGGCACCACTTTCAAAAAGGGTGGGGCCCATGGGTACCCTGGTCATGTGTTCCATACCGCAGGCCAGTGCTATGTCGGCGCAGCCTGTGGCTATCTCCATATAGCCCACCTGAATAGCCGCCAACCCTGAACCGCATTGCTGGTCGATAAATTTGGCGGCGACGGAATCGGCGAGGCCTGCAAGAAATACCGGGGTCCTGCCGCCAAAGGTCCACTGTTCAGACACGCCGAGAGCAGAACCGATAATAAGATCGTCTATGTCGGATGAGGAGACGCCGCTTCGTTTGAGTATTTCAGGGAGGAGGCGTGCCAGCAGTTCGTCGGCACGCAACCGATGGAACCAGTCTTTTTCCGGCGCGGAGGGCCGTGATCTGGATTGGGCGGTGCGCAGGTAATCGACAATAACAACTTCTTGCATGGTGAAGGATCTCCTATTACAGTTTTGAGCTATAACGATTTCTATTCAACCAGGTGGCACCATCGGGCCAGGAACAGGGCGTAGGTTTTGGCCACGTGCAAGACGCTTTCCAGGTGCACCCGTTCATCCGTACCATGGATATTTTCCGCCACCGGGCCAAAACAGGTCGCTTGCCCCTTGCCATAAAAATGATAAGCCCGAAGGTCGGTGGTGCAGGTCGAAATATACCTTTCGGCGGCAATTCCCGTAATATCGTGGTGGCAACCGTCAAGTACCTGGAAGGCTGGCAGATCACTTGGCAGGCTATGTCCTTCCGAGCGAAATCCGTAAAAATCCACTTCGGGGAGATTCCGGCGCAGCCATTCGTCCTTTTCGGCGGCCCGTAATATTGTTGCTTCCAGGCGGTTGCGAATGTCCGTATAGTCGGTCCCCGGAAAAAAAGAGAGCCTGCCGTGAAATGTGGCTTCAGCTGCCACGGTGGAGGGCCAGTCTCCCCCTTCGATGATGCCGATATTGAGGTTTATCGGATGGTGGGTGTTCCTATAAGCCAGCGGCACGCGATCATGGTTCAGTTCTTCTTCAAATTCACGAAGCGCCAGGATCAGCGGGTAACATTTCTCAATAGCATTGACGCCGCTCCCTGCTTGCAGGACATGGGTGGGACGACCGGCGAGATGAACCTTGAACCACATCACCCCAAGCTGGTCGGTGAGGATTGTCGGCCCGAACGGCTCGGGGATGAGTACTGCCTCGGCGTCGTAGCCAGCGGCGAGGGTCGCGATAGCACCGTTGCCGCTGCATTCTTCCTCGATGACTGCGGCAATGGTGAGCGGCGCGGCCAGACCGAAACCCGCCTTGCGGATTGCATGAGCAGCATAAGTCATTGCGGCGATGCCTGATTTCATGTCGCCTGCACCGCGGCCATACAGCCAGCCGTCAGCTTCTGTGGGCGTGAACGGATCATGCCGCCAGAGTGCACCGTTTCCTGCACTGACCACATCCAGGTGTCCGTTCAGAAGGGCACTCCTGCCGCCGTTCGCCACGGCAGGCATGGTGCCGACCACGTTGTTTCGGCCGGATATTGACCATGGCACGGAAGCATAACCGGGATGGGACAGTACGTCTTCGCTTTCAAGCGGTATCAAGGAGGTGGTAAAATCAAGTTTCTGCAGTTCGGAGTTCATCACTGCAACCGCCCCCGCCTCGTTACCAAGTGTGCTTGGCTGGGCGACCAGGCGGCTGGTGAAATCAAAAATGTCATCGGAGAGACCGGTGACGATTTCGAGAATACGTTTTTCCTGAGCAGTCATGGCTGAATGGCATCGGTAGAAGGGGTGTCGTATAGATTGTCAAAAGGTCGTAAGACCTTCGGCAATCTCCAGAGGTGCCTCGGTTAAGCGTAGCACGGTGTCAAGGTCGGTCTCGTGGGCAATTTCCGTAAGGACCATGCCGTCCGGTTCAACTTTTATTACCGCCAGTTCCGTAATGATCATATCGACGCAGCGTCTGGCTGTAAGCGGCAGGGTGCAGTTTTTCAGGATCTTTGCTTCCCCTTTTTTTGTGGTGTGGGTGGTGGTGATTATCAGTCGGCGGGCTTTCTGGGCCAGCTCCATGGCGCCGCCGATGCCGGGAGCAAACTTTCCCGGAATGATCCAGTTGGCCAGATCACCCTGTTCCGACACTTCCAGGGCTCCGAGAAAGGCCAGGTTGAGGCGGCCCCCCCGCACCAGGGAAAAACTGAGGGCTGAATCGCAGAAGGCTGCACCTGGCACTACGGAAATATAGGCGCCTCCCGCGTCGATCAGGTTACGGTCAGCTTTGGCGGCAAGGGTTATTTCGCCAGCGCCAAGTATGCCGTTTTCCGAGTGGATGGTAAGTGGCAGGTCGGGTGGGAGAAAGTCGGGAATGAGCGTTGGAATGCCGATGCCAAGATTTACCACTTGACCCGGTCTGATCTCCTGTGCCGCCCGACGGGCGATTTTTTCTTTTATGTTAACGGACATGATGTTTGAGTACTCCATATTCGGGCAGAAGTTCTCCGATCGGTACAACGTGATCGACAAAGGCCCCCGGAGTGTGGACCTGATCAGGGGGAATCTCGCCTGTTTCGACAATCTCTTCTGCCTCGGCGATAACCAGGTCGGCAGCGGTAGCCATTAACGGGTTGAAGTTACGGGCACTCTTTTCATAGACCAGGTTGCCTGCGCGATCAGCTTTGGCGGCATGGATGAGCGCAATGTTTGCGCGCAGGGCTGGTTCAATCATGCCCTCGCGCCCATCCAGCTGCACCACATTCTCTTCCCGGCGTAGGATGGTATTGATGCCGATGTCGGTGACAATGGCCAGCAGGCCTGCCCCGCCGGCCCGGATTTTTTCCGCCAGGATACCCTGGGGATAAAAGTTCACTTCGATTTCCTTTTTGTTCATCATGGCGATAGCCAGGCTGTTCAGGCCGAGGTGCGAGGTGATGAGACGACTGACTCGACCGGCCTCCAGCAAGAGTGATACGCCGAGCCCAGCCTCGTTGGCTTCGTTCTTGATCAGGATGAGCCGGTCGGCGCCGGATCCAAGAAGACCGTTGATGAGCAGAAAGGGAGTGCCGGGTACACCGAAACCACCGACCATGACGGACATGCCGCAGGTGACGTTTTCAAGTGCCTTGCTCACCGTTGTTGTTTTGTCGATCATTTGAGCACCTCTTTGAGAAACTGGCGGGTGCGGCGTTCCTGGGGATTGCTGAACATTGCCTGCGGTGAGGCATCCTCGACGACCACTCCATCGGCCATGAAGATGACCCGGTCGCCGACCTTTTCGGCAAAACCCATTTCGTGTGTCACCACCAGCATGGTCATGCCGTCGCGGGCGAGATCTTCCATGACCCTCAGGACATCCCCGACCAGCTCAGGGTCAAGCGCCGAGGTGACTTCGTCAAACAGCATCACTTTCGGTTCCATTGCCAGAGCCCTGGCGATGGCTACTCGCTGCTGCTGACCACCGGAGAGCATACTGGGGTAAGCGCTTGTCTTGTCGCTTAAGCCAACTTTCCCCAGCAGTTCAAGAGCATTGTCACGAACCGTAGTCTTATCCTTCTTCAATACCAGCAGGGGCGCTTCCATCACATTTTCCAGGACGGTCATGTGTGGAAACAGGTTGAATTGTTGAAACACCATGCCAACCTGGCAGCGTATGTGATTGATGTGCTTTTCAAAATCCTTGCGACTCCTGCCTGTATCGTTGATGAGCTCACCTTCCAGGTAAATCTGGCCGCCGGTGGGTTCTTCAAGATGGTTGATACAGCGAAGCAGGGTTGATTTTCCCGATCCGCTGGGGCCGATAATTACCAGAACTTCACGCGGGGCTACTTTGAGATCGACGCCGTTTAACACGTTGAGCTGCCCGTAGCTTTTTTGCAGGGATCGAATTTCCAGCATGGGATCAATTGGTCTGGTCGAAGATGTGGGTGTCATGCCCGGGCCTCCTTTCTGGTGCGTCGTTCCACCCAGACCAGGAGCATGCTCGCTGCCGAGGTGAGCACGGCATAGAGAACAGCTGCCATAACATACATCTCGAAAGGCTTGTAGGTTGAGCCGATAAGGCGCTGGGCGGTAAGTGTCAGTTCGACCACGGTGATGGTGGAAACAAGTGAAGTGTCCTTGATGAGGATGACAAAGTTATTACCAAGCGGCGGAATGATGATGCGCAACGCCTGCGGCAGGATAATCCGGCGCATGGCCTGGGCGCCACTCATGCCAAGAGAACGGGCGGCTTCCGTCTGCCCTTTTGGTACGGAGATGATACCGCCGCGAATAGTTTCGGCGTTATAGGCACCCACGTTCAGGGCTAGTCCGAGTACACCTGACATGAATGGGCCGAGATCGATGCCGATCTGCGGAAAGCCGAAATAGATGATAAAGAGTTGTACCAGAAGAGGAGTGGAGCGGATCAGCCAGATGTAGAAAACCGCCGGCCATCGCAGTAGCGGGTTTGCGGCGAGCTTGCACAGGGCTGCGGTCAGACCGAAGGCCAGACCGAGGATAAGGGAAAGGACCGAGATCTGCAGGGTCAGCAGGGCTCCGGAGACCAGAAAGGGGAAATAGTGAACGATGATAGTCCAGTCCAGCATAACAGGCATCCTTTGATGCTATCGAGTGGTGTTGCGGGAGGACCGGGGAAGTTGTCCTCCCGTTGTTGCCTGCCGCCCGTCTACCGGAACAGCAGGTTTTGAAAACAATCAGCGAACGTCTATGCCAAGCCACTTCATGGAGATGTCATGATAGGAACCATCTTCCTTCATGGCGGCGAGTGCAGTGTCGATAGCGGTTTTCAGTTCAGTGTTGCCCTTGCGCATGGCGATTCCCATCCTTTCCTCGTAAAGGAGGTCGCCGGCGAGTGCGATGGGGGCTCCCTTGTCCTTGATGGCCAGGGCGCCAACGATCTTGTCAGTGATAAATCCGTCGATGCGGCCGTTGGAGACCTCCAGGATCATGTCAGGGACGCCTTTGTAGGTGCGAATGTCGGCGTCGGCAATATTCTCTCTGACCCACTTTTCATAGGTGGTGCCAAGTGTGACGCCGACTTTCTTGCCTTTCAGGTCAGCGACGGTTTTAAGCGGTGAATCCTTTTTCACGAACAGCTGCGCACCTGAGCGGTAGTAGGGATCAGAGAAGTCGATGGACTTGAGCCGGTCCTCAGTAATAGCCATGCTGCCGCAGATCAACTCATATTTATTGGCAAGCAGGCCGGCGATGATCCCGTCCCAGGCTGTGCTCATCGGTACGCCGGTAACAGAGATACGTTTGGCAACTTCTTTGCCGATCTCAACGTCAAAGCCGGTAAGCTCATTTTTGTCGTCGACGAAATTAAAGGGTGGATATTGACCGCTCATCGCCATGGTGATTTCACCTTTATTCTTTACCTTTTGCAGATCATCAGCAAATGCTGCACCGGTGAGCAGGAATACGGCTATGAGGGCAGTTGCCAATACGGATGTCCTTTTCATTGTGTCTCTCCTTTGTGGGTTGATTGGTCAGTGCGATGATGCTGGTTGCCAGGATGGATGGTTTTATCGGCCAGTAACCTGGTAACGGCTGCCAGGGTTTCATTCAGCCGCTCAAGCATCTCGTCCACCTGGGCGGCGGAAATGATGAGCGGCGGAGCAATGAGGACATGATCTCCGGCCAGGCCGTTGATCGACTTCCTCGGGTAGATAATGAGGCCGCGGGAAAAGGCCTCTCGGGTGACCAGATTAAAAATCTGGTCGCTGTTGGCAAAAGGAGCACGGCTTTCACGGTCGGCTACGAACTCAAGGGCAGTGAGCAGTCCTCTGCCCCGCACTTCGCCGATGATAGGGTAATGTCCGGCAAGCTGTCTGAGACCTGAGAGCAGCTGCCTGCCGGTTTCAGCGGCGTTCTCAGCCAATTGGTCGTCAACGATCCGGTTAAGTACCGCCAGCCCCACAGCACAAGCCATGGGGTTGCCTGCGTAGGTGTGACCATGTGGGAAACCGCCGCCGGCCAAAACCGATTCGACCAGCTCGTTTCCGGCCATTACTGCTCCCAGAGGGTAATAGCCGGAAGCCATTCCTTTAGAGAGGGCGATGATATCCGGTCGCAGGTTCCAGTGCTCGTAGGCAAAAAGCCGGCCGGTGCGGCCAAAGCCCGTCATGACTTCATCAAGAATCAGGAGAATGCCATACCTGTTGCAGATGTCGCGGATGACGGCGAAATAGTCTTCAGGCGGTACAAGTGCACCGGTGCTGGCCCCGCCGATAGGTTCAGCGATGAAGGCGGCGACATTTTCGGGTCCCTGTTCATTTATGGCTGTCTCCAGGGCTTTGGCGCAGGCCAGATTACACTGCGGGTAGGTCAGCTGATAGTGGCAGCGGTAGCAATAGGGCGCGGGAATTTTCGGTGATGCCTTGAGCATTGGCCGATACGGTATTTCCAGCGGTGCGTAAGCAGTGAGCGCCAGGGCGCCGAGGGTCGAGCCATGGTAAGAGGGGGTCCGGCTGATAATCAGGTGACGGCCGTGCTCGCCTTTGCTGCAAAAATAGCTGCGGCAGAGTTTAATAGCCGACTCGACCGCTTCTGACCCGCCTGACACATAAAAGACCCGATCGAGTCCCGGGGTGGACAGGTCGACCAGTTTTTGAGCCAGTTTTACTGCAGGGCGATTTTCAAACTGGGTCCGGTAGGTGAAGAATGCGGATTTGGCCTGTTCGTTAATCGCTGCAAGTACTCCAGGGTCCCCGTGACCGATATTGCAGATAATTGCCCCGGAGCAGCCATCGATATATTTCCTGCCGTCTTCATCCCAGATATAAATACCTTCTGCTTTGGCAACCATCGGGGTCTCGGCACTTGTCTGGTAAAAGAGTGGATTCGCTGCTGCGATTCTATTCATGTTTGGTTGTCCTGGGTTTGGTTTATTTCATCTTTGATATTCCGGCAAAACCGGATTACGCATAATTCTGAAAAAACGTTCATGAAATATACGGGCTAGACACTGCCAAGTCGTCCTTCCACCGGAATGGTGGCTGATATTTTCGCGGCCAGTTCAATAATGAGAGGTGCATACTGGACTTCAACCTCTTCCGGACTTCTCTGCAGGACAGAAAAGTCAAAAGAGACCGCTCCTATACCCCTGCCGGTGTGGGGGTTGATGAGCGGTGCCGCAATAGCTATCAGGCCGGGGAGAAATTCTTCAACGGTCATGGCATATTTCCTGGTCTTAGCTAGCAGTAACTGGTTTTTCAGGACATCACGGTCGACGATGGTATGCTCTGTCTTGGCAGTCATCTGCAGGTTGGCAATACGGGACTGCAATTCATCTGCGGGTAGTGAAGAGAGAAAGGCCTTGCCAAGCGCGGTGTTGTGCAGACAGTTTCTGGTAAAGTCGGGCAGGCTGTAGGTAAGTGTGTCGGCGGCCTCCCGGTGATAGATGCGCATCATGTCATCATCGACGGACAGGGCGACATCGATTGTTATATTACAGCGGCTGTGGACGTCATCGACAAGGGCCTTGATAAATCGATTGTGATCCGTGGCCCGCATCAGGTTGTTGCAGAATGCCAGACAAAAGATCGATGGCCGTACACGCTTGGTGGTTTCGTCCTTTTCGAGATATCCCATTTCAACCAGGGTGTTGATATATCGGTAGGTTGAGGTCATGTTGAGATCGACAAGGCTGGCAATCTCTGTCTGGCTGAGCGCCGGGGTTTCCCGGTTGAACAGCGCCAGAATCTTCAGACCCTTTTCCAGTGATTTTGAAAAATATGATGTACTCGTCGGCATACGATATTATCTCTCCAATTTTACTATTATAGTAAATCATGTGCTATTATAGTTAAAATAGCGTTGAGCAATTGTGCTTGTCAAGAAAAAATAGAGGGCGACAAAATTGTAACTCGTTGAGAGAGCGTTAGAGATTGGCTGTAACCGACTGTTAGCCTGGGATGTGAAAAGAACCAGTGAGTAGAGAATAGGAGGAATTTATTTTTGTATTACAATTATGTGAAAAGCGATGGAGCTCAAGATCTGATAGAGGCACAGTTTTGGTATCCTGGAGAAAACATCACATCCTGCAGGGTGGAAGCGATGATCTAAGAAGTGACAGGGCTTAATCGTAGGCTGTTGCGGCTTGTTGCAAGAATGCCAAGTCCAGAGCCAATTCCCATTACCGTAATGTTTCAAAGCACTGATCGGGAGGAGGTAGAAAAGGTTGTTTCTTTAAAGGTTCATCCGTATGACTGGATACATTGGTAGCGACTGAGAGTATCCAGGAAATTTGCACCAATTGGTGGTGGGTTCCCGATCATGGTTTGTAACTAAGCTCGGGTTAAGCTCGGGTCGGACCAAGATAACTACACGAATTAGCGTTGTATATATAATGAAAATAGGCTGTTTTTGGTCTTAAACTCCTCTTTTGATGCCAAAAAGGTACTTCTAAGAGTATAGGGTGAATAGGGCGTACCACGTTTTCTTGAAGCGGTTAAGGCTTATATATTAAACGCTTTTTTTATGGACCCGTTGACCAACGTTTGAAGAGGCGGATCCATTGATCAAAAAAATTGTGACCGAAAGTTGAGCGAAGCATCAGCGAATTATTCCCGCTCAATGACAATAGCTATTCCCTGGCCGCCTCCATGAATGTTTACCCGTTCCGGGTCGATGGCCAACTTACGCATGCAGTTAGGTACCACCACCGAAATTGCCTCATTGAATAGTTCTTACTCAAATTTCCAACATTATCGGCAAGTGCAACGACAGGGAAAGAGAGAACTTCCCGCTTCTCTCCAATCAATATCCGCGCGTACCGTTGGTCTGCGCCCTAGTAGTGGAGAAGATTGTCGTAAAGCGAAAAGCAGCCTGTAAAGTGCAGCTGTCAGAAAGTTATTTCACTCGGCCTCACTCAGGTGGGTTCTCGCTATGTGCTTGCAGAGGCTGTACATGCGCTCCATTTTATCCACTGCCGATACCTCGAGACGAGCAATGGTGACGGCTTCGGGTACATTGCCAAGCCGTTCAGACTTTCGTACCAGAAAGGCTTTCCCGACTCTTGTGATTCGTGATTCCAGATCGAGAATCGCTTCTGCACTCTCTACATCCTTGTCCCGTATGGTTGGTATCAGGAAATCTATTGCCTGGCTGACATAGCCAAATATCTCCTGCAGCATTTGCTTTGACGTTTCGCTTCGCTGGTAGACTACCCTTCGTGAGCGTTCGGCCAGTCCCACAAGATCTTTTTCAATCACATCGGCCATCGTCTCCAGGTTGACTGCACAGGCCATCAAGCGCTGGTGCTCATCGCTTTCCTGCTCAGAAAGGGCGTTCCCCCGTATTTTCCCGAGATATTCAATGCTGGCCTGCTCAAGAATATCAATTTTGTCATCCTCATTTACCAGCCTCCTGAGAGCGACTAGATCACCGGTAACCATTGCTCCCTGAAAGCTTTGAATCATTTCCCGGAGTAGTTCGGCAGCCCTCGTCAACTCCCGGCGAACACCGTCCAGGGCCATTGTCGGCACCTCCAACAGTGCACTATCAAGATAAAGCGGCTCAATTACAGCTGGAGCTGCCGGCCGCTCCTTTACGATTCTTTCGGCCACCAGGGCAAAGAGGGCGGTAAAGGGCAGAAAGACAATGGTATTGATCACATTAAACAACGTGTTGGCATTGGCAATCTGCCGGGGCACCTCGGCAGCAATCCTGGCGACTCCCTCCAGCTCCGGGCTCGGAGGCGAAATTGCAACCGCAATGGAAGCAAGTGAGGAAATAAATGGCAGCCAGACCAAGACACCGATGACATTGAACGCCACGTGTACCACCGCTGCACGAACGGCCTCCGGCGGTTTACCCATTGCTGCCATGAGTGCAGTGACGCAAGTACCGATATTGGCCCCCAATGCAAGGCCAATACCTGCCGGCAAGCTCAACAAACCACCACCAGCCATGGCAATCGCAATCCCTACCGTCGCTGCCGAGGACTGGACGAGTCCCGTAAACATTGCCCCGGCTAAAATGCCGAGCAAGGGATTTTCCATCCGCTGCAGGATGTCAAGAAACGGCTGGTAACCACGCAGGGGATACATGGCATCACCCATAATACCCATGCCGTAAAAGACCAGACCCAGACCCATCAACATCTTGCCATAGTTGCGGATTATGTCCTTTTTCGAGGCAAATAGCATAAAGAAACCGACGGCGATGGGCAAAAGCGCGTATTGGGCTATATTGAAGGCTAATAACTGAGCCGTGACCGTGGAGCCAATATTGGCCCCCATGATCACCCCCACCGACTGCTGCAGCGTCATTACCCCGGCGGTGACAAAACCGACGACCAGTACAGTTGTGACAGAAGAGGAGTTGAGGATACCTGTCACCACCGATCCGGTGACAGCTCCCATAAACCGATTGGAGGTGAGTTTTGAGAGCATAGTCTTCAACGCATCTCCAGCTGCCTGCTTCAGGCCGTCTGAAAGTTGCTCAAGGCCGCCCAGGAAGAGAGCAAGACCACCGAACAGCCCCATTAGAAGAGTCAGCCATTCGATGGTCTGACCCTCCGCAGCGTAAAGGCTGGTGGGAAGTGACAAGAACAAGGCACCTGTATAAAAAATGGTTTTTTTGATACACATAAGAGCTGATCTGCTGAAATTATATTGGATTACGACTTGCAATACGCGGTAAAATGGCCTTAAAATCACAACTTCTATATGATAGGTTAGTCTAAAGTAATCTAAAAGTTATTTTCCTTCTCACAAAATAAAAAACCAAGGATGCATCATGGCACCTCGTTCCATTAAGCACTCCCAGCGCTTTCTACCGTACCTTGCGACACTCGTTGCTCTTTCACTTTTGCCCTTGCTCTTGTCATGCTCCCAGGAGCAACCGCCTCCACCGCGTGAGGTAATTCGACCGGTCAAGCTACTCAAAATCGTCACCGACAATGAAATCGTACAACGTAGCTATCCAGGTCGGGTACGGGCTGCCAAACGTGTCGATCTCTCCTTTCAGGTTGGTGGACCGCTGATCGAAATGTTGGTTGATGAAGGTCAGGAAGTCAAACAGGGACAAATTCTGGCTCGTATCGATCCCAGAAACTTTGAAACAAACCTCCGCAATGCCGAAGGCCAACTTGCCAAGGCCCAGGCCGCACTGCGCAGTGCTGAAAGTGAATACGATCGGATTCTGCGTATCAGGAAAAGCGACCCGGGTGCTGCCAGCGAAAGCATGCTGGTGAAACGAAAAGAAGCGGTAGATACTATAACAGCCGATATCCACTCGCTTTCCGCTTCAGTGGAATCGGCTAAAAACAGTCTCAGTGATACCTACCTGAAAGCTTCTTTTGACGGCATCGTATCCAAACGCTATGTCGACAATTTCCAGGAAGTACGGCCACAGGAGTCGATTGTGAGTCTCGACCAGCTGGGCAAAATTGAAATTATCGTCGATATCCCTGAGACACTCATGGCGCGTCTCAAAACGAACCGGCAAGTCAATATCATAGCAGAATTTGCGGCTGCACCTGGTAAACAATTCGAGCTGACCGCCAAGGAGTTTTCCACCAGGGCCGACGTCACAACCCAGACCTACCAGATCGTTTTGGAGATGGAGCGGCCTGCCGATCTCAACATCCTGCCGGGCATGACCGCCACGGTGCGAGGTTCAACCCCTGCAGCCTCCGGCACAGTCGACTCCTTTATCATTCCGGCTTACGCAATTTTCGCAAGCGATAGCGGCAAGGCCCAGGTCTGGGTCGTAAATGAGAAAGAGATGACCGTTCACAGCCGACCGGTCACCACAGGAAGTCTCGTTGGCCAGGACGGTATAACCATTACCGAAGGGCTGCAGACGGGTGAGGTAATAGCTGTAACCGGGGTGACCATGCTGAAAGAAGGTATGAAGATCCGTGATCTTGCCAAGGTCGAGGGGTATGGCAAATGAATATCGCTGAATTGAGCATTAAAAAGTCGACCATCACCTGGGTACTTACCCTCCTGATGCTGGTTATCGGCTGGAAATCGTTTACCAACCTTTCGATGCTCGAAGACCCTGAATTCACTATCAAGGAGGCGGTAATCATAACCCCGTACACTGGCGCCTCCGCTGCCGAGGTAGAAGCGGAAGTGACCAACGTCATAGAAAAGGCGGTGCAGCAGATGGGTCAGCTGCGACGGCTGGAATCACGCTCGTCACGAGGTCTTTCGATCGTCCAGGTGACTATCAAAGACAAGTATGACAATGCCACCCTGCCACAGGTCTGGGACGAGCTGCGTCGCAAGGTCAACGATTATCAAAGTAAACTGCCACCGGGAGCCGGTCCCTCCATAGTGAACGATGACTTCGGCGACGTCTATGGGGTTTATGTCGCCATCACCGGCAAAGGCTACGACTATCGAGACCTGTATGAATACGCCAAATTTTTGCAGCGCGAGCTGCTACAGGCCAAAGATGTCAAGCGGATAGAACTCTATGGCAACCAGCCCGAGGCAGTCTATGTCGAAATGCGTCGCGAGAAAATGGCGGACCTCGGCGTCTCACAGCAGGATATCTACAACGCCCTGGCGGCCAAAAACCTCACCGCCTCTGCAGGTTACCTTACTCTCGGGAAAGAATTCATTCCGGTCAATCCTACAGGTGAATTCACCTCCGAGAGAGAATTCGGCGACCTGCTGGTAAAGGGTCGCAACGCAGCCAACGAACCGCTTGTCTTTCTTAGTGATGTTGCTGATATACACCGAGATTACCAGTATCCAGCCGAAAAATATCTGCACTACAATGGTGAACCGGCGGTGGGGCTTGCCATCTCGACCGTAGCTGGCGGGAACGTGCTGGTGATGGGCAAGTCACTCAAAGAGCGGTTCAAAGAGTTAGAAGTGCTCTCCCCGCTCGGTATGGAGATAAATACCATCTACCTGCAGACCGATGCAGTAATCTCCTCCATAAAGAACTTTCTTATCAACCTGGCCGAAGCAATCCTCATAGTTATCGTCGTACTGCTTGTCTTCATGGGTGTCCGCAGTGGTCTTATTATCGGCTCGGTGCTGCTGGTGACGATCATGGGTACTTTTATTTTCATGTCGATGATGGAAGTCACCCTGCAGCGGATATCACTGGGAGCCCTGGTTATTGCCCTTGGAATGCTGGTGGATAACGCCATCGTAGTAACGGACGGTATGCGCGTCAAAATGGACAGCGGTACAGATGCCCTCACTGCCGCCCGGGATATTGTCAGCCAGGTGGGCACGCCGCTCCTGATGGCGACGCTGATCGCCATTTGCGCTTTTGCCGCCATTGGTACCTCCCAGGACTCCACAGGCGAGTATTGCCGCACTCTTTTTTCAGTAATTTTTATTTCTCTTGGTCTGAGCTGGGTGACAGCTGTAACCACAACTCCGCTTTTCTGTAAAACATTTCTGAAAACCAAAACTCTGACAGCAAACACCAGTGGGAGAGAACCGGCCAAAGACCCATATGCAGGTGTGTTCTATCGACTCTATCGAAATTTTCTTGCCAGGGCTATCCGCTTTCGCTGGGTGACGCTTGGCGTAGTGCTCGGCTTGTTCATCATGTCGATTTTGGGTTTTGGCCAGGTGAAAAACAGCTTTTTCCCAGATTCCACCACCCCTATGTACCTTGTTGACTTCTGGTTTCCTGAAGGAACCCATATTGACGAAACGGTCAACCAGCTCAAACAGGCGGAGGAAAATCTCCGCCAGGATGAGAATGTCGAAGATGTGATAAGTTTCATCGGCGGCAGCCAGATACGCTTTCTGCTCACGTATACACCTGAGAAAAATTATCCCAGTTTTGCCCAGATCCTGGTCCGGTTAAAGGATTACAGGACTATCCCTGAAACCTTGAAGACGGTACAGGCAAAATTTGAGGCCATGTATCCCCAGGCTATTATCCAGACAAAACCCTTTGTGCTGGGGCCATCCACCGGTGGGAAAATCCAGCTGCGTATCTATGGCCCGGATGGTGACGAGCTGCGTAAACTTGCAAGAAAGGCTGAAGATATCCTGCTGGCCGACCCGCATGCCAAAGCAGTTCGCAACGAATGGCGCGACAAGATCAAGGTGCTTCGTCCGGAAATGGCCGATGCCCAGGCCCGCCGCGCCGGTATAGACCGGCCCCAGATTGCTTCGGCGATGGAGGCGGCTGTACTTGGTACCGTTGCGGGGGTTTACCGGGAGAATGACGAGTTGCTGCCGATCATTGCCCGGGCACCAGAGTTTGAACGTACCGCCATGAACGACCTCGGCTCTATCCAGATCTGGAGTCCGACTGCAGGGAAGATGATCCCGATGGGGCAGGTGGTCACTGACTTTTCCATTTCCTTCGAGGATGCGAACATCTGGCGTCGCAACCGTACCAAGATGATGCGCATACACGCTGATCCCAGCGAAGGGTTGCCAAGTGTTCTCTTCAATCGCATCAAGCCCAAAATCGAGCAAGCTCTCGGAGTAGATGTCGAGCAGAAGCTTGGCGAGCCGGTCGCGGCTGAAGAATGGAACAGTTCAACTCTACCAGTCAAGGTCGAAGACATGATCCCCCTTACCACGCCAGGCTATTACATGGCCTGGGGTGGCGAGGCGGAGGACTCGGCCAACGGCAAGGCCGGGCTCGCCGGTTATATTCCCATTTTTTTCGGACTGATGGTCCTGTTGGTATTGATCCTGTTCAACTCCATTAAGAAAACCCTCATCATCTGGTTCACCGTGCCACTGGCAGTCATCGGTGTCACCGCAGGTCTATTGATGTTTCAGCAACCGTTTGGCTTCATGGCACTCCTCGGCCTGATGAGCCTTGCCGGTATGCTGATCAAAAATGCCATCGTCTTGATTGACCAGATTGATCTCGAACTCAAAGAGGGTAAAGAACCATTCCAGGCCATCCTGAACTCAGGTGTGAGCAGGCTCATCCCCGTTTCCATGGCGGCGCTGACCACCATCCTCGGTATGATACCACTCCTGGCTGATGCCTTCTTTGTTTCCATGGCGGTAACCATCATGTTCGGACTTGGTTTTGCCACTGTACTCACCCTGGTGGTGGTACCGGTGCTTTATGCCACCTTCTACAGGGTGCCCAATGACGCGTGAAGGAAATTAAATAAGCCACAGAAATGGCAAAACCAGTTTTCAATCAAATTATGAGTACATTTGCAAGATATCCCCGGCAACAGGAGGTTACATGCCAGCCAGCCCCATTATTGCGTCGTCGTTGAAAAAACTCTTCCGCAACAGTGCCCTGTTCGGCCTGCTGCTTTCAGCGGTATCCGGCTGCACCATGGTCGGTCCCGATTATGTCAAGCCTACAGTGAGTGAGCCCAAAGCCTGGCGTGATGAGAACAATCCCGCTATCAGCTCCCGCAAGGTTGAGATTGCCGCCTGGTGGACCCGTTTTCAGGACCCGGTCCTGAACAAGCTGATCGAGATGGCCTGCACCGACAACCCAGGGCTGCATATTGCCGGATTACGCATTCTCGAGGCTCGGGCACAACTCGCTGTCCTGGTAGGCAATCAATATCCGCAAGTCCAACAGGTTCGCGGTGAAACAGGGGCTGTCGGTGGCAGTAAAAACATGGCCAACTCCACTCCGGGTGCGGATTTCCGTTATGGTGAGTTGAGCGTTGGCTTTGATGCCGGCTGGGAGATAGATCTGTGGGGCAAGTATCACCGGGCTGTAAGTTCCGGCGTTGCCTCACTGGAAAGCTCTGTGGCCGACTATGATAACATCCTGGTGATATTGACGGCGGAAGTAGCCAGGACATACATGCTGCTATCCACTTTAGAAACACAGCTGAAAATTGCCGAGGAAAACGTTTCTATTCAATCCCGCTCACTCAAGATTGCCAGTGTACGGTTCGAAGGAGGTGATGTCACCGAACTCGATGTTGCTCAGGCCAGGACTCTGCTCGCCAATACCCAGGCTACCATTCCACGCCTGCAGTCCCGGATCAGTCAGGTGAAAAACAGCCTGGCCCTGCTGCTTGGCCGGCTCCCGGCAGATCTTGATGCAATCCTGACAACCGAAACCGTACTGCCGGATATCCCTACAGAGATTGCCATCGGCATACCGGCTGAAATGCTGAGAAGGCGCCCGGACATACGGCAGGCTGAAGCGCAGCTGCTGGCGCAAAGCGAGAGGATCGGCGTCGCCCAGGCAGATCTTTATCCCCACCTTTCCCTCCTGGGGTCAATAGGGTTGCGCACGAGCAACAGTGACGTCACCGCCGCTGCTTTCCCTGGCAGCAGCAACTTCGGCGACCTGTTCAGCACAGACTCGTTTGAGTATTTTGTTGGGCCGACTTTTTCCTGGGATGTGCTTAACTATGGGCGAATCAAAAATAAGGTCAGAATAGAAGACAGCCGTTTCCAGCAACTGACGGAAAACTACCGCAACACCATCCTGGTTGCAGCAGAAGAGACAGAGAACGCTATCGTTGCCTATCTGGGGGCTCGTGCAGAACAAAAGCACCTGCAGGACAGCGCTGACGCTGCCGCTCGCTCAGTGCAGCTCTCAATGCTTCAGTACGAGGAGGGGCTCAACGACTACCAGCGAGTGCTGGAAACCCAGCGTTCGCTCATTCAACAGCAGGATCTGCTGGCGGGTAACAAAGGTCAGGTTGTCATCAACCTGATTGCCATCTACAAGGCGTTAGGTGGCGGCTGGGAAACGTTCCGTGACAAGCCGGTCATTCCTGAGCCTATCCGGGCCTCCATGGAACAGCGCACCGATTGGGGGGAACTGCTCCAGCCGGGTGCAATTAAGGCTGGAACTGCCGACAAGCAAGAAGATACGTTGCTCAAACCTGCCTGGTAAATCTTTCACCCGGGCTCTTGACCACTGTTCTGTCCAGATTCTGCTTCCGGTTGCCTCCCCTTATAGGGAGCAGCCGGAATTTTCCAATTTGTGGTGAATTTTTCTTTCCTGGGGATGTTCCAGCAAGAGTATAAAACAGAACCAGATAGCCCAACAATTTTGCCATAGGTGACAAGCCCAATCATATATCTATCTGCCGCCTACATCGGGAATATCAATGTTGAGAGAAAGTAGCCAATTATGGTTGCAGAACAAACGCCGGTAAACCCTGGCAGCATAAAACTATGATTGAAAACGTACTTGCCGATTTTTGTTGTACCAGATCGGTCAAAGCTGATAGCTGCGAGGTCGCTTGGATAGAATGGAAAGAAAAAATAGGCGTAACAAGATGGCAGTACACCAATGAGTACGTCGTGCGAAATCCCTAGAGAGAAGCCGAGTGGCATCATTATTGTCAGCACAGCAGCCTGGCTTTTAAGAAATATCGAGACGAGAAACATGGCAATGGCGAACGTCCAAGGATAGAGATCCACCATTCCGCTGACCAGCCCAACGAGATATTCTTTGTGATATCCAATAATGGTATCGCTAAGCCAGGCGATCCCGAAAATTGTTATAACAGCTGTCATCCCAGCAATAAAAACACTTGAGTGTACAATGTCTTTTGGTTTGATGTTGGTGCAAAGAAGAATGACAGCCCCAACAGAGAGCATCATGAACTGAATGGCAACCGACATGCCTACACCTTGAGGCAAAAGCGTTTTCGACATAAGTGCAAGGATGATAACGCCAAGAATACCTAGCAGAAAAATCAACAAACCTCTACCTGCTGTGGCTTTCACCTCTGTGGTATTTGAAGCACTAGTTGCACCTGACGCCTCTATCCTGAAATCAGGATCTTCCATTCTCTTGAGGAATTCCTGGTCTTTATCGAGATCCTGGCCTCTTTTCAGGCTGAAGGTTGCTGCTACCATTACGCCAATAAAAGTGGCTGGCATCGTGATTTTGAGTACATCAATCAGGCCGATGTTCAGCTGGTTATCAGCAGCCGTTGCCAGCACCACAGCTGCAGCTGCAGCTATAGGACTACCTGTAATCCCCATCTGACTGGCTATTGTTGATGCTGCGAGAGGACGTTCTGGACGGATCCCTTTCTTGTACGCTACGTCGTATATGACTGGTAGAAGAGGATAGACAGAGTGACCTGTCCCCACCAGAACAGTGAGAGAGTATGTACAAAATGGCCCCAAATAAACGATCATATGAGGATATCGTCGCAAAAGCCGTTCGGCATATCTGACTAAAAGATCGAGGCCACCTGTCGCTTCAAGGGTTGCTGAGGCGGCAACGACTGCAAGGATAATCAGCATTACACTTACTGGCGGCGTGCCTGGAGCAATGCCAAAAACAAAAACGAGGATCGAGACGCCAAGACCACCTAATAATCCGAAAGCAACTCCACCGTACCTGATGCCGATAAAAATTATGACCAGTAGTAAAAGAAGGTGTAACCAAAACATGGATCAATCCTCTCTTGAAAGGGCGCTAATGTAGTTTGAATCGGATGGAGCTCCTGTTTCACACCAATCCCATGATTATGAATTCTCATAATCACTTAGAATGTTGAGGTAAGGCGGAATGAGCCTAACGAATCAAGATATCGAATATACCATTGTCGATTGCAGCTGCAACCTTGAAGTATCGAAAATGATTGAAAAATAATTCGAGTCTTTGGGAAAACAGGTCAACCATATGAGTGCGTATCATTGATTCCTTATGGCAAGCTGCTGAAGTTTCACGTTTATTGCCCAGTGTATCCATGAAGGGTTAGCGCAAATGGTCAGTCAGATATGTTGGCTTGTATTTCAACAAGGTTTGCGGATATTTCTAAAAAAAATGAGCAATGAGAGACGGATGTTTCAAGAAAAGAGGATGAAAATAACGAAGTAATTGTCGTAGTCCGGTTCAAGCAAAAGAAAGTTTCACCCTTGGTCTGGCTGGTGTGCATAAAAAAGAAATGGAAAGTTGAAAAGGGTAACCCAGAGTCAGCAGATCAGAGGTTTTGGGCTTGGAGCGTTTTTTTAGAGTTCCTTTAGAAGGCCTTGTTTAATTCATATATCTGACCTGGCAGGATCTTGCATGCCTGACATTAAAAGTGCTCATGTTCTTGTAATGTGTTGCCAACTCTGTTACCTATTTTTATGGAAAACATTTCTTTAAACTGAGCAGGGAGCATGATTGGCACCAGTATTTATTTGTTTTTTATCCAACACATCTCCCTGAAAAGGTTGCTTTTCCTCAGTTCTTCCCCTTTTTGATTGGACAATTCGTTGTATCACCCACTGCATCTCAAAGTTGCTGAAAACGGCAAATAGCAGCCAAATATCGCAAAGGAGATATCGTCATGTTCAGAAACCTGACATCAGGATTTCGAATCTTGCCTTCATTACTTGCCGTAGTCCTTGCCGCGATGCTCTGCGGCACTGACAGCACTGCTGAAGAAATTACTCCCGATAAATCTGCCCCACCCGAATCAACTACCAGTAAGCGGACTGACATCCCAATAGATGAGCTGGAATTACTGGTAAAACCGTTAACCAAAGACGAACTGATAATAGAAGCTGACGCCTGGCTTGCCCTCTTAAAAACAAAGGTTGAGGAGGTTAGCGCTGCAGAAATTGCCATTAAACGGAAAAACAAGGAAATAGAAAAAGCCAAAGAGGTAAAAGAGGAGATAGAAAAAGCTCAGGAGACTCTCAACGATGTCAAAGAAGCTGCAGAAACCTCTATGACTGATGCGTCAGGAGATGCTGCAAAAAAAGCAGTTGCCGCTGCCCAAAAAGCTCAGCAGGCTGTTGATTCCGTGGCAACAAAAATTGATGATGCTTTGGCCACTTCGGAAGAGGTTGCCGAGGACCAGACGGTCAATAAAGCTCTTAAAGCAACCGGTGTGAAAATTGCGTCTGAAGATAAGCCGTTGGAGGCGGTTGAAGCACTGAAATCCGCCAAAGAAGCTCAAACCGCAACCAAGGCGGTGACAGAAGCGGCCAAGGAAACAGAAGCGGCCGGCAAACAAGGAGAGCAAAACGAGCGGACACGAAAAGCAGAAAAAACAGCCGCTGCCGCTTCCGATGCTCATCAGGCACTAGACAACACCGGCAAAGCAGTTACTTCGGGTATTGACAAATCAACGACCAAAATGGCAGCGGACATTGCTGGTGCAGATACGTTGGAGGAGATTAGCGCTCAGGCTGCAACGGCAGCCAAAGCTGACGCAGAAATCAAAACCAGGATTCTCGAAGCAATTACCGACCTGCGTGCAGAACGAACGGCTCTTATCGACCGGCTTAACGTTGTACTCGACGAACTCAACACGAAACTCGGCAAAGCCCTCGATGGGAAAGACAACGAGCTGGTTGTTCCCTACCGGCTCTACGCCAACTCTGTCGGTGGTATCAAAGTTGACGTCTCAGACCGCGAGGCGGCGTTATCGACCATCACCGGCTGGATCAAATCGGATGAAGGGGGGCTGCGCTGGGCACTGAACATTATCGTTTTTATTGCCACAATTCTCGCCTTTCTGGTGCTTGGCTTTATTCTCGGCAAACTTGCCGAAAAAGCTTTCGGGATAGCACAGAGCAGCTCCATCCTGCTGCGCAACTTTGTCGTCCACTCTGTGAGGAGAGTCACGCTCATCATCGGTCTGATAATTGGCCTGTCCGCCCTGGAAGTCGATATCGGTCCACTTCTGGCAGTAATAGGTGCAGCCGGTTTCGTCGTTGCCTTTGCCTTGCAGAGTACCTTGAGCAATTTCGCCAGCGGCATCATGATCATGCTTTACAGGCCATTCGATGTCGGGAATCTGGTCCAGGTAGCTGGCGTCATGGGAGTTGTCCGGTCCATGAATCTGGTAACCACTACCATTACCACCGCAGACAACCAGATCATGGTGGTGCCGAACAATTCAATCTGGGGCAATATCATCATCAACATAACCGGCAGTGAGCTAAGACGTATAGATCTCGTTTTTGGTATCGGCTATTCAGACAACATTGCCCACGCCCAGAAAGTACTGGAAGAACTGGTCAGAGATCATCCGCTGGTGCTGGAACAACCCGAACCGGTGATCAAAGTTCATGAACTGGCTGAATCTTCGGTCAATTTTATCTGCCGCCCCTGGGCAAAAACAGGGGACTACTGGACTGTCTACTGGGATCTGACACGTTTGGTCAAAGAGAGATTCGATGCCGAAGGCATTTCCATTCCTTTCCCACAGCGGGATATACATTTTTACCAGGAATCGCCACAGTCACTACTGGAAACTTCCTGATAAAATATAAAAAAGTTGGATGACATAATGGGGATGCCGGATGCTAAGGAAAAAGACTCCTTGCCGGCATCTTTTCAGCATTCTACCCACCCACCAGGAGATATGTATGTGTAAAGGACTATTTCGACTGTGCGTTAAAATCTCAACCGTCGCATTGAGCACCGCATTGCTTTTTGCCCAGACCTCTTTCTCTGCAGCAATCATTGAAGGGGAACGCATGAGCCCGATACCCGGCAAAGACGGGATGGTTGTTACCAGCCATTTCCTGGCAACCGAGTCGGCGCTGGATGTTTTGAAAAATGGAGGCAATGCCATTGATGCTGCAGTTACCGCAGCATTTTCTCTGGCAGTGACACAGCCACGGTCCGGCAATATCGGCGGTGGTGGCTTTATGCTGATCTCATCTGAGAAAAAAGATGACGTCGTTGCGATAGATTACCGCGAAAAGGCACCTGGTAAAGCTACTGTCGACATGTTTCTCAACAAGGATGGGGAAGCGGATAGCGAAGTTTCCCGCTACTCTCACCTGGCCTCCGGCGTCCCTGGGACTGTTGCCGGACTGGCAATGGCCCTTGAAAAATATGGGACGATAAATCTTGAGCAGGCCATGGCACCGGCCATCAAACTGGCAGAAGAGGGCTTTATTGTTACTCCCAGGTTCAGCGAAGGTCTAAAAGAAAAGGAAAAAATGCTGAAAAAGTGGGAGTCATCGACCAAGGTCTTCTACAAACCAGACGGCACCTTCTACGAGCCAGGCGAACTCTTTGTACAACCAGATCTGGCAGCCACGTTAAAACGTATCGCCAAGAACGGAGTCAAGGAATTTTACGAAGGCAAGACCGCGGAATTGCTGGTAGCAGAGATGACAAAACATGGAGGACTGATCACCATGGAGGACATGAAAAATTACTCTCCCAGAATCAAGACTCCGGTTCATGGCACGTATCGCGGATATGACATCTATTCCATGTCACCGCCCAGTTCAGGTGGCGCCCATGTGATTCAGATATTGAACATCCTTGAGGGTTACCCCATTGGCGAATACGGCCACAATTCAGCCAAAACCATTCACTTGATGGCAGAAGCCATGAAGCGGGCCTATTCCGATCGATCCCAGTATCTCGGTGATGATGATTTTGTCGAGGTTCCGCTGAAAGGAATAATTTCGAAAAAGTACGCTGATTCTCTTCGCCAAAAGATCGATACCGAGAAAGCCACAGCCAGTAAAACCATCGCACCCGACAAGCCGCAGCCATACGAAAGCGATGAGACGACGCATTTCTCCATCGTCGACAAATTTGGCAACGCTGTCTCCAACACCTACACTATCAATTTCAGCTACGGTTCTGGGATTGTGGTTGAAGGTGCCGGTTTTCTCTTGAATAATGAAATGGATGATTTCTCGGCAAAGCCAGGTGTTCCGAACGCCTATGGCCTTCTTGGCGGTGAGGCGAACAAGGTGGAACCCAATAAGCGAATGCTCAGTTCCATGTCACCCACAATCGTCAAGCATGAAGGGAAAAACTTTCTGGTAACCGGCAGCCCCGGCGGGTCAAGGATCATCACCACTACCCTCCAGGTCATTATGAATGTCATCGATCACGGGTTGAACATACAGAGTGCAGTGGCTGCACCCCGTATTCATCATCAATGGCTTCCGGATGAATTACGGGTGGAGGAAGGCCTTAGCCCTGATTCTGTCAAGCTTCTGGAAGAGATGGGCCACCAGGTACAGCAGAAGTCTGCCATGGGCGCCATCCAGTCCATCATGGTAAAAGACGGCATGATGTACGGTGGTGCAGACCCGCGTCGCTCAACAGCACTTGCCGCCGGACTGTAGTATTATACAACGCTGGAAAGGCGAGTTACGAGAAAGCCTTTCCAGCGTGTTCACGATCAGCAACTTTTTTACCCATCCCCGTGCGCAACACTTTTTTTCCAGCTCTCTTGGTAAGACTCTGCCGGCTCTTCTGTGCTATTTCCCGGGGCTGATAGTGTCTTCTTCTATCCGGCTCACATCCACCATGACCGACATGGAATGGACTCCACCTCCCATTACCACCCCTTTCACCGGGGTAACATCTCCGTAGTCCCGCCCCCAGGCCAGGGTGATATGCTGTTCACCGGGAATGATGTTATTCGTGGGGTCCAGATCAACCCAGCCGATATTGGGGATGTATATTGACAGCCAGGCATGGGAGGCATCGGCCCCGGCGAGTTTTTGCTTGCCCGGCGGTGGCAGTGTCTCCAGATAACCGCTCACATAGCGGGCAGCAAGCCCTAGAGATCGAAGGCAGCTGATGGCCAGATGGGCGAAATCCTGGCAGACGCCTTTGCGGTCGACAAGGACCTGGTCGACAGAAGTGTCAATGGTTGTGGCATCCTTGTCGTAGGTGAATTCGGTGAAAATCCTCTGCATCAGATCAATGGCTCCGGCGAGTATCGGTCTTCCTGACGGAAAGGAAATACGGGCGTACCCCTCAACTGCCGGGGTAATCATGGTGAGTGGACTGACGAACCGGAACTGGCAGGCCTCAAGATCTGCAGGGGTATGATGATCGAAAAGTTGTCGCGCCACCGTCTCCCAGGGGGGCGTTGTCTCCGATGGAGGCGCCTGGGGCGGCATGGTCAGTACAGTGGAAACGGCGGTGACCACCAGGTGACTGTGTGGGTGCTGAATCATAAAAGCCCGCACGCAGTTACCGAAATAATCGTTATAGAAGTTGTGATAAGCTGGTTCCGGTGTAACCGTGACGGCGCTGTCTGAAACCTTTTGCCATGGGGTCTCTTTTGGCAGCAGATACAGCTCATTCTGGGAGAGTGAAGCCGGCTCTGAATAGCTGTACGTTGTGGTGTGGGTGACGCGATATTTCATCACTCGCCACCTATGCTATTATAGGTTGAAAAGTGTGGAGTGGTCGGCACCCTGCTGAGATAGTGAGCGGTAATCTGCTGGGTGAAATCGAGCAGGACTTTTTCCATGGACAAAAGGAAGTCCGTGAGATGGGTATGAGTGGTGCTGTTATACCCACAGTTCATATCCGTGAGGTCCAATAACCGTGCTGCTGTGAGCATCTCCAGTGCCAATCTTTCCTCCAGGGAAGAAAAACGGCGTCTCTGTTGACGGGGCAGATGTTCTACATGTTCTGCCAGCTGACTGAATTGAAAGGCCAGCGACTTGGGATTGGTCTCATCAACAATCAGCAGATCGAGTACCGGTGCCAACTGAAAAGTTGTGCGATAACGCGCCCTGTAGGTCATGATGCTGTCACTGACCTCAAGCAGGGCTTCCAGGGCGCTACGTGATTCGTCGCAGACCATCGGCAGGCCGACATTGAGAATCGAGGTGTGAAACATGGCCCGCTCAAGCCTGCGGCCCATGTCCATAAACCGCCAGCCAAGGCCCCTTGTCATGCTTTCCATGGCCAGACCGCTGAAGGCGCTGAGGTTGTAGAGGGTGTCTTCAAGCAATTCCAGCGGGTCTGCGGTCGGACTGGCGAGGGAATACTCGAGATGATTGACAACCCGCCAGCAGTCCAGAGAGAGCCGGTCGCGGACGTTGCGTGCGGCTTCCTGCACTTTCCAGAGAATGGCGACAACACTTGCGGGATTCTCTCTGGTGTAGAGCGCATTGTGAAGAGATGACATGAGCTCCTTGTAGGGAGGAATTGTTTCGTCATCTATTTCACCAGAGGCCGGGCTGATCGCATTCAGCAGTCGCAAGAGAAACTTCAGCTCCGGGATATCCTGCAGCCTCGCTTCTCCGGACAACCTCTTGAAAATTGAGCGCAGCAGACGAATCTGTCCTTCAGCTCTTTCCAGGTAACGGCCGAGCCACAACATGTTGTCAGCTACCCGGCTCGGTAAATCGCTGCTGCGGTTAAATTCGGCGGCGGTTTTCAGGCCGGCCAGCATGCTGAATGGCTCAACAGGCAGATCTGAGAGTATCCAGACATCTTTGCTTTGCTGTCGTTCCGGTGAGTCGCCAACCAAGGTGTTGATGTCATCTGCTGTTATCGCCAGGCCACCGGGCATAACAGTGAAACCGTCGGCTGTGGCGCAGACAAAAACCCTCAGCAAGGTGCTTTGCCCGGAAATAACACCGTCATTCCAGACCGGCGAGTTGCTGGGGATGATGGGCTGACGCGCCATGAAGCAGTGGGGGGCGCTGGTTATGGCTGCCTGGAGGTCGTGAATGTCAGGATATTTGGCAGAGCGGTCAAGAGCCTGTTCGACCAGCAGAGCGGTCATATTGGCAAGAACATGATTCCTGCCGTCGGCTGTGCCGCACCACCACGAGGGATCTTCTTTCAGCAGCAGTTCTTCACCTCGCAACAGTTGGCAGAGCGATGGAAGGAAGGTGGATAAGACCGGGGTGTCGATAAAACCGCTGCCCAGTGGATTGATGATGTCGATAGAGCCTTCACGGGCAGCTTGAACTAACCCTGCAACTCCATCAGCCGTCTGTCGCCTGAGCGCAAAGGGGTCGCTGACGTTGTCGGCAACCTGTCTGAACAGGGCTTCAACAGGTTCCAGCCCGGCAAGTTTCTTGAGGAAAACCCTGCCATTTCGCACCGTGAGGTCCTGTCCTTCTACCAGCGGATAGCCCAGGTATCTGGAGAGCAGGGCATGCTCAAAATAGGTGCGGCTTTCCGGTCCAGGAGATAGCAGCACAATACCGGGATCCTTATCGGTGAGACCATTGCGCTCGAGGATACTGGTGTGCAGGGTGTGGAAAAATGGGGCCAGCCGCCGAATCTGTGTTGTATGGTAGAGATCGGAGAATATCCGCGATATGACAATGCGATTCTCAAGAGCGTAGCCTAGCCCGGCAGGCTGACTGCCATAATCCCGGTAGACCTTGAACTCACCATTGGTGTCGCGATAGAGATCGGCAGCGTAGAAGCTTAAAAAACGATTGCCGGCAGGAGTGATGCCGTGACAGGGGCGTAAAAAATTGGGGTTTGCAAAAATAAGCTCAGCGGGTATCTGTCCATTTTTCAGCAGTTCCTGCGGGCCATAAACATCTGCCAGAATTTTTTCAAGGAGATTGACACGTTGCAGGATTCCACTTTCAATCGTATGCCATTCTTCCGAAGTGAGTGGCAGTGGAAAGAGGTCGAGAGCCCAGGTTGATGTTTTTTCGGAAGGGTCTTCAAAAGGATTGAACGTCGCACCATCCTCATGGCGTCTTCTCATCGCCCGCAGTTGCTGTTCTTTCAGGTAATCCGGCCCCATTGCCTCCAGGGCTTGCATGATGGATTGCCAATGTTTGCGGGGGGAAGCAGGGCTGGTGAAAGTTTCACAATATCCGGCAGTCGGGTTACAGACTCGGTCGAAAAGTGATTGTGGTCTGGTACTTATGGAGTGAATCAGTTTTGCATCAGTCATACAGCGAATGGTCTCGTAGTGTATCTGCCGCCATCATGGCGGCAGATACAGCTGATGTACCTTGTTCAGAGACGTAAATCAAGGGTATACGGGAAAAGGTCATTGCTTTCCTCAGGCGGCACTGGCAGTCGAACGCCAGGTGTGTGCCCGCCGATGACAAACCTGGCATTGCGGCGGCCCTCGGCTTCGTAGCTGTTTACTGGAAAAACATCATAATTGCGGCCACCAGGATGACCAACATGGTACGTGCATCCTGCCACAGCTTTTTGGGTCCAGGTGTCATAGAGTTCAATGAGCAGCGGTGTATCGACCCCGATAGTCGGGTGCAGGCAATTGGGAGGCTGCCAGGCCCGATAACGGACACCCGCCACATAGGTGCCGGCTGCACCGGTGAACTGAAGGGGTACCCTACGGCCATTACAGGTAACGATATGCCGTCCGTCGGTCATATTCGAGACCTTTACCTGAACTCGCTCAAGCGAAGAATCGACATAGCGAACGGTGCCTCCGCCTCCGGGCTCTTCACCCAGCACATGCCAGGGTTCCAGTGCCTGCCGCAGTTCCAGCTGGATGCCCTGGTACTCTATGCTGCCGTGCACCGGGAAGCGAAATTCAAAATGGGGATGGAAGAAATCCATATCAATTGCAAAACCAGCCTCACGAAGGGTGGCGAGAATATCGGCAAAATCCAGTCGAAGCATCTCTGGCAGCATGAAACGGTCATGCAGTCGTGTTCCCCAGCGAACAAGTTTCTGACGATATGGGGTGCGCCAGAACCAGGCCACGCAGATTCTGAGCAATAACTGCTGGGCCAGGCTCATGCGGGCGTGCGGCGGCATTTCAAAGGCACGAAACTCTAAAAGACCCAGTCGGCCGGTTGATGAATCGGGTGAATAGAGTTTATCGATGCAGAACTCGGCCCGATGGGTATTGCCGGTTACATCGACCAGGAGATTGCGAAACAGCCGGTCAACAAGCCAGGGCGGGCACGGTTGGCCTGGGCTGGTCTGGCGGTCGAGCTCGGCGAAAGCGACCTCAAGCTCATAGAGGCTGTCATGACGGGCTTCGTCGATGCGCGGCTGCTGACTGGTGGGGCCGATGAAAAGTCCTGAGAAAAGATAGGAGAGCGACGGATGATTGTTCCAGAAGGTCACAAAGCTGCGCAACAGGTCCGGTCGCTGTAAAATCGGGCTCTGGGCTGGTGTCGCTCCGCCGATGATGACGTGGTTGCCGCCGCCAGTTCCGGTTTGGCGGCCGTCGATCATGAACTTTTCCGTTCCCAGTCTGTTTTCTCTCGCCAGCTCGTAGAGCGAGGTGGTGTATTCCACCAGCTCTCGCCAGTTGTTCATCGGCTGAATATTGACTTCAATGACACCTGGGTCCGGGGTGATCTTCAGGCAGTCAAGCCGTGGATCGTAGGGCGGAGTATAGCCTTCAATGATAACCGGTGTTTCGGTCTCTTTGGCTGTTTTTTCAACCATGGCCACCAGTTCGAGATAACCTTCAAGAGCTTGGATAGGCGGCATAAAAACATAGATTCTTCCTTCACGATGCTGGA
The DNA here is from genome assembly GCF_900143695.1 of Desulfopila aestuarii DSM 18488. GTDB lineage: Bacteria > Desulfobacterota > Desulfobulbia > Desulfobulbales > Desulfocapsaceae > Desulfopila > Desulfopila aestuarii. Next base: position 51,284 of record NZ_FRFE01000018.1, read on the forward strand.
CGCAGAGCGCGGTTCGCACAATCCAGCCAGCAGATTCGCCAACAGCTGGTTCCGGCTTGTCGTAGGGATGCGGCTGGGTGACGACGCTCTCACCGGCGCTTTCCATTGGTTGACCGGCTATGGAACGCTGCATGTCTTCCGTGTCAGCCAAGGGACTGCGGGGAGCCAGGGGATCAATAGGGAAGTCCTGATGAAGGTCGGCAGGTTTCACCCACGGCAGGGAGTCGAGGGGCAGTCGCAGGCCAGCTGGGGAGTCGCCCGGAAGGAGGAACAACTGTTTGGCCCGAAACGGCCAGGGACCACTCTTCCATGAGCCGTGCTGCAACGGCAGGACATAGCCGGTGACAGCTCCCAATCCGTTTCGAAAAGAGCGAATCATTCGGGCCCGGGCTTCCGGGTCCTCGAGTTTTGGATCGGTGGGGTCCACATTGATCGGCAATTCCTGCTCTTTCAGCATCAGGTGCAGCACATCTTCATAGGCTGCAAGGATATAGTCTGTTTTTACTCCAAGGTTCGTGGCAAGCGTCTCAATAAAGCGTTTTGCCGTATTGGCATCGTGACCATAATCTGTATCGACATCTGCCACCCACTGTTCATCTTGCCAGACGGGTTTACCGTCTTTTCGCCAGTAACAGCCCAGGGCCCAGCGGGGTAGAGATTCGCCGGGATACCATTTGCCCTGGCCGTAGTGGAGCAAGCCGCCGGGAGCCCATTTACGTCGCAGTCTCTTGATGAGACTTTCTGAAAGCTTTTGCTTTTCTGCGCCCAGCGCATCGGTATTCCATTGGGCACCATCCATATCGTCGATGGAGACAAAGGTCGGTTCGCCCCCCATGGTCAGGTGAATATTTGCCGCTTCAAGCTCACTATCAACCTTATCGCCAAGTGCCACGATTTTCTCCCATACCTCTTCAGGGTAGGGCTTGGTGGATCTTGGGGCCTCATGAATGCGGGTGACAGACATAGTATGACTGAATTCCACCTCGCAAGGATCTAACGCGCCGGTAATGGGGGCCGCGGTTTGCGGTTCGGGTGAGCAGGCCAGCGGGATGTGTCCCTCTCCGGCAAAGAGTCCCGAGGTCGGGTCCATACCGATCCAGCCGGCACCGGGGATGTACACTTCTGTCCAGGCGTGCAGGTCGGTGAAATCGACTTCTGTTCCCGATGGTCCGTCGAGAGATTTGACATCCTGACGCAGCTGGATCAGATAGCCGGAAACAAAACGGGCAGCCAGGCCGAGATTTCGCAGAATATTGACCAGCAGCCAGGCTGAATCACGGCAGGAGCCGCTACCGAGCGTGAGAGTCTGTTCGCAGCTCTGCACATTGGGCTCCATGCGAATGAGATATTGTATTTCATTACTCAATCGCATGTTGATGGCGACCAGAAAATCGATGGTCTGCTGGGGGGAGAGATCCACCCCGGCGAGATATTCTTTCAATTTTTTCCCGGCTGGTTCACGCTCAAGATATGGCGCAAGATCGGTCTTGAGTCGTGGATCATAGGTGAAGGGGAACGAATCTGCCTCCGGCTCCAGGAAAAAATCGAAGGGATTAATGATGATCATCTCGGCAACGAGATCCACTTCTACCTCAAACTCGGTGGTTTTCTCGGGGAAAGCCAATCGGGCCAGATAATTGCTGAATGGGTCCTGTTGCCAATTGAGGAAGTGTTCTTTGGGTTTTACCGTCAGGGAGTAGCTGAGAATCGGTGTCCGGCAATGGGGGGCAGGCCTCAATCGCACAACGTGGGGGGCAAGAGAGATGCTGCGGTCATAATGATACGATGTCTTGTGGTGCAGGGCGACATGGATTCCCATGGGCTGTCCTTTTAGGTATGTAGACAGGCCCCGAAAAAAGGGGCCTGTCAATTTCTATGTACATGTACTGTTGGGGTAGGAGAGATGCTAAGCACGGGAGAGCTGAACCGCTACTGCTCTTGGTTTTGGTTGTCGGGCAGCGGTTGAAGATTGAAAAATGTTGTGCCGATAGCTGTGCCTACCAGGTTGAGTCGCGTCTGCAAGTCATCCAGATATTGATGCATGCCTTGTTCGATAACTTCATCGATATCGGTGTACTCGAGATCTGCCACCAGTCGTCCGAGCTTTTTTTCGGCCGCATTGTGGGCTGTACCAGTTGAAGAGCCGGTGATCCGGTGCAGGCTCACCTGGGCTTTTGCGAGACAATGGCGAATGGAGCGCGGAAAGTTACTGTCGAAGATGAGAAAGTCGGCAACCTTGCGCGGGTTGATGGTGTGATGTTCCTTTCTGAACATCTCGAAGGCGCTGGCCGACTTGAGCACGGCCATCCACTGAATATTGTCTATGGGAGTGTCCACCATCTCCGCTTCCGGTAAGAGCATGAAATACTTGACGTCGAGGATACGTGAGGTTTTGTCAGCGCGCTCAAGCATCATGCCAATACGGGCAAAATTCCAGGCCTCTCCGTGGCTCATGGTGCTGTCCAACAGGCCGGTGAACAGATGGCTGCGCATTTGGATGATCTTGAAAAAACGATGTGGATCATCCAGGGCGAAACGCTTGCTGGCCGGATCAGCTAACTCCAGATAGAAGTTGTTGAGATGCTCCCACATCTCCGAGCTGATGATTTCGCGGATAGAGCGGGCGTTTTCTCGAGCACCTGCCAGGCAGGAGATGATGGAGTTGAAATAGTCTCGATCGAAGGTAAGAAACTGGATGACTTCTTCTTCCGTGTAGTCGTTGTAATTTTTACCAAAAACTTCATGATCGCCGGTGATCGCCACCAGAGGTTCCCAGTGCTTATCCTTTTCTGACGGCAGGTCGAGCAGAAGATTGAGATTGACGCTGATGAAGCGGGCCACGTTTTCTGCCCGTTCGATATATCGGCACATCCAGTATATTGAGTTGGCTACTCGACTGAGCATTTTCCGTTCTCCTTTGAATAATCCTATTTACACGACCCAGGTGTCCTTACTGCCGCCGCCTTGCGAGGAATTGACCACCAGCGAACCCTTGGTCAGGGCTACTCGGGTCAACCCCCCTGGCTGGACATATATGTCTTTGCCGAACAAAACATACGGTCGTAAATCCACATGTCGCCCCTCGATGGCATTGTCGCCGACAATAGTTGGTACGCGGGAAAGGTTGATGGTGGGCTGGGCCATGTAGTTGCGGGGCTCTGCCGTAATTTTCTCGGCAAAGGCAGCCTGCTCTTCCTTGGTGGAATGAGGGCCAATCAGCATACCGTAGCCTCCTGATTCATTGGCGGCTTTGACCACCAGCTCATCGAGATGATCGAGCACGTATTTCCGGTCGTCGTCTTTTCGACAGATGTAGGTGGGGACGTTGGGCAGTATGGGTTCCTTGCCTGTGTAATATTTGACGATCTCAGGGACATAGGCGTAGATTACCTTGTCGTCGGCGATACCGGTGCCGGGGGCGTTGGCCATGGCGATCCTTCCTTCCTTGTACACCTCCATCAGCCCGGGAACACCAAGCATTGAGTCGGGCCGGAAGGCAAGCGGGTCGATGAAGTCGTCATCGAGCCTCCGATAGAGTACATCAACCCGTTTCAAGCCCTTGGTGGTTAGCATGTGGACATAGCCGTCTGAGACAACCAGATCCTGGCCTTCCACCAGTTCAACACCCATTTGCTGGGAAAGGTAGGAATGTTCAAAATAGGCACTGTTATAGATGCCGGGAGTGAGCACGCCGATGGTGGGTGACTGGACATGGTCAGGAGCAAGATACTCCAGCAGTTCAAGCAGCTTGCTGGGATAATCCTGAACCGGCCTGACCCGAGAGGCGGCGAACACCTGGGGGAAAGTCTTTTTCAGCACTTGCCGGTTTTCAAGAACGTAGGAAACACCGGATGGGCAGCGCAGATTGTCTTCCAGCACCATGAAACGGCCCTCATGATCGCGGATCAGGTCGGTGCCGGTCACATGACACCAGATGCCACGTGGCGGGGTGAAGCCTTCGCACTGTTTGCGGTAGGTCTTGCTGGAGAGGATAAGGTCTTCAGGCACGACCTTATCTTTTAATATCTTCTTATCGTTGTAGATATCCTGGAGGAACTCATTTAACGCAAAGATTCGTTGCTTGAGGCCTTCTTCGATCTGCTCCCAGTCGGTGGATGAAACAATACGGGGAATAATGTCGAAGGGAAATATTTTTTCGGTTCCCTCGCTGCGACCATAAACATTAAAGGTGATGCCCATTTTCAGGAGCTGGGCCTCAGCCGCCTTCTGACGAATACGCAACTCACCGGGGGGGAGTGCTTCGATCTTGTCTATCAGAAGCTGGGCTTCAGGACGGGGGTTCCCGTTCGAATCAAACAGTTCATCGAAAAATCCGTTCGAATCATAATTCTGGAATGTCTGCATCACTTCTTCTCCTCATAGATATTGGGGTGAGGAATTGTGATTGTATACAATGTTTGGGACATTTCTGTACAATCAGAACAATAGTGTAAAACGTACAGGCGATGAGTGGTGGAAAGAGGCCGAAACAGTAAAATCGCCTTGTTGTGAATAGTTATCAGGCTATCTGGTCCATGTAGTTAATGCAATGATTTTGTTGGCCTGAAGCCGGTATCTGGGGTTGAGGAGGTTGCAGTTGCACCATGCAATATGGGGAGACTCTGGTAATGGAAGAGAGGTTTGTGACAGCTGTCCGATCGGGTCGGAAGTTGTCAGGAGTGGATGCAAGGAGAAAAGTTTCTGTCAGGGTGAAGAAAAAGGTGCAATCTGCCGATATGTGAAGGTAGAGACACCTGTCCATCATGCGCAGCATGGTGCAGATAAAGGAACGCATCAGCAGGCAGAGTAGACGTTATGAACAAATATATCGCTTCCTTAAACGGGCACGCAACGCAAGGCAGAAAGGTTTCAACCGCAAAAGCGAACTATTCTGTCTCTTTTGCCAGCCATTTGCAAGAGTTCAGCGGCCGGACTTCTGCACAGGGAACAGTGGGTGGCTCAGGCGATCGGATTCTGGTTGGTGAAATTGGCCGTGGTCGCCAGACCGTCTCCGAACTGCTGATGCATAATCGGGAATTGAAAAGCTCCACCTGGAACATCCTCTCCTCTCCGGTCAATCGCGACAGGGATTACACCCGGTTGGTGTCGGGTACCAAAATCTACTATAACCGTCAGGACGGCAGCCTCAGCTGGTCGGGTTCCCCGGCGGTGTCAGTACCAAAACCCGTGCAAGTTGCGGCAGAAAGACCAGTACTCCACGAAACTGCTGCACCGGTCAAGTTTGTTGAGGAAAAGGTCTCGCCAGAGGCGGTTACCAGCTCTACAGAGCTTGGTGTTATCAGCCGGCAAACTCCCACCATCTCCCATCTGTTGAAAGCGCATCCCGAATTTGGCAATGATACCTGGAACATTATTTCCTCATCGGTGAATAATGGAAAAGACTTTCGCCGGATTCCCCTTGGGGCAGTGGTGACAATCAATCCGGCCACCCGTGAGATCAGTTGGCAGGGTGATGGAGGCAGGGTGGCCATGGCGGCTGCAGCAGAGACGATACCACAATCTGTGGCTCTGGCTGCCGTAAAGACAAGCGAGCCTGAGAAGATTGAGGCAACAGAACCGGCAAAGCGCTTAACGGCAGCTGGAGAGCAGGCAAGCGACCTGACTGAAGCGGTGCGGCCATTTTTTGGTAAAAATTATAAGGATATAAACTGTTACGAATTGCTGGTCAAAGGCCTTGAGCGGATGAACATCCCCTATAGCGGTAAAGGCGGCCTTTTTAGCAAACTTACCCGCATGGCAAAAGAGCAGGGGCTGCCGGCTAATGCCTACCTGAACGGAGAAGGCGTGGTGAAAGCTGCCGGCTCTCTGGTGCTTTCCAAAAACTATCCCCACACCGCCAACTGGAAGCGGGATGCAGAAAATCTCTACGAAGAGATGGAGCCGCTGCTCGATAAGGGACAGATCCTTTCGTTTTCCACCAGGCGGCGGGGCCATACCGGTATTGTCTCCCAGCAGGAAAAACAATGGACCTTCATCAATTCAGGGCGGCTGGACAATTCGCTCACCAAAGGCAGCCCACGACAGGGGGTTGGTGAAGAAAATTTGCGAGAAGAGATTCGTAACTGGTTTAAGCTCGCCAGCAAAAGTGGCGAGTCGCTGTCTGTCACCCTGGGCACTCTGGGCGAGGGCAGAATGGTGACGGCCTCCAACACTATCCAGCCAACTTTCGGTCCACGGCGCATCTGATCGAACTGCCATTCACCTGAACGGCTTTGCCAATTCTGGGGTCGCAATAATCTGCTGTTGGGTTACTATACGCGGTAACTGAACAGCGCCTGCCGTAGGTTTTGCTCTGGCCAGGCATCATATCTGAAACATCTCTGTATCGTAATCCGTCAACCACCATGAAAAGATTGTATATTATTACGGCATTTTGCCTTGCGATTCTGGTCTGTCCGCCTTCATCATTTTCCGAAGCTCCCGCCACCTCTGAACAGGCAGCTGCAGTAGAGCAGCCCGCCGCCAAGGAACCAAACGGTCCGGCAGAAATCCTCGCTTCGCTTTTAGAACTGCGGAAGAATCTTAAGGAGCAGATGCAGCTGTCGAAAAAGAAGCTTGAAGCAAGTAAGTCGGACGCCGAAAAAGAGTCTCTTGAAAAGGAAATTTCGCAGCTCGATAAGCAACTCTCTGAGAACAGTAATGATTTCGAGCGGATTGCCACAGGTATTGAGCCGGCCCTCTTTGCTGAGAAGAAGCCCGAGGTGTTCAGCTGGAAAGAGGAAGTAGCAAGTCTTGTTGAACCGGCGATCAAAGAGCTCAAGCGTTTTACTATCCGGGCGAGGCAGAAGACCAATCTCAAAGATAAGATAGCGGAACTGGAACAGCTGTCCGCAGCAGCCAACCAGGGTGTCGCTCACCTTGAGGAGGTGAGCGTTCAGAGTAAGAACAAACAGGTAGTTAAAGAGGTTAAAGGTCTGGAGCCGGAATGGCAGAATATTCAGAAGCGGCTTGCTAACAAACTGGAGTTGGCTCAGCGGGAACTGGCTCAGCTGGAAGACCAGGAAGTTTCGCTGGTTGAAAGCTCCAGCCAGTCGGTCCGCAATTTTTTTCGTGACCGTGGCCGTTATCTGATTATGGCACTCCTCACTTTTGTTGCCATTCTCCTTGGTTTCCGACTGCTCTATCGCCTGATTGTCAGAATTTCAGTCCGGCTTACCGGCCAGCAGGAGGAGCGTTCGTTTAAAATACGGCTCCTCTATATCATCTTCCAGGTTCTGTCGGTCGTCCTGGCAGTGATTGGGCTCTTTTTTGTCCTCTATCTGGCGGAAGACTGGTTCCTGCTCAGTATGGCCATCGTTTTCTTTCTGGGTCTTGCCTGGACCATTCGTCAGGGTGTGCCACGTTTGTGGCAGGAGGGACGGCTCATGTTGAATGTCGGTGCTGTCCGGGAAAATGAGCGGATAATGATGTACGGATTGCCGTGGCAAGTGACTACCATCAATGTGTTCTGCAAACTGGTGAACCCTTCGCTGGACACTGAGCTGCGGGTGCCGATCGAAAACCTGATCGGTCTGACGTCACGGCCCTTTGATCCCGATGAGGCCTGGTTCCCATGCCGCAAAGGCGATTGGGTCGAAGTGAACGGCGGTTCCCGGGCCAAGGTGGTGAGCCTGTCCCACGAGCAGGTCGAGCTGGTCGAGCGGGGTGGCAGACGTATCTTCTATCCCACCGAGGCTTTTCTGCAGGCCTGTCCAGCCAACCTGTCACGCAATTTCCGGATGAAAGTTCCATTTGGCATAAGTTACGGTTTGCAGGATAAAGCGACTGATGAAATTCCGAGGATATTGAAAAGCTATCTGGAAAAGCGCATGGAAGAAGAAGGCTATTCGAAGAAGTGCCTCAACCTTCTGGTGGAGTTCATGCAGGCCAATTCCTCATCGCTCGATCTGCTGGTCATTGCCGATTTTGATGGTGATGTTGCCGATATCTGCAAACGGATTGAGCGGGCCATCCAGAAATGGTGTGTTGAGTGTTGCACGCAAAACGATTGGGAGATACCTTTCCCGCAGCTTACAGTCCATAAGGCAGAGGGGTAAAGCGCATCTTTTATGAGAAATGCGGGCCAAAGGGTGTTGCGGTCAACTGAACCTCGATCAACTCGTCCTGTTTATAGGAGGATCTGTCGGCAGCGATAACCATGTAGCAGGATGGCGGCTCGTGTTTACCCGCCATTCTCACCAGGCAGCGTCCGTCACTGTAGGAGAGGATCCCGCCGCGCAGTTGCATGATTCCTGGCCGGCGAATGGTGATGGGCTGGCTGAGACAGGCACTGATGATCATGGGATATAACGTTCCGACGCCCTGTATCTGCAGGAGTGCCGGGCCGACGACGGCGTTCATCAGGGCATGCACAGCGGTGGGTGGGCCGGGAAGCCCGAAAAAGAGTTTCTCACCGAGAAGGCCGCAGAGCGAGTTCTTGCCCGGAGTAAGATCGAGGTGGTTATAGATCACCTCACCGCCGGCTTCGAGAAACGCCTGTTCGATGAGATCATATTTGCCGGGCCCCATACCGCCGGTGCTGATAACAAGATCGCATTCTGTCGCCCGCAGTTCAGCAAATGTCTGGGCCAGGGCGGCGTGTGTATCGTGTATCGTCCCGAGAAACCTTGGCTCACCACCAAAGCGGCGGACAAGTCCGGCGAGGAGATGCTGGTTTGAGGAAATTTTCTGGCCGGGCAAAGGCACACTTCCGATTTCAACCAGTTCGCTGCCGGTGCAGAAAAAACCGACCCGGGGGCGGCGGAATACTTCTATTTCATTGAGACCCGTTGTGGCCAGCAGACCGATATGCTCTGGCTGCAGAACTGTCCCGGCCGCGACCACGAGATCTCCTACAGCCATTTCGCTGCCCTCTTCCTCAATATGCGTTCGCAGATTCCCAAGCGCATGTGCCGGAATGCGAACCATGTCATTGTCTTTACTACACTCTTCCTGCGGGATGACCCGGTTGCCAGCCTTTGGCACCATCGCCCCTGTCATGATGCGTATGGCCTGGCCCGGCAGTATGACAGTTTCAGTCACATTGCCTGCCTGAATTATGCCGGTTATCGGGAAAATCTGGTCTGAACCTGCCTCACCTATCCCTGATGCCACCAGATAACCATCACGGAGTGATTGCCGGAATGCGGGCTGGGGCAACAGTGCAGTGAGGTCGGTGGCGGTTACCCGTCCCAGAGCTGTGGTGAGCGGAACCACCTCCCGCTTCATCACCATTATCAGTTGGGAAATTTTCCGCATGCAGGCGGGGTGATCCATAATCATGTCGGTATTATCTGGTATGGCTTGTTGTTTTTTCAAGCTCGTTTCCTTACTCAAGTAGAGAGAATCTGTTCTTGCATGCAGCATACACCACAATCTGACCGTGAGGCAGAAGAATTTGCATACTTTTTTGGACAAGATAGCGAATGTGTGATAAATGTTCCTGTTAGGAAAAGGGTTGGTGCCGCACATGGCGTCGAGACAGATTCTTTCCCTGTTTCTGCTCTTCTGGGATGGAGAGCGGTTTTTATTATTTCAGCAGATTGTTCCACAATATCGGGGTCAACGTGATGATGTCTTTTGTGGACAACCTTCCCATGGCTTAACCTCCTATACCCTTGTCTGGTGATCTATGAAGAAATCGTTTCATACTGTTTCGTGTATCGTTTCATGTCTATTGATTCTCTGTAGCGGGGGATTGCCCTGTACAGTCCAGGCCGAGACTCAACTGCCAGTTGCCTTAAGTGCTGCGGATGTCTTGTCGGAGGAACTATTGAAAGGCAACAACTACACAATCGTTGATCCGGTGCGCAATGACGGCCTGATCAACACATACAGCCTTTCCACCAGCTATGGCCCGATCATGGTGGAAAGTACGGCGCAGCTCATGATGCGTCTTGGTGAATTGAAGGCCATGCAGGCCATGGAAGAGGTGGATCGCAAGGGGATTTTTGGCGATGCCGTGATCAAGGGTGTCAAAGCGCCAGTGCAGACGGTTGTGGAGCTGGTGCAGGAGCCGGTGGAAACTAGCAAGAACATCGTCAAGGGTGCCGGCCGATTCTTCAGCAATATCGGAGCGTCTATCGTGAGTGATGATCCCAGTCAGGATAACGCCCTGAAGGTTGCCCTTGGTTATGATGTGGCCAAACGGCAGTTTGCCTTCGAGTTTGGGATTGATCCGTATACCAGTTACGAACCGGTGGTCAAGGAGTTGGGTGAGATCGCCCGCGCCGCCACCGCGGGAGGACTCACCCCGAAAGCGGTATTGGTCATGGTGGATACTGACTTGGCCATGGGGTTGAGAATTTCAGGGACCGCCAAAGGGCTGAAAGAACTGGTCCGGGACAAATCTCCGGCGGAGCTCAGTAAAATTAATCAGCAGAAGCTCCAGAAGATGGGAGTTGCGGCAAATCAGATTGATGCTTTCATGAGCAATTACAATTTCAACCCACAGGAAAAAACCTTACTGGTCGGTGAGCTGGATACCATGAAAGGCGTGAATGATAGAGAAATTTTCCTGACCGTTGCCAGTTCGGCCACCGAGCGGACGGTAGCCGTCTACTACCGGATTGTGGCCCAAATGATGGCCGGTTATCACGCCAATATCGCTCCGGTTGAACGGATTGTTGCCATTGACGGTACCTTGCATATTCTGACCACAGGCGGCACCGTGGCCCTCATTGCGCCAGTTGATTATGTGTTTCGGACCGCCAAACTTGAAAAGAAAATCGATAAGCTCAACGAGGGAATTGCTGCTCTGGAAGTAAAAGGTGGCAAGGAAGTGTGGATTAGCGGCAAAATCGATGGTGAAGCACTGTCGATGCTGACGGAACGGGGCTGGATCGTGAAAGAAAATTGCAGCGAGGTGCTGATCAAATAAACGGGAACGGTAGATTATCCAATAAAGAGCAATAAAAGGAGTTGATAAGAGATGAATAGAAAACAGAGAGCATTGCTGGCAGGCGCGGGGGCGCTGCTGATGGCGCAGTTTGTTCCGGCTGTCCAGGCTGAGGCCAAACAGGTAACGGTTGATGCCAAAATGTTAGAGCAGTTGCAGCAACTGGTTATGGATCAGCAGAAGCAGCTGGACAAGCTGCAGCAACAGGTGGACCAGTTCCAGCAGACAGCGGTGGCGGCCCAGACCCAGGCCCAGGAGGCCAAAACGGTGGCGGAAGAGGTGAAAACCTCGAGCCAGGCCGCGAAGACGGTTGTTTCGGGATCGGAGCGGGTGAAACTTGCTGTTTCCGGACAGGTTAACAGGGCGGTGAATGTTGCGGATGACGGTGATCAAACGGATGCGTATTTTGTCGACAATGGGGCCTCCAACAGCCGTATCCGCTTTGTTGGCACTGGTGCCATGAGCGAGGATCTGACTCTTGGTACTAACCTGGAGATTGCACTTGCGCCAAATCTCTCTGGTGATGTGAGTCAGAGTAAACAGGAATCGGGTGATTTTTTCGAAGAACGTGTTGCCGAACTTTATCTGCAGAGTAAACAATATGGAAAAGTTTCTTTAGGTAAAGGGAGTACTCCCTCCGACGGTACCGCTGAGGTGGATCTTTCCGGCACAGATGTCATCCAGTATGCAAGCTATGCGGATATTGCTGGGGGATTACTTTTTCGTGAGTCATCAACAAATATGCTGACCGGTGTCAAGGTCTCCAATGCCTTCAACGATTTTGACGGCCTGAGCAGAAAGAGTCGGTTACGTTACGATTCCCCCTTGTTTTACGGTTTTGGTGTTGCCGGTTCAGTTATCAGCGACAGTCGGTGGGATACTGCACTACGTTGGAGTGGTTCCGGGTATGGCTTCAAGGCTGGTGCTGCGGCAGCGGTGGCCTATGTCAATGAAAGCAATGCCGATTATCAGTATGATGGGTCTCTATCGCTACTCCACGAGGAGACCGGGCTGAACTTGACGTTCTCAGCCGGTACCAAAGATGCTGACAACGGTGATGATCCGTATAGCATCTATACCAAACTCGGCTGGCAGACCCAGTTCTGCCCCCTTGGTAAGACTTCATTTGGGCTTGATTACGGTTACGGCGAAAATATCTCGGCGAGCGGTGACGAGGGTGACTCGTTTGGTTTTGCTATGGTACAGACGATTGCCGAGTACGGTACCGAGCTGTATTTCCAGTTCCGCCAGTATTCGCTTGATCGTGATAGTATGTATGCCGATGTCGATGACATCAACGTTGGAACCATCGGTGCGAGGGTGAAATTCTGATGAACGCTGCCAGGTTGTATAACTGCTGCGGACGTAGGATGTTTGCGGTCCTGGTCGTGTTGCTTTGTCTTGCTGCCAGCGGTTGCTCGGGTATCACTCCGGATGGAGAAATACGCAATAACCGTGAAGAAGGCCCGGAAAAGGGAATTTTCAGTGGATCGGCTGGCGAGTTTGTTCTGCTCGGACCGGCGAAAATAGAGCCACCTGCTGAAAAAGAAACGCAGGCGGAGGCGCCTCAATAACAGCAGCGCCGTGCCGGACCATCTTGATAGGATATGGTCCGGCGCGGTGCTGTTTTTCTTTTCTGTCCAGCTATATTCTTTTTTTCCTAAGAAGATACCGGAAATTTCATGTGATGCTATTATTGTAGAAAAAGAATTTCGTGGTGGCAGCCGAGGTACCGGCAATGCGTTTTCTGGTTTCGCCTGTAAAGGACTATTGTGTCAGCTATATCAACGAAAAAACAACAACAATCTAAATCGTTGTTCAAGCGCATCGCGCTATGGTTGGTTGTGGCTACGGCGGTGCTGTCGCTGTTGGTGGTTGTTGCCGGACTGTTGGCTGAAAAGTTTATCAACAATCCGGATGTAAAGAGAAAGATCCAGCAGAAAGCCGCTGCTGCTGGTGGTATTACTCTCGATTACCAGAATATCGGTATCGGCTATTATCCCCTGCCGGTTATCGAACTACACGGACTCACTTTCACATTACCTGAGAACGTTCATGGGCAGGCGGATTCGGTTCGTATCCTTCCAGATATTGCTGGGCTGTTTTCCGGCAGTTTGCCGGCGGGCAGGATTGAACTAGTGCGGCCTGATATCTCGGTAACCCTGCAAGACCCCAAGGCAATAACCCCGTCCACAGATAGGACTGCACAGGAAAAAAACACGTCGGGACCATTGGCCGGGTTAAGTATTGCAGGCTCCAAGTTGGTGATCAGTGATGGCCGATTTACTGTGCAGAAGGGGGACGGCAAGCTCGAAGGGGATGGCGTCGCGCTGACCTTGAAGTTGTCGTTGGGTCGTGAGCAAACCGCCACGGTTGACCTCGCAACCACGCTGACCCGACTAACAATTGAAAAGGGCAGCCAGCGCCAGAGCCTTGAAAAAATCGGTCTTACCGGTTCGGGTACAATCCAGGGTAGCATCATGGCCATCCGTTTGGAAGAGCTGACAATGGCCCGCCCTGCTCTTGGGCTGTCCGGCAGCGTTGACCAGACCGATAAGGGTGTTCGTCTGGATATTGTTGGTCAAAACATTGATGTGGATGCCACTCGGGCCGCGGCTCTGGGCATCGCCGGAAAGACTACACCCATCCCCGAGATATTTACCTACCTGACCGGCGGCACGGTTCTGCAGATCCACTATGTGGCTAATTCGGTGAACTTCGGCGGTCTGGGAGATTACGCCAGCTTCCACCTTGACGGGCAATTGCGCGGGGGCAAGGTCGCCGTGCCGGAAATCGGTCTTGAACTGAGCGAGGTGGAAGGTGAGGTACAACTTGTTGACGGCGTGCTGCGAGGTGACAAGCTGTCGGCCCGTCTTGGCAAGACTGCCGGTCATTCAGGTACATTGGCCATAGGCCTTGCGGAAAACGATGATCTCTTCCAGTTGGAGCTCATGCTGGATGCCGATCTGGCCGAGGGTAAGACTATTCTCAAGCGGGTGGTGGACAATCCCAATTATACCCGGGAACTTGACCGCATCACCATGTTGGAAGGCAATAGCATTGGTAAATTGACTCTGGGAGACAGCTTTTCGAACCTCAGCGTGGCAGTGGAGGATTCCGATCTCAACCTCAAATTTTCCCATGAGGGGTTACCCTATCCAGTTTCCATCAAAAGCGGCAGGGCGGGTATGGTAAAAGACAGGGTGACGTTGGACGAGCTGAATGGCACCCTCGGCGGTTCAGTCTTTTCAGGACTTTCCGGCATGCTTGACTGGCAGAAACTGTTGTCGCTTGATGTGCATGTCAAAGAGTCGCAACTGGTACTGGATGAACTGTTTTCCTGGTTGAAGAAAATGGAAGGGTTGAAATCCCAGTTGACGGCGGTGACGTCTGTAACTGGTAAGGTGGGCCTCAATGATGCGCATTTCAAAGGGGCGATCGACCAATCCAACACCTGGAAGTACGGAGCAACCGGGGATATTGCAGATGTTATTCTGGTTACGCCTGCTTTCCCTGACAAAATCACAATACCCCAGAGCATATTTACGCTTGATGACCAGAGCCTCACCTTGCAGAAGACAAACGTGTTGGCACTGGATGGCAAGCTGCAACTGCAGGGAACGCTTCGGGATTGGAGTGCAGTTAACCTGGGTCTGGACGGCACCCTGGGGCCTGAAAGCGTTGCCTGGCTCCAGTCGATGCTCTCTGTTCCGGAAAAGTATGCTGTTCGCACGCCGATTTCCCTTTCCGACGCGCGACTTGTTTGGACAAAGAATGACGCAAGCGGGTTTGTCGGCAATGTCTCCTTTGGCACCGGACCGTTGCTGACCATTGCCGTGAACGATGGAAAAAAAGGGTTGAACGTTGAACAATTAAAAATACAAGGTATCGGAACTGATCTGGCCGAGCTGAAGTTCGTCCGCAACCAGAATGGAATTGATGCCGGTTTCAAGGGGACGCTCGGTCAAAAGACTTTGGATGCAATATTTGTGCATCCGGTTGCCGGCAAGGGGCTTCTTGATGGTGATATCGGGGTGAAGATTCCTGCGGCAAAAAATAGCATGCCCACGGCTCAGGGGCGCCTGAAAGGCTCGGAGTTACTGTTGCCGCTAACCGGTGATGATGTACTTGGGATCGGCAAGATTACGCTTGAGGCTGAAGGTTCAAAATTACAGACGGAGATAGACGACCTGCTCTGGAAGGAGTATCTCTTCAAGCGGGTAACGGGAACCGTCGACGTTCAGCGGGACAAAATTAGCGCAAACGTTGAGCGGACAGAACTGTGCGGTATTCCAGTCACAGGAAGGGGCAGTTATGGAGATGACAATCTTGAACTTGTCGTAGAGGTGAATGGTAAAAATTTAAATGTTACAACAACCTACGCCTGTTTGACTCGGGGAAAGGTAAAGATGACTGGCACCATGGCCACCAAAGGACGAATAACGACCAGTGGAACAGTCAAAAAACTGATAAGAAACCTGAAAGGGCCGCTTGAGATTACCTTTGCCAACGGCGTTATCCAAGAGGGACGGATGGCTGCTGCTATTCTTGAGGTGCTGAACGTCACCGAAGTGGTTAGGGGACGGCTGCCCAAGCTTTCCACAAGCGGTTTATCCTGCCACACGATCAAAATAGTGGGGAAATTCGGGGAGGGAAAACTCCATCTCGACGAGATCCACATGGATGGCGAGACTCTTGATCTTGCAGGCAGCGGCTTTATTGACTTAGAACAGAGTACCCTGCATGTCGAGTTGCTCGCAGCACCATTTAAAACGGTGGACTCGGTGATTAAATATATCCCAGGAGTCAACTATTTAATGGGGGGAAGCCTTGTGGCGATTCCCTTGAGTATTACTGGCAGCCTAGAGAATCCCAAGGTCGTTGTCATGTCCGCATCCTCAGTCAGCAAGAGTCTTTTGAATCTTGGGGCGAGATCCCTTAATCTGCCTTTTAAATTGCTGGAGTCGATTCTTCCCGGTCGTAAATAGGTTGCTGGTAGAAGCAAACAAGTTGGGTGTTGATTGCTGCTAGCACTATCTCCCTATTGCCCGCTTTTTTTCGCGACGAGCGATCATAAAACGTAAAAGACTTTGAGAGATCCCGTAGACAATTCCAGCTGCAACGATGCCGACAATGGTACTGCCGATACATAGTGGGATGATGATTTCGCGCCCGAGGCTTAAAACCGATTCAAACTGGTCCAGTAAATCCCACATTTCCAGTTTAAGCAGATTGAGAGCGAGCTGCTCGAAGGTTGTGTACACTTCCTTGACTGGTGGTCCGGACCAGAAGAAGGTACCAACCAGATAGTTAAAGGCGTAGATGGGAGCCATCGTCGCGGCGTTGGTGATCCAGACCATGAGAACCGCCGCCGGTCGATTGAGATTTAAAAGGGTTGCCAGGAAGATAGCTATACCGATCTGCAGACCGATAGTGGGGGTGAAGGCGAGAAATGTCCCCAGGGCGAAACCACCGGAAATTGCCCGGGGAGACTTTCTCAAAAGTACCATCCATTTGAAAACAGAGCGGAAGGGAATGACCATTTCTTGTCCATGTGTAGAACGTTTAGAAGACAACTGCCTGAAACCTGGCTGCCAGGCCCGGTAAAAAAATAACGGCAATTGGGAACGTGGACGGTGCCCTGTTTGCCATCCGCACAGGATAATTCAGTTACGCATGAAAAGCCAGCAAGACCGGTTGGATTATACAGTGGGCAGGTAGTGATGGTTGTTTTGCTATGGACAAGATAAATCGTTATATCCGGAAACAATTTGTGATAAGAGGCAAGAAGGGCATTGACGAAATAACCAGGCAGGATATACACTTTTCATATCAATAATCCGTTTGGATACTCAATGCTGTTTTCCCTTTTGTCTGTGGCCGTCCGGCCTGTACTCTATGCCCAGAAACAACCTGATTGCTCTTTGCGCATTTGTCGTTTGCCTTACTGTTTTTTTGTTTCCTGCTTTCGGCGGTTCAATATTGGAAGCTGCTGAACCATCTGTAGTGATGCCTACCGTACAGGTCGGTGTTGAGGATTTTGACAAAATCCCTGAGCAACTGACACCTGCAGAAGAGGCAGAGATTGACCGCATGGTTCTCCCACTGCCGAAAAATTGGACAGGGGACTTTGATGGAATTCGGCAACGTAACTATTTGAGAATATTAGTTCCGTACAGCAAGACATTCTACCGGGTTGATCGTGGCATTCAGCAGGGTATCGACTACGATTATGGGAAAGCTCTCGAAACCTGGCTCAAAAAGAAATATCCGCCAAAGGTAAAGAGCCAACCTTTTTTTGTGGCATTTATTCCGGTGCAGCGTGACCAACTCCTTCCGGATCTTATCGCCGGCAAGGGTGATATAGCCATGGGGGGGCTCACTGTTACCGATCAGCGGCTGGCCCTAGTGGACTTCACCACACCTTTTGCCGATGGGGTGAGGGAGGCTTTGGTGACGGTGCCGGGTTTCCCTGAGGTAACGAATCTTGAGGGTCTAGCGGGAAAAGAGATTATGGTCAGGGGCTCAAGCAGTTATTACGAGCATCTGACCGCGATCAACGAGCATCTTGAGGCGCAGAGGTTGCCGTCAATCTCCATCATAAAAGCGGATGAGTGGCTGGAGTCGGAGGACTTGTTGGAGATGGTCAACGCTGGGCTCATCCGGGCCACGGTGGTCGACCGCTATCTTGTACAGATCTGGGCTCCACTTTTCACCGAGATGCAGGTTAACGATTCCGTGTATATCAACAAGGGTGGTGATCTCGCTTGGGCCATTCGCAAAAATAGCCCGCAATTGAAGAGCGTGCTGGCTGACTTCATGAAAGAGCACAGGGTCGGCACTACCTTTGGCAATATTATGGTTAAACGTCACGTCCGGGACAACAAGAGGATCCTTAACGCTACCTCTGAGGAGGAGCTGTTGAAATTTAGAAAGCTGGTAGATCTTTTCAGGCAGCATGGGATCAACTATAATTTCGATTACCTGATGCTGGTTGCCCAGGGCTATCAGGAATCTATGCTGAACCAGAAAGCCCGAAGTCACCGGGGGGCTGTGGGAATCATGCAGTTGCTGCCTGCCACTGCAGCTGACCCGGCGATAAATATCCGGGACATCGACAAGGATGCCGGGAAAAATATCGAGGCTGGTGCCAAGTACCTGCGTCTGCTCACCGATAAATATCTCAACGATGCACAACTGGATCCAGTCAACAAAACGTTGATGGCCTTTGCTGCCTATAACGCAGGACCGGGGAATCTGCGCAAGTTTCGTCGTCTTGCTGAAAAATCTGGTAACAACCCCAACATCTGGTTCCAAAATGTCGAGTATGCTGCAGCCCGTATCGTTGGCGAGGAGACTGTAAAATATGTGGCCAATATTTATAAGTACTATGTGGCCTACAAGCTTGCTTTACAGATGCGGGAATCCCGGAATGGTCAGGTGGAGCAGGGTCATTAGACGCAGGAGCCTTAGATACAAGCGACGAGAATGGCAGTTGACAATTTTCTCAAAGTCGAGCATTCTTCGATCAACCACAACAACATCTTAACGACAATATTATCGCATGACGATCTCAACCTCCCCCATTCTCCTGCCTGTCTGGCGCAACACCAACTGGCGTTGCTGGCGCAGCTGGCGTGGATATGGCGACGGAGGTCGAATGTAGCGGAGTTCCTTTTTTTTTAGGTGATTTAAGGCCCATACAGACCGACTTCAGGTCTGTATGGGCCTTTTTTTGTGTATTTGTTTCGGGCCCCGGATCTGGATAGAGAGGTCAAAACCCATGTTTCAGGAGAGCAAAAATGCAACAATTGCTGAGAGAACTCTATACCGGTTCCACCGCCTTTTCCATTATTCAGAAGCAGGACAGCGATGAAATTCTCATTCTTGTCGGTGAGAGCATGCGCTGCCGTCAAATTGAAGAAATCCCGAGAAGCAAAGCCCCTACGGATGGAGAATGCATCTACGATACCATCAGTGTGGTGCCATTCTGCCAGATACGAGAGCGGGGGTATACCGCACGGGATGATGGTGAAGAAATTTTAACCATCCGGGTTAACTATCAAGAGGAGGTGGATGCTAAAACCTTCATGCAAATGTTGCCTCAGGAGAAGATAAACCTCGCTGAGGAAATAGCCTACGATTCGACTGAAGAAGAATACGCCTCTATCATCCGCGATATCGTGGAAAAGGAGATCGGCAACGGTGAAGGCGCCAACTTCGTTGTGCCTCGAAACGCCTCGGGACAAATTGAGGATTTCTCAGTGGCGAAAGCAATGACGATCTTTCGTTCGCTCCTTGAAAACGACTACGGCACCTATTGGAAGTTTATCTTTTACGACACTTCACGTTTTTTCATCGGTTCGACCCCGGAACGTCATCTGCTGGTCCAGGGGGGGCGGGTGAAGATGAACCCTATCAGCGGCACTTTCCGGAAGGATCGCAACTGGGCTTCGCAAAAAGCGTTTAAGGCGGATCTGCTGAAATTTCTCATCGATCAAAAGGAGATAAATGAACTCTTCATGGTGGTGGATGAGGAGTTGAAGATGATGGCCAGGATGTGCGACCGGGGTGGGGCTATCGTCGGGCCGCTTTTAAAAGAGATGTCACGGCTTATCCACTCGGAGTACCTGCTGGCCGGTGAAAGCGACAAGGATATCTTCGAACTCTTTACCGATTCGATGTATGCGGCTACGGTGGTGGGCAGCCCGGTGGAGAACGCATGCAATATCATCGCCAAATATTCCAGCAGCTCACGACGATATTACGGCAGCGCCATGATGCTGATCGGCAGAGATGAAGGAGGTCATGATTTTCTCGATTCCCCTATCACCATCAGGACTGCCGAGATCGATACGACAGGGAAAATGTATGTTAGCGTTGGCGCCACTCTGGTGAAGGATTCGGTGCCGGAGGAAGAGGTGGCCGAGACCCGGGCCAAGGGGGCAGCTATTTTCGCCTCGATCCTCCAGCCAGAAAGACGAGATGTCACCCCGCCAATGTTGACACGGCTCTACAATGACGACGAAATCATCGAAACAATGGTGCAACGCAACCAGAATCTTTCGAATTTCTGGTTTTTCAAGCAGGAAAGCGGCGGTATCGTCCAGGGCGGCCAGCCGCTGAGTATCACCATCATCCATAACGAGGATGATTTTGTCTATATGCTCCGTCATATGTTCACATGCATGGGTATTGCCACCACGGTAGTCCGCTATGATGAATATGATCTTGAGCGGGACAGCGGTGATATAACCCTGCTTGGTCCGGGCCCCGGCAATCCCAATGAGGCAGATGTCCCCAAAATTGCCACCAACATGAAAATTGCAGATGAACTGTTGAGGCGTCAGAAAAAAGCACTCTTTATCTGCCTTGGCCATCAGATCCTTTGTAAAAATCTTGGCTTTGAGGTTCGGCGCAAGGCCCTGCCGCTGCAGGGTTCACAACTCAGAGTCAATCTCTTCGGGCGAGAGGAGTTGGTGGGCTTTTACAACACCTTTGCCCCTCAGGCGGCGGACATCCTGCCAGAATTGGAAAAGGCAATCCTGCCGGAACTTGGCGAACTGATCG
This sequence comes from Desulfopila aestuarii DSM 18488, assembly GCF_900143695.1. Taxonomy (GTDB): domain Bacteria; phylum Desulfobacterota; class Desulfobulbia; order Desulfobulbales; family Desulfocapsaceae; genus Desulfopila; species Desulfopila aestuarii. The sequence continues at coordinate 71,751 of NZ_FRFE01000018.1, forward strand.
GGGTACGGGGCAGCCATTTTGTCGGCTACCAGTTTCATCCCGAATCGCTGCTCACCAAGAACGGCTACACTATCCTGCAGGAGACGGTGCGGTATTTGCTCGCTGCTGAGACGTCAGGACAATAGTCTCAATGTGGCGGCCAGCGTAAACAAATATCGGCCGAGACAGGTTACTGGGCGCTTTTCAGCCACTCGGCAAAGCGCTCTTTGACCCCCCGTGAGAGGATGCGGTCGAACGTTATGGGATCGTAGAGATAGAGGCAGTGACGGATCATGGTGTAGGGGCTAAAGGATTTGTCGGGGTTGTCGGCCAGAAACTGATCCCGGTATTCCCGTACGCTTTTCAGGTTGTCGATTAAGCACTTGTGGAGGTCTGATTTCTGGAAATCATGATTGAGTTTTAAAATATCGTGAACAAAGCCGTCCACCTTGTAATCCTGAAAGTCGAAATCGCGGAAGAAATGATCAGCGATTCGAAGGAAATTAAAGGCGTTGATGGTCTTGGCACTCGCCACCAGCCAGCGTTTGTCCTGCTTGTCGAGTGCTTCGGCGAGCGAATCGCTGATGGGCAGTTCGGTCTCCATCTCGATCAGCTCGGTGGTGGCGTTCCTTATCTCCTTGAACTCCCGGTCGGCAAGTTCGAACAGTGCTGAAAGGATATTGATGCGTCGCTTGAGGTCGTTGGGGATCGACTTTTTGTATTTTATCTTGTGGTCCAGCATGCTCCAGGCATCCTGGATAACTGTCCTGATCTGCACTTCAAAGGTAAGGTCGGCATACGGCTGGTATTTTGCCAGGGAGGCCATATTTGCTCCCAGGGCCAGATCCATGTGCAACCCCTTATAGCCGAACGAGTCTTCGGTTGACTCCACAGAAGAAATCCGGTCGGTGATGTCAAGTATGTGAAAGTGCTGCTGCAGCATCTCGGAGAGCTGGGGAATCTGGTCCTCATAGAGGCAGACGATGCGGATGCCGATCAGATCGGAGATGAAATCCTTGATTTCATAAGGATGCTCCGCCGCCTCCAGCTGGTTCTGGTATTTACGGTGAAACTTCTTGATGCATTCTTCCCGATCTTTGACCCGCCCTTCGATCTTGGTCACTTCGCCGGGGTCAAAACGTTTGATCAGGTTGCTGATCAAACGTATATAGGCGCTTTTGGCGTCGACCAGATGTTTGAGACTGGCGTCGTAATATTGTCGGAAGGCGATCTTTTCCTGTTCGAAATCAAGAGATGCCATGATGGTCCTATTCTATTGGCTTGAGTGTGGGACTTGTTGCCGTGTTTCGGACCCACTATTGCAAAGGTTGCGAGGGGAGTCAAGGAAACATTTCACCACGCAGGTGGATGAGATATGCGTGAAAATAGTACCGACAGGTACTTTTCCCGTCGGATAGATCGCACTGCATCAGGGCGTTATGCTGGATGAGTTAGAGAGAACAACATGAGGTGAGAGGGGTGACTCTGGTGAAGTATTGCCGCAGAGTGACAACCATCGTGCAAGAACCACCCCGGGTCTTGATAAGTGTTACATTAACCCCACAGATTTCCAGAAAGATTCAATGTTCAACGCTTTTATCAGGTAGCTTTCCCATTGTTCATCTGAGGTGTTGGTACCATATTTCTTGTTGTACTCTTCCTTGATAATTTCTTTCATACGGTTGCTGGTAAGTCGCCATTCTATGGCCAGATCGTAACGTTGTTCAGGGGTCATCTCTCTCTCCAGGTGTTGGTTTCGTAAAAAACAACGAGAATCAACAGTTCAGCTAAGTAATGTATGTTTTTGACTGGTCCGTTCGGTACCTTGTCAGCATGAGCACATATCAATATCAGTATGTTATCCAGATATACTTTGCTGTTCTTACAAAAACCTTAAAGGAGCTGTTAAAACGGGAGGAATTTTTCAATACGCACTATTGTCGAGTGGTTACCAGAGCCTTTCGGGCAAGCGTTTGTCCTAGGAAAAAAGGTTGTGGTCAAACGCCATACGCACAACATGCGGGTGCATATTTTGCACAAGTGCTTGGGATGATGCGCAAAAAAAATTACTGGAGTGTTGCAAAGAGTGTGAAGGTGTGAGAGTATGTAAACGTCTGTTGCAAGGAGAACTGGTCGGTATATTATCAAAATAATATAGTATTTTCTGTTTTTGTTGTTGTCGTTTTAGGCCCTTCGTGGCAAGCGCCATGATTGTCGGGTTGTGCAGGATTGATTCATCTTGGGTGAATGGAATCCCGTAGTGGGATGGATCGGGCCTGTTGGAGTGAACGAATCATACATATGGATGGGAAATGAGCTCGAAACAGGCGCTTGCCAGCATACAGAACTTTGATATAGAAAATATTTTCAATTCAATCTCCGATTATGTGTCGGTTCATGACCGGGACTTTCGTATTGTCAGGGTCAACAGCGCCCTCTGCGCCTTTCTTGGTCGGAGAGAAGAGGAGCTGATCGGCAACCTCTGTTACTCGGTTTTCCACAATCGTGAAAGCAACTGGCCTAATTGTCCCCAGGTGCGTTTGTGCAAAGAGATCCGACCGGTGACGGAACTGGTGGACGATGAACATATCGGTATGCCTCTGCTCGTGACCTGTTCGCCTGTTCACGATGAAAATGGCGAGCTGCTCGGGGTGGTGCATATTGCCAGAAACGTCACCCAAGAACAGCAGCAGATGCATGAGGCTGATGAAACCATTGCAGAACTGAGAAGAACTCTTTCCTGGCTGAAAGGCCTCGACGGGATTCTCACTATCTGTTCATCCTGCAAGAACATTCGCAACCAGGACGGCGATTGGGAGCGGATAGAAAAGTTCATGACCGATAATGCGGGTGTACTTTTTAGCCATGGTATGTGCCCAGGTTGTTTCCGCAAACTCTTTCCCGGGGTTTCGTTGCGTAATTGACGTTTGGTTCTGGCCAGGGCTTCTGAGGATTGTATCGCCGATGTAAGCCGGCCATTCGCTTCTATAATTCCTGTTATCATTTTCCCTACATTCCCGGTATAGTAAGAGGACGATTTTCCAATTCTCCTAACTACTATACGGTCCGAGCCCATCATGGTCCTCAGAATTCCATCATTTCTGCAACCACGCACACTGCAGCAGCGAAACATGCTTTTTCTGATTTTGCCGACGCTGCTGGTGTTGCTGGTCATGGGCGTAAGCAGTCTGCTCCTGGTCCGCAAGGCCCTGCTTTCGCAGTGGGAGCAAACCGCCATCGCCAGGATGCAGACGGCAGCCCATGAGGTGGATATGCGGCTGCTTCGTCCCAAGCGGTTGCTGATGCTTTTTCAGGAGCAGGCAGGCGAAAAGTTCAATCGTAATCTCTCACAATTCCTTCTCGATCAATTGAATAACATAGAAGGGGTGGTGCAGGTGGACATGGTCTGGAATGATGAAACCGGTAGTCCCGGCTCTACTCTTGCCGCCAGTCCGTCGCAGATGGGCCATATGGGTGGTCGAATTTTTCGTAAGATGAAACCGCTTGAGGTGACACCACCGGTATATGATGCGGATTTCAACGGTCAGACTGTTTCCCTCGTGAGTGAATTCAAGGATGCGGACGATCGAAATATTGGGCATATCGAGGTGAAGATATCCTTTTTTGACCTGGTAGATACCATGGTTAAGGCCTCCTGGTGGCAGAGCAATCGGGCCTATCTGGTGGACCAGCGCGGCAATGTCCTCACCCGTACCGCTCCCACGGTCCAGGGAGTACCCCAGACAGTGGGTGAATCTTTCGGTGTTGATAATGAAATAGAGGAAAAAACGCTTGCGGCCCTGCAGGAAAAGGATTTCGGCACGGTGTTCGGCGTTGGCATGCCGCCTGTTGAAGTGAGCGGTTTTTACCGGTTGCATGAAGCGCCATGGACCATGGTGGTGATCGCACCGGGCAAGGTCGCATTTCAGCAGTTATTACAATTTAGAAACTACTATTTCACCACTATAGGACTCGGCATTATCATCGCCCTCCTGCTTATCCGAACGGCATCGAGCGGCACGGCCCGGGCTATTAGGGGGGTATCGGCGGCAGCCCGTGAGTTGGCCTGTGGCAATTTCGGTAAGCCATTGGTCGAAGACCGTCTCGATGAAGTAGGTGAATTGACCCGAAACTTCAATATCATGACTCAGCATCTGCAGGAGCGGCTACAGCTCCAGCAGGCGATGAGCGTTGCTCGGGAAGTGCAGCAGAACCTGCTGCCGCAGTCGAGCTACCGTGTAGACGGCCTTGATGTCAGCGGCTGTAGTATCTATTCGGAGGAAACAGGTGGGGATTATTTCGATCTCCTGCCAGATCGGCGTGATTCTCACCGGCTCAGTGTGGTGATTGGCGATGTGGTGGGGCACGGCATAGGAGCGGCGTTGCTCATGGCATCGATCAGGGCTATTGTGCGCTGTCGGACCTCCCTTCCCGGTAATCCGGTTGAGGTGATCGGTGACGTGAATGAAATCCTTTGTCGGGATACCGAACAATCGGGTGCTTTTGTTTCCTTGTTCTATCTGGTTATCGACACTGTCAGTGGTGAGCTGCACTGGGTGCGGTGTGGCCATGATCCGGCGATAGTGTATGATATGGATACGCACCAGTTTTCGGAACTTCATGGCGAGGGGTTGGTGTTGGGTTTTGACAACGACTGGCGGTTTAAAGAAAACAGCATGGATATCGATGGTCGCCGGCTGGCTATTTTGTTGGGTAGTGACGGGGTGTGGGAGACTGAGAATAGCGAGGGAGAAAGTTTTGGAAAAGAGCGGGTTCGCAACCTCCTTGCTGAAAACAGCCATCGGAGTGCCGAAGATATTATACGTTCCATAACTGAGGCGGTGGATGCATTCCGTGGTGGTCTGAATCAAGTGGATGATGTGACCCTTGTAGTGGTCAAAACTGATGATGGTCGTATTCCACAATGACAGGGATGTCCAGACAGGATGACAAAGTGAAGACGCAAAAGGCGAGTGCTGTTACCGATAAGTCCTTGTTCTACTGGGTTATCAACGGCAATGTGGGGCTGCAGTTGTTGATGCTCGTGCTGATTGTAGTGGTGGTCGCTGCCCGGGTTGTGCCGCTTGAGATGCAGAAGCGGATCATCAACGAATCGATTGCCCTTCGACAGTTTGACAATCTCATCAATTATAGCCTGATCTACATTTCCTCGGTGGCCTTGTCCAGCGGCCTGAAATTGGCCATCAACTATCTGCAGACCATCGTCGGTGAGCGGGCCATGCTGGCGATGCGTCGGGAGCTGTATCGTCACATTCTCACCCTGCCGCTCTCCTTTTTTCGCAAGACCCAGCCGGGTATGGTGGTGTCGTCCCTGGTTACTGAACTGAGTACTGCTGGAACTTTTGCCGGCATGGCCATTACCGCCCCGTTGACCAACGTTCTGACTCTGCTGTCCTTTGCCGGATATCTGCTCTGGTTAAACCCGATGCTGGCTCTGGCCACGCTCACCATCTATCCGGTGATCGTTTTTTTGCTGCCCTGGTTACAAAAGAAAACCAACAGAGCCAACTCTTCCAGGGTTGATCTGTCACGCGAGCTTTCCAGTCAGATCGCTGAATCGATTACCGGTATCCAGGAGGTGCAGGTACATGGTGCCTATCCCCGGGAAAACAGTAAATTCGGTCGGATAGCCGATGTGTTACAGACAGTTCGGGTACGCTGGAGTTTTCTCAAATTCAGCATGAAGACTGCCAACAACTTTTTTGTCAGTCTTGGTCCCTTTGTGGTGTTTCTGTTCGGCGGCTATCTGATCATGCAGGGCGAGCTCGAACTGGGTGCTATGGTGGCCTTTTTGTCCGCCCAGGAAAAACTCTACGACCCGTGGAAGGAACTGATCGACTATTACCAGGTCTATCAAGACGCGAGGGTCCGCTACTATCGGACCATGGATCAGTTCTCGGTTGAGCCCGATTTTGATCCAGAAGAGGTAACTGATCAGAACGACAAGTTAAACGGTAGAATTGAAGTGAAGGATTTGCTCTTTGAAACGAGTGAAGGAGTCCGACTATTGCAAGGGGTGAACTTTCTTCTGGAGCCGGGAATGCACCTGGCGGTGGTGGGCTTTTCCGGCAGCGGCAAGTCAACCCTGGTCCAGTGTATTGCCCGGATGCACCGCTACACCGGCGGCTCTATCACTATCGACGACCAGGAGCTGGAGACGTTGACCAAAAAGGAGATCGTCGCCAACATCGGTTATATCTCCCAGAATCCCTTTGTCTTTACCGGTACGATTAGGGAAAACCTCATCTATGCTGAGCAGGCCATGCATGAGATTGGCAGGCCGGTCGGGAAGGATCAGCTCTATCTCGAACCGAAGCTTGATCGACTGATTTTCGCCCTGCAGCAGGCGGGGCTTTTCGTCGATGTGATGCGCTTTGGCCTGGAGAGCAGCCTCAAGCAGGACGATAGCGAGATGATCGCGAAAATTATCCGTATCCGCGAAAAATTTCGGGAGAATTTTGGCAGGCGGTTGGCCAGCTATGTGGAATTCTATCAGCAGGATCACTTTCTCTACTACTCGACCATTGCCGACAATATTCTCTTTGGCTCTTCCGTTGATCGCCAGCTCAGCATCGACAACCTGACGGAGCACCGCGACTTTTTTTCATTTCTTGAATATGCCGGGCTCTTGAAGACGCTACTGGAGCTGGGGGTGGAGCAGGCCCGCCAGACCATCGATATCCTCGCCGGATTCGATGATGTCGACATGTTCTATTCCTTCAGTCCTGTTCCAGCCGGTGGCCTTGAAGAGTGTAAGAACCTGCTTGAGCGACTGAAGCGTACCGGAAACCGGCTTGAAGGTCTTTTGGGCCCCGACCAGGTTTATCTGCTGAAGCTGGCATTGGGATTTATTCCGGGTGTGCACAAGACCGCAAGCCTCACATCCGAGCTTGAAGCCGGAATACTGGCGGGACGGGCCGCCTGGGTTCGCTGGTGCGACGAGCATTATCCGGGACGTTTCAATCATTATCAGGAGAGCGAATACATCTATGGTCAAACGATCCTGAACAATATCTTTTTCGGAAGAATTCGCACCAGCCTGGGCCACGCTCAGGAAAAAATCAACCAGGCGATCATTCAGCTGCTGATTGAAGAGGATATTCTGGAGGAGATCGCCGGTATCGGCATGGAGTTTCAGGTGGGCTCAATGGGAGACAGGCTTTCCGGCGGGCAACGGCAGAAACTGGCTATTGCCCGGGTGCTGTTAAAGCAGCCGCGCATCGTCATCATGGATGAGGCGACGTCCGCTTTAGATAATAAATCACAGGCTCGTATCCAGCGGCTGGTAGAGACGCGCTGGAAGGGAAAACGCACGGTTATTTCCGTGGTGCATCGCCTGGATGCCATCCGGAACTACGATCGAGTGGCGGTTATGAAGGCCGGCAAAATTATTGAATTCGGCGGCTATGGCCAACTGATGGAGAAAAAGGGGGTGCTTTATGAGCTGGTCTCAGGAAAACGGTAACAGACCCGTGCCAGAGCTGCAGCAAAATCTGGAGATCTTAAAAGAGGTGCCTTTTTTTGAGGGATTTCCTCCTGAAGTGATGAAACTACTTGCCTATCTTTCGGTCCGTGGCGACTATGAAGAAGGAGACATACTGTTTGAAACAGGCGATGATCCGGGAATTGCCTTTGCCGTGGTCACAGGTGAGCTTGCGGTTTACCGGGAAGGCAACAAGGGCGAGGAGCGGTTGAGGAGCTATAATCAGGGAGAGTTTCTCGGGACTTTCTCTCTGATTGGGCCCATGCCGTCGCTTTTTACCATGAAGGCGACGACCACCACCCGGCTGCTCATCGTCAACCGAGAACAGTTCAGTAAGGTAATGGACCAGCATAAAGAGTTGGGGCCGTTGCTACGAAAGGCCATCCTCAAGCAGCTCAGGCGCTGGGAGCAGGCCAATATCGAGGAGCTTGAGAGCTGTTGTCTGCAAAAAGTTGGCGTAACACTCTTGTGATACAATGAAGGTCAAGTTACAGATACAGGCGACAATCGACCAGCTGGGTTCACTCTGCAAAACTGTGGAAAGCCTGCAGCAGTCAATTATGTGCACTGATCGGCAGATGTGTGAGATTATCCTGGTGCTGGAAGAACTGGTGGCCAATGCGATACTGCACGGTGGCGGCAGGGTGATCGAGGTTGAGCTGGACAAGGAGTGGGACGAGTTGGCGATCACCATCTGTGATGACGGACGTCCCTTCGATCCGACCCTGGCGTCGGAGGTAGATACCTGTCGGCCGCTTGAAGACCGGTGTGCGGGTGGGCTGGGTATACATCTGGTGAAACACTATACCGACACTCTGGCCTACAGGCGTGAAAAAGATGTAAATATTGTGACTCTGACGAAAAAAATTTAAAAAGAGCAGCCCGGCCAGTTGGTTGTGGCAAATAATTGCTTATGTTACGAAAAATAAGCTTTATCAGTAAACTGAAGAATCGAGGTTGATGCATGGAGTATACAGTCTCGCAGGAAAAAAATATTAACATTGTCAGACCAATTGGGCGTCTGGATTCCACGACTTCCCCGGATTTTGAACAGTGTCTGGCAGAATATTTGAAATCTCCCGGGAGGCATCTGCTTCTCGACTTTGATGAACTCGATTATATTTCCAGTGCCGGGTTGCGGGTGGTGCTCAATGCCGCCAAGGTCTTTCGGGAGGTGGAGTGGAAGTTTGCGGCTTGTTGCATGCAGGATCATGTGCGGGAGGTTTTCGAGATTTCAGGCTTTGATAGCTTTATCAGCATCTATGATACTGTGGCCGGGTTTGTCGATCGGGTTGATGAGTGAAGGTATGGAAGCGGCGCCGACAATACTGCCAGGGGCGTATCCGTATTTCATGCAGTATGAGGTACGGGCGAACCGTAAACTTCCCGGATTGACAACGGGTTCCGGGGCATTGGCCACGGTTATTGTGTTTGCTGAAGACGGTTCGCTGGCCGGAGCGCGGGCTAGCAGGCATATAGCCCGCAACAATTGGGAGATCACCGCGGTGAAACGGACCATGCCGGTTCGACCTCACCATATCGAACGAATGGATGGTGTTCTGAAATCATTGTACCAGAAGGCTGAGCAGGCAGGTATTGCCGCAGTTTTTGATAGCTGGAAGAAGATGCATGGCTGATAGCAGGAGAGGAGAATATGACAAAAGCAGTAGAAGTAGATGAGATCGGCGAGCGACTGGTCAAGGCGTTGAAAGAGCCGCATACTTCAGAGAGTCATGAGAGTTTCATCAAGGCGATGGAATTGACCAAGTCTTATGCCGGTTCCGGTTCTGTGACGCATTACAGCGCCGTGGGCAGAATGTTTTATGAACTGTTTGAGATGTTTGAGACGGGCCGGGATCCCCGGCAGAAATAACCTCAATAGCTATGTCCATACGATGAGGGTATGGTCGGGGATTCCGACTTGCCTGCATTTTTTTGGTTTTAGCAATGCTGGGCAATGCAGGTCAGATTTTTGGCTGATGCCGCCTGAGATAGAGCTTCAGGTCTCCCTCTCCGTTGTCGTGCCAGCGAAGGACATCCTCAAGATATTTGATGTTTTTCTCGATAAAATCCATATAGAGATCCCGGTCGAGCTGCCATCGTTCCCTGAAATGCGTGCGCATGAACCTGCAGGTTTTTTTGAAATCATGAAACAGTCTTCTCTCGATGACTTCATGGTAGAAGGCTGTGGTCTGGCGCATCAGGGCCAATGATGAACGGTGCTGCTGGATACCGGCATCCTGTTGCTCCATATAGAGCAGGGGCAAACTTTCGAGATAGTATCTGTCGGCCATTTGGGCCAGAATATCGGCGGTGCCGAGCACATTGCCGGCGATTTCGATCTCTTCCGATTCAAATATCAGGTTTCCAGGTGCGGTGGTGAGATTGGTGCAGTTGATGATCGAGGCGCAGTTGTCGATGTACGCGGAGGGATAACCGTGGTCATGCAGATACTGGCGGATGAAGGAAATAGACCGCTCTTCGTGATTTTTCAGATAGGCGGCTCCTGAAGGGGCTGAATCCCGGACGGTGAGCAGCATGCCGGTGTCGTGGAAATAGGCGCAGATTATGCCGAGCAGGATGACATCAGGAGGCAAGTTGATACCATCGCAGTGCAGACCATGAAAAAGGCGCAGTGAAGCCAGGGCCACATTTCTTGTGTGACGGAGATCGTGGTATTTGACCTGGCTCTCGCGGAATCCACGGAGTTGCCCGGCAAAAATCCCGTTCATATCCTGGTGTATTCTTACCAAAAAGTTTTCAGGACAATCCGGGATGATGGCCGCAAGAATCACCTGCATTTCTTCGAGAGGATTGGCATCGTTGCCGCCTTCGAAAATCTGCCTGATCTCCCGATTTGAGACGTGCCTGGCAAGCGAATGCGGCTTCTTGTCTTTCTGTTCCGGGTGTATGATTTCAGACTGTTGGTCCATAATATATATCCTAGCCACTGCGAAAGGACAAAGCAAATGAAAGATGAACTACCACGCTGTTCTAAGGCTGTATCAGGAGGTCAAAGAGGAGAAAAACGTATCATTACGTGAATTTTCCAGAGATTTGGTGGTAATTTTACAGTAAAATGTGCTGTAATATATGTAAGGTACCTTCGATAATTCAGGAATTCGTTTAAGCTCATGGCGTGCATAAATATTTTTCACTATTATGTGTTTGATATTACGTTGATATTTTTTCAAGTAACGCGATGAACGAGTGAAGAAACAATTATTCAAGGTGACTGAAGAGTAGCGGGTCGAGTTGCCTCCTGAACGTGAAATGGAGGGTGGCACAGGCATACCAAATGTCAGCATGTCAACAAAACAGTTGGAAAAATGGAAGATCTGAAGAGTTCTGCGACAATACTGGTCGTTGATGACGATGAGATGGTGCGGGTGACACTCAAGGTGCTGGTCTCGTCATTGGGCTATAGAGCCCTGGTGGCAAAAGACGGCCTGGAGGCACTGCAGATTCTTGCCTCGACCCGGGTCGACCTGGTGCTTTCCGACGTCGTCATGCCGGAGATGGATGGCCTGGAGTTGCTGGAGCATGTCAAGAATGATCATCCTGGTGTTGATGTGATTATTGCCACCGGCTTCTCTAATCGGGCGAGCTATGCCGATGTTATCGCGGCAGGAGCGATGGACTTTATCAAAAAGCCCATTGATCAGGCTGAACTCGAGGCTAAACTGGCCCGGGCGTTTCGGGAACGTGATCTCGTGCAGCGGCTGGAACAGCTGTCGCTGAGCGATGGGCTGACCAACCTCTTTAATCGGCGTGCGTTTGATCAGAAGTTTTCGCTTGAGGTGGAGAGGGCTAATCGACAAGGCTATCAGCTATTCCTGGCGATTGTTGATATCGACAATTTCAAGGATTTCAACGACACCTTCGGACACCAGGAAGGGGATCAGGTTTTAAATGCCCTGGCCCGTATTCTTGAGGAGTGTACCCGAAACAATGTTGATCTCTGTTTCCGGCTTGGGGGTGATGAGTTTGCTGTTCTCCTGCCGCAGACCACAGCGAGCCAGTCGACGGAAATTGTTCAGCGTATCCTGCTCCGCTACATTGAATGCGGCTTTGGCAAGACCACACTCTCCATCGGTGTTGTTTCGTGTCGCCGCAATATGGATGTGCCCATGCAAGAAGATGAAGAGCAGATGAAGCAACGGGCAGATCAGGCGATGTACGATGCGAAAAATAGTGGCAAGAACTGCGTGGTCTGCCGAATCTAAAACCGGACCAGAGACAAGGTTGAATGAAAAAGAGGGTTTCCGGAATGTCCGGAAACCCTCTTTTTTTGACTTTGGCCTGAAACAGATCGTTATCGGTTGAAGCTACTTTTAATCGAGTGCTTCCTTGGTGAACGATTTGTCGGGCTCGATCGGATAGATGCCGTTAAAGCAAGCCAGGCAGAAATTTTCCCATGGCATTCCTGTCGCTTCCACCAGCCCTTCGAGGCTCAGATAATGGAGGGAATCGAGGCCAAGGTAGGTGGCAATATCCTCGACAGATTTATTGCAGGCAATGAGCTGTGACTCAGAAGGGAAGTCGATGCCGTAGTAGCAGCCGTGTCGAGTTGGCGGGCAGCTGACCACCATGTGGACCTCTTTGGCGCCGGCTTCTCGCAGAGCACGGACCCGGCTTTTGCCGGTGGTGCCGCGAATGATGGAATCCTCAACAATGATGACCCGCTTGCCTTTCAGGAAATTGCGAACCGGGTTGAGTTTTACTTTCACATTGAAGTCACGCATCGACTGGGTGGGCTGAATAAAAGTACGGCCAACATAGTGATTCCTGATGACCCCCATCTCCATCGGGATGCCTGATTCCTGTGAATAGCCGAGCGCCGCATAGTTGCCTGAGTCGGGGAATGGCATAACAAAATCGGCGTCGATTTTTGCTTCACGGGCCAGAATCTTGCCCATCCGCTTTCTCGCCAGATAAACTGAGGTGCCGAAAATGTCCGAGTCGGGGCGGGCGAAATAGACCTGCTCGAAAATGCAGAAATGAGGCGACTGTTTGGGCCACGGAAAAATCGAGCGCATTTCCCCATTCTGGAGGATCAGAACCTCGCCCGGTTCGATATCGCGGATATATTCAGCATCCACCAGATCCAGTGCGCAGGTCTCGGAGGCAACGATATAGCCGCCGTTGCCATTGCTCAACTTACCGAGACAGAGTGGCCGAAAGCCGTCCGGGTCGCGTACGGCGATGAGGGTGTCAGCGGTCATGAGCAGCATGGAATAGGCACCCTGCATAGCGGTGAAGGTCTCTTTCAGCGCCTCATCCAGTCCTTTCTGAGTGGCCCGGGCCATCAGGTGCAGTACCACTTCACTGTCCATGGTGGTCTGGAAAATCGAACCCCGGTCTTCGAGATCGCGGCGTAATGACATGCTGTTGGTCAGATTACCGTTGTGGGCTACGGCAAGGGTGGTGCCTTTGTGGCTCACCATCAACGGCTGGGTGTTGATGATATTTGAGGCCCCGGTGGTGGAGTAGCGTACGTGACCAATCGAGATGTGGCCTTTGAGCCTTTGCAAGATCTCTTCGGAGAAAACTTCCGGCACCAGACCCATATTTTTGTATGTGGTGACTTTTTTGCCGTCAGAGGTGACGATACCCGCGCTTTCCTGGCCGCGGTGCTGGAGGGCGTAGAGACCGAAATAGGTCAGTTTCGAGGAATCCTCGTGACCATAGATACCGCATACGCCGCATTCATGGGTCGGACGATGGGGATGGCTGAAACCGTTGTTCTGTGACATAGCTCTATCCATTGGGTTGCTTCTGGGGCAGTGGCAGGGGCCTGCAGGGAAGATCGGAATATGTTGGTACTGTGGCTGCTTGCATGACAGTCAACGTTGACTGGCGACGTTTTTCAAACAACCGGAAAATGTTGAAAGGCACAAAGAAACGTTATCTTTGTGCCTTTCAATCGACAACCAGAACAGAATTTTTATAGCATGTGGTAGGATAATTCAACAAGAAAGAATCGCTCCGGACCGTTTTCAACACAACCTCGCTGGCTTGATGGTGCTTGCAGAAGTTGTATCCTGTATTTCAATGCGTCAACTGGACGGCGACAGTTGAGATCAGCTCGGTTACGCTGACCAGGTCGTTCAAATCAAGTTGCTCGTCGGTGGTGTGCACCTTATCCATACCGGTAGCGATGATGGCCGTCGGCAGTCCGAAACCGTTAAAAATGTTGGCATCACTACCTCCGCCAGCTACCACGAAATTGATGTTTTTACCAATCGATTCGCCGGCCGAACGGACGCGCCGAATTACCGGGGAATCCATGGAGAGGAGCATGGCCGGATATTCAGACAGTGCCTCGATCTGGACTTTTGGTCGCAGGGTGTTTTCGGGAGATGTCTGCCAGTCGGCCACTGTCGCCTCAAAGACTCTTTTTATCTCGGCAGTGTAATGGGCAAGTTTTTCGGATGAATGGCTGCGCACTTCACCTTCGATGGTCACTTGTTCCGGCACGATATTGGTGGCGACGCCGCCGCCGATGATGCCAAAATTTGCGGTGGACTCCTCATCAAGCCGGCCGAGTTGGACCTTGGTGATGGCTTCTGCCGCGACCTGGATGGCGCTGATGCCCTGCTCGGGATTGAGACCCGCATGGGCGGCTGCACCCGTGACGATGATCTTGAATTTATTGGCCGAAGGGGCGCCGATAATCACCTTATCGATGCCGCTGGAATCAAGCGCATAGCCATATTTGGCTTTGAGTAGTCGGTGTTCGAGGTGCTTTGCACCCAGCAGTCCTATTTCCTCGCAGGTGGTGATGACGATCTCGATCAGGCCATGGTCGATATTGTTCTCGGTGAGTAGTGTCATCATCTCAATAATGGCGGCAATACCCGACTTATCGTCACCCCCCAGGATGGTCTCGCCCCGGCTGGTGAAGATATCGCCTTTGCGGTCGACCTCGACCCCATCTCCAGGCTGCACTGTGTCCATATGGCAGGAGAAGAACACCCCTTCAACGTCGGGTCGATTACCGTCGAAACGGAAAATCAGGTTGCCTGACTCTGAGCCGGTGGCAGTAGCGGAGTTGTCTTCGATAATGGCGTTTGCACCGAGATCGGTAAAGACCTGCTTGAGGTGGTCGGCGATCTCTTTTTCCCGGCGGGAGGGGCTGCTGATCTCGCAGAGTTGGGTAAAGGTCTCAGCCAGTCGTTCCCGCTGTATCAATGTCATCATATTTTTCCTTGGTGGGGTTCATTTAACGAGAAGGACGACGGCATGACAGCTGATACCTTCACCTCGGCCAGTGTAGCCCATCTTCTCGGTGGTTGTCGCTTTAAGATTGACAGCGCTGGAGTCTGTTCGGCAGCTCTTGGCGAGAATTTCCTTCATGTCGAGAAGGAAAGAAGCAAGTTTCGGTTTCTGACAGATGATGGTGATGTCGATGTTGCCAATGCGAAAACCGCGCTCGGAAACCAGTTCCATCACCTTGTCCAGCAGCAGGATGGAGTAGATGTTTGCAAAAGAAGCATCGTTGTCCGGAAAGTGGCGGCCAATATCTCCGGCGCCAAGCGCGCCCAGCAACGCGTCACAGAGCGCGTGCGTGAGCACGTCGGCGTCCGAGTGGCCAGCTAGCCCACGTTCATAGGGGATGGTGACGCCGCCCAGTACCAGTTTTCTGCCTTCCACCAGTCGGTGGGCATCAAACCCATGGCCAATGCGAAATTCCGGTGCTGTTTTTTGCTGCATGATACTCTCTGCCAGTGGCAGATCCTCCGGGCGGGTAATTTTCAGATTGGTCTCTTCACCTTCAACCAGCATGACCGGTATCCCCGCATGTTCGAGCAACATCGCCTCGTCGGTGACATCCATTTCGCCAGCTGTCTCAAAGGCGGAAAAGAGAAGCGATAGTTTTGCTCCCTGCGGAGTCTGGGCCTGCCAGAGATTATTTCTATCGATGGTAGCGGTGATCCGACACGTTTTGTCTCCCCGCTTCAAGGTATCTTTGACCGGGACGGCGGCAATGGCGGCACCATGTTTGTGGACTGCCTTAGCAGAGCGCGTAATCAGATCTGCACTGACGAGTGGCCGGGCACCATCATGGACCAGCACGACCTCGGTATCGTGGTCCAATACCCTCAGCCCTGCCATGACGGAATCCTGGCGGCGCTGCCCACCGGCAACAACGGTGAGTGTGTCACCGCTCAGGCCATGTTCTGCCAGCATCTCCCTTGTTTTTTCCAGCCACTCAGCTGGAACGACCACCACGGTTCTGCCGATGGCGGGGTGATGGTAAAAGGCGCGGATGGTATGGATAAGGATCGGCGTTCCCGCCAGTTGGTGATACTGCTTGGGATGGTCCAGCTTCATCCTGCTGCCGCTGCCGGCGGCGGGGATGATGGCGGCGACAGTTGGTGTCATGGCTGTACGCGTCTTCAGGTGAAAAAAATGGAGTGGGCTATAAGCCGAATTCTGTACCCCGTGAGGGGCCATGATCATTTAACTAGGATGTTGATCGCTCAACACCTCGTGCAACCTACCCGGAGATCTCGGACGGGCCGCCCTCAAACATCTCCCTATTTGGTCTTGCTCTGGATGGGGTTTGCCGTGCCCTCGCTGTCACCAGAGAGGCGGTGAGCTCTTACCTCACCGTTTCACCCTTACCTGAACGTGTTCAGGCGGTTTGTTTTCTGTGGCACTTTCCCCCGGTCACCCGGCGTTCGTGTTACGAACCATCCTGCCCTGTAGAGTTCGGACTTTCCTCCCCGGCTTTTGAAACCGGAGCGATCATGCACCCACTCCAAATGGTCTGCAGGCCGCGAACTGCTTTTCGATCACGGCATGCTCAGTTTTTCCCGGTAGTCGGAAAACGCCTCCTGGGGCGGTCCGACTGGGATTTTACTTTTACTGGCGTAAGTCTATTCCATGTCCGCAGGCGGCTGGTGATACACCATACGCTGGCAGCATGGGCAGTCAAGCATTGCGTCGCCTTTTAAAAGCATATTGTATTTCTGCGGTGGAAGGGACATGAAGCAGCCCTGGCAAACGCCTTGCAGGACATTGGCCACGGCGAGACCGTTCCGGCGGGAACGCAGCATGTCATATTTCTTCAACAGTCTCGGCTCAACGACCTGGGCCTGGTTCTGGCGCTCGGTGTCCTTGGCCTTTTTGCCCTTGTTGATGGTCTCGATGGCAGAGCGGACTTTCTCTTTTTCCTCTTCAACCAGCGACTTCTCGCCTTTCAGAAGATTTTTCTCTTCCTCGACTTTGGCGATAAGGTTCTCGGACTCTTCCATGAGTGCGACAATCTTTTCCTCGTTTTCCTTGACGCTCTTCTTGCCGTCCTCGATCTCTTTTAGCAGCGCGGTCTGCTCGCGTCCGGTCTGGACCTGCATCATCTTGGACTGGCGATCCTTGACATGGCTCAGTCTGTCACTTGCTTCGCCTTCAAGATCGCGTTTCTGCTTGTCGAGCGACGCAATTTTTTCAACCAGAGTTGCGATATTCTGCTCGCGCACAGCCAGGGCGGTGATACGGGCGTCGAGCGCATTCTGCTCGGCTTTGATGTTGCTGTCAATGGCATCGATCTCCAGGTCTATTGCCTGGAGGATGACGAGTTGTTCCATATGTTCGTTCAAGGTACTTCTCCTGTCTGGGGTTACTCTTGGGTGAGGCTGTTTTGGTGCAGCCAGACGAAAGGGGACTTCTCATCGACTGTCTGCAGAATTTCTATTTTCCAGCTGCTCTGGGCAGCAATTGTACTCAATTTTTCGGCCAGTAGCCGGATTGCGGGCTGTTCGGTCCCATAGTGGCTGCCGTCGATAATGCAGAAATCCCGCTCTTCGGCCCAGCGTGCGATGTTGTGTTTTACTTCGGCGGTGAGGTAGATGTCGGCACCGCTGGCGTAAGCAGTTTCTGCCAGATCTGAGCCGCTGCCGCCACAGACGGCAACTTTTCCCACCATCTCAGGTAGGGGGCCGGCAACCTGCAGCACCGGTAGACCCAACACATTCAGGGCCCTGTCGACGAATTCGCGAATGGCAATCGGTTCGGCATAGCAGCCCACTCGGCCAATGCCGGTTCCTGCTTCGTTGCCGGGGGTGGTCGGAATCAGCGGTGCAATTTCGGTAAGTCCCAACTCGGACGCCAGAATATCACTTACGCCGTTTTTACTGCTGTCGAGATTGGTATGGCAGGCGATGATGGCGATTTGGTGGGTGAGAGCTTTTTGGAGAAGAGAGCCTTCCGGGGTGCTGGTATCGATTCTGGGAAGTGGTTTGAAGATAACGGGATGGTGGGTGATGATGGTGTCTGCGCCCCTGGCGATGGCCTCATCGACCAGGGTGGTGGTGGGATCGAGCCCGAGAAGTATCTTTCTTACCTCGTGCTCGGGGCTACCCACCAGGAGACCGACATTGTCCCAGTTCTCTGCAAGATCAAAGGGGGATTCCCGATCTATCCCGGCAATGATGTCCCGTATTCTAACCGTCATAAGAACATTACACATCTATTGTGAAGTCGTAAAAGGGCCAAAACATTTTCAAGACCCTTTCTCGTAGCCAACAACCTGGCGATAGAAGAATAAAAAAAGGTACAACCCCTGTAGGCTGTACCTTTATCTTTACTCCGCTCGAAACGGTTCATCATGCCCGAAGCGAGACTGGTAAAAAAGGGTGGCTGTTGTGCCTCCCCAGTATGTTTGAGAAAAATCTGTGAGTCTCAATGAACCGTGTGTTGTTGGTCTGTTTCGTGGTTGTGGTGGGCGCTGTAGGACTCGAACCTACGACCGACCGGTTATGAGCCGGTGGCTCTAGCCAACTGAGCTAAGCGCCCTCTGACAATGAAACATACCATATAAAATGTATTTTGAGAAAAAGTCAACCAAAAAAGAAAAAACGGGCCTTGGTCACTTTTGCTTATGGTGGTTGGGTGAATGTCGTAATGATGTCAGGAATTTTTATATAAAAATAAAAGTAATAGCCATCTATGTATGCCCCCCAGAAGAAAGAACGGTCAGGAACGCGAGACGGGAAGATACGTTGGCGAGTCGCCAGGATCTGAAAGTTTTTTTTCACCCAATGCTTCAAACAACAATATAATGGTAACTGGATGAAATGTGCTTTATCTTCAAGTTGTTTTCAAGCCGGTCGAATCCGGTTGAGTTGTTTGTCCTGAGCATCGATCATCAGCCAATTGGTGAGGTATACTGTTGATATATAATAATCTGCTGCTTTTTCTGGTGGCCATTTTTCTCTTTGCCATCGACACCGTACCAGAAACCCCGATGGTGTCTCCCTGGTACGGGGTAATGCTATTTTTACTGACCATTGTCGGCTATGACCGATTGGCCAGGTATCTGCATAACCGGCCGGCCGCGCTCACCTCGTCCGGCTATTTTGCAACGGAAAAGCGGTTATCTATTCTGGCGGTACTGTTCTATGGTGTCGGTGCCCTCTATTTAGCCGACGCGAAATATTACCTGTCGGCTGTTTCGTTTGGCAATCATCTACCGGCGCTGGTCAACGTGGCGGGTCTCGCGCTGTTCCTCGTCTATCTCACCATTATGTGGCGGGCGGCACGACCCAACTATCAACGAGTGTTTGGCCGGCGCTATACCTCGTATGGCTTTATCCTGTCGAACATAAAGGCCAACCTGCCTATTGTTTTGCCATGGGTGATATTGTCGCTTTGTAACGATTTGCTGGCGTTACTGCCATTTGCTGGAGTAAAGGCGGTATTGGCGTCCCAGTGGGGAGATCTGGTCTTTTTTGGGATGTTCCTCATTTTTGTAGTGCTCTTTTTCCCGCCTATGGTGCGAAGTTTGTGGGGCTGCCGGCCACTGCCGGATGGTGAGCTGAAACGATCACTTACGGAATTCTGCCGGCAGCAGAACTTCAAGGCCAACCTCTATCTCTGGCCGCTTTTTGAGGGCAAGGTGTTGACTGCGGCGGTGATGGGCATTTTACCGGGTCTCAGGTATGTGTTACTCACCCCGGCGATTATTTCGACCATGACCATGGAGGAGCTGGAATCGGTGATGGCCCATGAGATTGGCCATGTAAAACGGAACCATTTGCTGCTCTATGTCCTGTTGATCGTAGGGTTTAGCCTTTTTGCAGGATTTCTGGCCGAGCCGTTTATCTTTTTTGTTCTGTCCCGCGAGTATTTTGTGGAGATGATCACTTCCAACGGGGTAAAGCCCGAGACGGTGATGACCATTCTTGGCGGTTTGCCGCTCTTTATTTTTCTGATTGTCTATTTCCGCTTTGTTTTTGGCTATTTTATCCGCAATTTTGAGCGACAGGCGGACCTGCACGTCTTACGCGCGGTGGGCAGCGGTCGAGCCCTTGTTTCCGCCTTTGAAAAGATATCCTATATGAGCGGCAATATCCGTGAGGAAAAAAACTGGCATCATTTCGGCATCGGCGAACGGATCGACTGCCTTGAACAGGCTGAACGGGATCCGGCGACCATCGGCCGCCATGACCGTAAGGTACGTTACAGCCTGATCGGCTATGTGGTGGTGCTGGTGCTGGCCGTTTTTGTGGTCAAGCAAATTCCTACCGAAGAGTTTATCCAGCTGTATGAGGAGCAGTATGCCGAGTCGGTACTGTTGAAGAAGGCCACACAGGAGCCGGAAAAGGCCCTGTGGCAACGGCTGATTGGCGATCTGATGCTGACCAGAAAAATGGAATCGAAGGCGCTCAGTGCCTATGAAAAGGCTTTCAGCCTTGAGCCGGCCAATCCTGAGATCATGAACAATCTTTCCTGGTTGCTGTTGACCAGCCAGGATCTTACCATCCGTGATCCGCTGAAGGCTTTGACGCTGGCCCGTGCGGCAGCGACCCTCCAGCCCAAGGGATATATCCTCGATACCCTGGCAACTGCCTACTGGGCCAATGGCCTGGTGGAGGAGGCGGTCAATACGGAGCGGCAGGCGGCTTTTGCCGACCCGGAGCGCCACCGTTTCTATCAGGCCCGCGCACTGTACTTTCAGCAGGAAACCTATGAGGAATCGGTGGCCCGCGAGTCGCAGCAGGCTGAACCCAAAAAGGAGTAAGGTAATGCCGTTATTTGGAGCCCATGAATCGGTTGCAGGTGGTCTGCATCTGGCCTTTGACCGTATTGACAGTGTTGGCGGTGAGTCGCTGCAGATCTTTACCCGCAACCAGCGGCAATGGAAGCCCAAACCGTTGAGCGACGATGAGGTGCGTGATTTTCACGACGCTCGCGAAAGGTTCCAGTCTATGCCGGTTGCCTCGCATGCCTCGTATTTGGTCAATCTGGCGACTGCTAAAGACGAGCTGCTGGAGAAATCTATCGCGGCGCTGACCCTGGAATTTGAACGGTGCCGGTTGCTTGGTGTCCCGTATGTGGTGATGCATCCCGGCTCTCATGGGGGTGACGGGGTGGAAGCCGGACTCACGCGCTTTATCGCGGGAATGGACCGCGTCCTGGAGCAGACAAGTGACGAGGTGATGCTGCTGGTTGAGACTACCGCTGGCCAGGGCACGGGACTTGGCAGCAGTTTTACCGAAATCGGCACGATCAGGAGCGAGAGCAGGTTTCCTGAAAAAATCGGGGTCTGTGTCGATACCTGCCATATCTTTGCGGCGGGTTACGATCTGCGTACAACCGAAGCCTATCAGGCAACCATGGTTGAACTGGACCGGGAGGTGGGGCTCGCGCAGGTGAAGTTTTTTCATCTGAATGACTCGAAAAAAGGGTGTGGCTCAAGAGTTGACCGCCATGAGCATATCGGCAAGGGTATGATCGGCCTCGAAGGATTTCGCCATTTGGTCAACGATCAGCGTTTTGCGACGATGCCAATGACCATCGAGACCGATAAAGGTGATGACCTGGCTGAAGATCGGGAAAATATCGCTGTGTTGCGTAGTCTGCTGGTGACCTGAAGTGGCCATTGTTCCTGTAGCGGACTATCATTTTGGGAGTTTTCCCTGAAATTTTACGAAGACTCTTGCCAAAGCACGGGCAACAGGGAAGTATAGCTGGTTGATTCGTAACGAAATGTTTTTTTCTTCAAGATGGCACATGATATGAAATTGCTAAACAGCGATGCGCTTCTCGATATTTTGGTCCGGCACGGCAAGCTAACCGCGGAGCAGCGTCAATTTATCACTTTAGAGAAGGGCAAGCAGCGACAGAAGCTGTTGCGACAGGCCCAGAGGGATAAGACGGCGGACAAGGTTGATCCCGATCTGGTTGATATCATCGTTTCCCTGCAGATGTTGACCGGCGGCAAGGGTGAAGTGCTGGACGAAGAGACGATCATGCGAACGGTCAGCGCTGAGCTGGGTATTCCGTTCAAAAAGCTCGAGCCGCTTGATCTCGACATGGACATCGTTACCAAGACCATCCCCCGCAACTTTGCCATCCGCCAGTTGATTCTGCCGGTGGGCATGCAGGATGGCGTCCTTGAGGTGGCGGTCTACCACCCCGACTGCGATCAGGTCATGCAGGATATCGAACAGGCGAACCAGGTGCAGGTAAAGCCCTGTATTTCGACGAAATCGGACATCCAGCGGATAATCACCGAGTTTTTTGGCTTTCAGAAATCAATTTCCGCTGCTGAAGACCAGTTTGGTATTGTCAGTGGCCAGAGCGTTTCGGTGGATATCGGCAACCTTGAGCGCTATGTAAAAATCTCTTCGGCAAAAGAGATCACCTCATCCGACCAGCACATCAAGACCGCTGTCAATCACATCTTCAATTACGCGCTCGACCAGCGGGCAAGCGATATCCATATTGAGCCTAAACGCTCCACAACCCAGGTGCGCTTTCGTATTGACGGTGCTTTGCACACTATCTACAAACTGCCGAAGGCGGTCCACTCCGCCATCACTTCGAGGATCAAGTTTCTTGCCCGGATGGATATAGCCGAAAAACGCCGCCCCCAGGATGGTCGAATCAAGATCGGGGTAAAGGGCGAAAAAGATGTGGAGATTCGTGTGTCGACGGTGCCGGTCTCGTTTGGTGAGAAGATAGTTATGCGTATCCTTGATCCGGATGTGATCTTTCAGGATATCAACGAACTCGGTTTTTCGCGGCGCGACCTGTCGGTTTATGATTCGTTCATGAATGCTCCGCACGGTATTGTTCTGGTTACCGGTCCCACCGGCAGCGGTAAATCGACCACTCTCTATTCAACGCTAAAAAAGATTGCCACTCCCGAAAAGAATCTGGTGACAGTGGAAGACCCGGTGGAGATGGTTTATGAGGAGTTTAATCAAATCTCGGTGCAACCGCTGATTGATGTGACCTTTTCCACGATTTTGAGAAATATCCTGCGGCAGGATCCAGACATCATCATGATCGGTGAGATTCGCGACCATGATACCGCGGCGCATGCGGTTCAGGCGGCCATGACCGGCCACCTGGTGTTTTCGACCCTTCATACCAACGACGCTGTCTCATCGATTATTCGCTTGATGGATCTCGGCCTGCAGCCCTTTATGATCGCGTCGACGCTGCTTGGCTGCATGGCCCAGCGCCTGGTGCGGAAGATCTGCCCAGATTGCCGCACTACTTTTCAGATCGAAGCCAAAGAACTTCTGCGTATGGGCTTTGCCTCGGGCGGCACCGGGCCGGTGACGCTTTCGAAAGGAGAAGGATGCCGGAACTGTCGCGGCACGGGATATCGCGGTCGCTGCGGAATTTTTGAAATTTTCCCACTTTCTGCAGAAATCAAAAAAATGATTGCCGCCGGCCAATCGAGCGAAGAGATGCGGCGGGTTGCAATCCGTGAGGGAATGACTACCTTACGCGAGGACGCCTGGAATAAGGTCCGCACAGGGATCACTACGCTTGAAGAAGCAATCCGGGTAACATCCGAATAAAATTCAGTAAACGAAAATTGAGGGTCCACTTGTTTTCGCACTATAAGAAGAGCAACGCACCGGTATAGGTATGAAAATAGTTTGTCAGAATAAAAAGGCGTATCACGATTACCATATCGATGCAAAGTTCGAGGCGGGTATGGTGCTGAGCGGGCCGGAGGTGAAGTCACTCCGTGCTGGCAAGGCCAATCTCAAGGACGGCTACGTGCAGATCGATGAGCGTGGAGAGTTGAGGATGTACAATGTACATATCTCCCAGTATACCTACGCCACCCACAATCCCAACGAACCGATGCGGGCCCGAAAGCTTCTCATGCACAAGCGGGAAATTAATAAACTGATTGGCAAGCTCAAAGAAAAAGGCCTTGCCCTCATCCCCTTGAAGATATACTTTGTAGAGAACGGAAAAGCTAAAGTAGAACTCGGGCTTGCCCGGGGTAAAAAGCAATACGACAAGCGGGCCTCGATCAAAGAACGAGAGAGCGACCGCGACCTGCAGCGCGTCATGCGCCGAAACAGCCAGGACTGATCTTTTAGAATAATGGGGACGAAACGGATTCGACGGGGATGTGTAAGCTCGTCGTTGCATGCCGAGCTTCTATTTGCTCGTAAAACTGATAGAAAAACAATTATAATCGCCGACGATTATAACTACGCAGTAGCAGCTTAATAACCTGCTCATTGCCGTTCCCCCAGTCTTCGCCCGTAAGACTGGACCGGAGCGCCGACCTAACGGGCTGGCTTCGTTGATGGTGTCTGTACTTCAACTGGCGAGAACTTCATAGACTAGCATTGGATCGCCACGTTTCCGCGGCAAGTCCAACGCGAAACTTAAGCCGGAAACTAAGCATGTAGATACGAGAGGGGAGCATTTGCGGACGCGGGTTCGACTCCCGCCGTCTCCACCATTTATCACGTCAGATACAGGACGTGATTCCATTAAAAAGCCACGCAATCGATACTTTAGGTAAAGATTGCGTGGCTTTTTTTTTCACATACCATCATGAACCTTCACAAAAGATACTGCCATTTTCGACGGTATCTGTGGCGGTAGTCGGATATTTGAAAAATGTCATACCGTCACTTCTCCTTCAAGTAGCTAAAAATGTTCATTAATAAGTCTCGCTAATTCATGTCATGTAAAACTCTACAGGCCATCGACATGAGATAGTAGACGTGAAATCTGTGAGTTCGAAACGATTCTTGAACGAGCAGGTTCTGAACGGATTTATCTTATCCTTAAAAGGAGGAAATATGGGACGGCTGACCGTGCAGGAAGTGAACAATGTGAAACCTTCTACTATTCCGCGGAAACTGACAGATGGCGGTGGCTTGTATCTCTATGTAAATGGGACAGGCAAATACTGGCGGTTTGACTACCGTTACTTAAACAAGCGCAAAACGCTATCCTTGGGAGTTTATCCAGAGATTACACTCAAGATGGCACGTGAGAGGCACTGGGAAGCACGGAAAAGGTTGGCGGAGGGCGTTGATCCTGGCTACGAAAGAAAAATTGAAAAGATAGGTAGATTGAGAGCCCAGGAAAACAGTTTTTCAAAGCTTGCTTGGGAGTGGTTTGGTAGGCAACACTGGACTGAAGGGCATGCACGAACTGTAAGGAGCCGATTGGAAAATAACGTTATTCCATGGCTTGGTGATCGACCTGTTAATGAGATCACCCCTCGAGAAATCTTGCTGGTATGTAGAAGGATAGAGAATCGTGGCGCTTATGAAACTGCTCATAGGATGAAATCCATATGTTCTCAGGTGTTTAGGTATTGTGTTGCGTTGGGTTTATGTGAAAGCGATCCCTGTAGAGATTTGCAAAATGCTCTCATTCCTTCAGTGTCAAAAAACATGGCTACCATAACAGATCCTAAACAGGTCGGGGGGCTCATGAGAGCGATAGACGGGTATCAGGGGAACAACGTAACCAAGTTTGGATTGCAACTTGCGCCCCTAGTTTTCGTCCGTCCTGGTGAATTGCGCCATGCCGAATGGTCTGAAATTGATTACACACAATCAATGTGGAAGATTCCAGCCGAAAAAATGAAGATGAGACAAACCCATTTGGTTCCTTTATCTCAGCAAGTGATTCAGATTATACGGGATCTTGAGCCATTGACAGGACGAGGAAAGTACCTTTTTCCATCCATTAGAAGCATCTCCCGCCCAATGAGTGATAACACTCTGTTATCGGCATTGAGGCGTCTGGGATATTTAAATAACGAGATGACGGTACATGGATTTAGGGGCATGGCGTCTACACTGTTACATGAGGCTGGGTGGGATTCAAAAGTTATAGAGCGGCAACTGGCTCACACCGATCGGAATTCAGTCCGAGCAGCTTACAACCATGCTGAATATTTACCAGAAAGAAGAAGGATGATGCAGGATTGGGCTAATTATTTAGATCAGCTGAAAGGTGATTGGTAAGGATTAGGGACGAAAAAGGGAAATGAATTTTTATGTAATTCTTTGCATAGGAGTCAAAAACGATGGTAGAAAAGAGGGCAGAGACTGATTTTGAGAAGTTTTTAGAGGATCTGGAGCGAGCACTTCCTCCAATCTTTGCAAGGCATCGCTTGACTGAACTGTCTGGAGGGTTGATCAATTCCAGAACTATCGCCAACCGAATGAGCTTGGGTAATGGACCTCCAGGGATAATGGTTGGACGAAAGATTGGTCTGTCACGTGAAAGTTTTATTAATTGGTTAAGAGATAATTCTCTTTAGGAACTTTAAAATATTGAGCATAACCTTATTGTAAGGTTATGCTCAATATGAGTCATGAGTAATAAAGAAATGAGTGAAAAAAATTCAAGGATAGAGGATAGGGTTGACGTCTTTTCTTTTCAGAAAGAATTTGAGGCTATCTTTCCAGGTGTTGGCCCTGAATATGTATTTAAAAATATAATCAAATTTTATTACATCTTAGCTGTTTCTGAGCTAAAATTGTTTGACGAAATATTTAAAATCGATAATACGAGATTATTAGCAGATGGGAAAATATGGATATGTTCTGGTTATCAAGTTTATCCAAGCCCAGAAAATCTGCATTTTGGGAGCGGGCTTAAGCCGTCAAGCGACAATTTGGGAGAAGGCACCAAATGGGTGAATTCTGAACTTGGAATTGCTGGAAGATGTTTTGTATCATTGGTAAAGAATGTAAAGAAACTGGACACGAAGAATGCGATACTTTTAATAGCAAAAATAATAGGCATAGATTTTTCTCAAGGTAATGTTTCGCAGATATCTGAAGTTCCAGGGTATGGTTTTATGCCAGGTTCACATAAAAGTAATGTTGAGCAAGGTTGGCGTCTACTTTTTAAATTTATTTTGGATAGAAGTACTGAGTATGTCTATAGGGGTAATCGATCAAGATCATCAATTAATTTGTTGGTATATAGGGCAGACGGTTTCAGATGTGTTTTGTTTTCTACAGTTCAAAGAAATAGTCATACGGGAGAAATGTGTTATGCTCTTGTTGCACCTCCAGCCAAATATTTAATGTTTAAAAGAGAGTATTTGTTGAGTAGATATTGCGAGAGGGTATTTATATTTGATGAAGAGATTTTTTTGGAGAATATGAACTCAAATTTAAAGCAAATGACTTGGGCTGGGAACCTAGATATTTGTAAGAACATAGATTGGGAAATACTGAAAGGCAAAGAAATATGTTATTACTTTAGGGGGTCACGACAAGAATCACTATTAATTGGAAAATATCTATTCGATCGTTTTGCGAAAGTAGGGATTAAATTGAATTTGTACAAATATAGTGCTGGTGGACGTGCAAGTGGACGTTCCAGCTGGTTTGGTGGTTTTCTAGGACTTGAGGATGTGACAATTCTTGAATTGGATAAAATGGTAAGTAATTGCCTGGGATCAAATATTAACTATATCAGTAAACTGAAAAGTAATAAAAATATACCTTTTGTTAGTGGGTTGAAAAGATATGACGAAAATCGCTATGTCCTAGATGATATAATTAGAGATGGCGAAATCATTATAATAGTGGGTAAAGGACGGATTGGGAAATCATTATTTTCCGCAGATGTTGCGATAAGTGTTGCATCAGGTCGGGGTGTAAAAACAAAAAGTGCACAGAATGATTCATCTAGCGTTTTGTTAATTGCAACAGACTTTCCAGAAGGTCGGTTGGTTGAAAGATTAAAAAAGATGGTACCTGATGATCAGGCGCGTTCGGTCGGTTGTAAATTAAGTTACTTGAATATGTATGATTTACAAAATGATTTTGATATTTCATCTTCTGAACATAGAGTTGGTGTGATTGAGCAAATTAGGAACTGTTCAGCATCGGTAATAATATTCGACTCACCGTTATCTTTGGTTAATATAAAAGAATGTAAAAACAGAAGTATCATTGATTGTCTTCAGATGTTTTTCGAAGAAATCGTTAAAGCTGCTCAAGGTAAAACGCTAATAATTATATGTGATGAAGAAAAAAATCGAATCACAAACGCAACCATTGGAATTGAAAATAATATAGATTGCACATTATTGTTGGAAAGACCTGATAATTATCCTTCAACTAAAACTGGATTAGAAGTAATTGTGAGGAACCCAAGATATTTGTCTGGCGATCAATGTGCTCCCTTTTTTGTAAGTTATCGCGAATATAAAAGTAAGATAATAAGATTAGCTCGACCAGCCGATTCTCAACTTTATTCACTTCCGATTACACAAAGACAAATTATTGAAAATGCCCGGAAGGCTGATTTTATTAATGTAAAAACTCTCAAGGACGCTGGACTGATTAATGAGTTGTCCAGTAGTTGTGTCACAGAAAATCTGAAAATACTATGTGAGAATGGATGGTTGATCAAGGAAGGGGACAGGAAAAGTACAAAATATTTCGCTACTTAATTAATAGACGAATTTTAATTCGTCAAAACATATCTTCTGAAGAGAAAGAAAAAGGATGCATCATTAAAATCTCTTCCGTGCAGGAACAGGTCGCCCGGGATATTCACCAGAATCGGTTTAAAGGTGTCGAAGTGATAATAATGTCTGCACATGTTGGAAGACTCCTCCTTGGCGTAGCTGGGGACATTTGGGTAAATCCCTTTCTAAAGGTCAATTCATGCGCGGTTGTTCAGCTATTAATCCGGCGGATATTGAAGTAACCATTGCCTCCAGATAATGAACGTAAGTCCGACCAGATACGGTTTATCATTTGAATCTAAAAATCCGTCGATTTAATATTGATATATAGTAGTTGTCTTTAACGGCCATACCGTTGCCCCATAATCCTTAACTTTCCTCTTTTACAGTTGGCCAGCATATGTGTAGGAGTCGGTGGCCTGGCCAAAGCCTATAGCCGTGCTTTCTGCAATGCTCCTTCAAGCATTCAATTATGATCAGAGGCTCTTCATTCCGGTTCAGTAGCATCAGTACATGATAATTCAACTCACCCATTTCGCGACACTACACAACGCACTACAGTCGCAATGGATTCTTCTGAATGATAATTAAGATCGAAGCAATAAACCTATTGTTAACCACTATAACATGTTATTAAGGGCTATATTCGTTTTGAATGATGATAAGTACATGAAAATAGTGACATAGATGTGTTGTAAAATGTTTTTAATAGGCATTTTGGTTAATTATTTACCATATAAAAGCCACAAAAGGTAGAAACAAAGTCCATTTAAAACATATTTTTACAAGGTAAACATAAATATATTATAAACAGCCAAAAAAAAGTTTTAAAATGGTTTAAAAGCCTTAATTAGTCATCTATGAAGGCTTTAAAACTAAGATAAGAATCTGCAGATGTGACGTTACCTTCTGTAATTGCATGTTATATTGCTTTATAGTTTTCAGTAACCCATGATTTCTAACTGATGTTAGCCAGCCAGTTTCCGAAATTGATTGATTTGACTGCCAAAGGTCGTGGCTAGAATCAAGGCAAGAACATGTCCATATCTGGTGAGTGCCTAACCTGTATGTTCAGTTTTACATGGTTGGGGCATTTGAAAAGCCTTGTGGTGCAAAGTTAGAGTATCACTGCTCACCTTCATGCAATGATCCTTTCGTATGAAGA
This sequence comes from Desulfopila aestuarii DSM 18488, assembly GCF_900143695.1. Classification (GTDB taxonomy): domain Bacteria; phylum Desulfobacterota; class Desulfobulbia; order Desulfobulbales; family Desulfocapsaceae; genus Desulfopila; species Desulfopila aestuarii. Next base: position 101,130 of record NZ_FRFE01000018.1, read on the forward strand.
ATTTCATTTTATTCGAGGTCGAATCGTAGGGATACCCAGATCAATGGTGTCAACGTAAGCGACATCAATGATGTAATTTACCACATCTCCTACAGATCATATGTGAAGAGAAGCACTATAATGTTCGATCAGGTGAAATTCATATTCTGGAGCCTCGTCGTGTTGCAATTATTGACTCATACTAGGTATTAGTTAGTATACTACGTATATAGAGATATATTTTTCTGACGGTTAGACCTATTATTGTTAGATAATAATATATACTGATATATTGCACCAATCATAATATACACCATGATACACGCTATAGAATATAGTGATAAAATCATAACAGTTAATATAGACTATAAATGGTCGTGTTTGGTGAGGCTTAGGTGTAGTGGATATGATGATGAGTATTCTCAGTTCAGATCGAAAATGTGAACGTTCTTCTTTTCTCATGGGTGGAGTTAAAGATAAGATTTATAAATTAAGGAGATGAACAATGAGAAATGAAGTGCATGGTGAAAAGTATAGGAAGTATCCGTTAAGGCAGTGTGAGATTAAAGAAAAAAACATAGGATTTTATAGAGAGCCATTGTGTCGCATTAACGATTTATTCTGTTACTGCAGAGAGAATTACAGCAAAACGTTATATATTTGGTTCGAGTTGAAATTTCCTACAGACTCTCGGTTTGCTAAACGCAATGACAACGAAGTCCTTTGCCGATTCATAGAGGCCCTACGAAAGTATTACAAGGAAAAGTATCCGATGCAAGAGTTTCATCAGGATGGAAGAAGGAGGATTCCGCTGCCGTTATATCTTTGGGCTCGAGAGTTATCGATTACTGGTCAATACCACTACCATGTCACTATCGTTCTCAACGGCCAAGTAATACAAAAACCTCATTTCGTTTTGGCTCACGTAAAAAAACTGTGGGCAGGTTGTATTAATCGGGCTGCTCTTCAAGAAGACGAAGGAAAAAGGAAGGATCTAGCTGAAAATGAAATATCAGTTGACTCAAACAGGAATTCTATCGATATTGAAACAGAGTTTTTTTCTCCTGAAATAATTCCTGTTGAATATGGATACAATAAATATCGAAATTTAGAGAATTACAAGGAAAGTCCATTTGATTATGGAGCCTATCGAATTGATCATTATCAGGAACGTAAAGATGTGCTTGCTAGATATGATGCGCTGTATGAGTTCTTTAGCTATTATGCGAAAATATACAGCAAATCATGTTGTGAAGAATTTTCTCAACCACGTCCTAAAGATCCGAGCAGGAAACCCAAGAACTTCAGTTGCTCCCAGATACCTCGCTATAGAGAAACGGTGCGGGAGATAGACGAGAGGATGAGACTCAAAAGGCGAGAGTAATGCTTATTGTCCAATTCTCTGGTTAAGATCACCTTGCTCAAAATTACCAGAGTAGTATCGGAGGAAAACTAGCCTAATCCTATCTTTGAGGGCCGTTACCTATAGTCCATAACAACGACCATTTTTCAGGAAATTGTTCTGGTTATTTCATCCAAGTGTCGAACGAGCATTGGGTTGCCGGGAGACATTTAAAGAGATTCCTTGCCCAGGGTCTTCTTCATGAGAATTGCCAGCCCATATCGCTAAGTGGTTTTGTCACAAAATACCTATTTTGAGACGATGACCTTTCGTCGATAATTTTTCACCAACCACCAGCTTGATCGAAAAGTAGCCGACAAACACCGCTTAAAATTAGCACGTTCAGATGGCTATAAAGGTGAGCTGATGGGATGCCTTGCTATGGTGTTTTCGTGAGCAATTCGAGAGGGCGCTGGAGGCCTAGGTGCTGCTTAGCTCAGAGTTGCGGATCTCAATAATTAATTCCGACTATTCACGGACGACTTCAGTCGTTGAAGGAAATACTTATTCGCCACCCAGGCAATAGACCTGCTGCCCATTAATACACTGTGGCAGTATTGGATTTAGGCGCACTTTTCAAGCCAGAGGTTTGGGGCTGTTCGCGGACATTGCCTTATGTAATTCAAAATACCTACCCGGAATCAGATAGTTGCCGTCTGCTTTATAATCGATTGAGTTGAGTAAAGACGGTAAAATTCCAGCTTATAGGAGACGATGATGTTTACTAAGAAGATAGTCAAAACAGTAAAGCTGCAAGGACGTAATGCAGATGGGTGTGTAGCAAACAATCGCCAGTCCAAAGAAGTAGTAGAGTTCGTGACCCCAGATAGAAGATTTTCGTTCAGATATATTCGAACAGAACCCAGTCGATACCGCCGGGATGGGTCTATCAAGTCATATTCAACTGCGCCTCGTATGCCACAACTTCTAGCGATAACCGGACCAGGTATGCTTGAGGTTCGTCTGAAAAGGAGCGCAAAGCACGACTTTTATGAAGGCTTTATCGGGAGACAGGAGGTTAATGTGGTATTAAATCGTATCTCCGGAGAATTGCGGTTTATAACCTATGTTCCGCTACCAACGCATGTTGTTGATAGTGTAATAGCGAAAGGGTATTACGGTAATAGATGCTCTTGATTGCGAGAAGGCTGCTACAGAATTCTAAAGTGCGATTGGGGTAAAAGTTGTCGAGGATGTACGTTTTAAAAAGCACCAATCATAGCAAAGGTATCATCGCCTAAAGAGCTGTATTTCTTTGGTCATTTTATAGCGGAAAGTGCGCCTGTTCATGCGGCAAAAGTAAAGCGAAGAGGCCTTGTGATGACCAAGGCCTCTTCGCTTGAAGAAGTTGTACAGAGTGCAATAACTTGTCAGGGGGACGTTGAATCAGAAAGTGAATCAAGTCTACAGAGGATCCCGATCAGTTGTTCAACGTATTGTGAAGGTCAACGTGTCGCTGTACAGATTGGATCATCGCTTCTTCGATCCGGGCGATGGTCCTTGGGGCCGAGCCTTCGAAATGGTTGTTCACCAAGAGATAGAGCTTCACGTTTCGAATCTTGAGATCTTCAATCATCTGAACCAGGTCTTTTATGTCCTGATCCTTTGGCGCCACGATTTGGCTCCAGTCGTCGCCCACCTGCTTCTCAATTTCCTCCCTGCTTGGACCATGAAGCCTAATCACTGACAGTTTGTCGATCCGTTCTCTATGTTCGCGATAGACATCGAAAATGGAGGGCATGTAGTAGCCTTGGAGGAATATGTGGTGGAGGTTTGTGGACCGCAGGAAATTGAGGTAGGCAGTAGTCAGGTAGTTGGGATTACGGGACTCGATGCAGTAAGTGAAACACGTAGGTAATTTCTCGGCAAACGGACCAAATTTGTCGATGAACTCAGCAACGCCTGACATTTTCTGTTTGTTCAGGTACTCGAACTGGAACATCAACGGTCCTAGAGCATGATGAAGTGGCTGAAGGGAATCGAAAAATCTCTGTATCAATTCTATCGACAGAAAATGTGGGTTTGGCACCAGCGGGTCGGACTTGTTTTTCTTGTAGTGGTGGGTAAGGGTAATGCTGTTTGGCACCTTTACGCAAAAGGTGAAATTCTCCGGTACTGAGGCCGCATATTCACTGACTACCTCGAGCTTTGGCAGCACGAGTTTATCGCTGGCAAATAGGCTCCAGAACCATTGGTCAACCTCGACCGTGTTGTAGTGGTGGCTGTATTCTTGCAGGTAGTTGGCCGGTTTCCTTTCTGAATAGACCAGGCCTTCCCATGATGGATACTTCCAGCTGCAAGTGCCGATATGAAGACTTTCTGCTTTCATGATTGAAAGGTAAGACGGCCAGCCCCCAGGCGGGGAACGCAATTATGATAAACGGTGATACAGTTAGTGGTGTCTAGCTGGAAATTATCTGGTCAATGCCCGACAGATATGTTCACAATGTGCTTGGATGTGCTGTAGTTATCTCTCGCTGAAGTTCTATTGCACTCATAAGAGGTGCTCTTTGGTAATCTCTTCCTTACAGTTGCTCCATTTTGGCGCAATTATAGGTTGTTGTCCCGATCCCAACATATCAGGATAAGGTCAATTTGAAGAGCGATACAGTCAATTGATATTGCCAAATTAAATATTTCGTTATCCGCTCAAGGATAATTGCGCTCCCCCATTTTCCTTTTTAAGATAATCCAATTTAGAATCGACAGTGGCGTGCCGGATAGCATGGCACGCCTCATCAATTTACTCTTTTCGTATGCAACCTGCAGGACAAGAGGCAACGGCTTCATCGACACACTCCTCATCCGAGTTAGCCCCGTCGATAACATACGCCTTGCCTTCTTCTTCATCAAAACCGAACACTTTCGGGCAAATTTCCACACACGCTTCACAGCCAATGCATTCATCCTGGTCGATTTTTACCTTTTCTTCAGACATGACATTCTCCTTAATAAAGATCTCAAATTGACAGGCAACCCTCACTGTTGCATTGTTGCATCAGATAGGTGGAGCTATTGTAACCAGTATTCTCATTTTAGTTGTTGCCCTTACACCATGAGGCTCACGAATTTGGGAGATGAGAATATCTCCTTTATTTGCAGGAATCTCCGCTTCATTTTCTCCAAGAAAATATCCCTCTCCTTCAAGAACCTGAATGGAGAGTTCTCCGTCCAGGTCATGGCTGTGTACAGGGAAGGTTACACCTGCATCCAGATTAAAATTGATGATCTTGAAATTTTCCGAGTCCTCGACAAGAAAGAACCGCTTCATCGCTCCTTGAGTAAATTCATTTGTATCAGCTAGTTTCAAAGTTTTCATAACTACTCCTAGTTTTTCCGTCCGAGAGATAATGTACCAATGCCCTCTGGCAAGGGATCGAAGCATCAAACTGGAATGTCTCTTTGCTAAAGAGACTCTTTCCTTCATCAACTACATAGCAGTAACCGTGCCACTTATTTATATGCGCGACTTCGGTTACATACAAAGATCGTTGTTGATGAGACAACACGCATCTGTTGCGATATGAATAACAATGTTGTAATATTTACAACTATGAAGAAACTCGACACCCTGACGGCCATCGCCGGTGATCTTACGGCAATACTAAGCGCCGAAGACCGTTATCAGCGGCTACTGGACGCCCTGCACCGCGCCATTCCCTATGATGCTGCAACCCTCTTGCGTGTGCAGGAGGACACACTTATCCCCCTGGCGGCAAAAGGGCTAACGCCTGACGCCATGGGACGCCATTACCTGCGCGGTGAACATCCGCGATTGGATATCATCTGCGGCTCCAGCGAACCAATCCTTTTCCCGGAGGAAAGCTCTCTGCCGGACCCCTTTGACGGCATGCTCATCTCAGACCCTGAGGCGCTGCAGCACATCCACGCCTGCCTGGGCTGCCCACTTTATATCAATGGAAAGCTCGTCGGAGTACTCACGGCTGATTCACTTGATGCCCACGCTTTTGATCACCTGCCTAAACAATATATTCAGACTGTCGCCTCAATGGTCTGTGCTCAGATGCAGATGGCGGACCTCCTGAAAGCAGTGGAGGAAAAGGCGGAACGCCAGGGTCAAATCGCCTCGGATCTCATGCAGGATGTAGCAAACCAACGAGGCTGGGAAATATTGGGGAAAAGTCACGTTATTCTTGAAATGAAGAAGGAAATTGAGCTCGTTGCTCAATCTGATTTCACCATTCTGATTCTTGGGGAGACCGGAGTTGGCAAAGAGCTGGTGGCAAGGGCTATCCATCGTCATTCCAACCGGCGGGACAAGGCAATGCTCTATCTCAATTGCGCAGCCTTGCCAGAATCATTAGCCGAGAGTGAATTGTTCGGTCATGTTAAAGGTTCTTTTACCGGAGCCACCAGTGACAGGGCCGGAAAATTTGAACTCGCTGATGGCGGCACACTGTTTTTAGATGAAATCGGTGAATTATCTCTCGAAATTCAGGCGAAAATCCTACGGGCCATTCAAGAGGGAGAGATACAAAGGATTGGTTCTGACAAGATGATTCATGCCGATGTTCGGCTCCTGGCAGCGACTAACAGAGATCTCGAAGCAGAAGTCCAGGCTGGCAAATTCAGGGCTGACCTCTATCATCGCCTGAACGTTTATCCGATACACGTTCCGCCCTTGCGAGAGCGTAAGGAGGATATCGGCATTCTCGCCGGCTTTTTCGGTGAACGAACAAGGAAACGACTTGGCCTGAACGGAATCCGCATAACTGATGGCGCACTGCAGCTACTGGCACGTTACAGTTGGCCGGGTAATGTTCGTGAACTGGAAAACATTCTCTCCAGAGCAGTGCTGAAGGCCTCTCGGAAGACAGCCAGAGGAGAATTAGTACGAATATTACCAGAACATCTAGCGGGAGATCTCGGCTCTGCCCTGTATGTCAATCCTGCACCTACTATTGAACAGCCTGCCGATTCTGAACCGCGCCGGTCGTTTCGTGAAGAGGTGCAAGCCTTTCAGATCAAGCTCATTCAATCAGCACTGGACAGAAGCAACGGCAACTGGGCTGCGGCAGCCCGAGATCTCGACATGCATCGCAGCAATCTGCATCATCTGGCGACCCGCCTTGGCATACGATAGCCGAAATCACTGGAACATTTCACTCGGTAAGGTCATTTATTTCTTCACCCATGGAGATATTTATCCCTCAGCATTCTGGCTAGATCATTGACCATTGAAAAAGCGTTTTCTACTGTTTTCCCTTTATCAGGATTAACCAAGCAGCAGGTTGCAGGTGACAACATGCTCTGACTGATAAGCTGTTCAATATCCACCCCTTTTTTTCCTAAGTGCTGCCAGATTCCTTCCAGCTTCATCATCAGAAAGCCGAGGCTCTCTTTGGCAAACAATTCATAACCTGTCGGTACGATACCCCAGACCAGCACCCCACCACGATCGAGAAATTTTTTTATCGACCCAGCACAGGACGAGAAGATCTCAGCGTTGGTGTAGATATCTAACGAGAGGATATCCATATCGAGACCCAGCAGGAAATCCCAGTCCGGATTCCCGCAGAGATGAATTCCTCGTGGACAATCAACCATGGAAAAAAAATTATCCAGATCGGTCTTGGCCTTCTGCTCACCGTATCCTGACATTGCTGAAAAAATGAATTGCAGGCCCGGTTCGTCGATAAACATAAAGGCATTGGCATTCCGCTTTTTTAATTGAGCGAGCTGGGTATTTATTCTTTGAGCCATAAACTCCATCATAAAGGGCCTGATGGTGTCATCAAAAAGAATGGGGCGATCGTCTTGGTCGAGAACATTGAAGCCAAAACTGATCGGCCCTTCGAGCTGCCCGCGAATTGCAGGTTTATCGGCAAGGTCCCGTGATAAGAAATCGTGGTATACTACTGAATATGTCTCACTAATATCAAAGTATGCCGGATCTTCAAACCGGCTCAAAGTCTCTTCGAACTCAACTATGAATTTTTCCATCGAAAAACGGAGCGTTCGTTTGTCCAGATCGAGCAGGATTCCGGGGAAATGTTCAGCCGCCTGAACATACATGTCTTCGTAATAACTATAGTTCGGAAGCTGTGGCCAGAAGGGAACATCTAAGGATAATGCCAGGCTGAGGGCTTCCTGGACATTTGTCTGAGGCATAACAGCCATGGCTGTCGTCAAAAGATTTCCAGGAAGCGGCATACGTCTAGTCTCCGTTTATCATAAATATCTGCCAGAAATAGCGTCTATATTGTAGCAATACAGTAACCACTGCAGGCGAGAGCCGCATACTTCTAGCGAGAAGCAGGAAGTAATCAGAACCAGAATTCCGGATAACTCCGCTTCTTTGGAATGTTGTTGATCAAGAGGGCAACAAGCAGCATGATCAATGCTCCGGCGCCTACCGGCATCAGGGCATAGAGGTAACCGAGATGGTGTACTTTGGTGGTTCCGATAACGGCGATGAGCGCTGTCGCTCCACCTGGCGGGTGGAGGGTTTTAGTGGCGTGCATGACCGCAATAGCAACGGAAACAGCAAGAGAGGAGGCCAACCACAATTGATCGGGGAAGAGTTTATAGCAGGTCACCCCGATAACAGCCGAGACCAGGTGACCGCCCAGAAAATTACGCGGTTGGGCCAGAGGACTTTTGATCGCACCATAGATAAGGACAGCAGATGCACCAAACGAGCCGATCAGCATGACGGCGTCGGAAGGTTCGAGCAGGTTGAAATGGCAGTAGGCCACGGCGCTTATACCAACAAATGCCCCGAGCCAGGACCAGAAAATCTCGGCAAGACTGACTCGCGGCGGGCTCTTGGTAACGCCTTTCATCTTTTGGAAAAATTTCACGCTATTCCTCCCCAACCTGCAAGCTGGCCTGGAGGAGATTGGTCCTGGTAACGATGCCTACCAAAAGACCGTCAGTGTCAACCACCGGCAATCGATTGATCTTTCGCAGTGAGAACAGTTGCAGCGCCGCATGTGCCGATTCCGTTGCTCCTATCGTTACCGCTGGTGTCGACATGATGTCACCCGCAGTCACAGTCATGAGCGAGCGCATCAGACATCTATTGCAGTTCAGGCAATTACCAAGAATTTTCCAAAACGAAGCGTTTTGATCACCTTCGAGCCGGGAAAAAATGTCCTTTTCAGAGACAACTCCGACAACCTTTTCCCTGGCGTCAATAACCGGCAAACCTGAAATGGACCTGGAAGCCATTGCCTGGATTACGCCTTCAAACGTTGTGCCTGCCGCTACATGAACCACATCCCTGGTCATAATGTCCTTGATCAGCGTTGATGTCAGCAACCGCTGTCTGGCATGACGGATGGCATGGCTGTAGAGTTCCCGAAAGTCGCGCATGGAGATATCCAGGTATCCCTCGATATCTTTCATCGCCGCATACACATCCTCATCACTCAGTTCCGGCTGGTTCGCCAGGCCAGTGATACCCGTTCCGGTGGACACAACGTCGTGTTGTTCAATATCCGACATATTCCTGCTCGATAATCAATGCGGCCCTGATAAGCCAGGTCACTATTGTGATGCCCAATGCGAAGATGCCAAGGGTGACCGAAAGTTCCACCCAGGTTGGCAGATAATCAACGACCTCCCCAAGCGGGCTTGGGATTAGACCCGGCACAATCAGGCCGATTCCCTTTTCCATCCAGATCGCCACGAACAAAAAGAGACAAGCGGGCAGCAGGACTTTCGGGTTGCTTTTACCGGGGTTAAAGGCAAGCACCAGGGTTGCCAGGACATTGACGCCAACCGAGGTCCATATCCAGGGAACCAGCGAGTTGTGGCCGTCCATGCCGAAGAAGAGGTACATGGCGGAACTCGAATGATGGGTGGGAAAGTAAAACTCCTTGAAAACCTCGGAAAAGAGCATGATCAGGTTGATAATCGCTGAGATGACGATAATCAGCCGGAGTTTGCTGAACACACTTCTGTCAATCGAATAGGTTGTCGCGCTATGAATGATGGCAAGAATAAGGGTGATGAGGGCGGGACCCGCCGCAAATGCTGAAGCAAGAAAGCGTGGCCCCATCAACGGGTTGTTCCAGAATGGCCGGGCAGGTAATCCCTGATAGAGAAAAGCCGTGACCATATGAATGGAAAAAGCCCAGAAAATAGAAAGAAAGACAAACGGCCGGTATTTTCGCTCATCGGCCGGACGGCCCCGGTAATGGCTGTACAGGATATAGGCAGGAACCAGGGCGTTGAGCAGCAGGTAGCCGTTAAGGACAACAACATCCCAGGCCAGGATGGAAGAAGGAAAGTTGAAGATACCGATAACCGGGATTAAATGCCAGGCCTGCAGTGGCCCGCCCAGATCGACCAGGATGAACGACAGACACATCACCAGCGCACCCACGGCTACCCCTTCACCAATAATCACGACCCGGTGGAAATCAGGATCATGAAAGACATAAGCTGGCAAAATCAGCATGACTGCCGCTGCGGCCACCCCGACCAGGAAAGTGAAGTTGGAGATATAGAACCCCCAGCTGACAATATCATTCATCCCGGTCACGGAAAGACCGTAACGTGCCTGGAAGGAGTAGGCATACACTCCCATGCCCATACAGCCAAGGAGGACCAGGCGAAAGAGCTGGAAGCCGATACTGCCCCGAAGATTCCAGCAGATAACATCGGCCAGGAAAGTTCTCAGATTTTTCTCATGAAGTGCTCGCATATGCCACCTGTCAGTCAATGAAGTACCAAAACTTAGGATCCGTACCAAGTTCTTCCTTCCACCTGAAGACCTTTTTATTCTTCAGAACCCAGCGGATCTCACTCTCAGGATCAAGCAGGTTGCCGAAGACCCGCGCACCGGTCGGGCAGGCCTCAACACAGGCAGGCAATCTGCCTTTCCGGGTCCTCTGGATGCAGAAGGTGCACTTCTCCATTTTTCCTTTGGGCCGAAGGCGGTTGCCGAGATAGTGCTGTCGAGTCGTCACTTCTTCCGGCGGTACCTCTGCCTGTCCCCAGTTAAAACGTCTGCCATAATACGGGCATGCGGCCTGGCAGTAACGGCAACCGATACACCAGTCGTAGTCGACCACCACAATGCCGTCCGGCTCCCTCCAGGTTGCCCTGGTCGGGCAGGCTTTGGTGCATGGGGCATTTTCACAGTGAAAACACTGTGTCCCCATATAGAACTTATTTTCTACCGGAACCTCATGGAAGTACTGGCCATCGCCGGTACCCGGATCAAGCTGACCGGGCTCCATTTCAAATATTCGGATATACTGGGTGTGAGTCTTGCGATCGAGGTTGTTTTCCTTCACGCAGGCGGCCACACACTCCATGAAGCCCTCGCAGCGGGTGATATTGAAGGCATAGCCGTAGAGTACATTTTCCAGAGGCGGCTCGCTGCTCACCTGCACATCGAGATTGTTGTGCAGTTTGGCCAACCTTTCAAGCCGGGCGACCGTTGCATCTTTTTCTTCCTGGGTCATCAGGCGGTAATTTTTCTTAAAAAATTCCTGCCAGCGAAGTTGCAGTTCTTCGCTCCCCATCGCCGCAGCCGGTGGTATGCAGCCGGTGGTCAAGGCGGCGCTCCCCGCAGCAGCGGCGATCGATAATCCTTTCAGAAATGCTCGTCTGCTGCTTTTTTCGTCGAGAAACGAAGCACAGCCCTTTTTCTTGGAATCGCTCTTTTCAGAACTCATATCTTCTCCCTATCAGTCCAGTGGTACCGAATAGGTAGCCGGAAATCGCTTAGCAAATCGTGGAGAATGTGGATTATGGCAGGATGTGCAGTTGTAAACCACCCGTTCGCCGGCCCAGTTGGAAACCCTTTTACCATGTGCCCCGCCTAGCCAGTCCCGCTTCTGCCGAAAATGACATTGTCCGCAGAGTTGATAGCTGTGATCGAAGTCAATTTTCCTGCCCTTCTTATCTTCCAGATAATCCCTTTCCTGGGCGTGATGACAATCAATACAAGTCAGCCCCGGCCCCTCGGTACCATGTGCCAGAGCAATATTGCCGTGAGTCAGCTCAAGGCCTTGGGCTGCCGTGACCGGTTTGCCCGTGTGACACCGGCTGCATCTGTAGCGCTCGATCGACTTCTTGCGGGCCAGGACCCGAAACGATCCCCCCTGATACTCTTCCATGGCCAATACCGATTCCTCGGTTACTTGCCTCGCCAGGGGAACTGCCCTGGTATCAAAACGCTCGTTAGTATTCTTTATTTCATCCACAAAAGAACTCTCACTGGCGGCCGCATCGGTAAGAAAACCGAAAGCCATGATGAGCAGGAGAAAGCAGATAGTGTATAGTTTTGTCATAGTCAGTCCGGCTGGTTGAATTGGTGTTGCCACCCGACAGGATCATTTCCGCTCAAATACCTTGAGAGGAGCCGTCTGTACCACGGTCGCATGACATTGACGACAATCGCCCCGGCCTGCATGTTCGATCCGGATCTCCGCAACAGCCGCTGGTCCGGTGTGGCAGGCAATACAGTTTTCCCTCATCTGTAGATTATGGGGTATAGGGGGTGGCGAAGTACTCAGAAACGACAGCCCGAGTTTCGGCGGGTTTATCGACTGCCAGTTCGTTTCCACAAACAGATCAGTGGTCGTCACCTGGGCATGACATTGATAACACAGTACATTTTCAGGGTGCGGGGTGACTGGCGCAAATTTGCCAAACTCGGGGCTGTACCCGCCTTTCGCATGGCACGAAAGGCAATCTGTCTCATTGCCGCTGAACGTCAGGTCAACCTCGTGTGGAATTCGCGGCGGTGAGCCGGGATATTGCCGCAATGCATAAAACGTGGCGAGATTTCTATTGACCGAATTCGCCGTGAGGTTGGTTTCCGGTGTGGCTCGCTGGGCTGCAAAGATTTTGTAGCCCTGATTATCATAGTTTGCAGGAGACGGGGATTCTGCAAATGCTCCTGGTGCTGAAGAGATCGATAGACCGACGAAACCAAGGATGGCAACGCAGGTCGCTAATTTGCCTTTCCGGTCTGTGCGTTTCATTATGCTTTCTCCAGTCGAACAGCACATTTCTTGTAATCTGGCTGTTTGGAAATAGGGCAGAATGCATCCAGGGTTACCTCGTTGATCAGGTAGCTCTCATCGAAGAACGGAACAAACACCATCCCCGGAACGGGCACACCCCTGCCGTTTATCTGCGCCGGCATGGTAACTTCTCCTCGCCGAGAGATAATTTTCACCATTTCGCCACTGACCACGCCCAACGCAGCCGCATCTTCCGGGTGGAGCTCCACATAGGATGAAGGAACCGCGTTATGTAGCACAGGCACCCTTCTGGTCATGGAGCCGGTGTGCCAGTGTTCAATCACCCGACCGGTATTCAACCAGAAATTGTATTCGTTATCCGGTGACTCGGCCGCCGGTTCATAGGGGCGGGCCCAGATCCAGGCGCGATTGTCCTTCTTGCCGTAGAAATCGAAATCCTTACCATTGCTGCAGGCCGGATCATGTTTTGGATTAAAGCGCCAACGGGTTTCCTTGCCGTTCACAAAAGGCCACTGGACGCCTGATCTCTCACGAAGCACAGTATACGACGCCATTTCATGCTTTGGTCCGGCATGGAACCTGCGGTACTCTTCCCAAATTTTGCCGATATACTCGTCCTGGTTCCACGGGAACTGTTTCTCAAAGCCCAATCTCCTCGCGACTTCGATAATCTGCCAGGTATCGGACATGGCTTCACCGGGAGGATCGACAATCTGGTCAAAATGCTGGGTGCGCCGCTCCGAATTACCATACATCCCCTCCTGTTCGATCCACATGGCTGCAGGAAGAATAACATCGGCAACATCCGTCGTCGGAGTCGGGTACACATCGGAAACAACCACGAACCGGTCTTCTTTCAATGCCCCTTCACGATACCTCTTGAGGTTGGGCATGGTGACCATGGGGTTGGTAACCTGGATCCAGATAAACCGGATATCCCCCCGATCGAGTGCTCGGAACATCTCTACCGTGTGGTACGTCGGCTTCGGGTCGATATTGGCTACCGGAACGTCCCAGATCTCAGCGGCCATCTCCCTGGCATGCTCGTCCATAACCACCCCATGCGGTAAGGCGTGGGTCAGAGTACCGACTTCCCGTACGGTACCGCAGGCACTCGGTTGGCCGGTAAGGGAAAACGGACTGTTGCCGGGAGTCGAAATTTTGCCAACCAGGAGGTGAATATTATAGACCAGGTTGTTAATCCAGGTGCCCCGGGTGTGCTGGTTCATACCCATGCACCAGAATGAGGTTACCTTCAAGCTCGGATCACCGTACAGTGCGGCCAGGTACTTAATATCCTTTGCGGAAACACCGGATATTTTTTCGACCTTCTCCGGGGTATAGTCTTCGAGGAAAGTTGTGTATTCTTCAAAGCTCATGGGTTCAGCCTGATCGGTAAAGGCAAAGTGGTCTTCAGTGCCGTAACCGATATTGGTTTTCCCCTTATGGAATGAAACGTGCTCGTTCACAAAATTCCAGTTCACCCAATCGTTTTTAATGATTTCGTAGCAGATTGCGTTGGCCACAGCCAGATCGGTCTGCGGCCTGAACATGATCGAGGTGTCCGCAGCTTGGCTGGTACGGGTATGACGAGTAGCGAAGTCAATGATCTTGACGTCTGTTCTTTGCTTCCTGTTGGCAAGCATCCTGGAAAAGAGTACCGGGTGCATCTCCGCCATATTGTTACCCCAGGTGATGAAGACATTGGCATTGTCGATATCCTCATAACAGCCCATCGGCTCATCAATCCCGAAAGTGGTCATGAACCCGGTTACAGCGCTTGCCATGCAGAGGCGGGCGTTGGCTTCGACGTTATTGGTTCCAAGACACCCCTTGAACAGTTTGGAGGCAACATAGCCGTCAGGAATAGTCCATTGACCCGAGCCATATATCGCGACGGAGTCTTTACCGTACTTGTCTTTTGTCTCCTGAAGTTTCTGAGCGATAAGATCCAGCGCTTCCTTGATAGGCACCTCAACCAGTTTTCCGTCTTTCCTGACCTGTGCCTTGGTAATCCTGTCTTTGCCGTACAGGGCCTGAACGGAATGGTATCCTTTCATGCAGCACAGACCCTTGTTGACGCTGCAGTTGGGGTCACCCTTGACAGCCACCGCCCGACCGTCGCTGACACCTATCAATACTCCGCAGCCTGTACCGCAGAATCGGCAGGGTGACTTCTGCCATGAGATGATTCCACTGTTGTTGGTCAGTTTGCTCCACTCGCCAAAACTTATCCCGGGGAAAAGGGTCCCGGCGGTTACAAACGCACTGCTGATGGCTGCCTGCTTAATGAACTGTCTTCTGTCGAGTTTCATTGTCTCATGTTCTCCCTTGTCATTCTTTTTCGTCATAGCCAAAAGCAAGGCTCAGCGACTGCAAGGACTCCACTGTTTTCAGGGCACTCTGGAGAGATCTCTCAATGGTTTCATCAGGTGTGTCCGTGACAAGAACAACGACCTCCTGATTTTCGGCAGGAAACACCTGACAGTACTCCAAGGCGGAAAGCTCAGCGCAAAGTGCGTCCTTAGCTCCGTTTCTGGGCATGGCGAGGTAGCTGAAGATGGGCATTACCTGATCCTCCGTATGGGTCGAAATACTGATACATGGTGGGACTATCTTCTTATAGCATGCTAACGATTGAGAACTTTTGACCTATGTCAATTACTGAACTCTTTTACGTAGTGTTTCGTCCTGGAACTTCCAAATAGAAGCATCAACCTGACTTTTAACGTAATAAGGAGATGAAACCTGACAGAAGTAGAATGTTCCTCTTCAGAGTTACATTTGATTCGGTTAAGAAAAAGGTGCCACCAATTTCAAGTTAAGAATATTGGCCTCAAAATCAGTCTCGCATATATTGAAAATTTCGTCAAATATGACTGAATTCAGCTCTAACAGCTTGTTAATAATGCCATCTTGAAGTTATGCCGAATCTGACTACTCCCAAGGTGGATATTACTGCAGACATTCCCGAATCTACGGAAGGGAGGAACTTCCAACTCAATCGAATAGGAAATGGAAAAGCGAACGGAGAAAACCAATACGCGACCGAAAGGTCATGAATTAATAGAGGAAGCAAAGCAACAGCTTAAATGCCACCTTTCTTTCTGTTTCATCCGGGTAAAGCGTAATCTTTACACTCCTACTGAGCCCGTCAGCACCCTTTGCCAGCCATTTCACATCATGGTGTATACTTCAGTTAGGGCATATTGCTCCAACAACCCCAACCCAGGAGGTGCACCATGAAATTATCCCAGGCAGTCGATTTCCATCTGCAGTATCATCGGACCAACTCCAAAAAAAAATACCGTCAAGACATGTGAGTTTGTCCTCAACCGTTTTACTGCTCGATTTGGCAAACGTGATCTCGCCAGTATATCCCAGGAAGAAGTCCTCGAATTCTTGCTCTCTCTGACAAAAAACAACAAACAGGCGACCAAAAGGAACAGATACTCGGTACTCGCATCTTTCTACAA
>NZ_FRFE01000057.1 GCF_900143695.1 Desulfopila aestuarii DSM 18488
ATATCGTTCAACCTGGACAAGTTCCAGAATTGATACCAATCGTTCCTCCTGTTCAGTTAACGGTGTTGGCAAGCATTGGTTTAGATGAGGAAATAGACTTCCTTGGACACGTCCCATCAACCATGATATCGTGTCTATGAGCTTCATGGCATTCTCCTTGGATTGGTTTTGCTGGATACAAAACTATACCAGGAAATGCCATGAAGCTCTATTATTTCAGCGTGTTAAATCAAAATACTCCCTGATTCTGTTATTGCACGTCTTTTTGCAAGAGGCTCGAGAATATAAAAATTTGTGCGCGTCTTCCGGGTTGTGTGGATGCCCTTGTTATATGTGTTTTCCTTTTGTCGATCTCCAAGGTTTGAAAATTGAAATAAAAATAGTCACTATCAGCAACAAAACTTGAATAGTACCAAAAATTAAGTTCATCTTTTCATTGTATAGGTATTCATCGTCACTCATAGAGGACATTCCGAGTTTTCCAGAGATTTCCATCATATTCGTTTCCCACGGCCCCAGAAAAAATGTTCCAAATAATATGGCCGTAATAGTGACAATCCATTTAAATATAAGCCAATTGTGCTTGAAAAAACCCCAATTACTGAAAACAGAGTATATTAGACCAGTTACCAGACATCCCAAGGCGCCGGGGATTACAACAACTGCCATATCAACATGGTGAATGCTCTGGTTGATTCCATACAGAACTCCATCATCAGCAACTTTATCTTTTAAGAAATAGAGCAATACCAGGGAAACAGCACCACCAACCCAACAAGAAACTGCAATCAAGTGAAAACCTTTAAGCCATTTTATTCCATTTGCTTTTAATTTAATCATGTGTGCCTCAAAACAACAATGGATTATACAGCTCTGTGTATCCTGCCACATGTTCGGTTATACAAAAAGACTGCATGTCAGGCAATATGGAAAATAGCAAACAGTATCGTGTAGCTATTGCCAGTTTGAGGTTTGCATTGCCAACCAGAATGCGATGGCAAGTCGTACGAATTAACACCATTCCTGATGCTCTCGCCGAAGAGGAGTGGTCGAGCAGAGTTTTGCAGAGGTCCGCAAATCACGATAGGCGGTTCATATTCCTGCTCCCGCACAGATGATTTGCTTAATGTCTTTTGTGCTAAATAGAGGCAACATGTACGACCATCCCGTAGCTCGTTGCTCTTGGGTGAGACCGAGCTACGGGAACTGTAGAATTTTCTCAACTATACAACAACATGAGGGTTTTTTGTTTTCTGAGGGGCTTTGTGGACCATGGTGTATGCGTAATCAATACCATCACCATATGCGCCACCATGCTGTCGGAAAATTTGAAGCACAGCATCATAATGTTCCTTGTTTGCCCAATCCCGTTGAAATTCCAGTACTGTGGCGACGCTGGTCATTGGTACAGCCCCAGCCTGCACAACTCTTCGTATTGCAGCATCGTGAGCAATATGGGAGGTTGCACCACAGGCATCCTCAACGACATACACATTATACCCTTCATGTAAAAGATTGAGGGTAGGCCAGGCCACGCATACCTCTGTCCAGAGACCAGCAATCACTATGTTCTGTTTGCCGATAGTACGAATAGCCGCCTTGAATTTCTCATCATCCCAGGAGTTCATGCTGCTCCGTTCTATGGGTTGCAGGCCAGGAAAGATATCCATCAACTCGGGCCATATGTACCCACTGAATGATTCGGTTTCGACAGCTGTGAGGATTACGGGAACCCCATATTCTTTTGCACCTTTTGCCAACATCAGAACGTTATTTACCAGTAACTGCCGATCAATGTTGGATACGCCAAATGTCATTTGTGGTTGATGGTCGATAAAAACAACTGCGCAGTTTTCTTTTGTAAGCAATCCACCATCTGTGTCGGAAAGTATGTGAGCCATGACTCTACTCCTTTGGTTAAAATGTCTTTGGTCATTGATTCTTGTACCGGATAGTCATAGCCCATTTCTGCAAAGCTATTAATTGCTCGACTATCAATTCCTGAATTGTTGCGTCGACAAGATTCCCCTCGCCATCGAAACTTGCACTAAAGGCATTGCTGAATACCTCCGGCTTGTTTAACGGATAGAGATCTAAGTACACACATACCTGTCTTAGATGGTATTGAGCTCTTGCCGTACCCATACCGCCACCGGCTCCCATAATCGCAACCGGCTTCCCAGCAAGCAGGTAGTTCTCAGGTGCTCGTGAAACCCAGTCGAGAGCATTTTTCAACGCTGGTGCAATAGAGTAATTATATTCCGGGCAAGCCAAAAGCAAAGCGTCCGCCTTTTCAATGCCATCCTTTAGGGTCTGTACAGGACTTGGAATCTCTTGCAGATCTGCATTGTAAAAAGGGATATCACGAATATCCGCCAATTCTATGGTCATACCTGACGGTGCATGATCTTTTGCAAACCGCAGTAAACCCGCATTGGCCGATTTCTGACGCAGGCTGCCACTAATTCCAAAAACACGGAGTGATTTCATAACAGTATCTCCTATTGCTGATGTTTTTTCTTGTTATTTGTTACAGGTACCGGGGAACCTCAATTGCCAAGAGAATGGTATAGGTATCTGCCTTTACAACGTGATTTTCACTTCCTTCCAAACCTAAACCATCACGTCGATGAACAACATTTCCGTCAATAACTGCACCACCTTCAAGAACAAAGAAATACACGCCGTGGCTTTTGCCCTTTTTCACATAGACGAGCCGTTGACCCGCATCAATGTCGGCCATCGACAGCCAAGCATCCTGGTTTATCCAAATAGTTTCTTCAGAATCTATCGGTGAAACAAGAAGCTGAAATTTGTTCTTTCTCTCATTTGCTTTAAAGACTTTTTGATCGTAACGTGGGGTGATGTCTTTCTCTTTGGGCAGCACCCAGATCTGAAGAAAGTTCACATCTTCAGCAGCCGAATTATTGTACTCAGAATGTGTCAAGCCACTACCGGCCGACATGATCTGCACTTCGCCAGTAGATATAATGTGCAGGTTCCCCATACTGTCCCGATGTCGTAACGATCCGGAAAGAGGAATGGAAATTATCTCCATGTTCTCATGAGGATGTGTACCGAACCCCATTGAAGGTTTGACAACGTCATCATTGAGCACTCTCAGGAGGCCAAAATTCATCCGTTGTGGATTGTAATAACTAGCAAAGCTGAAAGTGTGCCTGCTTGTAAGCCAGCCGTGTTCAGCCAGGCCTCTCGATTCATTTTTATGATATATGGTGTTCATATTAACCTCCTTTGACAGAATGTATGGTCAATGCTGTATTTTATTTCGATATCGAAATATTTGATCAAAAAAAGGGACTACTTGAACTTTCGTAACAGTTTTTCCAAGGTGTCTTTGTCCTGGTCACTGAGAAATGCCAATTCATTGGTCACAACCTGCGCATGACGCGGAAACACCTGCGAAATGAGCTCTTTTCCAGATTCTGTCAATTTCACAGTGACCCTGCGCCTGTCATCACTTGCCCTCTCTCTTTCCACCAGCATCTTTTTCTCTAGACTATCGACTACTGTCGTGAGGTTAGCATTGCTCTTTAAAATCTTGTTGCCAAGCTCACTCTGGGAGAGTGGGCCAAGGTGATATACAGCCTCAAGTACTCCGAATTGACTGATAGTCAGGTTGTCATCTTTCAAATGCTCATGGACTGTGCTTGTCAATTTGTTAGTAGCGCGCATGAGCTTGACAAAAAGGTTTAAAGCATTTCGCTGCTTATCGGGCAGTTGACTGTATTTCAATGTTATCTCCTTTTTTGTTTCGACATCGAATTATTTTAGTTCAAAATATACACCGAAAACTGCATGTCAAGTCACGCTTTGCCAATTTCCTGCTTGAATGGTTAACTCATTCAAAAGCTTGAGCAGTTCATGCAGAGAAAACTGGTGTAGTTCTTAAGAGATACCTTGGCCACATCAATTTGTTTAGCGAATCAATTGATTGAGACTATTCCTGAGAGAGCAGTTCCCGGCATTTCATTGGAATTGGACGAAAATGGAGTAACAGTAGACTGTAGCTTACCAAAGTAAGTTTTCATCAGTTTGGGAAAGATGTTCCCCGAGACAGGCTGGCTGGAGTCAGTCGGGGATCTTGCGTAACTTAATACCTGTCAACCTGTGGTAATAGGTAAAATAATATGTTGAACTGGTTTTGATAATTAAAGATTAAAAGTGGCAATATTTTTTATGTTAAGGCAAATGGATCAGGTCAAATTTGAAGAGCAATGTCTTCAAATATCATAACGTATTGATCCAATTATCAATGGCCATTTTCTTGTCTTTAGAAAAATCGCTGTGTACTTGATCATGCAACCAGCGAAGTGATCTAGAGCGTAATTTGTCTCTAAAAAGCTCTTCAGCTTCCTGTATAACCACTTTTATCAAACACGGACATTTGTCTGTAAAAACAGATGGATCATCTACAAAAATGTTCTTTTTTCGGATTTCAGCACATTGAAAAAAGAAAGATGGCCCTTCTATCGCTTCAATGATATCCCAAAAAGAGATATCTTCTGCCTGTCTTGCCAGTTCGTACCCGCCTTTAACACCAGGTATGGATCGAACAATTCCGCTCTTTCTTAACTTAGCGAAAGCTTTCGACAGGTATGTTTCAGATATTGCATTCAATTCTGCGATTTGCTTGATGCCGACAGTCTTCCCTTCTGGAAGATCAACCAAATAGAACAACGAATGAAATGCGTACTCTACTCCAACACTGAACTGCATCTGATTCTCCAGTAGCAAATGCTATTGCCTTACGTTTCAGTCATTATTTTCACTAACTGAATGAAATTACAATAGGCTAATGTACAGAGTTCTCTTCTCCCAGGCTAGAATATTTATTAAGAACGACATCTCCCAATATTTGTTGCTCTGAACTTTTGGCCAGATGAGATGATCAGGAGGTGTCGCTCTATGTAGAGAAAATGCAATAAGAAATGCTAAATTGTCTGTTTTACGGATGAAACCGTGACCTCAAGAACACGATTAGCCCAAGAAAATTTTTGCTTTATCAAATCAAACTCTGGACCGAAATTCATGAATCTCGCTGTTCCGCTGATCAGGTATCCTGTTCCAGGCCCCATCTTCCCTTCGATCTCTTTCGTGCCAAGGGTAAGCAATACGTTGTTGTTCTTCTCCACTTTCTTCTGAGTCTTTCTCATGCCATAAACAGGAATAAGCATCCGGTTCTCGCCAGGAAAAGCCAGGTAGGAATTCCAGGTATTCACCACATGAGCCTCATCATCTGAACATGATACTATGGCAACAACACCTTCTTTGCTAACTACCGTCATAAATCTTTCGTCAAACATAGTGATTCTCCAAGTTGAATAATAATCTCTATTGTGGATATTAATTATCTACAATAGAGATTATTTATGCTGAAATACGATTGTTGTCAATACGAGATTTTTGGGAAAAATCCTCCCCCCTTGGTTTATATCTCAAGAATAGAGGGGTAAGTCCTTCGATAGATGAGAAATTTTGTATGCTTTAAACAGTAATGGTACATCTTCAGCATACAGGAAGAGAAGTGCGTGGAAGTTTCTCATGAACTCTTGTCACAGGAAGGATGGCGGAAATACAGAGCTGACCTTGAAAAGCAAGATCGGCTCTGTATAAAAAGGGAGAATGGCAAACCATGCTATGCGTTGTTTGCCTCAAGACGGCAGGGGATATATCTGTGTAGCGGTGTACCGAAACGATCGCGATTGGTGTTCTTGGTGAGACGGTTTACGTTCACGCCATACACCTTGCCATCATACAGAAGACCGAAGCCATGCGGAATCATGACAGTACCAGCCCTTACCTGATCGGTTATTTCAAGTTCTCCAGCTTCGCTGCCTGCTTCCGTCGTTACCAGAACCTGCTGACGTTCGATAAGCCCTAAATTTCTTGCATCGTTAGGGTGCACGGCGATGGTGCAGGCTCGTTTCCCCTTATTCCATTCCGGATCTCTCATAAGGGTATTCGCGTTATATTGCATGTGACGACCGGCCATAAGAATAAACGGGTATTCCTTTGATCCCCCTAATAATTCCCGCTCATTTTGCGGAGACAGCGAGAGCACTTCCGCTTCCATCTCTTCGATATGGATTTCCAATTTTCGTGATTTGGTTCGGAGGCCAGTAGTTGGTTGTGCAGCATCGGCATTTCCAAGCCAGATTCCCTGCGGATTGTCGAGCACGGCGCAAAACATACGTTCCCCTTGATCCGGTCCAGTGGTAAAGCCTGCCCGTGCTCCATTCTCTCGGGCTGCTTGTGGCAAGGTCATCAACATACCCCACAATGCTGCCTGGTTAGCGCTGCCCAGGCACTGTCCCAAGGTCCTTGCCAGAATAAATGGCATGGCACTGCGGATAGATGGCATTCGTGCAGCCCATTGCATGAGTTTTGCCCCAAACATGAGGCGATTGCCCCCGGCGGCATGAACAACCTCTTCGGGAATTTCGGGAATCAGCCCCAATTTATCTGCCAGGAGGGTGAAAATCTGCGACGGCTCCAGGCACTCATCTGGGGGAGCTACCAACGGTTGCCTCATCTGGAAATAGACCCCGGGATAGGTCCAGGGGAAGAAGGTTCCATCCCAACATTCATACAATGAGCGTGAAGGCAGCACGTAATGGGCAAAGCGGGCCGTTTCGTTCATTACGATATCAGTGACAACCAGTAAGTCGAGAGCAGCGAAGGCATTTTCATAAGCTGTGGTGTCGGGGTAAGATCTCAGGGGGTTGCAGCCATTGACCAAGATTGCCCGAAGACGCTCGGGGTGATCGTTGAGTATTTCTTCCGGTACAACAGCAGGCGGATAGAAACCCGCAGCGGCGGGAAACATCCCGGTGGCGACAGTACGCCATACCTTTGTGCTTCTTTCATCAGCATGTCCCCCCAAGGGGCGAAGCATCCCGGGTATAACATTACCTCCACTGACACCGAAGACCCCACACAATGCTGCAAGAATGGTGAGCAGATAATAGGCGACTGCACTTTTCCTGTTCATGTAAATGCCGAGATCAGGATGCATGCACCACCGCTTACTCGTCATCAATCGACAAAACTCTATTACTTCATCTTTGTTTAACCGGCAGACATCAAGAGCAGCGTCCACGTCCAGGTCACTGAACCAACCGCGTATCGACGTGATACCCTCAACATTTTCCTGAATATACTGTTTGTTCTCCCATCCATTATGAAGAATGATCGTAATCATGGTCTTAAGCAATAATGCATCCGTGCCCGGAGCAATCGCTAAGTGCATGTTAGCCAGTCGGGCGGTTTCACTTTTCCTTGGGTCCACAACGATCAGTAATTTTTTTGGATTCTCTGAAATATCCTTGAGGACCTTTGGCGCTCGTGGCAGCTGATGGCTCCGCATACCGTTCCAGCCCCAGGCAACGAGCATTTCCGTTTCCTGCTCATCAGGGATAGTCAGAATGTGCTGACCGCCGAAGACACGTCCATTGATCCACCAGGCACCGCTGAATTCCTGCCCTGCGGACGAGTAAAGGTATTGCGAACCAAGAGCTCTCATGAGGCTGACACCGAATCCTGCCTCAAAGTGTCCGCCTTGCATGCTGGCTCCCATATAGGCAAGACTTCGCGGACCGTGTGCGGTGCGAATCTGGAGAAGCCTTTCACTGATTTCTTCAATGGCCTTTTCCCAGGATATCGGCACAAACCGCTCTCCGATTCTTTTCAGAGGCGTCGTTAATCTGTCTTTTGGATACTGGTAATACATGACCTTCAGTCCTTTTCGGCAGACATATCCCTTGCTTCTGGGGTTATCCTTGTCTGGCCGGACTTTTGTCATTTTGCCGTTCTCAATAAGAATCTCCAAACCACAGTTTTGAGCACAGAGCACGCAACTAGACTTTTTCCACTCTTCCATTGCCTTTCACCTCTTAGGATGGTTGAAGATTCTTTTGTTAGAAACAGCTTCTTCCCCTCGTTATTTTTAACGTAAAGGCACGTTATCAGTTGTCTCCTCTCGTGCAAAGTGGCATTTATGACAAATACCGTGCAAAAAAAGACATCGATATGCTTTTCCCATCTCATATTATTTTAGAGAGAGCTGCATGAATTTTACCTTTCTCGTCACAGATGACTGCTTTTCATCAGGAGTTGTTGGCTTGCTCGATACCTTCACTATTGCCAACCTTTGGCACCAGGAGCTAACTGGCAGCCGCAAGAAACTCTTTACAACGGAACTTGTTTCAATCGATGGCAGGCCTGTCACCAGCAGTGGCTGTATCGAGCTCAGAACTCACAAATCTATTTCTGAGGCAAGGGATGTTGAATTTATTATCCTGCCGCCAGTATTTCCGTCATCAAAGCTGGGCCAGCAATTAACGACGGCAGTCAGGAGATGGCTCGTTGAAAACAATCGGATGAGCGTTCCTATTGCTGCAGTCTGCACCGGTTCATTTCTTCTTGCCGAGACGGGTTTACTGGATGGCCACGTGGCAACCACAAACTGGCAGTTCGCCCGCCGGTTTCAGCACATGTTCCCCAAGGTCAGGCTTAGACCTGAACTAATCTTGACAGAAGAAGCCGGTCTGATCTGTACAGGTGCTGCAACTGCGTATTTCAATTTAGCACTCACCCTCATTCAACGTTATGGCACAAAGGAACTCGCTGGAGCTTGTGCTAAAGCACTCCTGATAGATCCGAATAGAGAAAGCCAGGCACCGTACTTTCTCGAACCTAAACAGGAAAACCATGCGGATATGGCTATTAAAAAGGCACAAAGGTTTATCGAGAAAAATTACGCAGAAATAGCCATTATCGATGAAGTTGCCGATCATGTCGGTATTAGTCCACGACATTTCAAACGTCGCTTCAAACAGGCAACAGGTCAGGGTCCGCTTGCCTATATTCAAAACTTCCGGATTGAACTGGCAAAGAAGAAATTGGAATTAACACAAGACAGTATTGACGAGATAACCCTCCAGATAGGTTATAAAAACGCAAGTACCTTTCGAAGGTTATTTAAGGACAGAACCAGTCTTAGCCCAAGGGAATACAGGGATAAATTCGCAAGGGCAGGATAAACAGTTCAATATAATTTTATGACATCTGGTTGTTTACTGTATGATACTTCCCTGAAAATGATCCTGCCGCAAAGGAATGGGCAGACAGTTACCTCCGCAGGACATGTAATTCCACAAGATTCAAATTACAATATCGAGAAGGAAGCAATTGCTCATTTCCTATTCTTCAGGTAAAGACCATCGGGAATATAGGAGATGAAAACATGCAGAAAATTCTGCCAATGACGATGAAATCAGCGAAGGTCAACCTTGCAGGCAGCCGTTTCCTGTCTTACCTGGCATGTTTACTGGCTATTCTGCTCTGGTCTGGTTGGATCGTCCTTTCAAGACATGGTGCTCAGACCACACTCTCAGCTATTGACCTCAGTTTCGTCAGGTTCACTACCGCGCTGGTCTGTTCCATTCCGTTGTGGTTCGTCTACAATTGGCGACGCATCCCTATCCATCAACTGCTGTTGGTCAGTTGGAGTGCTGGAGTGTTATATACCACCTTCTGTTTTGCTGGAATGGTCACGGCCAAAGCGGCAACGGCAGGTGTGCTGATTAACGGGTTGTTGCCGGTCTTTGGCGCCGTCATAGGATATCTCTGGAACAGGACGAAAATCAGCACCCTTACTGGTGTTTGTATTCTCAGTATTCTGCTGGCAGACGCAATGCTCATTGGCGGTGATTGGCAGAAACTGGGGAACCCTCAGGGGATCATGGCCATTTTGCTGTTTGCCTGCGCCTCACTGTTTTTCAGTTTTTATGCCGTAGCCGTAAAGAAATGGAATGTCCGGCTGATGGATATCGTAGTCTGGATACCCATTATCAACTTTATTACCATCCTGCCGTTCTGGCTCGGCAGTGATACAGGTATTCCTGCCGCTTCGCTCACGGAAGTTCTGCTTCAGGCGATATTCCAGGGTGTAGTTGTCACGTTGTTCGCAGGGTTTCTTATTGCGCATACGATCAAGACCCTTGGACCTATGACGTCCACCATGTTCATGGCATCTGTACCGGGAATTACCGCGCTGCTTGGCTATATCGTTCTTCAGGAGCCACTGAGCAGTATCGAAGCGATCAGCGTGGTCATATGCATGGCCGCCCTGATGATAAATTCAAGATATGGAATGAGGACGTTTCGTACAAAGAATAACTTTTTGAAGTGAACTGTTACCCCGGTTTGCCTTGGTTTGTTCAAGCTCATGACCCCTTATTGAACTATACAACTATTACAATAACCATTCTTTAGCTTCATCAAAATCCAGAAAGACACGAACATCTTCAGGGGAATCCTCTGCGAGAGATTGGTAAACAGTAGCAATTCCATAAGGTAGCGCATCTGAACAGTATATTGCTGTCTTCATCTTGTCGACATTGTGTTCACTGTAGGTTTTTTCAGTATACACCTTGAGGTCTAAGACTCCGGTCGGAGAGATATCAGTCATGTCTACCTCGGCCACGTCTGACAGTTCATTCATCCCTGGCACCCAGTCTTCCGAGGAGAAGAATCTTGCATATTCATCTAGCATCTCACGATCAGTGATTTTCCCTGACCATTTGGAAAGAAAGTAGTTCTGCTCTTTGAAGGAATTGAATAAGATTCCCATGTGATGCTCCAACAAGTAAAGACGTTACCGAAGGCAAGTTTGCATACTCGAACATATAGCTTCAACAAATTTAGCTGTCCAGCATTCTTATACAACTCAGGTCAATCTCATAGTCAATCTTCTCGATTCCCTCCCTCAGTAATATCTGTGGGGGAAACCGCTCGCCATACCTGCCCATTGTCTCGGAATCGATTGTGTGACCATCGAGTTCATGGATCATGTATGTATCAACCTGATCAGCTTCAGGTGTGTGATGAAGGTATGCCTGAATGGACGAAACGTTATGCCCGCCCCAGAACCACATCGGTTTTTGAACCTTCCATACCATGTAGAAGCAGTCTGTCCATATCCATCTCGACGTTGGTGGAGTTCTGGGAATAAACGTTCTTCACCCTTATCTTGAAGAGATTTCACAAGTTCCAGAAGGCAAATTTCTACCAGCTTTAGATGCACAGGGACCAGCCGCTCACTGGACTGACTTTTGAGCCTCTTCTCTTTCTTATCGTTTATATCAAAAACCCATACACTTCTCTCTTGCTGAATAACCTCAAAGTGAAGCTGGCAGATTTCCTCCTCGCGACACCTTGAGTACAGAGCAATAAGTGGGGTCCAAAATCCATAAGACTGTCTGTGTTTACCCTCTGTGTACTTCTCAGAGCTGAAAATCTTGATGAGGTCATCTTCAGGATCACGCATACATGGAACCGGCTCATGCTGGAAATGATGGCTAGAGGCGGCATGAGAGTAGGAGAAGTCTTAAACCTTACACCTGCAGATACTCAAGAGAGAGCCTGAGTATCCAACGTCCAAAAAGTGGTCGAGTTGACGAGACGGCTTATGCTCTACAGAAAACATCTGTAAGGTTAATTACTTACATCAAACACAAGGATATCGGCAGAAACGACCGTATCTTTTCCCTTTCTTATATTGCCGCTTGGTCGATGGTGAAAAAGGCTGGCAAGATGGTCAATAGCGAGCTGCGTCCACACGACTTCCGACGAGACGACATACAGCCACGTAAGCGTCAAGAGCTGGCACTTCCATTGAGGTAGTCGGCAAAGTTATTCTGCGCCATGTGGATCTATCAACCACCCAGCGGTATCTCGGAAAGGTAAATGACACTGAAGCGATCAGGTGGATCGAGACACCTTATTGATAGGAGAGTGTCAGATCAAATCGAAACTATCTCAGTTTATAACAATCAAAATATTTCCTAATCGATCTCAACCGCATTAAGCTCTGAACTGGCTGGCACCGGATGAGGGCTATTACTCGACGCTGCCAGCATTGGATCTGGCAGCGTTACCAGGGCGGGTTTTCCACTTAAGGAATAAAGGAATCTGTTCAAACGAACTGAGCCACTTCTATGTTCGCCAATCAGGTTGCGCCGTAATACTGTTTCAGATCGCCGTTGACAACCGGTCTAGCCCTCCTTGCATTTGTCTTTTGATTAAGGCTAAAATACCCAATACTCTGTAAATATATCAGGCCTACTCGGATTGCCGGGTGTCTACACCGACAATCAGTACAGCTGCATGCACACATAGGATCTCCGATGGCCGTTGACCTAAGCACAATGCTCAATCTGAACGCGCTCATAGCAGCATTGCTCAGCGTGCTGATGAATGTCTTTGCCTGGCGGAAAAAGGGATACAAAGGTTTTAGGACCATAAGTTTTTCGTATATTGTTTTCGGGGCGGGCCTCCT
>NZ_FRFE01000030.1 GCF_900143695.1 Desulfopila aestuarii DSM 18488
CTCAACCAAAGGAGCCGCCTCACCGTCTACCTTGACCAAGGCGTAGTCGGCCCAGACAATAATGCAGCTGAAAATGCCATCAGGCCGTTTGTGATAGGCCGCAAAAACTGGCTCTTTGCCGGTAATCCTGCCGGAGCGGCAGCTAGTGCCAGCCTCTACAGTCTCGTCGAATCAGCGAAAGCAAATGGCCTGGAACCGTACAGATATCTTCGTTTTATCTTCGAAAAACTTCCTTTCGCAGAATCGCAGAGCGATTACGAAGAGCTGCTACCGAACAGGCTCAAAGCCGCCGACCTCCTTTTGCCGCAATCAATAAGTGGGGTTTAATTAGCGGATACCGTAAAATGCATAGCCAAAGACTTGTCAACATGCCCTCTCTGCTCAACGCTCAGGGTTTCGTACCCTTCGCCAAAAGTCGGGAACCTCGTCTTGCAGCGTCCCGTCTCCATCATTGAAAACTCACAGCCATACACGGCCCGGAGTAGCAAGTCGATTCTGGCATGATATGCGGCGTCTCGCTCTTGTTCTGTGATCTTGCCCGTGCTCACGACTGCCGTTGCTGTAAGGCGGGATGCGGAGCACCAGCTGATTCGTGAGCACGGCGAAGTTGGATATGAGAACCACATCCGGTGGGCGCAAAGGACCGCAACGCGAATGGATCAGAAGACCGGCGGCTTGCTCATCCCTATCTTGCGAGGTCCGGCGTGTGACAACCCAGAGGCTATATAGTTGTTAAAATAGCTGGGCGACATCGTCTAGAGCCACCCAGGACATAAAAAAAGCCCCACTCTCATCTGACTCATGGGAGTGGGGCTATACTATACTAAATATTTTATTTTGTTTTTATGCCTCCTGAAGCTCTTCAACTTCCGAAGGCTTTCGGCCCTTTGGGCGAAAAGGAATGATCTTTCCGATGGATGAATTTTTGCTTTTTTTCGCTTTATCAAGATCATACTGCATCTGAAGTTTTACAAAATACTCTTCAGACATCCCGAAGAATTTGGCAAGTTTCAGACCAACATAGATAGAAATCCCTCTTTTACCTTTGAGAATTTCGCCCAATGCAGTCTGCTGGATACCTATCTCTTTCGCCACCTTATAAGGGGTCAATCCCAAAGGCTCAATAAACTCTTCAAGGAGTATCGCGCCAGGATGTTCTAAAGGAATCATATTAGACATAACCTCGCCTCCTAATGGTAATCAACAATTTCCACTTCCGTTGCTCTTCCGTTTTCAAAACAGAAGCATATGCGCCACTGGCGATTAATTCTGATAGAGTATCGCCCTTCTCTATCCCCAGACAGCTTCTCCAGCTTGTTATTGGGCGGAACCCTTAAATCGTCAAGTGTAGCCGACGCATTAAGCATGTTCAA
This sequence comes from Desulfopila aestuarii DSM 18488, assembly GCF_900143695.1. GTDB lineage: Bacteria > Desulfobacterota > Desulfobulbia > Desulfobulbales > Desulfocapsaceae > Desulfopila > Desulfopila aestuarii. The sequence continues at coordinate 1,374 of NZ_FRFE01000030.1, forward strand.
TTTGCGTCGCGCTCGACTTTGAATGTCTTCCGGAAGCTTTTTGGAGAACCGCCCTTTCCAAATTTCCTCGGTTGCATCACAGGAAAAGCTCTCTATCATGCTTAAACCCTATCGCAGGATAACAGTATTGTCAATCGATACTACAGGTGTATGTGTACTTTCTTGTCAAAAACGAGAGGCAGTAAGAGAGCATATAATGAGAATAACAATAATTTTCAAGTACAAACGACAGTTGAGCTTACCATCTTGCCTATGTGATCTTCCTTTGGCAAGCTCGACTGGGTACAGCCTGGAACGCATCGTGTTGGGAGCGATTCAATGTGATTTCACTAACGGCTATCACCATCTTGGCCGTTTCCGTTCCCCATTTTGCTGAGAATGCTTGATGCTACATCTGAGGCCCGATGCTGAGCAGCTTCTCTAAGGTGCGCGTACCGTTGTGTCATGGCAGGGCTTTTGTGAGTCAAGAGTTTCTGTAGAACGTGCATCTCCACTTCTCCAGAAGAGGCAAGCATAGACGCATAAGTATGTCGTAGCCCGTGAAGTGGCCTGAATCCTTTTGGCAAGTCTAATTTTTCCACAAGTGATCGCACTGCAGTCTTGCAATCCTTTCTTTGCCCTCCATTTTTGCCCGGGAATACATATGGACTGTCAAGTTTCTCATGGTTCTCAAGGATATATCTAGCAACAGCGCCCAACGGTATCGTGACTTCAGTGCCGCCTTTAGGGGTTACGATCTTTATAAAGTTCCTCTCATAGTTGATATGCTCCCACTTCAGTCTAAACAATTCGGAGCGGCGCATACCCGTGGCGATTGCCATCTTCATCAAATTGGCTATCTGCTTATTGGGGTGGTTGTTCAGCACTTCGATGAGGTGGTCGAGTTGCTTCTCTGTTAAGTCCTCAGTAACCTCATTTTTCACCGTAGGCATATCGAAACTGAGACTAGGGGGATATGTTAGGCCGCCCTCTTTGACGCCATAGCGCACCATGCGCTGAAGCAGGAGTAATACGTGGCGGATTGTTTGGGGCTTATGGGTGCCCTCCATTCTTCCCCTTATGCCTGAAATGTGCTTCTTCTCGAGTTCAGATACCCGAGTCTTGGCTAAGTGTTTCCCTATGTGCTCGCGGTATCGGTATCTGTCGTCGCGGAAGGATTTGAGCTTGTCACCTTTCTTTTTCTCAAAAAACTCCCATAAATCTTGAACAGTCCACTCACCAGCCTCGGCCTCTGCCTTCTCTCTTTTGGTTTTTTGTCTCCCTTCGATGAGTGCCATGCGCATTCTGTTTGCCTTCGCTGGCGTCATCTTGTCTTTGAACTCTTTGCCGACGCTTTCTTCAACAGTCTTAACTTTACCGCTGTCGTCCCTTGTCTTGAAGACTACAACATAGCTCTTCTCTAGCCCTTTCAAGTCAGCGCGGCGTGCGTATCGGTAAAATACTCCAGTGATAGTGTTCCCTTGTCTGTCTTTGGCGGGGTACCGCTTCTTCGGATCAAAATCATCCGTGTTTACCTTTCTGGCCATGTCGGTTCTCCATGTTTGAGCAGTCAGAAAACTTCCCAACTTTCATTCCCAACCTTATTCCCAACCTAGACAGTAGTATATTGTAGAAAAGTGTGCTAGTAAATAGTAGTATGAAAATAGAATATTAGAAGTGAGTAGGGGACTATAGTAGATAGTAAAAGATATACATCACGGCCTTCTAAGCCGTAGGTCGCAGGTTCGAATCCTGCAGGGCGTACCAATATTAAAAAAAAGGACTTACAGCTCATTTTGCTGTGAGTCCTTTTTTTTTGGTCATCCGCTGGTCTGTTTGGAACAATTCTGCATGATGGACTGTCGAGGACAAAAATTGTCCTAATCTGTCCTGGGTTCATCAGGAGAAATTATGGTCAACTGCATCAGTAAGGTAGGTTATCTGGTCCTCAAGTCTCGTATATAATTGTCATGTCGTATAGTTGGTGGTAAACATTTTAGTAGCTATGCGATACTTCCTCAGCATGCACCACGATGTGGCATGTGGTGAATCCGATTTACGCAATGATAGCTGGGGTGAGTGACACCATAGGGAAAATATCTTGACTTTGGCACCACAAGGAAAGCCCAAGGGAGGAACTCCCGCCTGGCAAGTGGAGCGTGAGGTTTGTCAAATGATTATCAATTCGCTAAGCTGCCTGAAATAAAGAAGACACCGATGACTCGCTGACGATCTGCATCCAGAAGGATTCGCCCGGTGCAGGCAAGGAATCCGACTGGTTACCCGCACCGAACGATAACGCTTCTCTCGCGATACGTCTCTACAGGCCGAAGATCGAAAAGCCATCGTTTCTCCCTCCAGGTAAAGGTACGTAGGCACCTCCGGGAATTGTTAAAGTTAACTGATTCACATGAAAAACAAGCGGGTCGCCTCGAGTATGCTCCAGTTCTCGATTCCAGCGACGAAAGTCCAATCTCAACCTATAAAGGACGGTACTATGACAATTCATCGCTTCACTTCTCTCATAACCGTGTTCGCCGCCTTCGCGCTACCCCTGGCAGGGCAGGCCGCAGAAGTCACTCCCGCTGAAGCCCGCACCATTGCAAAGGAGGCTGCCATTTACGGCTTCCCGGTTATCGACAACTATCGCGTCAACTACGAATATTTTTTCAAGCCAGGTACTCCCGAGTACAAGGGTCCGCCGAACACGATCATCAACGTCCCCCGCGTATACACTCCGGCGGACACCGCGATACAGACGCCTAACTCGGACACGCCGTATTCCTTTCTCGGCGCTGATCTTCGGACTGAACCGCTCGTTCTGACAGTCCCTGAAATACCGAAGAATCGCTATTATTCGATTCAATTCATTGATGCCTATACCTACAACTTTGCCTATGTCGGTAGCCGCACCACCGGTAATGGCGGAGGTAACTTCCTGCTTGCAGGCCCAAATTGGAAGGGCGAGAAGCCCGCAGGCATCAAGGAAATCATTAAATCCGATACCGAGATGAACATCCTCCTCTACCGCACACAGCTTTTCGATCCAACGGACATCGACAATGTGAAGAAGATTCAATCCGAGTACAAAGTGCAGCCCTTGAGTCAGTTTCTCGGCCAAGCCGCGCCCTCTGCCGCGCCGAAGATCGACTACATGCCCCCCTGCACGCCCCAGGAGGAAAAGAAATCGCTGAAGCAGTTTGAGGTCTTGAACTTCGTCCTGCAATTCTGCCCCACGGTCCCGTCCGAGGTTGCGCTGATGGAACGATTCGCGAAGATTGGCATAGGTGCCGGAAGGGTTTTCGACGTAAGCACGTTCTCGCCCGAGGTGAAGAAGGCGATTGGAGAAGGCGTGGGCGATGCCTGGCTCGAATTTGAGGGTCTGGTCAAACAGTTCGATGAAGGCAAGGTCACCTCCGGCGATGTGTTCGGCACGCGGAAGTATCTAAACGGCAATTACCTCTATCGCATGGCGGCAGCTGCTCTCGGGATTTACGGCAATTCCAAGGAGGAAGCGATGTATCCGGTTTTACGGATCGATAAAGATGGCGAACCGCTGACGGGTGTAAACCGCTACACACTCCACTTCGCCAAGGGGGAACTGCCACCCGTCCACGCATTCTGGTCGGCTACCATGTATGAACTGCCGCAGAGCCTGCTTGTCGCCAATCCGATCAACCGCTACCTCATCAACTCGCCGATGATTCCCAAATTCAAACTGGATGCTGACGGCGGGGTCACGCTTTATATTCAAAACGAAACTCCCGGCAAGGAACTGGAGTCCAACTGGCTGCCTGCACCGAAGGGAGAATTTGCCGTCTATATGCGGCTTTACTGGCCCGCAGAAGCCGCACTGGACGGCTCGTGGCAAGCCCCTAAACTGGTGAAAGTGAAATGAGTGGATAAAGAGAAGTGCATGTGCTCTGGTCTGCAGGTTGGTCCTTTGGGAGCGGCCTGTGGCTCAGACAGTGAGTACTTTTGCCATTTATGGGTACTCCTCATGCATAAAGTTTTGATACAGGTGCTTATATAGAATCAAATTTTGAATTTGGGCCAGTCTACATATCTCCTATCAACCAGTCAATCAAGGAAGAAATATCTTGGGCGCGATTGTTGTCTGAATTTCCCAAACATATGGAGTATCTTGGTGATAGCAACAGGACAATAGACAGAGTTATACTGTTTGACACAGGCAATAAGGTCAAATATTTCTATAAATGAAAAGAGACGAATTCCTTAGGTTATACGGATCTATAATGATTATTTGGAGAAAATACGTATGTTAAAAAAGCCTGTTATATCTCTTGTATTCGTAATGTTTATATCTTTATCCGTTAGAGTATTTGCAGCTGAGAAAGGACAGGATATGTTGTTTATTGTGACATCTCCAGATGCTCAGACTCAGATGATGTCCATGGTTTTATCGACTCAGTCTTTCAAAAAAGGCGCTAACGTGAGTATTCTGTTTTGCGGTCCTGGAGCTGACATTACATTGAAAGGCAGCAAAGAAACTAAATTCAAACCAATTGATAAATCACCCCAGATGCTTCTCAAAGGTTTGGTTGAGAATGGCGTATCCGTTCAGATATGTCCGCTCTACCTTCCAAGCAAAGATTTGACAATTGATGCACTGATTCCTGGGGTGACACAAGCTAATCCGTCAGCGATAGCTGACCAGATGATTCAGCCGGGGACAAAAATTTCGACATTCTAATTACCTAAAGTGTCAAAATAGAGTAGAAAACGGAATTGACCTTGCCATCTCCCATGAAGCTAGGCAACCGGTTCGCATGCGAATATTCATTGTGGGATGTTTTTTGTTTTATGAGAGACAACTCACTGTCTATGCCGTCCATGGGCCCAAATGTCCATATCTCCTATATACCTGAAATGACGAAGTGGAAAAATCTTGATTTTGGCACCAATAGGAAAGCCAAGGGATGATCTCCCACCTATGAAATGGAGCGTGAGGTTTGTCACATGAAAATACTAACTATACAAGAGCATGATGGCTTATCAGCTTTTGAAGTATTTTTGAATAAAGTTTCTGACAAACTCGCCTCATCTATATGCAAGAAATTTCATGCCTACTCTGAACTTAATGACATTTACATTTGCAACAGCTTGAAAATTCTGAACCCCAAGATATGGGGTTATAAAGGTACCATATATAAGCTTCGCGTAGATTGCGGTAAAGAGTCAGCCCGAGTACTGTTTGTTAAAATGCCAGACGACAACATCGTACTTTTGCATGGGTTTGTGAAAAAAACTAGAAAAACACCGAAAAAAGACGCAAAAATCGCAATGGCCAATCTTGAGCGGTTAAAAAATAACGTAGCAGTAACTCAATTACCATTAACAAAGTACTCATTCTAATCGTTCGGCTTGTGTCATCGGAGGACGTTGCCTGATCAGACCTCAATAGCCTGCACGACTATAGTAAAGTAGACTGTGGAAAAAAATATGATATTTCCTGTCGACCTGGAAAGACAGATTGGAAATGCGTGGACTGCTAAGGGCACCGTGGCCAGTCCTGGATGGCGCTAATCAAATGCTTGTTGTTTGCAAAAAGACAGGTGATATGATTGGGTAAATAAGTTCATCAAAAATCTAACAATTTTCAGCCCCAATGTTACCCTGTTTTCATTTTCCGTCGTGAGGACGAAAGGATGAAATAGATCTGTCCTGATTTTTTTGCTGAATTCAATTATCAGAATAGCCTTATGAGAAGTACTGGCGTGCTGAATCTGTTATCGTGTTGCCACGATAAGCTCTTCATTTAAAATCACTGCTGTCTCACAGTTAATTCCATAATAAAAGCTGTGGAGATTTAATTGGTTGCGAATTGTCAGGGGGCTTAAACAAATCGCTCATTGAGCGACGGTCAAACAGATTTAATTGCAATAGTCGTAAAATACCTGAAAGCGATAAGCCCAGCTTGGCTACGAACTTCAAATAAGCCAGCAGAAGGTAAAGACACAAGGCAATCCAAAGCTGCGTCAACACGGCATTCTCTGAAGTACCGAGGAAAGTTTTCACCTTGAGATTTTGTTTGATCCATTTGAAGAACAGTTCGATTTTCCATCGTTCTTTGTAAATGGCCGCCACTTCAGAAGCTTTGAGCTTCCTTGAGTTGGTCAGGAACTGGTACTCGATGCCAGTCTCCGGATCGATGTAATGAATTCTCCTGAAGGTGTAAGTGTATCCCGAAAGCTTTACTTTCTGATCACGAACCACGGCTGGTGAATCAGGTTTTCTATTATTACCGTATGCATACGTCTTGGCATTGGACTTCAGCCTGGTAACAAAGATGATTTTCTTTTTATCAAGGTCGCCATACCAACTGTAATCGGTAAAGCCTCGATCAAAGACGACACAGGCTCCAGCAGGAAGATGAAGAGATCGGGCCCAATCGATTTCATGTTTCTTGCCGTTGGTCATGTCCATGAATACTGGAAGATGTCCATCGGCATCGAGGCCGAAGTGCAGCTTGACCGCCCCTTTGGCTTGCCGGAATGTTGCCCATGGGAAGATGGCAAGGCAAAGCTTGACGGTCGTGGCGTCGAGGAGATAAATCTTGCCCTTGAACTTAAACTGGTGCTTCGGTGCACGAGCCTGGCATCGTTGCAACAGTTGGAAAAACATCTCTTTGTAGATGTCATATGGCTGCCGGTCATTTACCCGAGCAAGCGTTGCCCTGCTGGTTGATCTCATGCCCAGATGATAGATCCGTTTTCCTTGTGCAGCTATATTACCTACCAGGTCGCGCAAACTCTTTCTTCCAGTCAGTTGTGCAATCGTCATAGCCATAAACTGACTCCAACGATTGAAGGTGCGAAACTTTTGGCCTTGATGGTGCTGAGTTGCCAGTTTTTCAAAATCATGTCTCGGGAAAAATGCGGCAAGTTGATTGAGGATTGTGTTACAATGCGCCATGGCTCGGATCTCCTTGTATTTGAATGACTTTTCGCAATTTCATTATAACACAAGAAGCTCTCCGAGCCTTTATTTATTGGTATTTACAGGTAAATTTATGAGACAGCAGTGATTTAAAATATAATACCTATGTCTATAGTCTTTGCTGTTGTTGCTGTTGTTGCTGTTTTTCTCATTGCCGGACTGGTACAAGGGCTTACAGGCTTTGGTTCTGCACTTGTCGCAATGCCTCTGCTGTGTCTACTGATGGATGTGAAAACAGCTGTCCCCTTATGCGTGCTGAACAGTGTTGTTATAACCACCTATTTGCTTTATCGGCTGAATGGTCAGCTGCGGATTGCGATCATCCTCCCGCTCTGCCTGGCTTCAATACCAGGAATATATGTTGGTACGACTTTTTTAAGAGAGCTTGATAGTAAGATTATCAGCATCTGCCTGGGCCTGTTCTTAATAAGTTACAGCACATACAGCCTGGTGGCGAAACCGCGTCCAAGGGCTATTCACAAAGGTTGGGGATATGTGGCAGGATTTCTCTCAGGTGCAATAGGTGCAGCCTTTAGTGCAGGAGGGCCGCCAACGATTATTTATACAACCCTAAACGACTGGTCGAAGGATAAGATGAAGGCGACATTGACCGGATTCTTTGCTTTTACCTCGTGCCTTACGGTCGTCGTTCATGCATTGACCGGTCTTACCACTGTAACGGTGTTGCAAAATTTTTTCTACAGTGCTCCGGCAGTATTAGTCGGCACGGCTATAGGTTCAGCCCTCTATGGCAGGTTGCCAAGAGAGGCCTTTATCAGGCTGATTTTTCTTTTTCTTATCCTGATGGGGATAGCGATGCTGTTCACCAACTGATAGCCAGTTCTTGGCTGTTTCATCTCAAGGAGTTCTGTTGTTGAGATGCTTTTCAATAGCCAGGATCGTATGGGCAACAGAGCTGGTTAGTCCACCGGTATAGCCAGAGCCTTCACTTGACAAAAAAATCAGGACAGATCTATTTGATCCTCAAATTTTGAAAGTCCGCATATCTTCTGATGTGGTTAACCCTTCAAATCTGCCTCTTGGCTCTTGATTGCAAAGCGACAATAGTTCCAATTTGGATTAAAGGAATAAGCTGGAGTTGGTGAAGGCGTCCAGCGTTTTATTGTTACCTATACCTTTCAGAACGTATGACAATCTATACATACAAGTCCCTTTTCGAGATGCTTCTTGTGAGATTCATCTTCCCACGATTTCCTCTCATGACAGCTTGAGCAAAGTATCCCTGGCTTACTGATTAGGCCGGTTGGCTCGGAGGTATGACAACTTGTACAGGCGATTCTTTCTTCTCTATGCACCTTGTGTGTAGCTTGCCAGGATAACCGCTTCTCTTCATGACAGAGAGTACAGGTTTTCACTGAGTCGGGGAGAGTGTGATACCCGAGGGTGGTAAGTGGCAACATAGCTGAACCGTCAGGAGTATGGCCGGAATTATCGTGACACTCATTGCATTTCGGGGCTTCCTCTTTTTGGTCAACACCATGGGTTATCAACATTTCGGCTTCTGCCTCAATGATTGAGTAGCTGCCAGTCATCCCTTCTTCATCCATCCCTATGGTAACAGCATCTTCAAATCTGCCCGTCATAAACATCCACATTATGGCAGGTGGCACAATCTCGTTGCTCTCATCATGTAGCGGCATGATTGATCGATGTCGCTTTATCGGTACGATGGAGGACTTGCCGTCAAAAGCTGCGCCGTTTGCCTTGGCCATATGGTAAATACCATGCTCGTCAGGCTCTATTGTTTCGCCTATATTGTAAACATACGACGTTCCATTAAACCAGACATATTCAGGGGTGACATTCGAAGCTCGAATTTCCTCTCCGACAAAACCGCCCTGGCCTGAGCAGAAGGCAGGATTCCAGACAGGTATCAGCCAGTCCCTGGACATCTCAGTGCTGCCTCCTTTAGCGAACGTACGGATATGGCACACCTGGCAGCTCACTTGTCCTTCTGCGTGTCTGTTGAGAGCGCTGCTGCCGTGCGGCGTGCTTGAATGACATGTCTGGCAGGTAGGGTCAGTTGCTTCTGTCTGGCGCAGATCAATTCCACGTCCACCTATCTTATGTTTTGAGGCAGAGTGGCAGTTGATACAGTGCAGGTTTGCTCCCTCCGGGGAGAGGTGCACGTCCTCTTCGACAGGAGCATTGGCTGTACTTCGACCCATATCCCCTCTCTTTGTCCAGTCACCGCCACCGGCAGAAGCGTGGCAGCGCAGGCAGGTATATCGCGTCGGCAGATGAACATTTCTTGCAACATCAACCATATCTATCCCTTCAGGCATCTTGTCAAAATCTGGAACAGTAGTGGAATTGCCATCTTCATCAAGGAGTTCTATGACATAAGTCATTGTTTCGCCGAGAATATTTTCGACAGTTTCCGTATTTTCAGGATCGTGCACGAATTTTCGCTGGTAGATCTCGCTATGACACATTAGGCAGTCCACATCAGCTAACTCGGGAGGATGCGGTGCATTGCCGTCTGCTCTTACATGGCAGGAGAAGCAGGCTCCCTTGGAGGTCATCGCATAAGTGCAGAATGTATTTATACCTTTAAAGGCCTTGCCCAGCCATTCTCCGTCAGTGTTAGTGAGTTCCGGAGTTGGACCTTTCCATTGCATGTGGACTGAGTTGAGTGCATCATGTGCTTCTTCATCGTGGCAGGAGATGCAGGTTGCAGGCCCTGTATATTCAGTGATTGAAGCATGCGCTTCGATTGTTCCATTATTGTTATTGCGGTTGGTATTACCATTGCCATTAGGGGTATCATCTTCTTGTATGGAAAGGGTATTCTGATAACTGCCTCCCCTTATGGCATCTGCTTTAGAGTGATGCGTTTGATCGGAAGCGTAGGCGATATTGCAGCTCAACATGCATAAAAACAATGCTATACATAGTGTTTTCATATGACCCTCTGCGTTGGAAGAGTGCTGCATCCATCATGGATCATTCCTGGTTTTCATTCAACTGATGGCATAGTTGTCCTGTTTATAGCTATACATACGCTTTGCGAACGATAAAGTTACAGTGTTTTGAAAGTCTGAAATGCTTGGCTTAACATTTCAGATGCTTAGAATCTGAAAGAAAGAAAAAGGTGGAATTGAAATAGAAAGCAGATATGGGGATAGATCTGTGCTCGACTCTCTTTTTGAAAGCGCCGGCCAGCGGTTCGATGTTGCTTGTTGTCTCAGGTTATATTGAAAAAATTATGACCGACGAAAAAAGACAGGTCTAAGTAAAGGGGCCAGAATATATGAATACCTTCTTTGTCCCTTGCATGATACTTTCCACATGAAAACCAGGTGGCGTCACATTTATGAGAGAAAGGAACCTGCCTTTGCGTCACTCATCTTGAGATGATAAAGGGTAATTTCATCTGTATTGATGTATGCCAGAGACGAAAGTTGTTATCTGATTTATGTAGCAACTGAATTTTATCGTCCCTCTGCTTTTGACAAGAGAAGAATAAAATGATCGCAAAACATGGCTAGCCTTGATCGGTGGTGAACGAGAAGTGATAAATCAAAAAACATCATCCTACCGTTGGATTATTGTCCTGGCTGGAATTGCAGGTCTTTTCGCAAGTCTTGGTCTGGGCCGTTTTTCCCTTGGAATGATGCTGCCGTCAATGGGAGAGGCGCTGAGCCTCTCTTACAGCCAGATGGGATTGATCAGTACTGTTAATTTCTGTGGTTACCTGGTCGCGCTGCTGTTCTGTGGCAGGATGACGACACGTTATGGTGGACGCGTGGTCATTTTCGTCGCTTTGTCTCTGGTCTCTCTTTCCATGGTTCTCGTCGGTTTCTCCAGCAGCTACTGGCTGATCCTTTTGCTCTATTGTTTGACGGGAATCGGCAGTGCTCTCTCCAATGTTCCGATTATGGCCCTTATTTCCACGTGGTTTGATGGTCGGATCAGGGGCAGGGCAGCCGGTTTGTGTGTGATGGGCAACGGCTTAGGGATATTGGTAACCGGAAAAGCGGTTCCGGTGCTGAACAAAATGGCGTATGGCTGGCGAGTGAGCTGGATTCTTCTTGGTGGTCTTGCCGGATGTATCGCATTCCTTTGTTTGTTTATGATTCGAAATCGACCAGGCGAGGTTGAAGATGGGACGCAGGCAATAACAAGTACGAATACAACGAAGATCGCACCCGAGATACCTGGATCGGGAAACAAAAGTACCCCGGTGCAGCAGATTGCCGGGAAAAATATATTTTTCCACTGCGGAGCGATCTATTTTCTCTTTGGCTGTGCCTATGTTATTTATGTGACGTTTTTTGTGACTTCTCTGGTGCAGGAACGTGGCCTGAGTGAAGTCGTTGCCGGTAATCTCTGGTCTTGGGTTGGATTGCTCAGTCTTGTTTCAGGGCCACTTTTTGGGCATTTGTCAGATCTTTACGGGCGAAAGGCGACCCTGGCGACTGTGTTTTTATTCCAGACAACCGCTTACCTACTAGCTACCGCGCAATTGCCTATGTTCTCTGTCTATGTCTCTCTAGCCTGCTTTGGTCTTGTTGTATGGAGCACGCCACCTATTATTGCTGCACTGGTGGGAGACCATGCTGGCCCCGAAAGGACAGCAGCAATCTTTGGCTTTGTGACTTTTTTCTTTGGCATCGGTCAGATCATTGGTCCGGCCTGCGCCGGTTTCCTGGCCGAACAGAGCGGGACATTTTCTCTTAGCTTTTTGCTCGCGGCGGTTTTAGCTGGAATAGCAATGGTGCTAAGTTTACTGTTACCTGCTAAGGGGCAGGTTTTGTCAGAAGGTCGGTAATTCTGGTGCCTTTGCTGTCAGGTGGGAGTTGTTGGAAAATCTGCGGCATTGATGCATGCTAAATACATTCTGGTTGCCAAATTATCATGAGTGAAAATCTTCCAAGGTGCGGTGAGGGTTGTCCGCGATTGGGGCAACTCATGAAAAAGGGCACAAATTCATGTACAAAATTCAACATGTATCTCTTGGATCTTAACAACAGCTGGAGTCTATAGCTTTTGTATAGTCAAAGTGAGAATTTACGTAACAAGGAAAATCATGACAGAAAAAGAAATATGCAAACGTCACGGAGAGGTGTCTGTCTGGGTTGTGTGTAAGCATGTTGGGAATGGAAGCGCTGATACTGTCATTTTTAGCGAGAAGCGCGATGCCCTTTGCTTCGGATGTGCTTGTGATGCAGAAAATCTCACAGAGTCGGACGTTGTATTCATGTGCGAAGAATGCCTCAAGGATTTCACTGCTAAACTGATGATAGACTCACAAACTTTTGCGAATCTCAAAGATCGAGTCAAGGGCATCGAACATCTCAAGTGAAGAAAGTGGTATCCTGCAGAGGATAGATTGAGATGAGGGTTGAGTCTGAGTCGGCTGGGCACCATGGAAATGGTCTATATGTTTTGCTTTTTTTGATAATGAATCAGGTGATGCAGTGCAGGAATTGAAATATCTACAGGGATATCCAGGCCATCTTACAGATCAGGTCCAGCTCTTGATAGCAGAGAAGAAATTACAAGATCTCCTTCTCAAGAAATATCCAGCACCACACGAAATCGGTACAGATAAAGCTCTCTACCAGTATGTGATGGCGATAAAAAATAGTTCAATGCAGCAATCGCAGCCCTTGAGCAAGATACTCTACGATGCAAAAATCAAGATGCATAACCAGGCCCTTGGTGTGCACAAATTTATATCAAGGGTGCAGGGAGGCAAACTGAAAGCTAAAAATGAGATTCGCATCGCCTCCACATTCAGAAACGCACCAGAACCCCTTCTTCGCATGATTGTTGTTCACGAGCTTGCTCACCTCAAAGAAAAGGATCACAACAAGGCGTTTTACAAACTTTGCAAGCATATGGAGCCTGCATACCATCAACTGGAATTTGATATGCGTCTCTATCTGACACAAATTGATCTTTTTGGTCCGTTGTATGTTGCGGCATAGTCAGATTGTCGCGGTGTTCAGATCTTCGTTGAAGTACTATTAACTCCCCCCCCCCTTTGACCGTGACGCGTTAAGGTCATCCCTTGTGGTCTCTTGCCACTGAATCGTTCCGCCAAACATTCCGTATTTGATCCGTGAAATCTTCACATGCAATCGCAGGGATCAATTTATCAATAAAAGATACCTCCTGATTTCCGGGTCTTCTGGTAAGCGCTGTAGCTGCCAGTCGCATGAGGTGTCCGACATTTTCTCTTGAGTGAGAATAATGTAAGAAGGATAGCGTAAAATACGGAAAAATAGATAGATAGAATGATGCAAGGGGGCGCTGGCTGCTTTGTGGGAGGAGGGTTGGCGCAGACAAGAGTTTCGTGTTTGCGTTGAACCAGTTGTGTATTGATCATTTTCGTCTTGATCCCAAAAAAAGTAACTGAAATTTTTTTTGTATTGAGACGGTCAGGTCAAGACTGGAGGTTAGAAAATGGACAGCTATACATATGATCGACGACAATTTTCACGTCATGAGTTGAGTAATCAGCTCATCCAGAATGAACTTGCCTTAGCTGGACAAATTCAGCGCTCTTTTCTCCCTACCGCAAGTCAGTGTCTTAAAAGGTATGAACTTGCTGGTCAGTCTATCTCATGCATTGAAGTAGGTGGCGATTATTTTGACTACCTGTATGGCCCGGAATTCCAGGATGAAAGTTTGAAAATTATTGTTGGTGACGTATCGGGACATGGGATAGATGCTGCTTTATTGATGAGCTCAGCGAGAACATTTCTCAGAGCTCGAGCAATCAATTCTGGGACAGCAACTCAGGTTGTGTCTGCTATGAATCGACATTTCTATCTGGACCATTCCAGAACTGGCCACTTTATGACCCTGTTTTATCTCGATATAAACCTTGATTCTGGTCATGCTACATGGGTGAGGGCAGGGCATGAACCTGCGACTGTTTTCGCCCCTAGTATAAACGAATTTCACGAGCTGAAGGGGGCCGGGGTGCCACTGGGAGTTGATTACAACTACTGTTACAGTGAGTATTTTTTGCCCCAGCTTGCCGAAGGAACGATTATAGCTATTGGGACAGACGGCATATGGGAGGCAAGAAATGAAAATGGTAAGTTTTTCGGCAAAGACCGTTTCAAAAGCATCCTGCAAGAAACAGCGGATTTTTCAGCACAGGAAATAATCAATGCTGTTTTTGATGAACTTGGAATGTTTTGTAGAGGTGTCCCACTGGACGATGATGTCACTCTGGTTATCGTGAAAGTCGTATAACAAAATCAGCCTTGAGGTAGCTTGAGCTACTCTTTCAGTCACGTAGAGATTGTGTCCGTTAGCGGTAGTGTCATGCTGATTTAGCTGGTATGATAAGGATTGTCACTAATGATGCCTGATCCTCTCAATTACATGGTGCCAGCCCTTTGCCTTAGGAGTGGGGGGATTGTAATTCCAAGTGGAGAGGGCTTTGCTCCAATTGAATAAAATCATACAAAAGAATGACGAAAAGGACGCGAATATGAACAGCAGAGCGTATCTGGAAAATGCTGATGAGGTAATGGCAAAGATTGCCAAAGGCGCTTTCCTTACTGTCAAGGCAGGTGATGCCGTCAATACCATGACCATAGGCTGGGCCACCATAGGCATTATCTGGCAACGGCAAGTATTCATGGTGGCGGTGAGAGACTCCAGGCACACATTCCAGTTGTTGGAAAAAACAGATAACTTTACCGTCAGCATTCCGTCAGACTCGACCTGTAAGGATGCTGTTGCATTCTGTGGCACAAGGTCTGGTAGAGATTGCGACAAATTCAAAGAGTGCAACCTGAGGCAGAAGCCTGCAGAGCATGTCGAATCACCTATCATCGACATTCCAGGCATTCACTACGAGTGCAAAATTATTTACAAGTCAGCAATGGATAGTGCTTTAATGGACGGTGCTCTTGATAAGCTCTACCCGCAAAAGGATTATCACACGTTGTATTTCGGTGAAATTCTGGCTTGCTATGAGAGTGAATAAGCTGCATGAAGAATTGGGTTTAAGAGACTTTTTCACATAGTGGGATCACCAATGACAAAGGCCGCTCCCTGCTAGAGAGCGGCCTTTGTTTTTTTCCAAAGTCAGAGTGTTTTTCGAGTTAACGAATAAACAGCATCTCCTGATAGGAGGGGAGCGGCCACAGATCGTCGGCTACAACGGCCTCTAAGGCGTCGGCGTATTCACGAACCTTGTTCATCGCCGGCAGCACCTTATCGCACATGTATTTGGCGTGTGCCAGGGTATCGCCGCCCTCGTGGGCCATCAGCTTTTCAAGTTTATCTGCCTCCGCCTGCATGGCGCGGAGTTTATCGGTAACGTCTTCGAGGGCTACCATCTTGATGTCATGGCCAATATTCTTGAGGTTGCTGCACGTGGCGGCAAGCTCGCCCTGATAGCGCATGGCGGCCGGGAAGATCGAGGTGCGGGCCATACGGATAACGAGGTTGGCTTCGGTGCTGATGGTCTTTACATACTGCTCCAGGTAAATCTCCTGGCGGGATTTCAGTTCAGCCTCGGAGAGTACGCCGTATTTGGTGAACAGCTCCACAACTTCCTTGCTTGTCAATACTGGAAGGGCTTCCGGGGTGGTCTTCAGGTTCGGCAAGCCGCGTTTCTTGGCTTCTTTATGCCAGGCCTCACCATACCCGTCGCCGTTGAAGATGATCGCATCATGTTCTTTCATGAGTTTTTGCAAAAGCTGCTGAACACCCTCGTTGAACTTGGTCTTGTTGACCTTGCCCAATTTCTCTAACTCGGTGGCAACGTAATCCAGAGACTCGGCCATCATGGTGTTCAAGGCAACCTGGGATCCGGCGATAGACTGCAAGGAGCCAACGGCACGGAACTCAAAACGATTGCCGGTGAAGGCGAAGGGGCTGGTGCGGTTACGGTCGCCGGGATCCATCGGCAGCGGCGGCAGGGTGTCTACGCCAATATTCATAACACCTTTCTGCTTGGAGCTTTTCACTTCACCTTTTTTGATCTGCTCGAAAACGTCAGCCAGCTGCTCGCCAACGTAGGCACTCATAATGGCAGGAGGGGCCTCGTTGGCGCCAAGACGGTGGTCGTTGGACGCGGTGGCAACGGTAGCTCGCAACAGCGCGCCGTATTTGTGCAGTGCACGGAGGGTGGCGGCACAGAAAACCAGGAACTGAGCATTGGAGTGTGGGGTATCGCCCGGATCAAACAGGCTGCCCAGTTCGGCATTGCCGATAGAATAGTTGAGATGTTTACCTGAACCATTGATGCCGGCAAACGGCTTTTCGTGAAGCAGGCAGGTCATTCCGTAACGTTTGGCTACGGTGCGCAGGGTGGTCATAACCATCTGGTTATGGTCGGTGGCGAGGTTGCCCTGCTCGAAAATCGGGGCAATCTCAAACTGGCTCGGTGCAACCTCGTTATGACGGGTTTTCACCGGAACGCCGAGCTTGTAGAGTTCGCGATCGACCTCCATCATGAATGCCAGGACTCGACGTGGGATAACTCCAAAGTATTGATCTTCAAACTCCTGTCCTTTAGCGGAGCGGGCACCAAACAGCGAACGGCCGGCCAGCAGCAGGTCGGGGCGGGAGAAAACGAAGTTGCGGTCGATCAGGAAATATTCCTGCTCGGGGCCGGCAAAGGCAGTGACGGGAAGCGTTGTGGTTGTGCCGAAGAGTTTCAGCACCCGTTTAGCCTGTTTGTTAAGGGCCTGCAGTGAGCGCAATAGCGGGGTCTTTTTGTCCAGGGCTTCGCCGGTCCAGGAGACGAAAACTGTGGGAATGCAAAGAAAGGTGCCGTTTGGGTTTTCAAGAATGTAGGCCGGGCTGGTAACGTCCCATGCTGTGTACCCACGGGCCTCAAAAGTGGCACGAAGACCGCCTGAGGGGAAAGAAGAGGCATCTGGCTCACCTTGGATCAACAGCTTGCCGGAGAATTCCGCGATAGCGCTACCATCACCGTCTGGGACGAGAAAAGCGTCGTGTTTTTCAGCTGTTAAACCGGTTAATGGATAGAAGACATGGGTGAAATGAGTTGCTCCTTTCTCGATGGCCCAGTCTTTCATGGCGTTGGCAACAACATCTGCAACGCTGGCATCCAGTTTTTCACCGAAAGCGATGGTTTTCTTCAAAGATTTGTAGACATGCTTGGGCAGGCGTTCCTTCATTACGATGTCACTGAAGACGTTGCTGCCGAACACATCGGTCGGCTTGGTCTCACTGAAATTCAGCGGGGCGTGGGAAGGTTTGTAGTTGATGATCGCCGAGATGGCGTTAAGGCGGGCCTGGATTCCACTCATAGTGCACTCTCCATAATGATTGTTGGTTGGTAGTTGCTACAAAAATGTATATTTTATAACCATAAATACTACAAAAATGTAAAATGCAGTGCGCAGTTTGCCCTTCACTCTGGGGGAAGGCGGTGTGTTTTTACCGTTGATTAACTTTTACTAAGTGCTTGATGAAGCAAGTTTATATTTGGGTAATCCCGCCAGCGTGAGCCTGCAGTATCCCGGCTGAAGAGTTCTGGTTGAATTATGCTGCTGTAAACTCCCAACCTTTCCCACTACATTTGCAGTGAATGTAAAATAGGGCTCCAAAAATGTAAAGTATGAAAAGCCATCGACGAAGCGCTGTTTCCGCATTCTGCTAATAGCCTAGCAATATGTGTGCCAATGCAGAATAAGTGCTTGCAGGGAAGACTGAGGGGGGAGGGGGCAGTTACGTTCCGAAAAATACAGTTGATCCGTTTTTCATCGCATCAGCAATGGCGTTTTTTGACATTAATAATTGAAAATACAGTTGAAAGTCGGATTGAAGCTGGCTTCGATCATGAGAATAAATAATTCTGAAGAGTTCGGATTCTGTATATTGAATAGATTGTCGATCGTGCTCATAACTGGTCGAAGGCGTCCAGCATATCCTCTTTGTACATTTATGAATATTTCAAAAATGTAATAATGTCAGAAATAGTCGAGTCAGGATTTTTCAAGGACAGAATGGGAAAAAAGCGCAAAGCGTTTTCATGGAAAATGAGGTGACACCATGCTGAACACCTCAATCGAAGTTGTTAATGAACAATGCATTGATCGGGGTATTTACCATCTATCCCGGAGTAGCAGGCTCGTATATGAGCAATGTCTTTCTCGGCGTCGCCTGTTGGGTGAAAAGTCGACAGAAAGCCACCTGTTTTTTTTGTATAATCAATAAATGCGAGGGCGATTGGGATTTTTGCGCCAAGGGCTATGTAATAGAATCCTGTTTTCCAGGCAGTAACTTTCGAGCGAGTGCCTTCAGGGGGGATGGCGATAACAAGTCGATCACTGGTGTTAAATTTCTCAATGGTCTGTTCAACGACATTGTTTGATGACGACCTAGTAATGGGGATGCCGCCCATCCATCGCATGATGGGGCCACGCCAGCCTGTAAAAAGCGAATCTTTTCCCATCCACATCATTTCAAATCCGTAAATAAAGGCCATGGCAAGCGATAAGGGAAAATCCCAGTTGCTTGTATGCGGTACTGCTATTAAAACATATTTTGGCGCAGTTGGTGGCTGGCCCTGTAGCTGCCAGCCGCGTGCCTTAAGTGAAAAATGACACAAAATCTTAATGATGTGAGATACTACAGGGGTGCTGAATATAGTACGTTTCAAGATGTTGCCATTGGTAGAGTTTTACGTCCGGATGCGACCTCTTCAGGCAACTATCAGGAAAGTGTGAGCGGTGAAATCAGGGAGTGGAAGCCAGTAATCACTACTTAGTTAGACTCATCATGGTATGCATTCTTACATATCTGAGCCATATTTTCGTATCTTTGCGGTCTTAATAAATTGGGGCGATACGATCACTTCATCGCCACGCCTCAATTTAAGAAAAAGCAGCACATCTTCTTTTTTGACATCAACTTCAAAGAGATGGCCGCCACCCAAGTTGGGGTCTTCCCATCTTTTGGCGATTCTTTCGACAGTAGCCTTGTCGGGAGTCCAGATCAGACTACGTTGGAAACCTGAAATAGAACCTCTGTAAATCGTGGCGGAAGAGAAGGCTATGGGAGCGCCGGAGTCGTATAATCTTTTTTTATCGCAGGCCTCGAATAACTCATTCCACAAATATTGATCTCCGTCAGAAGAAAAAGGCGTATTCCATTGGGTATAGAGTGTGATAACAGCCTGTTCTAATTTTTCCGCCTGCCTGAACGCATCGATATTATTACGAAGGAACTGGAGATGATCTTTTTTATGGAGTAACTGCATTGCGACAAAAGGATCATCTTCGGCGGCTATTGAACTTTTAAGGTTCTCCAGCTTTTTTTGCATCTCCTCCCTGTGTCTTGCCTCCATGACTTCATTATCAAATGCCCCGGTAAAGACATCTGGAGGATAGAGGAATGCAATGTCCTGCACATTCCACTTCAACTTGTTGATTTTCAGATGTATTACATCACCCATAGTCGATCCTTTAGATCCTCGTTGTCGGTTTGGTGTAATTATACAGGGGATGGAACCGTATTTGTCTGCATTATCAAACGGCATTCTGCAAAAATCAAGGTTTTAAACCTCGGACGAACCCCTTTCCAAAAAAAAATCGAGGCATTATTGCTTTAAGTTGTTTTGCTTACCATGGAACGTTACCGAACCGTTGGGCCCACCATTCTTCTGCAGAGCAGGATTGTTTGACATCTTCTTTTCGAAAAGAAAACTCATATTCATTGCAGTAGCGTAGAATGATGGTATATGCTTCCGTAATTCTTCGTGTCATCTCAAGGCATTCTTCGTTTTTGCTGTTACATGTATCCGGGTGCCACTTGCGGAGCAGGGTACGATAATTCCTTTTGATCTGCGCAAAAGTGGCCTGTTCCGGAAGGTCCAGTACCTTTCTTGCTGCAGTAATCTTGTCAAAAGTGCTTTTCATTGTGACAGTACTCTAGGTTGGCCTGAGGGATCCTTGGTTCAAATGTTTCATTAACGATAAGAACAATTATCAGCATCACAACACTCCCTGGCGTGTTCTGTCTCAGTCATTGTTTTGTTCTTTGGATAGAAATGCAATAAACTGGTAAGGGGATATTGAAGGCCATGCTTGTGAGCACCACAATCATTGTATGTGGCAAGGTTCCTCCATCAAGATGATGTGCCAGTATGACGTTCCCGGTGATATACTCACCTTTAGTATCTTTTAACGAATATATGGGTGCGCTGGCGAAGGGTTTGAAGTATCGCTTTGTTGTAACCCGTCAGCTACAACTGCAAGGAGTTCCATGAATACCGATAGGATTTTCTCGGCTATCAAAAAAAAGCTGTCTGATCTGGTCATCACCAACATTCAGGTGGTCGATGTTTTTTCCCAGGATGTATTTGCGGCCGATGTCGCGGTGTCGGATGGGGTGTTTACGGGTATTGGCGATTACCGTGGTCAGGGGCGTGTCGAAATAGATGGCACAGGGAAATTCCTCATTCCTGGAATGATCGACGCCCATGTGCACATCGAATCGACATTGGTGACACCTATCGAGTACAGCAATGCAGCCCTTGCCAGGGGGATCACTGGTGTTGTTGCCGATCCCCATGAGATTGCCAATGTCTGCGGTGTCGCCGGAATTGAATTTATGATTGAAAACAGTCGTCATGTTCCACTGGATATCTATTGCATGCTCCCGTCATGTGTTCCGGCCACTTCATTTGAGCATTCCGGTGCGACCCTTACAGCTGATGACCTGCGGCCTCTTTACAGCAAGGAAGGCGTGCTGGGGCTCGCGGAAGTTATGGACTTCCCAGCAGTTTTTGCAGGAGATTCCGATATGCTTCAAAAGCTCGCGGATGCGGAGCGGGAGGAACGCCGCATTGATGGCCATATGGCGGGCTTTGACCTGGACCAGTTGAATGGGTACGCGGTAGCCGGCATTCGAACAGATCATGAATGCGATACCGAAAAAGGGTTGGTTGAGCGGGTCCGACGGGGCATCTATACCCTCATCCGGGAGGGAACTGTTTGTCGGGATCTGGTCAAAATGTTGCCGGCGGTAAATGAACGAAATGCGCCGATGCTCTGTTTCGCCACGGACGACAAACATCTTGATGATCTCTGCAGCGAGGGGGGAGTCGATGCCAGCGTCCGGATGGCAATCAGGCACGGGCTTTCACCTGCAACTGCTATTCAGATGGCTTCGCTCAATGTGGCCAGATGTTATCATTTAAAGAATGTTGGGGCTGTTGCGCCTGGTTATTATGCTGATTTTTCCATCGTTTCAGATCTCGATACGCTGAAGATTGAAGAGGTGTATAAAAGAGGTAGGCGGGTGGCGACAAATGGGGTAGTTGATGAGCGGGTGGAGTCGGCAAGTCATCAAGCGCCCGACAATATGCTTGCTTCTATCAATTGTCCTCAGGTTACCGAGAACAATTTGGCCATTGCCATGAAGGGCTGTTCGAAGGCCCGTATTATTGAAATCGTGCCAGGGACGGTGGTCAGCAATCATCTTGTGGAAAGCGTTGAGGTTGAAAACGATCAATTTGTCGTTGATACGGCTCGTGATCAGTTGAAGATTGCGGTCATTGAGCGGCATAAAGCGCTTGGTAGCATGGCAGTTGGGGTTGTAAAAGGGTTGCGCTTGCAACGGGGCGCCATTGCCACCACCATCGCTCATGATTCACATAACCTCATCGTCGCTGGCGTAACCGACGCCGACATGATTGGTGCAATTGAGGCAATCAGGACTATGCAGGGCGGCATAGTCGTTGTCGATCAGGGCAGGACCCTTGCATCACTGAGGCTTGAAATTGGGGGCCTGATGACCTCGGCTGCAGCCGAGGATGTTCTTGTTGCTCTTGGCCAGGTTGGGCAGGCTGCAAGAGAGCTTGCCCCCACCTGTGCATTTAATCCATTCCTGGCACTCTCATTCATGTCGCTGGTGGTTATTCCGCATTTGAAGATATGTGATTCCGGGCTGTTTGATTTTTCCACATTCAGCTTTACCGAGGTCCCGGTTGGCGATTGATATGGCAGGCGCTGAAGATAAAGAGCCTCGATTCAACAATATCAGCTACAGCTGGCGAAAAGAAATGCCCTAATTATCTGGCGGGTGTACAATGCCCTAATGGTCAAAAAGGCAGGTTGTTTGATAAAAGCAGCCGGTTGTGAAGTTGGTATATACGGCTCCTGATGGAGTTGGTGAGACAATGAGGATATGCATATGAAGTCTTCTGTACGTGCGTTGTTCCGGTGTGCCATGATATTGACTATGGCCTTAGTTTTTGTTGTGCCCTGTCAGGGACTGGCTGGTGACAATGGTAAGGGGGGGAAGCCCCCCAAGAAGGAAAAACACTACAGCGACAAAGCAAAGAAAGATAAAGGGAAGGATTCAAAATCGGATGTTACGGTTAATGTCTATTTTACGGACAAGCATAGGAACGTTATTCGTAACTACTACAGAGAGGAATACCGTTCCGGTCATTGCCCTCCCGGGCTTGCCAAAAAGAACAATGGTTGTATGCCGCCTGGGCAGGCAAAGAAATGGCGGCTCGGCTATCCCGTTCCCCATGATGTGGTTGTCTACGATCTGCCGACCACCATTATCCGTCAGCTCGGACCGCCGCCAGCCGGGCATCGTTATGTGCGGGTTGCCTCCGATATCCTGATGATAGCGGTTGGAACCGGGCTGATTGTCGATGCGGTCCAGGATTTAAATGATCTTTAAGAAACGAAATTGAAGCATGAGAAATGCATCTTCATTGAGGCCAGGTGGATTGCTTTTCGTTTAGAGTGTTTGCGACCTTATCCTATCCAAAACAATTAACCTTGAAAACAGCAGTCCGCCATGTCTCTTTTTGTGCTCTCGCAGGTCCTCGTTGGAGTCGCTCTATGCAGCGATATCATCTCTTTCCAGTTTAAAAAGAGAGCGCATATCATCAGCTGCCTGTTCGCATCCTGCATCCTGATATCGCTTCACTTTATCTGCCTCGGGCATTGGACCGCTGCCTGTCTTGGGATCCTTGCTGCCTCACGGTTCTTAGTCAGTCTCTTCTCCACCTCAAGGGTTGTCATGCTGTTCTTTATGGGGATGGCCATTCTTGCCTCGATCTTGACTTATGAGGGGCTACTTTCAATTCTTGGTTGTGGTGGCTCGCTTTTTGGGACGGTGGCCTCATTTAGTAAAGATGACAAACTGCTGCGTCAGCTGATGCTCATCGGTACTATTTTGTGGCTGGTCCATAATATCATTGCCGGCTCACCAGGGGCAGTTGTCGTGGAGATATTTTTTATCTGTTCCAACCTGGTCGGCTATTTCCGCTATTACATTCGCCCTGCACGGCAAGCGCTGAGCTGAGTGGATGTGTTGGAGCAGTCATAGCATATTGAAAAGGCACTGTACTCTGGGTTTATTTTTCTCTTATGTTTTGAGGCGCGTAAAATGAAAAAGCCGCTCCAGATAAGGTCTGTTGCGGCTTGAATTTTCGCTGGGGAAGAATGGAGAGAACAGGTATCAGTGATACATCTTCTTTTGCTCACTTTTGATGCGAACGACCTGAGGCTTTTTGGGAACAATGAATGCCACATGTCGTTTGGAGCCCACGAATCTGTTTCTCCAGTAGTCATTATCGAGACTCGATACCGTGATTCCCTGACTACTGCTGGCGTGGATGAATTTTTTGTCGGAAAGGTAGACACCGACGTGGTTGACTTTCCTTTTCTTCTTGTTGGCAAAGAAGATAAGGTCGCCGGGTTTCAGCTGATTGGCGTCGATTTTCCTGAGTGCCGAAAGACGAAATTGGTCAACAGAGCTGTGCGGCAGATTAATACCAAAAAGTTTTGAATAGACGGTTTTGGAAAAACCGGAACAATCCATTCCATTCTTTGTGGTTCCACCCGTTTTGTAGGGCACATCCAGGTACTCTTTGACCTTTTTTTCAAACTGTTTGTCGGTAAATCCAAAAGAGGTGCGGGGGGAGCCATATTGCCTTTCGGTGGCGAAGGCTGTAGCGCAGGAAATGGTGATAAGGGCGCTACTGAGAAGAATGGCAATACTTGTTTTGAATATGTTACGCAGGTGAATGGGTCTCGGCATATTTCAGTCTTGGTGAATTTTTCTGCTGGGACCGGATGCAATACCGCAATGCATACTTGGTAGAGGCCCCTTGTGCAGGCTTGGCTGATCGTCGAGATCGGGCTTTATCGCAGCTCGTTCGCTCCAATACGTATTATGCTTAACTTCTAGAACAACTCCTAATTAATTAGACAATTCAACCAGGAGTGTCAACGTGCAATTCAGAGGGGAAAATCAAAATTCTAAAAAAGATTCATCAAAACCTGTGAACGGTTAATTTGTATTGACGAACTGGAAATGGTATGCCGCAGCAGTAAATACATGTCGCGACAATGCCTGACCGATTATTGGTAGCAAAATTATTGTCTCGATTGATTGGCCGCATTGATATATGGCTGGAGGATTGGCGCCATTCCTTTTAAGACTTGGAGGGGTAAAGCCGAGGTGAAGCTGAAGGCGTTGGCCGAGCGACCACTGACAAAGGTGATCAGGGTACCGAAATGGTTATCACCAAGGTAGAAGACAAACGTCGCGGTCCTGTTCAGTGCCTGCGATGAGGTCCGGTGGCCTGAGGAGCTGGAGGTGATGATGCGATTGTCGCCGGTGCCGGTTTTGCCGCCGAGAAGCAGGGGCGAGCCATCGGTCTGCTGAAAGGTGTTCAGTAGCCTTCTGGCAGTTCCTTCACTGACAACTATGCTCATCGCCTTTTTGAGGACGGCCGCAACTTCTGGTAAAAGTACTTGAGTCGCTTGCGGGGAGGGTTGCTCTACCAGCGTTTCATAGGGTGTGTCTTTGCCGAATTCCAGACGAGTGAAACGGTGGGTGGGGAGCCGGCTGCCGTTATTGATGATAATGCCGACCAACTCAGCCAGCGCTGCTGGTCTGTCGCCTGAACTGCCAAGGGCTGTGGCCAGAGATGGAACCAGCTGATCAAATGGATACCCCATGTTTTTCCAGCGTCGGTGGATATCGGAAAAGGCGTCTATCTCCAGAACAGTCCGGATTCGCGAGTCGCGGGCGTTTTTGGCTTTAGTACGCAGCAGCCAGCTGTAAACATCACGACGTGGTTTCTCACTTTTGCTGATTGCATCTTTGAGTGATACTTCGCCAGGTTGTTGCAGATAGTCGAGCAGCCATAGTTCAAGAGGATGGACTGAGGCGAGATAGCCAAGATCCTGGAGGGAATAGGCGCCAGGTTTATACCGCTCATACATTTGTGCGAGCTGTTTGTTGCTTACGGTGCTTGTTGGAAGTTGGGTGCGGATAAAGGCGATATAATTTTTTTCGCTTGCCTGCGGGAAGAGATGGCGATGAATGATGGTTAACCTGAGGACTGTTGGCTTAATGGCGGCCAACAGTGTTTCCAATCGTTGCTCTGCGGTTTTTCCTGCGTATTTTCCCCAGTATCTTCTGAGAAATGTGCGGCTTTCCCGATCGATAAATATGTCGAGCACTTCTTTTCTTCGCGGATCATTGTCATCAAGCAAAAGCTGGCGATTATTTTCCCATTGACTGGCCATTGTGTAGCGGACAATGTCCTGCATGATCCGGACAAAGGGGAGGTTTAACGAATTTTGCAGCGATTCGGTCACAGTTGCGAATCGGTTGTTGTCCTCCTTGCGGAAATTCCCGAAAACGTGAATGCCGCCACCGGTGAAAAAACGCTCGGAGGGATTGGCCGAATATGTGCGTTGCATAGCCGCTTCCAGAAAAGGTGTAAGCGACATGCCTGGGTGCTGGACGAGTTGATTACAGGCCCAGAGGGTCAGGGGGTCGGGTGTTTTGCTGATAAGTTTGACCAGTTCAAGGGGCGGCCTGCTGACGAGATCTGCATGAAGCTCAGCGATGATCTCAAGATAGGTCGCAAGCGTTCGTAATTTGGCGGTTGAGCCGAGTTCAAGCTTGCTGCCCTCGTTAATATCAAACGGCAGCTGGGTGGTATCGGTCTGCACACGAACCATATTGCCGGCAGGGGTACGTTCAAAAAGGGTGAAGCTATAGCTGATCTCATCTGTCTGGTCAGACGTCAAAAGGTATTTCCCGACGAGGCCATACTTCTCTGCAGTATCTGGGGATTGGATATTTTTCAGATAGTCGCTGACTTCTTCCTGCAGTTTTCTGTCCAGAGTGGAAACCACGGACAGATCCATGCGGTCAAGTGCATAGAGCGAAGTGTCAAACTGGGAGGCGAGTCGGTTGCGGACGACATTCACCCCTTTGTTCTGGGTAATCTGCGGGGTGGCTGCGTTAATCTTGAAGTCACGGAAGAAGAGGGGCTGTATCTGGGCAGCTTCGCCGACCGCCTGGGGGATTACACCGTTATCGGTTAAGAGACGCACATAGCTGTTGGTCAGAATGGCAAGATCCTTACGTCCCTGGACGAGGTAATGGGAGGGCCGTCGGTGGGCAATCATCAGGCTGATAACCTGCTTTAATATCCTCGCCTGCATTTCCAGTTCCGGTGTTTTGGGGGCTTGCAGATTGAGCAGCCGATTCATCTCCTTGAAGGTCGTGCCGTACCAGATGTACATGCCATCGCCAAGGCCATTGACCTCACCATAGCCCGGTGCGGCAGAGAGGGGTACGGAATTGATGTAATCAAGTATCAGCTGTTTGCGGAAGCTGGTTGTATCCTCGCCGTTGCGGTACGCTCGTACGCTTGCAGAGCTCATCTGTACCAGTTTATCGAGGGCTGATGTGGTGAGGCCTCCTTCTGAATGACGGAATTTTTCCGTTTGGGTCGCAAGCGTGCTGCCACCCATGGCGGGCATATCTATATGGAGCAGTTCTCCGGCTCTGAACAATGCAGCCTTGGCGAAACGTCCCCATTCTATCGCTGGGTTGGCAGTGGGGTAGGGATTGGACAGCAGATTTCGATTCTCGATAAAAAGAAGGGCCTGAACTACCGCATAGGGGATGTCATAAAAGTCTTTGTATACTCTGGTAGGATTGACCACCTTGTACATGGTCTGCTGCTTACTGTCGACTATACTCAGCCCGGCCTGACTTTTTTCGTTGTAAGGGATGTGGAAGCCTCTTTGGGCATAGGTATACAATTCGGGGCTGAACCGGGCCTGATGGCTGACCACCATGCCGTGTTGTTCAAGGTCTTTTAGGATGAGCGGAAGCTGGACATAGCCAAGACGTTTGTCGTATGGACCCTTTTGAGGGAACACGATGGAGTCGCTAGGGCCATCGGTGACCCGGTAGGTGAGTTTTGCCGCATACTGGCTGAGAAAGCGGGCCTGGAAGGTTGAGGTTACTATTTCGTAATATCCGGCTGCACCACATGCTCCGAGAAAAAGGGTCGCAATGATTAAGCGGGGCCAGAGCGGTTTACGTTTTTTCGGCGGCTTGGAGGGCAGCGTTCTGGTCGGTGGAATTTCTTCCGCTTTCTCAGTTGTGACTGCCGATATCGGTCGGACGTTACGATTTGGAGATGAATGCGGTGGCTCGATGACGATATCAGCAAATCGCTGGCGTGAAGGCGTGGTTCTTCGATGTGCCTTCTTGTCGGAAATTACAGAAGGTTCTGGTGGGGAGGTATCCGGAGAACCATTTTTTCTTGATAGATTATTCACTGCTGCCTGCTTTACCGCAAGGTTATGGATTGCTGAATGTTACGGAAAAAAGTGCTGTTTTTATCGAGTCGTTTCGGCAGGAAGGATAATGAATGTGTTTCCAGGAAATACTATGCTGTCTTATTAGAGCCCTTTATCTAGCTTATTTTCTCAAATTTCTCTAGCGTTTTCAACTTTTCAGAGAGTACTGCTATCGAATATAGCTGTTCCCGGCCTGGTTGAGGTTATAGTGTTAGATTGCAGCCAGGTAGTAGACAGTGATGAAATTGTGTACGAAGATGTTTCATGACAAGAGAAGATTGTGAAAATTCTTGCACCGTTTCTTCGTAACATGCTAGTTTCTGTGAGTCCAAATCACTGTCTATCCAAACCCATAGAAATGTCGGAAGGTTATCTCCGGCAGAAATGAGAGAATAGGAAGAATGAGAGAATATGAAGAATTTGCCGCTGCACGATAATACGTATGCCACCGAAAAAAAGACATTGTCGTTTCCGGCCGCAACGTTTCCTTCGCTCTACTTCTATCTCAGGCTTATTGCCACCGTGACACGTTCCGCCCGTCTTGCCCAGAAGGGACAGTATGGAGAGGACGAGTGGGGGAGCAGTAGCCTGGAAGTGCTGGAGATACTTGAGAGAATGGGTGTCGATATCCGTGTTTCCGGTATGGATCATATCCGAAACACTGACCACGGGCCATGCGTTATTATTGGCAACCATATGAGTTTTCTTGAAACACTCCTGTTGCCAGGATTGATTCTGCCCAAAAGTCTCACATTCGTTATCAAGCAGAGTCTTCTGGAATATCCAGTGTTCAAGCATGTAATGCGCTCATCCAATCCCATAGCCGTGAGCCGGGTTAACCCGAGGCAGGATCTGAAGACGGTGTTGGAGGAGGGAGTAAAACGATTGGAAGATGGGGTTTCCGTGGTAGTTTTTCCTCAGTCCACCCGGTCGCACAATTTTGAACCGGCCCAGATGGGTTCTATTGGGGTGAAACTGGCGAAACGAGCCAATGTGCCTGTCCTGCCAATGGCATTGAAGACCGATGCTCTGCAAAATGGCAGAATTATAAAAGATTTTGGGGCTATCAACAGGGACCTCCCGGTGCGCATTGCTTTTGCTGCGCCATTTGCAGTAACCGGCAAAGGCAACGAAGAGATGGACATAGTCAATGAGTTTATCGGGAAAAAATTACTGGAATGGGGCCAGGAAATATTGGTGCGGCAGCGTTGAGATAAACGCCGGATAGGAGAAAAAGGCAGGGGATCGAGGTCCACCTGCCTTTTTTATCCTTCTATTTAACGTATTGCGGAATCAGTCTTCGTCCAGATCGGGTTCATCCTCGAAATCCTCGTCATCGTCGTAGACGTCATCCTCATCTTCTTCTTCCGAATCATCGTCGGTATCTTCATCGTCATCCTCATCCTCATCTTCTTCGTCATCGTCGACCGCTTCGTTTTGCATGCGAACGGCTTTAGGGATTTTGGATTCGGGGAGGATGATCTCGGTTATCTTGGCGATTTCATCTTGTATATCGGGGTCGTCCTGGCAGACAGGGCACTCAGCGGCATGTTTTTCCATAAAGGAGACCATGCGCGCAGGGGCCATGGTTTCTTCCTTGACACTGATGTACCACGTTTTTGCCAGTTTGAGGAGTCGTTCACACTGCATGTTTTTGGTGTAGTTTGTTAGAGTTGAAGATGAAGTGGGAGGCTCCTGCTGGGAAATGAAAGCCAGCAGGAAAATAGTTGTCAGTTGAAAAAATGAAAAAAACGTTTGCTAAAGCTTTAAAAAAACAGTCATTACGATGACAGCACTGAGCTCAGCATGTTGTGAGCCTGCACGACCCTTGAGGTTCATGTGTGCAAGAATCTCAAAAAAAGGAATAACACGTCATTATAATAAAAACTTGTTTTCAAGGTCAATGCTTATTATTATGCTTGCTTTCCGACAAGCCTGATAAGGGAAGTGGACAGGGCACTGGTGGCCCTCCCGGACTTCAAATCCGGTGTGTGGGGTTAATAGCCTCTCAGGTGGGTTCGAGAAGAACGCACTTCCGTCAGCAATTCCATTAGGTTACGTTCTGTAATCAAATTCCCCTCAAAGAGTACCTCAGCGCTAAATTGATTCGATCCTCTACTATTTCTCTACTGAGGAACTGGAATCATGTCTACAGCTATCACCACGAGAACACTCAATAAGCTTAAACCTGCAGGTCAGCCATACTTTCTCCGCGATACTACACTAAACGGGTTCGGAGTCAAAGTGAATACTTCTGGCAAGATTTCGTTTGTCTCTGAAGTTTGGCATGGGGGAAGATCCTACCGCAAGACCCTTGGCTCTTATCCTATCTTACAGCTTCAACAAGCAAGAAATGATGCCTTGGCCTTCATGTCCTCAGTTCGGTCTGGGGACTCCCAGAGGAGCAAGTCAGCTCAGATGGTCCTTGAGAAGCTCTTCAAACAGTACACAGCAAGCGGACGACTGAAGCCAAGGACAGTCCAAGATTATCAAGAAGCTGTATTCTTCTATCTCTCCGACTGGCTTAAGAAGCCTGTCTCATCGATTACGAAACAGATGGTCGAGAAGAAGTTCTACCAGATCAGAGACAAGGGAATCAATGGGGGCAAACCGACATACTCACAGGCTACGAAGGTCATGCGGATACTTTCGGCTCTGATGAACTACGCCAAGGCTGACGAGATGATCGAGAGCAATCCTGTTGAAGTCCTGAAGCTCAAGAGGATCGACAGAAGCATTAAGAAACGAGAGAATTACCTGCCAGCCCATAAGGTCAGAGAGCTACTCAAGATAACAGCCCCTGAGAGCCACCCAATGACGTTAGCGGTCCACCTGATGCTCTACAGTGGCCTCAGGAAGAACGAAGCACTACGGCTCAAATGGAGCGATCTGGAGCACGTAGAGGGCCTTCAGTGCCTCGTAATCAGAGACACGAAGAACCATCGGCCCCATTACGTTCCGGTCACTGAGGAGATCCAGAAGGTCCTCCAGAGAGCAGCGAATCAGACTCAATATATCTTCCCTTCTCCATTACAATCAGATACATATATCAAGGACGAGAGGCCAACTCTGAAGCGACTCAGCAAGCTCATCAACATGGAATTCAAATGTCATGACTTACGGAGAACATTCGCCACTAGAGCCTCAGAGGTCGGTATTGATTACCTGACGGTCAAGCGGATGCTGAACCATCGGAGCAACGATATTACCGCTCAGTACATTCAGTGGAATTCAAGACAGAATCTGCTGGTACTGAAAGATGCATTGGAGCAGGTAGCTTATTAACCCGAAGAATACAGAGGGGACAATGAAGGTCGAAATACTTGATGCTGTAATGGGCACTGGCAAGAGCACAGAGATAATCAATAGGGTGAATGACAGTCCTGACACCAAGTACATCATTCTTGTCCCCTTATTGACAGAGGTCGAGAGATACAAAGAAGCGCTCTCCAGTTCAGAGAAAGGGAAACGCTCAGATATTGTGGCGCTCGACACTAAAGAGAGCGAGACTAAGACTCAACGCTTCCTTGATGCGGTACAAGAAGGCAAGACCGTTATCGCTTCCCATGCCTTATTCTCCCTACTAAGCTCATGGGATCTGAGCGGCATTCCTCGGGGGGAGTACGAGCTGATTATCGACGAGACTATAATGCTTGTCGAGAGGGGCGAACTGAAGGACGAAGACATTCAGGTTGCTGAGAAGTCTGGGCTTATAGAGAAGAGCGAACACCCCTCCATAGAATGGCTTGAGATCTATGAGATGCTACCAGCGGGGGAAGCGCATATTGGCAAGAATGGTGCCCTGAGTTCTATAGTCAAGGCAGTTCAAGGAAAGCATATCTACTCGGTAGCCAATCGCAAAGTTGTCTTTGTAGTACCTCCAGAGAAGTTCGAGGTCTTCAATAGCATTACAATTCTGACCTACCTCTTCAAGGGCTCAGAGACCAACGGATGGCTTGAGGTCTTCAAGATACCCTTTGAACATCTGGAGCTGTACAAGGATAGTGCAGGAGGCTTGAAGACTAAAGCTCATATTGGGTATTACGATGGCGCGAAATTCAAGAAGCTTCTGGATATCTACGAAGGCCCATACAATGATGTTGGCAAGAAGGAACCAAGAGCCAAAGGGTATCCGGTAGGGAAGAAGTGGTTTGATCAACAGATGAAGAAGAGGAAGGGGGGAGCATTACCTAAGCTGAAGAATGATACTCGCTCATTCTTTAGGAACAGCTCCAGGGGGAATGAAGATAATTTGTGGACGTGTTTCAAGGATCATATTGAAGTACTGAGAGATAACCATTTCTCCCTCAAAGGGACAGGTGAATATCCTCAGGGGTATCTGACATTCAATACAAGAGCCACCAATGATTATGCCGACAAGCACGTTCTGGCCTTCCTTCTCAACATTAATCCTTTTCCAGAGATAGAGCTGTTCTTTAAGGCTCATGGGGCGACCTTCGATAAGGACAACTACGCGCTATCTGTGGTGCTCCAGTGGGTGTGGCGCTCAGCAATACGAAATGGCGATCCTGTTAAACTGTTCCTGCCTTCGGAACGAATGAGGTCGCTGGTTCAGGATTGGCTCATAGACTTCTTGCTGAGGATTTTAGCAAAACCTAGCAAGATGCCCTGTAAAATCAAATAGATACAGATGTATTCCGTAAAGAAGGGAGTAAGCGACAAGAGATACCAATAAATATATAAGCTACTATCTTGTGCTTTAAAGAATACAGATAGTCGTCAGCTATAAGACAAGCAAGAAGATAAATATAAGAGATATAAACAGAGAGACTAATAGTCAGCTATCTTGAATATTTCTAGAAAGATCTTTCTGGAAGGAAATAAAGATAACTATCTTATGTTATTTCTAGTGGATATGTGTAATCCATCTTGGTCTTAAGGTGTGCTTGGAGTCTTCCTGTATGATTATGCAAGACAGGTCTTCATGATCAGATAGTGTCTCTAGAGACAGATCTAGCTAGGTACAGAGGGAAGCTTCTGGTCCTCCCTCTTGACTTCATGATGAACGAACTGAATTCCTGTCTTGTTTAGCTTTGCTTGTTCATTATCTAATCCTGAGGAAGCCGTTGGTGATTCGAGGAGATCTGAACAGATCCGAGGGGAGCTTCCTCTATATTTGTCTCTAGAGACAGAATGTTCGGTGGATGATTTGTTTGTATCTCCGAGGAGTGCGCGGTCATGCAGTTCTATCGCCTAATACTGCCAATTATGGGCAAGGATACAGGGGGAGGCGTTATGCTAGAAGAAGAGGCGAAGGCTATACAAGAGGTTTCTAAGTTCGGAGTGAAGGCTCTGGATAACGCTGATAAGCTCGGGGGATTTCTCTCCAAAGTCTTCGGTACTGTTCCCGAAGATGTCGTAGGTGTAATTGGTGGTGATTGGTTACGCCATGCTCGTATCAGGAATGCAGCTGGCTTGGCGAAGAGAACAGAAGAGATTCTTAGGGAAAGAGGGATTGAGAATCAAACAGAGCCGATGAGTCCAAGTGTAGCCATACCCTTACTTGAAGCAGCACAGGATGAGACAAGGAAGGAACTGCATGAATGGTGGTGCAGGCTATTGGCCAACGGAATGGATCCCGATAGGAGTCATCTTGTAAGAGTATCCATTATAGAGACGATTAAGCGGCTTGATCCACTTGATGCACTGGTTCTTGAGAAGCTCTGTGAGAAGGCAGATGCTGAATACTCGACCACCTTTATGATTACCAAAGACATAGGGGGGGCATTGGCTGTGCATCAGAATGAATTTGAGTTATCAATAGGAAACCTAACCCGTTTAAGTTGTGCGATAAGAACCCCTTTGACGAATGATAAGAGCATAACGCATGCAGTTTGTATAGATCGGCTTGGTTGGGAAGTGATTCGTTCTACACGTCTATAAAGATAAGCGTTCTTGATGATATCTCGTGGAGGGTTAGCCGAATGGAGTAGATGTATAGGGGCTTCTTGATAATTGGGGAAATGATCGAGCAGGCTTGATGGGTCCGACTGTCATTCAATTGATGTCTCTAGAGACAGAATGTGCAGAAGGGTACCCAAAACAAATAAGGAATACCTTATGCAATTCGAAGATAATCGTCTTGATTATAAACACTTGGATTGGCTGAAGAAGACCATAAAGCCTAGAACGCTTTGGATGAAAGTAGGTGTGTTCTATACGGAGCTTGTGAATATAGCTAAGGGGAATATCATTGTCTCATTCGGAGAGACACCACCTGACCTTATTGAGCTTCTTCGAGCTAATTTCGAGTGGGAAGTTGAGGAGGCACGAGCTTTGCTTCTCTTCTATTGCTGTATTGGTACAGTGAAGATAACGAAGACGCTTCCTGGTGACCGTAGGCATCTGGAGAGTGCGTGGTGTGTCGATTATAAACTCGATGAATTCGAGGAGTATACCAAGCGGTATGAGGAGAACACGGATTACTATATGGATATTATCCAAGGGCGCATAACGATAGATGATCTTAGGGAAATTAAGAGGTTATCACTGCAGCGGCAATGAGTCCTCTTTGTCTGATCATTACGAGATAGTGAACTGTCAGACCCGTTGCTATCAACTCCAATTGGGAGTGACCAATTCTCATAGCCTAAGGCTCGGTCCAGCGTTCTGCATGAAGTATTACGGGCGGTATTCAGTAGGCGGAGACCAGCTTGAAGTTATCACGAAACATCTTCAAGGATGAACAAATCAAAAGGCAGAACCATTACTAGCGCTCTGCCTCGAATCTCGGGATCAATTTATCTTGTCTTTCTTCTGGCAACTCCAACGAGGCTAGCTAAACCTGTACCGAATAGTAGCATGGTGGATGGCTCGGGGACAGCTGCGGTATCACTGTTCGGCTCATCAAACGATTCTATTATAGCTGTCATCGTAAAGTTGTCGACCATACCGTCACCAGCAAAGGATAGATTCGTTATAAAGCCATACGGATCGTTAGGGTCGATCTGAGCACTCCCTTCTATCCCCATTATCGTGAAGGAGGATAATCCACCATCGGCAAGTGAGGTTAAATCAAATGAACTACCTACGCCAGAAGCTAAATTAAGAGTATTCTCTTGAGGTATTCCATCTGCATCATACCATATGAGAATATATTCATCGTTTTCATCTTGGCCTGCGTTAATGTATATAGATGCGAATTTAGGATCATTCACACCAACGCTATATTCATAACCCACAGCGTAATCAGGGTCGAATGGGTACATCACATTTTGATTAACCCAGAAATCAGCAAAGATCCACTCCGTAACATCTTCGAGAGGTTCGTCGGGAATAACAGGAAGCACTGGCGAAAGAGGGATGGTTGGATTAGTCGGGTCAAATACATTAGGAGTTTCTAACCAGTCTTCAATCGATAAGCTGAGTTGCAAGCCCGAGTCTACATGTAGAATTATATTCCCGATCTGGTCTTCAACTTCTGGTGGTACATCACCTTCGGCTACCATGAATTCTCCCCAAATCCATGGTTCTCCTATAGATAAATGATTTTCAATGCCCAATCCAAAATCTGTGTTTGTTGCAAATTCCATTACATTTTCAGATAATTGGTCCCATTGGTAATCCCATACGCCATTTTCTGTGGAGACGTATACTGATGAAAGCGATTCACTATGTATATAATCGTAGCGTATTATATCATCTTGGAATGGATCATCACTTCTTTCTGAAACCGGAACATCAATGTGAATCATTGCTTCTGCAGCACTAGCATAATATGATTCATTATAAGTGTTGTCTAAAGCCCATTGACTTTGATAGTTAATTTCTGATGATGCATTGGTGAATAGTGAATAGTCTATGTTAACCGATACATTCCCAACGTAATCATCATTGCCAATATCTGAAGCAATTCTGACACCAGCAGATATCATATTATCAAGACTTGGCATTATATCAGTATTACCATTTGAATCTGTAATACTAAATCCTTCGATAGCATATGCCACGTTGGTTTCATCTCTTCCAACGTCTGGATCGGCAGGTTCTATAGACTGAACAGTTATCTGACCAATACCTTCTAACATCTCAGAATAATTGTAGTTGATAACTGAACCTGCATTAATCCAACTATCTTCTCCCGGATCATAGAACTCGAAATGCCAAGCATGTGCTGTAGATGTAGCTGATAGCAATAGAACAAATGCAAATCCAGAGTATAATTTCTTCATTCTTCCCTCTCCCCATGTTGGTTTAATGATGCTCGGTCATCCCCTATGACATTCTGTCGTGAACTCCAATATGTGTGCCATATTGAGAACTTGCAGGTATATCTGCTAGAGAGGTTAATATCACTGTCTGCTTAGAGGTGCCTAACAATATGGTCGGCAAAGCCTTAATAACTCGTATTCCGGAATAACGAACAATGATTCCGCATAGACGAACGGTGGGTTGTCAAATAGAATGGAACTCGCTTACAGCTTTACCAACCTAATTGGCATCTTGTCAGATGCCGTCAGCTGAAGAGGCGTATGAAGGGAGCTCTCAGTACACAGAGGGGGGGCATCTTTGAAATCAGGGGGTAGCCCCACGATTTACCCGGGGGTGGGTTGATTTAGTTGCAATGAGGTGCCAACTAGTATAAATATAACCGCTCTGGTCGAACTAGAGTTTGGGATACAACAGGTGTTCAGTTTTCTTGAATTCTGTGATAGAATCCTCTACTGTGCATCTACTAGGATCAATCAAGAAGTACTCCTATGCAAGGGGAAGTGGACAGGGCACTGGTGGCCCTCCCGGACTTCAAATCCGGTGTGTGGGGTTAATAGCCTCTCAGGTGGGTTCGATTCCCATGCACTTCCGCCAGTAAATACTTAAAGCGCTCTACATCATTGATGTGGGGCGCTTTTTTTATCTAAAACTAGTCGAATCATTGCCTCGCTGAAAATTGTTACCAAATTTTGCCACGTGAAGGTGGCCTGTAGCAGTTGAAATGAACTATTCAACCCTACAGGATGCCAATACCAATAAGTGGTATATCACTTAGAGGAAAGAGGAATTGTGAAAAAAAAGGCCATAACCTTGCATCATGGCCTTTGGTGTAAAGTGCTTCGACGCATTGAGCGTATTATTTCTTTTTATTGAGTAATGGATATCCCATTTCTTCGCGCTGTACGACATAACTTTCGGCAACTTTTCTTGCTATGTTGCGAATACGACCGATATAGCGGGTTCGTTCAGCTACGCTGATGGCTTTGCGTGCATCAAGCAGGTTGAAGGTGTGAGAACACTTGAGGCAGTAGTCATAGGCTGGAAGAATGAGATTTTTAGCCACAAGCTTGAGGGCTTCTTCCTCGTAGATGTTGAAGAAGTCGATGAGTCGTTCAACGTTCGCCTCTTCAAAATTGAAGGTTGAAAACTCGACTTCGGCTTGATGAAAAATTTCACCATAGGTCACATTGTCATTCCACTTGATGTCATATACGCTCTCGACACCCTGAAGATACATGGCGATACGTTCAAGGCCGTAGGTGATCTCTACTGTAGTGGGATGCAGGTCGATGGATCCAGCCTGTTGGAAATAGGTGAACTGGGTAATCTCCATGCCGTCAAGCCATACTTCCCAGCCAAGTCCTGATGCGCCAAGAGTAGGCGACTCCCAATCATCTTCGACAAAACGGATATCGTGTTCCAGAAGATCGAGGCCGAATCGTTGCAGACTGCCAAGATAGAGTTCCTGGACATCTAGAGGCGAGGGTTTCATTACCACCTGATACTGGTAGTAGTGTTGGAGACGGTTGGGATTGTCGCCATATCGACCGTCAGTGGGGCGCCGTGAAGGCTGAGGATATGCTGCTCGCCATGGCTCCGGGCCGAGAGCGCGTAGCAGTGTGGCAGGGTGGAAGGTTCCGGCTCCGACTTCCATATCATATGGTTGCTGAATAACGCAACCCTGGCTTGACCAGTAATTGTCAAGCTCGAGAATTATATTTTGAAAATTCATTGAATATCCTCATCGTTCGTATTGGGACATAGAGAAACTATGGTAGCGTTCCGTGTCTTAAGGACCGGATGGCATACCGCTGTGCAGGTCGAGCACAACTATACTTGCCGCCTTGACTTTTGTCCATGGGGGCGTAATTGTATCTGCCTAAGCTACCACAGTGATTCTCGAGGGTAAACGATTTTCCTAACGGAGAATTTGCCGATTTTGAAGTAGTGAACAGTATTGAGGTTAAGGGGTGACTGTATTATGAAAGTTGCCCGGATTGAGCCTTTTCAGGTACCAGAAATGATCTCACTTAAACCTGTTGGGCGTGGTCTATAGAATGAAGGATCGTAATTGCTTAACATTCAAAAATACACCGATTATCGGAAGTTGTTGCAGGGCATTACCACTATAGCAATTGTCGGACTCTCGCCAAAAGAGGCTCGGCCCAGCAATATGGTGGCACGTTACCTGATGGAAGCCGGCTACAGAATCCTGCCTGTAAATCCCGGGCAGAGTACCATTCTTGGTTTGAAGTGCTATCCCCGTTTAACTGAGATTGCCGAACAGGTCGACGTGGTAACTATCTTTCGTCGGTCTGAAGAGGTTTACCCCATTGCTGAAGATGCAGTCAGGATTGGGGCGAAGGCCATATGGATGCAGCAGGGTATAGTTCATCCTGAGGCTGCTCTGTTTGCTGAAAAACATGGCCTTGAGGTGATAATGGACCGATGCATCAAGGTGGAACATATGCGTATTGTTGCGACGCTATAAGAGATCGATAGATTTCACGCTTTGGCTTTATAGCCAGTTCAGTAGCCGTTATAGTAAGTAGAACTTCTTCCAGTTAGTCAGTCTGTCATCTTTTCCTGCCACGTACTGATTTTTGTTTATCTCCTTTATTTATCATCTGGTATTGCATGGAACCTAAAATATTGAGCATACGTGGGGCGCGTATGCATAACCTGAAAAATATCAGCGTCGACCTTCCTAGAAATCAACTTGTCGTTTTTACTGGACTTTCCGGGTCTGGTAAATCTACCCTCGCTTTTGATACCCTTTATGCTGAAGGGCAGCGTCGGTATGTGGAGTCGTTATCCACCTATGCGCGCCAATTCCTTGGTCAGATGGACAAGCCGGATGTTGATTCACTGGAAGGCCTTTCACCGGCAGTGTCAATAGAACAGAAGACAACAAGTAAAAATCCACGTTCAACTGTAGGGACGGTTACCGAAATTTATGATCATCTGCGGCTGTTATATGCCCGTTGCGGACGTCCCCATTGTCCTGAGTGCGGCAGCGAAATTCAGGCGCAGTCGATTGAGGATATGGTGAACAGTCTTTTGGCAGAACCAGAAGGAACCAAGGTTATACTCCTCGCTCCGGTAGTGACTGACAGGAAAGGACGGCATGAACAGATCCTGGCGAGAATTCGTAAAGAGGGTTTTGTCCGGCTGCGGATCAATGGTGAAATGTATCATGCCGATGAGATGCTGTCGCTTGAGAAAAATAAGCGGCATACAATAGAGGTGGTGATTGACAGATTGGTCATGAAACCAGCTATTCGTCGCCGGCTCTCCGATTCAATCAGCACAGCCGTTAAACTGACAGATGGCTTTCTTCTGGTACAATATCCGGATTCTCAGAAAGAACAGCTTTTCAGCGAACATGCTGCCTGTCATGCTTGCGGAATTTCCATGCCACAGATTTCCACTCAACTGTTTTCATTTAATAATCCCCAAGGAGCTTGCCAGGAATGTGGGGGACTTGGAGTTAATCAGTTCTTTGATCCTGCTTTGGTGGTGCCGGATCAGAGTAAGAGTATCATTGATGGTGCAATTGCCCCCTGGGGATGGCGTTCGGAATCAACCTATACCGGGCAGATGTTGTCATCAGTGGCAGAACATTTTGGCTTCTCACTTAAAACCCCATTTGAGGAACTGAAACCACAGCATCAGAATGTGGTACTTTATGGTTCTGGAGGTGAGTTGATTCGTTTTCATTACCAGAAAGAAAAGAGGGAGATGACCTCGGAAATACATTTCGAGGGAGTTATTCCGCAGCTCGATAGGCGATTCCATGAAACCCAATCTCCAATGATTCGTGAAGAGCTCGCCAAATTCATGAACGAGCAGGTATGCTCGCAATGCGGAGGGGCCAGACTGAAACCGGAAGCATTGGCAGTAAAAGTTGGTAACTGGTCGATTTATGAACTGACATGTTTTTCAATCGGTAAGCTTCTCGAAGAATTGCCGGTTTTTCCCCTCAATAGCCGTGAACGGAAAATTGGTGAGCCCATCTTGAAAGAGATTGTTGACCGACTTTCCTTCCTTGAGGATGTTGGGCTTGGCTATCTCTCTTTAGACCGCAGGTCAGGTACGCTATCCGGGGGGGAAGCACAGCGAATTCGCCTTGCTTCTCAGATCGGTTCTCGTTTAGCAGGCGTACTCTATATATTGGATGAGCCCAGTATTGGACTTCATCAACGAGACAATCAAAAGCTTATCAATACGTTGATTGAACTGCGTGACCTTGGTAACAGCGTCATTGTTGTCGAGCATGATACGGATACAATTCTTGCAGCCGATCATGTGCTCGATATGGGACCTGGTGCCGGGGTTCATGGAGGGGAAGTTGTTTATTGCGGTGATGTGCAGGGACTTTTGGAAAGCAATACCTCAGTGACAGGTGCATATCTATCTGATCGGTTGCGTATTGAGGTCCCAGAAAAGAGGAGAGCGGCCAAGGGGCGTAAGCGAAGTTCCCTGATGGTGAAAAACGCTTGCACCAACAATTTAAAGAATGTTGATGTTGCCTTTCCACTTGGAGTCATGACATGTGTAACAGGTGTTTCTGGCTCAGGCAAGAGTTCACTTGTTATTGAAACCCTTTATAGGTTGGCAAGAAAGGCGTTGTCGCTTAAGAGAAATAGTTATGATGGTCTGGATGGAGGTATCAGTGGATTGGATCAGGTAGATAAGATAGTCGATATTGACCAAAGTCCTATCGGGCGGACACCTCGTTCTAATCCTGCCACATATACAGGAGTCTTTACCCCGATCCGAGATCTCTTTGCCAAGCTACCCGAATCACGAGCACGCGGCTATACTCCTGGAAGATTCAGTTTTAATGTCAAAGGTGGCCGATGTGAGGCTTGTGGTGGAGAGGGACTGATAAAAATCGCCATGCACTTCTTGCCGGATATTTATGTTATGTGTGAGCGATGTCAGGGCAAGAGATATAACATAGAAACCCTCGACATCCATTATAAAGGAAAGAATATTCACGAGGTCCTCAATATGACAGTTGAGGAAGCTCTTGAGTTTTTCCAGAATATTCCGACAATACAGGGGCGACTGCAGACCCT
The DNA here is from genome assembly GCF_900143695.1 of Desulfopila aestuarii DSM 18488. Lineage (GTDB taxonomy): Bacteria > Desulfobacterota > Desulfobulbia > Desulfobulbales > Desulfocapsaceae > Desulfopila > Desulfopila aestuarii. The sequence continues at coordinate 42,250 of NZ_FRFE01000030.1, forward strand.
CTTTGATGTCGGTTTGTCCTATATAAAACTTGGACAATCTTCAGTTACCTTGTCTGGAGGAGAAGCGCAGAGGGTAAAACTGGCACGTGAATTGTCGGGACGACCGAGCGGAAAAACACTGTATATACTTGATGAGCCGACTACCGGTTTGCATCCTGCAGACATTCAGCATTTGCTGAATGTGCTCGAACGTCTGGTTGAACATGGGAATACGGTAGTCGTAATCGAGCATAACCTGGATGTGGTGAAAACCGCGGATTGGATAATCGATATAGGGCCGGAGGGTGGAGATGGTGGCGGTATGATTGTTGCTGATGGTACGCCTGAGACTATTGCAGAGAATAACGAATCATACACAGGTCGATTTCTTAAGCCAGTCCTGGAACGACAGCTTGAAAGAGAAACTGGTTAAAAGCTTGCCTGAAGAGAGGAAGTACGGTTAAATGCCTCCGTGCTGTGACACAATAATACGTTAATCAGGTCAAGATGGCGCCAGATTCACGTTACTGAAGAGAAACAGTACGACATGAGAATTTGTTAATTGAGTTACAGGGCTGCGATGTCGGCCTTCGTGGCTTTTTACGAAATCAGCAACCACAAATACTACGAGGATGAGAATGGCTGAAAATACCAAGAATCCGGAGAATGCTGCGCGTCCCGAATTTCGCATGCAGAAAATGTTCATTAAAGATTTTTCTTTTGAGAATCCGAATGCACCAGAGGTGTACATCACACCCCAGAAATCTGAACCTAAAGTTGAGTTGAATCTTAACCTCAACCACACGTCACTAGATAACGACCACTATGAAGTTACTCTGAAGATTTATGCAAAAGTCGCAACTAAGGATGACGAGAAGACGCTTTTTATCCTTGAGATTGAACATTCAGGCATTTTCCTTATTCGCAATGTACCGCAGGAACATATTGAGATGGTACTTGGTGTAGATTGTCCGACCTTGTTGTTTCCTTTCACACGGCAGATAGTTAGTCAGGTTACTGTTGATGGTGGCTTCTCACCATTCCTGATGGAACCTGTCAACTTTATGGCGCTGTTTCAGAATGCCAAAGCCAAGAAAGAAGCCAACAACTGATAGAATTTCTAGAGGTTGAAATGAAAAAAGGGACATCCCATTCGGGAAGTCCCTTTTTTGTATTTGGCAAGAGAGCGAGGATGAAATGTGGTTTTACATGAATGTATAGATAACGAAATTGTCAACCAGCTTCGTTACCCCTTGCTCAATCGCTCTGTTGAATAGGACATCATACTGGTTGTCAGCGAGGACTGATTCGGGAGATACCTTAACCATAACCCTATTGGTCCAAACGACTTTGCCGGTTGATGTTTCCTGAATCCATATACGCATTTGGACAGCTGCTTGCTCAACTTTGCCACTGTGGTAATTTATATTGCCAACAACAAGTCCGCCGGCTCCCCAGATTGCAGCATTATCACCGTTATGACTTGTTGGTGAATTTGCATTATTACCAATGATGGAGCCAATAAGAGCGCCTGTTGCCATGTTATTGAATACGTCATAATTCTCAGAGTCAGCAAAACCGAATAAAAGGCGGCTGGAACCGTTGTTAATGAAAGGGAGAATGCCTTTTTTCCAGGGTTCCCATGATGTGTCCTCTCGAGTTTTGAACTCGAGAATACGACCACGAACAACGTAATCCGCATTAAAATCGTGCCCAATCTTGGTGATTGCTTGAGGGGTGAGACCATGGGTACCAGGAGAATCCATGGGTGAGTCGCTTTTGCTCATGTTCTGCTCAGCTTGGTAACGCTGGAGCTCACCTTTCATAACGTCTGACCAATCGCTGTCTGCGAGAGCGGCGCTGATGGAACTGGATTTGCGTGCATCATAGAGCTGAATTATATCCTCAGCCACAAGATACTGAAAAACATCCTCTTGGACAGGCAATGAAAAGCCGTTGGCGAGAAATCGATCTGTCAGTGACTCGGTGACCATCATGTTTCTCCGCTGAGCTGAGGCGATACTGCCACCATCAGAGTAGTCGGCAAATGGCAGTATAACGAGTGTCTTCCCGACCCCAGGAGCGTTATGGCCTGGGTTTTCTGGTACATGAAGGGTTTCCACCACTGTCTGACCGCAACCGACCATGCTCAGTGCCAGAATCCCCAAAAAGAAATATTTGATCCTCTCCATAATCATCTCCCTGCCTTTAAGATATGAAGTTTATAATGTTATCTAAATATTAAATTAAATAATCTGCGGGCGTAAAAGAATGATAAGCTCGCGTTTTTGATTAACCTTTTGTTCGTAACCGAATAAGTATTTGAGTACAGGTATGCTTCCTAGGCCAGGGGCGAATGCGCTGGTATTGTCATTGATATTGCTGATGAGACCACCGATAACAAGCATTTCACCATCAAGCATTTTAACAGTGGTGCTCATTTCCCTGACATTGACGATAGGCAAACCAACCGTTGCGCCATTTGCACCAATATCTTTGTACTCGATCGGCTCTACAAGCTCTGATGTAACCGGTACAAGATTCATTATAATCTCATTGTTATTAAGTATGGTTGCAGTAAGAGCCATACCAATGCCTGATAGTACACGTTCGGTATTAACCGTATAGGTTGTGGTGTTGGTATCATCATCCACGTCTGACTCAATTGAGTCGATATAGGTGATATTACGTCCTACAGTGATGAGAGCCGGTTGCCCATTCATTACGCTGAGTTTAGGATTGGAGAGAATCTTGGCGTCTCCTTGCTCTTTAAGAGCGTTGATAAACGCCGTAAAGTTGAGAGGATTTAATGTGACCCTGGAGACAAAACGTGCCCCCTCACTAGGATAAATCTGACCACCTGCACCAAAATTCACGGTACCTGAAACCGGGAAGTTCTTTAATACTTCGCTCCAGTTGATACCTATGTTCGACTCTTCATTGAGTTGGACCTCAATGATTTTGGCCTCAATAGTTATTTGTTTATAGAGCTCTGTGCGAAGGGTGTTAAAATATGAGTCAAGCCTGTCAAGCAAGGGGCGAGGAGCTGTGGCGGTTACCATGCCGATAGACTTATCGATCAGGAAACTATTCTGGTTCTCAGAGCGTCGTCGGGTTGCCGAGAAGGTAGTTTCCTGTATGTCAGATATTTCACCCTGAGCGTTCTGGGTAGTTGTATTATCTGATACTGCTCTCGCTTCTTCAGTTACTGCGTCAGTTGACCATACCTTGAGTATCTCATTGACGTTATCTTCAATATTTTTCCAGAGATCGAAGGTGACCTCGTTGCTTTTTAACTGAATTGTTCCGTCAATGTTATTTGACTCTTCTGAACTGCCAAGAACATTGCCACCAGTGCCGGTTTTATATTGCTGACTGACATACGGCATAGCGACATGATACTGTCTCGTCTCTTTATATTTAACGACGATGGTATTGCCCTGCATCTCATGGAAATAGTCTACCTGACGGAGCAGATTGTCTACCGCTTCATAAAAGTCGTCATTAGCGTTAATGTCCACATCTACCAAAACGGTCTGGTCAACATCACTAGCCCAAGAAACATTCATGCGCTTCAGAGCAGCGAGTCGCTTCAATATATCCCACAAAGGTTGAGGACCACGTGTTGATCGGATCGAAGCTCCAACTTTTAATGATGTTGCCTCCTGAGCAATGAGGTCATCTTTCGACTCAGAATCGACCATATAGGATGGAGTCTGATATCGGATGGGAAGCGCCATTGCAGGAGCTGTAGTAGCAGGTGATTGCTGGAAATTTGGCTTGGATTGAGCCACCTGCTGGTTGCCGTTTTCGGGAACCGTAGAGGGATCACCTGCGGATTGGGGTTTATTACAAGCTGAGATACTTGCAACAAACAGTAAAAGGCTGCAGCCGAAAACTATTCTTTTGATGGACATCATAAAAACCTCTTGTTGCTGTCAATCGACCTTAAGAGATAAATGGTAAAATACCTGACATTAGGTAAAATGGTTATCGATCACCGGCAACACGGCCGGAGATGTAATCTCGTAAATCACCACTCAGCTGAAATCCGGACGCCATGATCGCCTGGTACTGCTTTGCTGCCTTATCAGTATCGCCCATTTTGTCGTAGATACGTGCTTTGGCGAGCATGGTATCAACTGTTTCGCCGTGGTACTGATGGTATTTGTCAAGTAATTTAAGAGCAGTAGCGTACTGATTGGTGTTTTCGCTAAAGGCCGCAAAGCTGAAAAGGGCTTCTTTCATTGGCGGGTTTCCGCTGATAGCCTGGGTAAAGAACTCAGTGGCATCTCTATTTTTTTGCATATTGGCTGAGCCGATAGCAGCATAGAGGGCAGCGCTATGATTTTTAGGATCAGCTTTTAATCCTTTTTGGGCAAAATAAATGGCTTTTGCATTGTTTTCGAGGTTCACAAGATACAACGCAGCAAGTCTGTTGCAGATGCTGGCATTTGTTGGCCAGAGAGCAATTGCCTGCTCATAAAGAGCGGCTGCCTCTTCAAGCTTTTTATTTTTCTCTAAAATAGTTGCCTGACGAAGTAGATCTTTTGCCTGCATGACCTCTTCAGGAACATTAGAAGATTGTTCGATTATGAGTGACTCCTGTTCGGCTACCTCAATATCTGCTTCAAATGAGAGGTTGTCCATTGCTCTCTCAGGCCATACAAATTCTTTTTTCTTCGGATAAATAACGATTGTATTGTAACGCTCAACTTTCTCAAGATCCTGAAGATTAAGAATAATATCTAGAGCGAAATCCCAGGGGACATCACTGAGAGCCAGAGTGACTGTACCCTGGACACCTGAGTCGACAATAATATTGAGATCAGTAATCTGACGAAACAAGCGGAAGACGTTATGAATGTCTATTTTGTAGAAATCAACACTGATGCGTTGATTTTTATAACCGGAGAACGCGAAACTGTCCTGCATTTCGCTTATACTATCCGAAGTTGTATCAGTTGGTTGTTTCTGATTCTTAGACAAAAGGCTACTGGATGATTCAATGAGTTCATCAAGGGTCGAATCTGTGATCGTGTCGGATTTAGCCGCTGCAACTGTTTGGACATTTGCGGGAAGATCACCAATATTTTCACCTATGCGGACGTTAATACCCTGTTGAGTCGCCTGTACGTCATAGGTGAAAAGTTCAGAACTGGAGGCGTCCAACAGTATACGGGCACCGTTATTATACTGAACTGCTTTTACCGCTTGAACGGCAGTACCAATTTTCACCTCACGGACAAGTTCAGAGATAGATACATTCGGGATGTCAATGAACAATTGAGGTGGTCGGTTTGCATCACCCTTTAGTGTTCCAACATGGTATTCGGTAAATTGGTCTGTACCAATAAGAATAATATTGGTCTCGTCAGGACGGGTATCAATTTTGAAATCAGTAATAGCTGGTGTCGAGGATGCAGGTTGTGATAGCTTGGCGATGTCTGATGCAGGAGCAACAATAATCCCAATATTATTGCCATTGCGGGTGATTTTATAATCGTGGGTATCGGCAATCGTGAGCTCAAATCGCGTAATTGGCTGTTGCTGATCCGGTAGATTATAAACTGTCATGTTGCCAACTGGATTGGCAGGCACCAGCTCTGATGGCCGTGATAGTGAGCCAGCGAGTTTCGCCCCGGCAATATCCACAATTACACGGAATGGGGCAAAACGCTCTGAAACGGTATAGGCAGGTATTGAATCGCCAACGAGAGTGATAGAGAGAGTGTCACTCTCAAAACCAGCTTTCATATCAGAGATACGATACTCAGGCCCTCCTGTATTGCTTTCAGATTGCTGGGCAAATGCTCTTGTACCGTTAAAAGCCAAAAGGACTAACAGCACTGAAAGTACGGCCAAATGGGAAATTGCAGACCTCTCGTACATTTTTTACTCTTCTCCCTCTTTCTTAAGAACCATCACGGTGTTTGTAACGATTTTCTGTCCGGCACGGGTTTGAGCAGTTTCCTCAATGACAACTTTATTGGGAGCTATTTCTACGACAACGCCGCGTTTGCCAATTTTTGTTCCTTTGTTGATCACATAGCCTTTACCGGTAAAGTCCTCGACCATTGCAAAATCTTCATTGCCACTTTTCATGAGAGCAACCAAATTTAACTGTCCAGGCTCGAAAAGCTGCATGCCAGTAAGCTTTCCACTAACATCAACAATTTCTGACATGTCGACATCTGTGGTGGTAGTCGCTTTTTCGGTGATAAATGGGACAAATGGGTCTTTTCGGTTTTGAACACGATATTCGAACTCGTTTTGTGATTGGCTTGAAGTGCTGGCAATTGTTTCAGACGCGTTCTGGGGATCGGCGGCTAAAGCAACTCCGTCAAAGACAGTCACTACGGCTGAGAACAAGATTGTCAAATGCAATATATGCAATCTTGAAGGCATGAAGTTAAAAATGCGGGGTAATGTGCTTTTCATAAAATACATCGTCCGGCTCGTTATTTTTTCTTCTTGGGGTCTTTCGGAAGCTCTTTATCCGTGAACTGATACGTTACAAGCTGACAGTCTGAATTTAAGAGCATTTCTCCGCCTTCAAGTTTCGGCGAACTCATTCGAATATTTGTTACTGAAACTATACGTTCCAATTTACTTACACGATCAAAGAAAGAACCGACGCTGTGGTATGGTCCTCTAACGTTGATAGAAACAGGAACATCGTTGTAAAAATCTCTTGGCACTGTTGGAAGAGGTTTGAATTTAAGAAAATCCAATCCAGAATTAGTTCCTAAAGCTGAGATGTCGCGTAATAGATTTGGGATTTCTTTTTCCCGTGGGAGAAGAGCCGATTTTTTATCAAATTCAATCTGTATTCGAGCGAGTTCTGCTTGGAGTTTTGGAAGATCTCGTGCTCGGCTTTTAACCTTTTGCAATTCCTGCTCAAGACCACTTTTCTTTGCAGTCAGCTGATCAATCTCCTTCATATTTGGATCGAGAAAGAAGAAATAATAAGCAACTGCCGGTATAACGAAGATAAGAACGAGCAACAAAAGCTTTATCTTGCGCTCCAGCGGGATAAACTTCGTATCAAGAAAATTGGTAAATGCGTCGTTCTTTTTCATACCGTCAGTTGTGGGTTTTATCTCTTGATTTTGATGTTACGGTTAATTGGCAGACTGTTTGTTCTCACCCTGCTGGGGTGGGGCAGGTTGAGACACCGAACATGACAGGGAGAAGCTCTTTAGGTCCCTGCCGGCAATTTTCCGTAAAGATGAATCTGTCAACTCAACGTTAGAAACAAAGGGTGACAGTTTCAGATCATCCATAAATTCTGCAACGGTCTGGTTATCCAGTGCGACGCCGTTGAGTGATAGTGAGCCACCCTGTTGATTAAGATCGAGTAACCACATGCGCTCATTGTCTATAATGTTGGCAACTTCGTCAAGAACACGCACAGTGAGAGACGAATCTGATTTTAACTTATCAATAACAGCAGACTTTCTTTCAAGCTCTTTCTGGGTTGCCTCAATCTGTTTGATCTGAGCAAGAACAGGCTTAAATTTCTCAATTTCCCTATTCGTGTCGGCGATGGCGGTTTGGAGCGCTGAAACCTTCATCGTCTGTAGATAGGCAACGGCACCCAAGGCGGCCAGGAAAAAGATGAACCCAATAGTGACGGCAACAATCTGGTTACGGGCTTTTGCCCTCTTTTTCAGTTGCCGAACAGGGAGCAGGTTAATTCGTATCATATCTATTCCGTGATCAGGCCTAGCGGCCCTTAAATTACAGAAGGCCTTATAGCAATACCAGTAGCTATCGCCATTTCAGGTCCTATACTATCGAGATAATCCGCATCTATCTTTTTACTGTTAGAACTCATATGCCTAAAGGGGTTGAACAGGTCAACTTTGAGGCCAGTTTCGTGGGCAAGAAAATCCGCCAGGCCTGCAACTTTAGACCCTCCACCGCTTAAAACCAATTTTTCCAACGGAGCATCTGGATTGTTGGCATGATAGAGGTCGATGGCTTTCTTGATTTCAAGTACCCACTGAGTGCAGGTCGAGGAAAATATCTCTTCGATCATCTGTTGATTTTCACCTGCCGGACTTTGACCAAGCTTGATAGCTTCAGCCTCATCAAAATCGATGTCAAGTGAGGCCTGGATCTGTTCGGTGAGTTGGCGGCTGCCGACCACGATATCTCGTGCAACTACTGACATTCCTTTCGAAAGAATGTTGATATTCATCTTTGAGGCACCGATATCAACAAGAGCAACGTTATTTTCATGGCCACCGCTTGCCTCAAAGGTGTTTTCAAGAGCAAAGCCATCCACATCGACAAGAACCGGCTCAAGCCCGATATCGTGCAGCATGTCAAGGTATTCATCAACTACCTCTTTCTTGGCGGCCACAAGCATCACATCGGCACGTTCAGCATTTTCATTGCTTGGCTTGAGGCTCTGGAAATCAAGGTACACATCATCGATGTCGAATGGGATGTACTGCTCTGCCTCTGCCATGATATGTTCTTCCATCTGGGCATCTTCCATGACGAGCAGATTAACCTTCTTCACAATGACAGAATATCCGGAAATGGAAAACCCAACTTTCTTATTGATGATTTTCAGATTTTTGAAGAGGCTCGAGATGGCTTTGCCGACAATTTCCGGCTCGACAAGGGTACCGTCGTCAACTGCGCCTTCAGGCAGGACCGCGCTGCCAAGCGATACAACGGCATAGCCTTTATCGATCCGTTTGAGTTGGCATACCTTCACCGCATGGGAGCCGATATCAACTCCCACGACCAGGTTGTTCTTTGACAGAAACGGTAAACTCATGGTGACTGGAATGGGAAAAGTTTTATACAAACAGTCAAAATGTCCTAGCTCACAATAGCTAAGACGTAGATTTTTCACACTTAAGGATTATTTAGGACATAATTCGCATCAATTGTCAAGGGAAAGGCGATAGATGAATTGCTTTATTTTCTTTTTTAAACAAGGCGTTAATTCATCATCCTAACAGTGCCTGGAAGGCTGTGGCACAACATGTTGGCGCGCAAGTAACTGTTTACTCTCTATATGGTATAAAACTATCTGTTTTTTGGGAGGAAAGCAGGATGCTATAATTCAACGTTTTACGGGAATCGCGCTTGTAATAAACAGACGGATAATGTAGTTTTGCCTTGGTCAAAAAATAGTATAACGCTGGTAGGCTTGTCTTCAATTCACCATAAAGACTAGTATAAGCTGGCTGCTTGGCTGTATTCCAGATATCTCACAATGAATTTACCTTTTGCACAATCTATCCGTATTCTCTTATTTGAAGAGGTCTTCACGTGGTTTCCCGTAAGCAGAAAAAATCTCTGATCAGGGAGTATGTAGAGGCAATTGCCATTGCCATTCTCCTGGCACTGTTTATCCGAACTTTTATCGTTCAAGCATTTAAAATTCCTTCCGGATCTATGTTGCCGACATTGAAGATCGGTGATCACCTTCTCGTCAATAAGTTTTCATACGGGTTACGGTTACCTTTTACAGGTGCTTTGCTTGTACCCTGGAATAAACCGGAGCGAGGTGATGTGATTGTCTTTAAGTTCCCAAAAGACAGATCGGTCGACTATATAAAAAGGGTTGTCGGTGTTGCCGGCGATACGGTGACAATTAAAGACAAGCATGTCTTTATTAACGGGGAGGCTGTTGCTGACCCGCATGCTCACTTTACTTCGCCGGCGATTATGAGTGCTAACGCAGGTCCCAGAGATAATTTCGGTCCCGTGACCGTTCCAAAAGATTCCGTCTTTGTTATGGGCGATAATCGGGATAATAGTTACGATGGCCGTTTCTGGGGATTTGTCGACCAGCGTGATATATTAGGGAAGGCGTTCATACTTTATTGGTCCTGGGACCTTGAACAGCCACTTTTTTCTGTGGATAGAATGACTTCCGTCCGCTGGAGCAGGATTGGGGATTTGATTCACTGATCGTTCATATCAGCAAACAGGTGACGCCATTGCAGGCAGAATATAGATTTAGGCACAAACACATTCTCGGCCTCGCGCAGATGACAGCGGATGATATTCTGCATGTCATCAACACCGCACGATCGTTCAAGGAGATATCGGCCAGGCCAATTAAAAAGGTTCCAACCCTGAGGGGTAAGACTATAATTAACTTTTTCTTTGAGCCCTCAACTCGAACCCGGCTCTCTTTTGAGGTTGCCGCTAAACGGATGAGCGCCGATACCTTTAATATCTCTGCGTCCACCAGTTCGGCAACCAAGGGTGAAACCCTGATTGATACGGCCCGTAATCTTCAGGCGATGGCTCCGGATGTTATTATTATTCGACATTCAAGTTCAGGCGCCCCGCAACTGCTTGCCAAGAATGTTGATGCCGCAATTATCAATGCCGGTGATGGTACCCATGAGCACCCAAGTCAGGGGCTGCTCGACATCATGACGATTCTTGAGCATAAGGGTAGCCTTGAAGGTTTGAAGATTGCCATAGTTGGTGATATCGCCCACAGCAGGGTCGCCGGTTCGGATATTATCGGTTTCAATCGACTGGGAGCCAACGTTCACCTTGCAGGACCTGCGACTTTTATGCCTGCAGATGCTGATCAACTCGGTGTTACAGTATGTGAAGATGTCCGTGATGCTGTCCGTGATGCTGACGTAGTTATGGCACTTCGCATCCAGAAAGAACGCCAGAAAGATCCACTTATCCCGAGTCTTAGGGAATATTCCACCTTCTACGGGATCAATAATAAAATGCTCCAATTGGCCAAGGATGATGTTGTCGTCATGCATCCCGGTCCTATAAACCGTGGTGTCGAGATGAGTCCTGATGTTGCCGACGGTAAAAGGTCGGTGATCCTCGAGCAGGTGACCAACGGTGTTGCGGTGCGGATGGCGCTTCTCTACCTGGTGATGGGTGGAGAAAAAACCGATGACGAGCAGGGAGGCAGATGATGGAAAAGACAATGGTTCTGCAGCAATGTCGGGTTATCGATCCCGCTAATGATCGGGATGCAATAGGTGACATCTGGGTTCGCGCAGGTAAAATCGTTGCAGCCGAAACTACGCTTCCTGAAAATGCTGAGGTGTATAATCTTACAGGAAAATGGGTTGTTCCCGGACTTATTGACATTCATGTTCATCTTCGCGAGCCTGGCCAGGAGTACAAGGAATCCATCGAAACCGGAACAAACGCTGCAGCTGCCGGCGGTTTTACCGCCGTGGCATGCATGCCAAATACTAGTCCGGTAAACGACAATGCAACGGTAACCAGATATATTCTTGAAAAGGCTGCTCCCTGCCGGGCCAGGGTTTATCCGGTTGGCGCTATCAGCAAGTCCAGTAAAGGTGAGGGGCTTGCCGAGTTCGGAGAGATGAAGCAGGCCGGGATTGTTGCGGTGACGGATGATGGCATGCCGGTTCTTGACTCACAGTTGATGCGTCGGGCGATGGAGTATGCCAAAAGCCACAAGCTTTTGGTCATGTCGCATTCGGAAGAAGCTGCACTGAGCCGAAACGGCTGCATGAATGAAGGGTTGACGGCAACTCGTCTTGGCTTGCGGGGAATTCCTGCCGCTGCTGAATCGATCATGGTATTTCGTGAGGCCGCGCTGGCTGAACTGACTGGCGCCCATGTTCACATTGCCCATGTGAGCACCAAGGAATCACTGGCAGTTATATCCATGGCAAAATCGCGTGGGGTGAAGCTGACTGCCGAGACTGCGCCTCATTATTTTACCCTCACGGACGAGGCGGTAGTTGGTTACGACACCCACGCCAAGATGAATCCGCCACTCAGAAGCGAAGAGGATCGGCAGGCGATCCTGGCTGCACTCGCTGACGGGACCCTCGATGCGATTGCAACAGACCATGCTCCCCATTCAGTACTGGAGAAAAATGTAGAATTCAATGAGGCTGCAAACGGTATTACCGGTCTTGAGACTGCACTTTCGCTTAGTTTGGCCCTCGTTCGGGAAGGTGTGATCAGCGAGAAACGAATGGTCGAACTCATGAGTGTGGCTCCGGCTCGAATTCTCGGAGTGCCGGGAGGCTCACTTGCTGAAGGTGAAGTTGCCGATATAACGGTCATTGATCCAGATGCGGAATTCACCTTTACCGCCGAAGAGAGTAAGTCAAAAGGGAAGAACTCCCCCTTTATCGGCTGGAGACTCAAAGGACGGGCGGTTATGACGCTTGTGAGCGGAAGAGTGCAACATCATATTGAATGATCTATATGCAGTATTTCTTTCAGTTTGTTGCCTCTATAGGTGACCAATATTGTCTCTTAATCAATTGAGATTGCACGGTAGCCTTTTCACCACTTCTATACCAGTCAGTGAAACCTCGGCCTGGTAGGCAAGCACGCTAACACCTTTTGCTGCTGCTTCCTTCAGTGTCTCGCTGTAGAGTAGATCGATATGTTTTGCCGGGGCAAAACTCTTCGCATCCAGCCGCTGAACCAGAAAAAAAATGCAGGCACCATGGCCGTTGTTAGCAAGGGTCATCAGCTCGTGGAGGTGTTTGGTGCCCCGGGAGGTGACAGCATCGGGAAACATCGCTATACCTTTCTCGACGAGTGAGCAGTTTTTTACTTCCACATAGGTTGTTTCTTCGCCCCGGCTGATCGCCAGATCAAGCCGACTCCCCTTGGCAACTGTAACCTCTCTCTTGATGTGATCAACATATTGAAACTCAGGAATCCGGCCCATTTCTACTGCCTCGGCCACGAGGCTATTGGTGCGAGAGGTATTAACTCCGACCCAAGTGTCACGATCCTGCACCATTTCAAGTGTGTGGGGATATTTTCTACCGGGGTTGTCGGAGTGTGAAAATGCCACAAGACTCCCTGGCGTTGAGCAAGAACGCATCGAGCCTGTGTTGGGGCAGTGGATGGTCAGGATTTGTCCGTCAGATAGCTTGACATCTACCAAAAATCGCTTGTATCGTTGAACGAGTGTGGCTGTTGCCAATGGAGGATTAAAAAACATGTATTTTGTGCTGATTTGTGGTAATTATTCAAGCTTTTGTCATGATGGACAGATTCCGATCGAACACGCCGAATATCTCCATCAACCGTCAATTTTTCGTTGGGATGGTTGCGGGCAAGACTCGCGGACATTAAACAATGTATTTTTACTCTACCTATAAAGGAGAACGAATGCCATGAATTTAGGGATAAACGGTCTAGGACGTATCGGTAAACTCTCACTATGGCATCATGTTTCCCGAAAGCATTTTTCCGGGCTTGTCGTAAATATTGGTCGTAACGTAGGCGGGGGACTTCAAGACCTGGCTGCTGCTATTGAACGGGATTCCACTTATGGCCGCCTGGGCACCTATCTCCATGGGCACAAGACTGGGCGCGTTATTCAGGAGCTCGATGAAGCCAATGGTACAATGGTGATTGATGGTGTACCGGTCCGCTTTCTCCGTGAAGCTCGCAACCCCAAAGACATCTCCTGGCGCGAAAACGGAATAAAGCTCGTGGTGGATACCACCGGTGTTTTTAAGGATCCGACTGCTGATGCCAGTGACGCCAAAGGCGCAATGCGTGGCCATCTCCATGCCGGTGCTGAAAAGGTGATTCTATCCGCTCCGTTTAAGATTAAATCCAAAGGCCTCGATATGCCGGAGGATTCCATCACCACGGTAATGGGGATTAATGACGAAATCTATGATCCTGCCAAGCATGCCCTCATATCTGCAGCTTCGTGCACCACTACCTGCCTCTCTTATATGATAAAACCGCTGATGGAGCGTCTTGGTGCCGATAGAATTCTCAGTGCTTCCATGGTCACCGTCCACGCTGCAACTGGCAGCCAGCAGGTTCTTGACCGTTTGCCTGGCGCCGGTGCCGGTGATCTTCGCAAGAATCGTTCTATTTTGAACAATATCATCCTGACCACCACCGGTGCTGCCAAGGCTCTGGCATTGGTTATTCCGGAGATGGAGTCTATCGGTTTCATGGCTGAATCTGTACGGATTCCCACCTCTAGCGGGTCGCTTATTATTTTAGTTCTCAATCTGCAGGATGATCTTGATGCACCGACCAAACGTGCATCAATCAACAATATATATAAGGAATTTGCCGAAATCAGCCCCTATCTCGAATATACGGAAGAGCAAAATGTAAGCTCCGATATACTGGGTGCACCATTTGCAGCAGCAGTGATTGAGGCCTCGGAGACGCATACCCGTACCGCCACGATTCCAGTTAATCTTGGCAAGGTGAAAGGTGCAAGCCTCGCTCCCGGTTCCGATTCCATCCTGCATGTTCCCGTAACTCAGGCTGTGGTATACGGCTGGTATGACAACGAACTCGGCAGCTACACCAATATGCTTGGCGATCTCACCGTGCAGGTCGCCGAAAAGATGCTGTAGAAGTTGTGATTGTTCGTCGCATGGTTCCATCAGACATGGAGCCTGTCGCAGAGATTGAGCAGGAGTCCGTGTCGCCATGGAGTCCTGCTCAGATAACCGAGGAATTGAGCTGTTCATGCTCGGTTACCTTGGTCGTCGAAAATGAAGAAGGAATTATCTGCGCATGGTGCTGTGCCCGCTACCTTGGCGAGGAAGCAGAGCTGTTAAAAATTGCTGTCCATAGAAATATCAGGCGCATAGGTTTGGGTGCAGATTTACTCTCATCGCTGCAACAGTTACTCATTCAACTTGGTGTGGTTGAAATATTTCTTGAAGTACGGTCGAAAAATGAGCCAGCTCTAGGGCTCTATCAAAAAAATGGTTTCAAAGTGGTGGGGAAGCGGCCCGGTTATTATTCGAATCCCACTGATGATGCTCTCATTTGTCAATTTCACACCTCTCACGGTGTAATTATAGGTAAGGAGAAATAGAATGAAATCGTTGCTCGATATTGATCTGGCCGGAAAGCGTGTTCTGGTAAGGGTTGATTTCAACGTGCCGATGGACGGACAGGGGAATATCACTGATGACATTCGCATGGAGATGGCACTCCCCACCATCAAGCATATCCTTGATGCCAAAGGAAAGCTTATCCTCTGTTCGCATATGGGACGTCCTGGCGGTAAACGCGTGGATGAGTTGAGTCTTGCTCCGGTGGCAAAACATCTTGGTGAAATGCTCGGTTGCCGGGTGACTCTCGCCTCCGATTGCATCGGTCCCGATGTTGAGAAACTTGTTAACAGCATGCAGCCAGGGGATGTGGTGCTGTTGGAGAATCTGCGATTTTACAAACAGGAAACAGCCAACGACCCGGAGTTCAGTAAGAGTCTTGCTCGGTTGGCCGATGTTTATGTTAATGACGCCTTTGCTGCGGCCCACCGGGCCCATGCTTCAGTAGTCGGTGTTGCAGAGCTGCTTTCTGAAAAAGCGGCAGGCTTTCTACTCCAGACTGAGATAGACTATTTCCAGAAGGCAATGGGCGATCCGGTACGGCCGCTCGTCGCTTTGGTTGGTGGGGCTAAGGTTTCCTCAAAGCTGGGAGCGTTAGAAAATATGTTGGGCAAGGTTGATCGCATGATTATCGGCGGTGCTATGGCCAACACTTTTCTAAAGAGCATGGGTATGGAGGTTGGCACTTCCAAGGTGGAAGACGATCTGCTCGATACCGCCCGCAACTTTATGGAAGCTGCCAAGCAGAAAGGCGTGAAACTTTTTCTGCCAGTCGACTTTGTCGTGGCTGACGCATTTAGCGCGGAAGCCATCACGAAAAATGTTACGGCTCAGGATGTACCAGTCGGCTGGATGGCGCTTGATATTGGTCCGGCCTCGGTCATCCTATTCAAAGAAGCGCTAGCGGACGCAAAGACCATAGTCTGGAATGGCCCTATGGGCGCTTTTGAGATGGATCCTTTTGCTCGGGGCACCATGGCTATCTGCCAGGAAGTTGCTACCTCTCACGCGCTGTCCATAACCGGAGGTGGCGACTCCAATGCAGCGGTGAAAAAAGCGGGTGAGTCGAAAAATATCTCGTACATGTCGACTGGTGGAGGAGCCTTTCTGGAGTTGATGGAAGGAAAGTCGCTACCGGGAGTGGAAGTGTTGAAGTAGGGCACACGTATTATCAGGTTTGTGGTAATTGATGAAATAATGATAATACTGAAACGAGACGAAATTCGAAAAGGAAGGTTTTCCTTCCAGTAATAAATGAGGATACATCGATGAGAAAAGCACTTATGGCTGGCAACTGGAAAATGCACAACACCACTGCCGAAGCTCGTCAACTTGCGGCTGATGTCGCGAAGGCATGCCGGGACTTTGATGATAGAGAGGTGCTGCTGGCTCCGCCATATACTGTGATGGCGGCAGTGGCTGATGTCGTAAAAAACACAACGATTCAAGTAGCCTCTCAGAATGTGTGCTGGGAAGATAAAGGTGCGTTCACCGGTGAGATATCCCCGGTAATGGTCAAAGATGTTGGCGGTTCCGCAGCGATAATTGGACATTCAGAAAGAAGGCAGATTTTCAAGGAGACGGATGAGCTTATCAACCAGCGGGTTCGAGGCGCACTGAAATTTGGTCTTACCGTAGTCTTCTGTATAGGAGAGACCCTTGATGAGCGTGAAGGCGGAAAGACATTTACCATTTTGGAAGAACAGATCAGAAAAGGTCTAGCAGGTGTTGCACCTGAGCAGACCAAAGATATTGTCATTGCTTACGAACCGGTATGGGCCATTGGTACCGGAAAAACTGCCAGCAAGGAACAGGCTCAAGAAGCACATGCCTTTATCAGAGGGCTTATTGCTGATATGTTCGAAAAAAACGTTGCCGACCAAATGAGAATATTGTATGGTGGCTCGGTCAAATCAACCAACGTCGATGAGTTGATGGCTCAGCCAGATATCGACGGCGCTCTGGTTGGTGGAGCTGCGCTGGATGCTGAGTCATTTGGGCGCATTATTAATTTTCAGAAGATGTAAGTGAAGGACTGAATGGATACATTACTCACAATAGCACACGTTATCGTTTGCCTGTTTCTGGTAGGCGTTGTCCTACTGCAACATGGCAAAGGTGCCGATATCGGTGCGACTTTCGGTGGGTCCAGTCAGTCGCTTTTCGGCACAGAAGGGCCGCTGCCATTGTTGAACAAGATCACTACAGCAGCTGCGATCATATTTATGTTGACCTCTGTGACCCTTGCCTATCTTTCGACAGAAAAAAGTTCTAGCTCTGTTATGAAAAGTGTGGTAAAAGAGCAGCCCATTGCTACGGAAGTGGCAAAACCAATGGCTACTGAGGATAAAGTTGCGCCTGTAGCCGTGCCTGTTCAAGAGAATGCAGCTCCAGCTGCTGAAGGTGAACAGAAGTAGTAAAAGATATTTTGAGTGCCGAAGTGGTGGAATTGGTAGACACACTATCTTGAGGGGGTAGCGGGCCAAGCCCGTGCGAGTTCGAGTCTCGCCTTCGGCACCAAATTTTATATAGCCGGAAATCACTGAACACAGTGGTTTCCGGCTTTTTGCGTTTCAGGTAATGATATATAATATCAATCTTGACCTGAAATTCCGGGATTTGTTTCTCTTGTGAAGCTTACTGTCATGACCTTCTGTCTAGTAACGCATTAACCGGCGACATGCAAAGCATATAACGTAATTTAATTTCCAAATGGTGGCCACGAATAGGCTTGAGAAGACTAAAAAGGTTTTTTCATATTTGTAAGGAGAGGCAAGGAACAATTTTGACCTGAATACATATTTTTCACCTTGGTGATTTTTCGTCAAAGACCATAGGACCGTCTCTGGCATCTAGAATATGTTTATCGCTTATTTACTGGCCATGGTTCCACTATAAAGTCTTTATAAGGTCAATAACAATGGCCGGATAAACTGAAACGTGGACAATTCTATTATCGCTCGAAGAGGGCGCATAAGTCATAATGAAGGTTTTATTATAGAAGAATGTACACACTGCTGGTTGTTGAGAAACGAAAAGGGTGCCGAAGCTGTTCGACTTGATATCTGTGCAGTCAAAGGCGTGGCGCTTTATCCAGATGATGACTGGTTATTGGATATTGATGTAGTTCGAATAGCCTTGCAACTCAATGCAGGCGCTGGAGTAATACAATAAGTGCAACAGACTGAAGATTGAAAAGTGAGTGAGTTGAAGATATGGTTTCAGCTCCTACACTTAACCACGGTCTGTCATGAAAAATCACAACAAGCACTACCAGCAACTCACTCAAGAACAAAGATACCAGATTTCCGGCCTGCCTAAAGCAGGGATGACACATGCAGCCATCGCCAAGGCAGTTGGTGTCAGTAGTAGCACAATCAGCCGTGAGCTGAAGAGAAACAGTACTGAAAATGGTTATGACCCCAAGGTCGCGCATTTGCAGAGTATGAACCGGAAAAGCTCAGCGGCCAAAGCAAACAAACGTGATCCAGCAACAGACTCAATTATTCGAGAGTCTCTGGCACTTGGCTGGTCGCCTGCTGCAATCAGTGTACGAATGCATGTTGAATGTCCCGAGACAAAGAAACTAAGTCACACGACAATTTACAGGTGAGTCGAAGAGAATCGCAAACAGGGTGGCATGCTCTACACCCGTTTGCCACGCTTTGGAAAGAAACGATGGAAAGGCGGCAAACGCCACAGAAAGGCCGGCGTGGCAATCATCCCTAATCGTGTGGATATAAGCTCCAGACCCGAGGTTGTCGAACAACGATCACGCCTTGGAGATTGGGAGGGTGACCTTGTTCATGGTGTCAATGTACGTCTGGTTACATTGGTTGACCGGAGAAGTTGCTTTACCTTGGCTGAGCGTGTGAATCGTAAAAGCAAAGAAGCTGTGGCTGATGCGCTGATTCACCTGCTCGGTAAAGTACACTCTGCACTGACAGTAACACTGGATAATGGTGGCGAATTTGCAGACCATGCTCGAGTCTCAAACAAGACTGGGGAAATAATATACTTCGCCAGGCCATATGCAAGCTGGCAGAGAGGGACGAATGAGAACACCAATGGCAGACTCCGCAGATTTTGGCCTAAAAGGTTCGATCTTGCCACCCTCTCAGAGCAGGAGATTGAGGACGGAGTGTTCGTGGTCAACCTAACACCAAGAAAGTGGTGAACTGTCTGACGCCTCTGGGAGCGTTTACTGTTCGACGTGTCGCACTTATTACGTGACTCCAGCGCTTTGTATGCATAAAACTCCACAATAATCAGACCAGCACGGTATTGCAGTGGTGACAGTTTGATTCTTTGTAGAGTTATAGTCAAGTCTGGTGTTTGAAGAATCATTCTTAGATATTGACCACCGAGGGCGTTCAAAATTTTGTGTCAGTTAACAAGAGCTGATATATACAGCTGACAAAGGAGACTGACATGACAGAAGATCAACCAGAATTCGATTTTAACCGTGCCCTTAAAGACCTCCAGGAGGGCAAGGCTCTCATGGGTAAGGAGGGTATCCTTACTCCGCTGATCAAACAGCTCACCGAGGCAGCTCTTGAAGCAGAACTGGATTCCCACCTCAAACAGGATATCACCGCAAACCGCCGTAATGGTAAAAGCAAAAAGACTATCAAATCCATGAATGGCAGCTTTGAGCTAAAT
>NZ_FRFE01000048.1 GCF_900143695.1 Desulfopila aestuarii DSM 18488
GTTTCTGCCGCACCAAGGTGCGTGAGCTGACCAAGCTCGGAACCTTTCTCCGTACTGCTATATCTGTCGGTCTGAGTAGGAAAGGTCCATGGAGACTGTCGCGTACACTTGCGACACACTCGGGCATGACCAATCAATGGCTCAAGGTTCAAGGATTGCTTTCTGTCAAAGATCTATGGGTAAACATCCATTACCCGGCTACGGCTCGGTAGCTCTTGGGAACCGCCTAGTGCGGACCCGCATGCTAGGTGGTGTGGGGGCTGGGGGAGAGATTCCCCCGGCTACCCGATTACGATTTAACGTGATATTTTGCTGTACCTATTTTAACTAGGTTCTGATGTTGCTCTATAATTCCTTTAACTTTTAGAGAAATCTCATTTGCTTCATCGATGTGTTTTTGGTGAAACTTCTTATGGTCATCTAACCGCTTATCTCGTACGCTTGCGTATTCACCCATATGTCCAACTGGGAAGGTATAAGCTCCTAATAACTCAAAAAAGGCTGAAATTTCTTCAAATAACCTAGAACGAATAGATTCCATTTCATCATCAGTGAAAGCACATTCAGCATTATCCCATTCCATTAAGAAAAATCGCAGTGGTTCATAAATTTCTCGTCTTACCTCCGATAAGAAGTCTACATACTTTAAGTCTTCAATAATTACGTGACTTGGTAATGTTGTAAGAAATCTATTAAAAAGTGCTTCATCATTAAGATAGTTTGGTGAGAGTCGACTAATAAAATTTGATTTTATTAGTGTTTGATAGGATATGTTGTGAGCCAGTCCTAATAGAACTAAAAGAAACCCCCAATATGCATCATTGCCTTCAGAAATTGAGATGTTTAGGTAGAGTGATGAGAATTGAGAGACTATTGCATTTAGGACTCTTTCTAGCAAAGAGCTTGACATCATTGCTAATCCAAATACAACAACGATTTTCGTGATCCTATTAGAAAAATCTGGAAACAGAAGCCTAAGAATTATACCTATCAGTTTTTTGACCACTAATGGTTCCTCAATTCAATCGTAACAAGTTGTTTAGCAGATCTGTGAAACACTCGAAAGTGAGTGTTATACAGAATGATGGCATCCTTTTCATAGACTCAGTCGGCCATCCTCCGATGGTCAAGATATTTCCCCTATCTCTGAACTCCGATTCGTTTCAATTTTGCTTCTTATGGCTGCCATTCGTGGACGATTTCAAAACAGTAGCAGTCGCTCAACGAATAACTCTTTAGTTACGAACGTTTACTGTAGAAAATATCATTTGTCTAGAGTTGAGTGATACTCAAAGATTTCGTTAGAGTAGTTGTCGAGAGACACGCCATTTTGAACCAACCGGAGAGTGCTGTATTTCTGGTAGCTCTAGCCTGCTACTGTACCTCGTAGATTTAGAACATTGAAGCAATTCGACACCCACCAGTTAGAAAAAAAATCTCGTCGTTCTTGGACAAACCAGCGACATTCGCTTTTTCATTGTTCAAGCCAACAGACGACAATAGGTATTCACTAGCAGCGAACAAAACAGCATCGCCTAGTCTACGCTGTTTTCGAAGCGGTTTCCTGTTCCTGGTTTAACTCCATCTTATAAAATGTTATCATCATATACCTCATAAATTCAAACACATGAGGTGCAAAGATGTGGAACAAGCCAAGCAAAGAACGCCTGTCCTGTATACCAAGGCTGTATGAGACTGAAGAGATACCGGCAAAGGACAAACTCATCTACCTCCACTTCTTCATTGGTGGATGCGACTGGTTTATCGCTGAGTACGATGGTGACGATACATTTTACGGATACGTCATCCTGAACGTAGACTTTCAGAACGCAGAATGGGGCTACATTTCCTACAGTGAGTTGAAGGCAATCAGCATTAGCGGCGTTGAAATTGATTGCGAGCTTGAGGAACACTGGACAGCGAAGCCATTTTCAGAAGTCGCAAAACGTTGGGCATGGAGGTAATGATGAAGCCAAAATGTAAATTAATTGGCGAAAATGACAACGTTTTCAACTTATTGGCATTAACCAGAAAAGCGTTGAGGGAGCATGGAAAACAGTACTTGCTTGATTGCTTTGAAAAAGACATCAGCAAGATACAAAGGAATGGCGGCACTTACGATGATGTTTTAAGAATTATCATGCAGTATGTTGAGGTTGAGTAGGGGACTTTATTGTCAAACAACCAAAATTGCGGCAGATAGCAAGAACTGTGGAACAACATATATGTAAGGTGCTCAGACTACTGCTTTGATTAGACTTCATCGTGCAGTTAATGAAACTACCGAACAAGTTGTTTCCATCTTCCATTGATTTTAAAATCCTATACTTTACTTGAAATATATACAAAAACAGCGCGATATTGAGTGATAAAAGGTGAAATATGAAAAGCTATAGAAAAGAGCTTTGTTTTGAGGTGCCATCAAGAAGAGGTTTCGTTAACATCACATCACATGTGGAAAAATGCCTTGCCGAAAGCCAGATTAGAGATGGTATTTTACTTTGTAACGCGATGCACATCACCGCTTCAGTTTTTATCAACGACGACGAATCTGGCCTGCACCATGACTACGAAGTATGGCTTGAAAAGTTAGCACCACATGCGCCAGTAGAACAGTATCGCCATAATGGGTATGAAGATAACGCCGATGCTCATATGAAACGTCAGATAATGGGTAGAGAAGTGGTTGTTGCTATTACGGAAGGTAAGCTTGATTTTGGTACTTGGGAACAAATTTTTTATGGTGAGTTTGACGGGCGAAGGAAAAAGCGTGTTTTGGTTAAAATCATTGGTGAGTAGGTGACTTATGGGGAAAACAATCCGTTTTGCTCCTTTAATAAGGGTGAGCACCGAGAAACAGGAAGAACAAGGGTCTTCTTTACAGACACAAAAAGAAGTCATTTTAAAGGCGATATCGACAATTGGTGGGTACGTCCCGGATAATTGTTGGAAATATACTGGGCAAGAACACGCAACGCCTGATTTTGAAAAGCAAATGTTCACACAATTACTGTCAGATGCGAGTGAAAATTTGTTTGACGCTGTAATAGTGTACGACCCATCCAGGTGGTCAAGGGACAATCGGCATAGCAAAGAAGGCCTGAAAATACTGAAGGAAAACGGGATTAGGTTTTTTTGTGGTACAACAGAATATGATTTGTTTGACCCCCAGGCAACATTGTTTCTAGGCATGAGTACGGAAATGAACGAGTACTTCGCCCTGGAGCAAGCAAGAAAAAGTTTATTGAGTCGAATAGCAAGAGCTAAAAACAATATACCTAGTACTGGCAGACTTCCATATGGTCGGATTTTCGACAAGAAAACAAGGAAATGGAGTATCGATACAGAAAATCAAAAGAAAATAACTTGGGCAGCTGAGCAGTACCTTCAGGGAAAATCTATGAGTGAAATTGCCGACACACTCGGCATGAACCACTCTAGTCTTTGGAACATTCTGAAGAATAGATCAGGAACTGAGTGGGTAATAGAGTTCAACAACAAGCGATTGAATATTTCTGAAACTGTCACTCTTGAAATTCCTCCATTATTACCTCAAGAAATTATCAACGCAATCTGGCAAAAGTCGGACAGTAATAAGACATTTGAACATGGCCACATCAAGAATAAATACCTGTTTAGTAGAATGATTTTTTGTGCTGAATGCGGTTATGCCATGTTTGGCCAAACCAATCAAAGTGGACGTAGGTATTATCGACACGCAAGAAAAAGAAAAAAAGAATGCAACCACGGAGGGATATATGTTTCAGCAGATGTTATTGAAGAGGCGGTATTCATCAAATTATTTGCATTGTGTGGCGATAAGCCAAAAATCGAGCAAGCAGTAAAAACTTCATCTGAAAAGTATGGAGACCACAATAAATTAATCGAAGAGCAAAAAATTCTTAGCAAGGAATTAAAGGCAATAGCCAATCAGAAATCGAACTTGATCAATGCCGTCGCAAGGGGAGATATCAATAGTGACGATATCAAAGAAAAAATGGATTCTTTGAAAAAGCAAGAAGCTAGGCTAGAGACGTTAATTGGATTGAATAAGGAAAAGGTGCGGAGCGCACCATCACCAAAAGAAATTAAACAAAGAAGTGAGTGGGTGAAAAAAGTTATCTTGAAAGCAGCGAAAAACACCTATGGTAGGGCAGAACATTACCTGAAAATGACTTGGGAAGATAAGCGTAGATTGTCTGAGTTGATATTTTCTGGTGTTGATTTGGATGGGGAAAGGGCAGGGGTTTATCTTAAAAAGGATGAGAACGGCAACTTGTCATATGAGGCGCATGGGATAATTAATGCCCAAATTCATGGAAAATTGCCAATTTCGAAGTTTGAAATAATGGAGTTGTTGCAGATAGATTCTGATGACTTAGCATCGCAACAAGATTTGTTTAGCAAATGCGATGCATATTACTGCTTCTGTTTTTATCAATGACGATGAGTCGGGTTTACATCACGACTATGAGGTATGGTTGGAAAAACTTGCGCCACATTCACCAACAGATCAGTATCGTCATAATGGCTACGAGGATAATGCCGATGCCCACATGAAACGGCAGGTAATGGGGCGTGAAGTTGTAGTGGCGGTTACGGATGGAGAATTACATTTTGGGACATGGGAACAGATTTTTTACGGAGAATTCGATGGTCGCCGACCGAAACGAGTTCTTGTCAAAATTATCGGCGCGTAGGGCGGTAATGTTGAATCGGCTGCTGATTATGCAGCAGCCGATACAGGAGCATTGCTCAAAAATGGCATGATCAGGTCACCTGCTGCGCGAGAACCGTTCAGCATATGGTTGAATACTGCGTAGGCACCATTTTGCTGCATTTCTATGATTTCCCAGCATTCCGGTTGGCTGGCTATGGCTTGCATAAGTCCCAGGTGCTGTGCATGGCCGGCTTTGAACGCTTCGACATGACCCAATACAGGGCAGCCAAGAAGAGCGATATCGCCAAGCAAGTCGAGCACTTTGTGCCGGATAAACTCATTATCAAACCGGAGGCCATCCTCATTTAAAATCGACTTTCGGTTCCAGTGAATGGCAATAACGTTCTCGAGGGTGCCGCCAAGAGCGAGACCATTTGCCCAAAGCTCTTCAACCTGCTCGACGTAACCAAACGTTCTTGCCCTGGCAATTTCTTGGCCAAAACCATTGTCGTGGAGTGTGATTGAATATTTCTGGGTCCGGATAAGGGTGTCGTCAAACTCTATCTCACCGGTAATTCTCAAACCGTTAAAAGGGCTGATGGTGATTCGTTTGTCTCCATCGACGTAGGTAATTGGTCGAGTGATGCGCAGCACCTTGCGCAATCCCGGCTGGCGCCGTTTTCCGGTTTTCTTTATCAATTGAAAAAATGGTTCAGCGCTGCCGTCCATAATGGGGACTTCGCCGGCGTCAAGCTCGATATCAGCGTTGTCAATGCCATATGCGTGAAGGGCGGCCATGAGATGCTCAGTAGTTGAGACAGTACAGGCATCTTCTCCGATGGTGGTGGCCAGTCGAGTATCTACCACCTTATTCATGTGTGCTTTGATAGGTTTTCCTGGGGCGAGGTCGGACCTGAAAAAACGAATTCCGTTGTCAACTGGTGCAGGCTTGATGGTAAGGTTGACTGTTCTCCCAGAATGCAAACCAACGCCGCAGCAGCTGACAGTTTTTTTCAGGGTGTATTGATGTGGGTCAAGTGGCAATGACATGTTTATTCCTGTGAAGTATAAAAAATTAAACCTGTTTGCCATCCTGATGCAATTGTTATGCCATGGTGTTGGGTTTGCGCAATCTCGTTGGATACCAGCTTAACATGCTGAATATACGAACAATGGGAATCCCCGAATATGCTGTGTGAAAAATGACAGTGTGGTATTTATCACCCAGTATGCTCAAATATCGTGGTATAAAATCTTGAATTTATCAATTTGGTCCTCAATTGTTTTTCTGCTGAGCAAGAGAAATTCGATCAAGAATAAACGAAAAGAACTCTGGTGCAGTCTGAGCCTTGATGGCAAGATAATATAAGGGAAAGGAAAAAGTGAAGGACTGTAGCTTCACCCAGTCCTTTTGGGTGGTGATGAGAGCTGTAGCGCCACTTTCTCTCGCTTTTATAGTCAGAGTTTTAATTAATTCCTGAGTGTATACTGCGTGATCCTTAAGTCTGTCATGACCGGTGATTTCGATGCCTTGTTGTTGCAAAGAGGCTGCAAATCTTTCGGGATGGGCAATCCCGCTAAATGCATGAAAGAGGGCATGTGGGTTTGGCTGCGGTAAAAGTGTTCCGTCTGTGGCAAAAACTCCATGTATACGGTTCTCAGAAAAAAAAGTCGGCACATGCTCGCAATGTTTTTGCACTGTTTTGGCGAAAGACTCTACCCGAGCTTGGTTTTCTGCTGTTCGGCCAGTAAAGAGCAAGGCATCGGCACGCGCGAGTGCAGAAAATGGCTCGCGAAGTTCTCCACCTGGGAAAATCCTGCCATTACCATCGGGGGCTGTGGCGTTAAACAGCACAATGTTGAGATCACGCTTGACCGCGAGGTGTTGAAAGCCATCATCAAGTAATATGATATCGCAGTCTAACTCCTGGCAGGCATAGCGGCAGGGAAGAATGCGTTTGGTGCCTGTAAGCACACACAGACCGGGAACTGAGACAGCGAGCATGTATGGCTCGTCACCCGCCTCTGTGGGGCCAAGAAGAATCTCATGGCCATTTGCAACAAGGTTGACAGGTTCTGTTGCTGAACCGCCATACCCGCGACTCACAACGGCTGGGCGATAGCCTTTTTCAAGAAGAAAATCCGCAAGGAGCTGAACAGTTGGTGTTTTGCCAGTACCACCCATTGTCAGATTGCCAACCGAAATCACCGGAACAGGCAATCGATATGATTTGATAATATTTTTTTCATACAGCCATTCTCTCATCTGCATGATTTTGCCGTAGATGGGACCAATTGGACGACCAAGCATATACAGGGTGTGAAGAACATTCATTAATGCAGTAAATTGTCAGAAGTAGTTAAAAAAAATAGGCAAAAGGACTTTTTCCTTTCCTTTTTCGCCAATGCTGCTTAAAAAGACAACAGTATTCATACGCAGTACGTGTCCGTTTTGCAATTTACTTTTGCCGATCTGTCGAGGAGAGCGGGGCACGATTTTTCAAAACTTGAAGAGGGAGGAAACTCGATGAAGAAGAAACTGTTTCTGGCTGCAGCAGCCATGTGTCTGGCCATATCTGTTCCTGTAGCCGGATCTGCCGCTGATACCATCAAGTTTGGCGTAGCCGGTGCGCACAGTGGCGACCTTGCATCCTATGGCTTGCCAACAGTAAATGCAGCCAAAATTGTTATCGAAAAAGTTAATGCCAACGGTGGCATCAACGGCAAAATGGTAGAATTGCTGGTAGAAGATGACGTGTGTAAGCCTGAAGTAGCTACCAATACCGCCACCAAGCTGGTTTCCGAAGGTGTTAATGTCGTGCTTGGCCACATCTGTTCAGGCGCCACCAAAGCAGCCTTGCCCATTTATAAGAACGCTGGCGTTCTTGTTATGTCTCCGTCTGCTACCAACCCTGACTTAACACAAAGTGGTGAATATCCGAACTTTGCCCGTACTATCGCACCTGATGATGCCCAGGCGAAGGTGGATGTTGAGTTTGCCCTGAATACCCTTGGATACACCAAGATTGCCGTTGTTCATGACAAAGGTGATTACGGCAAAGGGTTTGCCGAGTTTGCCAAGAAATTCCTTGAAGATTCTGGCAAAGCCGAAGTCGTTCTTTTTGAAGGTGTAACACCTGGAGCAGTTGACTATTCTGCTATCGTTCAAAAAATCAAGCAGTCCGGCGCCGAGGCCGTTATGTTCGGCGGCTATCATCCGGAAGCCTCCAAAATTATCGGCATGATGCGTAAAAAGCGTTTGAAGGTCGACTTTATTTCTGACGATGGTGTGAAAGATAACACCTTTATCAAGGTTGCTGGCAAGGATTCTGAAGGCGCCTATGCTTCAGGACCGAAAGATACCACCAAAAACCCACTTTCCATCCAGGCTGTAGAAGAGCACAAGAAGATGTTCGGAACAGATCCGGGCGCATTCTTTGAAAATGCCTACTCTGCTACTCTTGCTATGCTCAATGCGATCGACAAAGCTGATTCTACCGATCTTGATGCACTGAAGAAAGCACTGCAGACCGAAAAGGTCGATACACCGATAGGTAATATCTACTTTGATGAGAAAGGCGATGCAATTGGTGTCGGCTTCTCCGTATACCAGGTGAAGAATGGTGAATTTGTAGAGCTGTAACAACCATTTCTGTTAAACCAATATGATACCTGAAACAGGATGCGCGAAGCTAGTGCAGTCTGTTTCAGGTACTTTTTTTTGTGGCGCATATGGATTATTTTATTGAGCTTTTCTGCAGTGGCCTTTCCCGAGGGGCGATATATGCCCTGATTGCTCTCGGGTATACCATGGTGTATGGCATCATTGGTCTGATCAACTTCGCCCATGGCGAGATCTATATGATTGGGGCGTTTACCTCCTTTATCGTAGCAACTGTCTTGTCTATTCTGGGTTTCCCGCTTCTTGCTATTGTGGCTCTCTCAGGCGTTGCTGCCGCAGTCTGGGCCAGCGCGTATGGCTACACAATTGAAAAGATTGCCTACAAACCCTTGCGGCATGCCCCAAGACTTTCACCCCTTATTAGTGCAATTGGCATGTCGATTTTTCTGCAAAATTATGTATTGCTAGCTCAGACTTCTGATTTCCTGCCCTTTCCTGAGCTCATCCCTGATTTTGAATTCATGGAACCGATTGCCCATATTGTTGGTTCTTCTGATATTGTAATTTTCATAACCACGGCAGTGGTAATGGCAGTTCTTACCTATGTTATTAAATTTACACGTATAGGCAAGGCAATGCGGGCTACTGCCCAGGATCGCACCATGGCGATGCTGGTCGGTATCAACGTCAACAACATTATCTCAGCCACCTTTATAATTGGCTCCGCCCTCGCAGCAATCGGCGGACTGCTGATTGCCTCCCACATTGGTCAAATTAACTTTTACATTGGATTCCTGGCCGGTATTAAAGCGTTTACCGCTGCTGTTCTTGGTGGTATCGGCTCGATACCAGGGGCTGTGCTAGGAAGTTTCATCCTGGGGCTGACAGAAAGCTTTGCAACTGGTTATGTTTCTAGTGACTATGAGGATGTCTTTGCTTTTTCGTTGCTGGTGCTGATTCTTCTATTCAAGCCTTCCGGTCTTCTTGGTAAGGCTGAAACACAAAAAGTGTAATGAGCAGGTCGTTATGTTTTCGTTAAAAACTCTTCGGACAGGAGTCCTTATCTCACTTTGGTTCGTTTTTCTCACTTTTCCACTCATGGTGATAAAAGTCGATCCGCTGGAAAGGATAATCCAGTGGCGCTGGAAAAACGCTCTATTAGTAGGCATTGGGACATTTCTCATCTACCTGGTTGTCCAGTATCTCAACTACCGAAAAGAGCATCAGCCTCCGGCCAAAGTAGAAGATACAAAAGATCAGGTGTCGTTTATCCATAAATTTATTGCCGATCCGATTCAGCGAAAGCTTCTTTTTGGAGGATTGCTGGTCATCGCGGCAATCTTTCCCTTTGTTGTTTCGACCTACCAGACCAATATCATGATAACAGCCCTTATGTATGTTGTACTTGGTCTTGGGTTGAACATTGTGGTTGGGATGGCTGGTTTACTTGATCTTGGCTTCGTCGCTTTCTATGCGGTTGGTGCCTATTCATATGCTTTACTTAACCATCATTTTGGCCTTGGCTTCTGGGAAGTGCTGCCCATTGGCGGCGGCCTTGCTGCAATAGCCGGCATCCTCCTTGGTTTTCCTGTTTTGCGTTTACGCGGGGACTACCTGGCTATCGTTACCCTGGGATTTGGTGAAATTATACGGCTGGTGCTTGAAAACTGGAGTGAGTTTTCTAAAGGACCGAGTGGTATTTCCAATATCTCCAGACCAGGTTTTTTGGGAATGGAATTGTCGCTCGAAGGGTCGATTCTGTATATGTATTACATCATGATCGCCTTTATGATCTTCACGATTTTTGTCGTAAATCGTCTACAGGATTCCCGTCTTGGGAGAGCCTGGATTGCTCTTCGTGAAGATGAGATTGCATGCCAAGCTATGGGCATCGATAAACAGAAAACCAAACTTGCAGCATTTTCTCTCGGTGCTTTCTGGGCTGGATTGATGGGCGTTATTTTCGCAGCCAAAACCACCTTTATCAATCCAGCGAGTTTCACCTTTCTTGAAAGCGCTATCATCCTTTCAATTGTAGTGTTGGGAGGTATGGGATCCATTGTCGGTGTCATTATCGGCGCACTGGTTCTCATATTGCTACCAGAATACCTGAGAGCACTTTCCGAATACAGAATGTTAGCCTTTGGTGCTATCCTGGTAGCGATGATGATCTTCAGGCCACAGGGTATGATCGCAACTGTGCGCCGAACGTATCGATTCCAGAAAAAGTGATATACAGGTGAAAATTCTTATTGCGCGAAAAAGCAACAAATGAACGATGAGATTTTACGAATCTCATCATATGCAAAAGAAGAAAGCAGCTTGGCAATTGAGCAAGATGAAACCTGTTGATTTTACAAAAATAGTATAAAATCAACGCCCATATATACAGCAAAGAATCTGCAATGAGCAATCCTATACTACAAGTCAGTGGGCTGACCATGGATTTTGGCGGGATCAGAGCATTAAACAAGCTCGACCTCGATGTCCATGCCGGTGAGATTGTCGCCCTCATCGGCCCAAATGGAGCAGGGAAGACCACTTTTTTTAACTGCGTCACCGGGATATACACCCCCACAGCCGGTGATGTTCTGATGACAAGACCTGGCGACAAAAAACCAATCAGCCTCAAAGGGTTGAAGCCAAATTATGTGACCCAGAAAGGACTTGCACGGACATTCCAGAACATTCGTCTTTTTTCAAAGATGACAGTCCTTGAAAATGTCATGATAGGGCGGCATTGCCGGACTAAGGCATTTATTCTCGGAGCTGTTCTCCGTAATGCATCAACTCGTCGGGAAGAACAACAGATAGCCGAGATGAGTTACAGCTTGCTGGAGAAGGTTAAGCTCGCTGACCTTGCCAACGAGTTGGCAGAAAATCTCTCGTACGGTGCGCAACGCAGACTGGAAATTGCCAGGGCCTTGGCGACAGAGCCGCATCTTTTGCTACTTGATGAACCTGCTGCTGGTATGAATCCCCAGGAAACGCAGGCGCTCATCGAACTTATTCGAGAAATATCTTCTGATGGCCAGGCGATACTTCTGATTGAGCATGACATGAAGCTCGTTATGGCGCTGTCTGACCGAATTTACGTTATGGACTATGGGAAAAAGATCGCCGAAGGAAACCCTGAGCAGATCCGTACTAATCCCGAGGTAATCAAGGCCTACTTAGGAGAAGATGTCGATGCTTAACTTAGAAAACGTTCAGGCAGGTTATGGCAATATCCTGGCGTTGAAAAATGTCAGCCTCAACATCCAGGAAGGTGAAATTATCACCTTGATCGGCGCAAACGGAGCTGGCAAGAGTACAACGCTCATGACCATATCCGGAGTTGTCACATGTCGTTCTGGAAAGATCCTTTTTCAGGATAAAGAGATCCAGAAAAAGAGTTCTGACGACATTGTGAAAATGGGCATATGCCAGGTGCCGGAAGGCCGGCACATTTTCCCGCAACTGACGGTTAAGGAAAACCTCGATATGGGGGCATTTTTACGAAACGACAAGGCGGAAATTAAAAAAGACATGGATTATGTTTTCTCACTTTTTCCTATTCTGGCTGAACGTCGAAACCAGGACGGAGGTACGCTGAGTGGGGGGGAACAACAGATGCTTGCCATGTCTCGGGCGTTGATGGCTCGCCCGCAGTTGTTATTACTCGACGAGCCGTCCATGGGGCTTGCTCCTTTGGTCATTAAGCAGATTTTTGAGATCATTAAGCAGATCAATAAAGAGAATAATACTACCATATTTCTTGTTGAACAAAACGCCAACCAGGCCCTGCATATCGCTGATCGAGGATATGTCATTGAAAATGGTGAAATAACGTTAACCGGCCCGGCTAAAGATCTCTTGAGCAATCAGGAAGTACAGAAAGCGTACCTCGGGATTTGACCGTAATATCCGCCGTTTTAGCGTTTCACGCAATTGGCTTGCAAGAGGAGTAACTAGGTAATGGGTAAAGTAATTCGCGCTGGTGTAATTGGTGTCGGCTATCTTGGCAGATTTCATGCTCATAAGTATGCCGCCTTGGAGGGCGTCGAACTGGTTGGAGTTGCCGATACCAGTAACGAACAGGGCCAAAAAGTAGCAGAAGAATGTTCCTGTGCCTATTTCTCCAATTATCAAGATTTGATTAAAAATGTTGATGCGGTATCGATAGCCGTACCCACGAGTCTGCACCATACAGTCGGCGCAGATTGTCTTGAGGCCGGCGTGGATATCCTTATGGAAAAACCGGTCACGGTGAGCCTTGAGGAAGCGGATGAGCTGATAGCCACAGCTGAGGAGAAATCTCTTATTTTTCAGGTCGGTCATCTAGAGCGATTCAATCCTGCCGTGCAGGCGATGGAACCGTTTCTTACTCAGCCGGTTTTTATTGAAAGCAATCGAATATCGGTATTTAAAAACAGAGGGGTCGATGTTGATGTTGTCCTCGATCTCATGATTCACGATATTGATATCATACTCAACATCATCAAATCGCCTATTCAACAGATCCATACTGTCGGGGCTCCTGTAGCGACAGCAACCACTGATATCGCCAATGCCCGATTGATTTTTGAGAATGGTGCGACGGCAAATGTAACCGTGAGTCGGATTTCTCGGACAAATGTTCGCAAAATGCGCATCTTTCAACCCGGCTCGTACATCAACGTCGATTTTGCCAATCGTAAGGTCATGACGATTCGGTTGCAAGATGAGCTAATGGAATCCGGTATGCCCAAGCAGGATGTTGAGGTGACCTCCTTTAAAGAAGGTGATGCCTTAAGAAGTGAGATCATTCACTTCATCGATAATGTACGAAACCGCACTCGCCCCTCTGTATCTGGCCATGAAGGCAGGCGGGCACTGGCGGTTGCCCATGAAGTGATCTCACAAATCAAGCAACACCAACAGCTTGATGTCTTTAAAGAATACTTCAAGAAACATTGAGCGTGGCAGCTAAAACCAAATCGGTAATGATAGTCACCGGAGAAGCCTCCGGTGACTTGCACGGCGCCAATCTGGTTAAGGCCATGCTAAAGAGCGATGAGACTATCAACTTTGCCGGCATGGGCGGCGAGGAGATGGGTAGTGCCGGAGTTGAATTGCTTTTTGATGCAGCAAAAGTCTCAGTTGTGGGTGTCGCCGAAGTCATTTCTCATCTGCCAGATATTTTCAAGGCACAAAAGGTGCTGAAAAAGTATTTGGCAAAGTCAAGACCCGATCTTCTCATTATCATTGATCTACCTGATTTCAATCTTCTTTTAGCCAAATTTGCCAAAAGCCTTGGAATAAAAGTCTTCTACTATATATGTCCGCAGGTGTGGGCCTGGCGATCGGGGCGAGTAAAGACCATCCGGGAGCGCGTTGATACCGTAGGTGTCATATTGCCTTTTGAGGAATCGTTTCTCCGAGAACGCGGGGTAGTCGCAAATTATGTAGGTCATCCGTTATTGGATACGGTTCACGTTACACAAACGCGTGCAGAATTCCTTGAACATCATGGTATTCCTCAAGAGCGACGCTGTGTTGGCCTGTTACCTGGCAGCAGGAAGAAAGAAGTCGCTTCACTTCTGCCGACTTTTCTAGCTGCTGCGAGAAAATTGCAGGAGAAAAACAACGAACGGCTGAGCTTTCTGGTGCCACTCGCCTCTACAATCAATGAGCAGGAGTTGCTTTCTCATGGGGTCGAAGTGTATAGCACAGATCTTGATATCCATATTATTCGCGGCGATCGCTATAGCCTGATGGCTGCCTGCGAATGTGTAGTGGCTGCCTCTGGAACAGTGACTCTGGAGTTGGCCTTGCTCGATATTCCTATGGTGGTTACCTACCGGTTATCACCGTTAACATATCGACTCGGTCGGCTCCTGATTAAACTGGAGCATTTTTCACTGGTCAATCTTATTGCCGGAAAAGAAGTGGTTCCCGAGTTGCTCCAGGATGAGGTGCAACCAGAAGCAATTGCAGATTTTCTACAATCTTTTCTTTTTCAAACTGATAAGAGGGCTAAAGTGCTTGATGGGCTTGCCAAAGTCCGTGCCAAAATGGGCACCGAAGGGGCTTCAGAAAGAGCTGCCCAACTCGCTTTACACATGTTGCAGTGAGTTAGGCCATGGATGAGCATGAGCACGATCAATATGTGGAGATTCCAATTAACGGAATTCTCGATCTCCACATGTTCTCACCCAAGGATCTGAAAACATTGATTCCCGATTATATCGAAGAGTGCAGAGCTAAAAATATTACGGAGCTCCGACTTATCCACGGAAAAGGGATCGGTAATATACGACGTTCGGTGCATGCCATTTTGGAGAGAAACCCGATGGTGAAAAGTTTTTATCTGGCCGGAAATGAGAGTGGAGGGTGGGGTGCAACGATTGTGTTGCTCAACATCCCTGATGAGTGATATTGAATAACAGGCTCAGTCGAGCACGATTTTCCTTTGCTTCTGGGTAAATGGGCAGAGAAATGCCAGGCTGCAGGCTGTGAGTTGCAATCCCTCCTGTTTCTTTCCACCACCATATCGCATATCTCCGACTAGGGGGTGCCCTATAGCGCTAAGATGTTGGCGGATCTGATGATAGCGGCCGGTATGCAGGAGAATGTCCAGTGTAGACTGCTGTAAAAGTTGATCATGTTTTACAACTGTGACAGTTGTAGATGCCATTTTGCCATTTAGGGGTCTTTCAATGCAAAATGTATCTTTTTCGCTGGC
Organism: Desulfopila aestuarii DSM 18488; assembly: GCF_900143695.1. Classification (GTDB taxonomy): domain Bacteria; phylum Desulfobacterota; class Desulfobulbia; order Desulfobulbales; family Desulfocapsaceae; genus Desulfopila; species Desulfopila aestuarii. The sequence continues at coordinate 14,989 of NZ_FRFE01000048.1, forward strand.
AACAATTCCTTTCGCAATAGCCCTATAGCGTTTCTCTATTTTCCCTTCTCGAAACAGCTCAGAAAATTGTGCTGCAGCCTTAGAACTGTGCGCCAGAAGAACAAGCCCTGAGGCTTCCCGGTCCAGCCGGTGAATAAGATATGGTGTAGTTATGGCCCCATTTTTTTCAGCGAACCGCATAAGAGAACAATGGTCTCCATAACGTGTTCCCTGACTGAGCAAACCAGCCGGTTTATTCCAGATGCTATACTGCCTGCAGGTGAAAAGGCAGTAAGGGGCAGGGACGGGCAACTGGAGAATCGAGTCGTCGTAATATACTGAAATTCTGTCCTGCGGTTGCAGGATGAGCTTTGCTTTTCGGATTCGCTGTTCTTTTTTTGATCGAGTCTTAAGCCAGATACCACCTTTATTAAGGCAATCCTTAATGGCGGTTTTAGACAGGGAGGTCGCGGCATGAATGAGATCTACCGCAACCCCTTCCTTGGCAACTGTAAAGTGATGAACCAGCTTCAAATAGTATAGCCTTATGGGCAACCCGACATTCAAGGATTGCAGACAAACAGAAATGTGTTTGGATCGCTATGGTTACAGGCTGCCGTCAACCTGATCGCGAGGAAAGATGCTTTTCACATCATAGATAATGGAGCGCTCCCGGCAAAGCTTGCGTATCTCCCCGATGCCCATCTCCACGTACTGCTTATGGGCAACGGTCAGAATAATTGCATCGTAGCTGTCAGGTGTAAGGTTCGTCACAAGGTCTATCCCGTATTCGTATCGTGCTTCCGCTACGTCTGCCCATGGGTCTTGGACGTCAACCGCGACTCCAAATTCTTGCAATTCGCTGATAATGTCAACCACCCTGGTGTTGCGCAAGTCCGGGCAGTTTTCTTTAAATGTCAACCCCATCACCAATATCCTGCAACTTGTTGTGTCAATTTTCTTTTGCAGTAACAGTTTAATGACGCTGGCAGCAATATGGTGGCCCATGTTGTCATTAGTGCGGCGACCAGCCAGAATCATACTGGGGTGATACCCAACCTCCTGTGCCTTATGAGTAAGGTAGTATGGGTCAACGCCGATGCAATGACCACCGACAAGACCGGGGCGAAAGGGGAGAAAGTTCCATTTCGTACCTGCAGCCTGCAGTACCTCGATGGTGTTTATATTGAGTTTATTGAAAATCAACGACAACTCGTTGACCAGAGCAATATTGACATCGCGCTGGGTATTTTCAATAACCTTTGCCGCCTCGGCTACCTTGATTGAACTGGCTTTAAAGGTTCCTGCGGTAATAATCGATCGATATAACTGATCGACAAACTCAGCTATTTCAGGGGTAGAGCCAGAAGTTACTTTGACGATACTGGGGAGTCGATGTTCTTTGTCACCGGGATTGATACGCTCAGGAGAATAGCCGCAGTAAAAGTCGGTATTGAACTTCAGGCCCGATACCTCTTCAAGAATGGGCACACACACCTCTTCAGTGGCGCCGGGATAGACTGTAGATTCGTAGATAACAATATCGCCGGATTTAAGCACCGAACCGACAGAGCGGGAAGCCCCAACTAGTGGTTTAAAATCGGGGCGTTTCGCCTGGTCGATAGGGGTGGGTACTGCAACAATGTAGACATTACAACCCGCGATATCTTTTATCTCAGCAGTGAAGGTCAGCTTTTGAACTGCAGCCAGCTCTTCTTCTGACACCTCCAAGGTCGAATCCTTGCCACTTTCCAGTTCGGCAACGCGAGCATGGTTGAGATCAAAACCGACAGTGGGAAATTTCATGCCGAACTCTACCGCAAGCGGCAGACCAACATAACCAAGCCCGATTATACACGGTTTTGCTTCCTGAAGAGATATCATGTCTTGATCCTGTAAGTATGATGGATATCCCTGGTAGGATGGCATGGTCAGTGGTCATGACTCTCAGGGATTGTGTGTTTTTTGATTTTGAACCGCAAGTTATGCAATAATATTAATAGATTGTCAATTTATTTTGACAGCAATTCTGTAGAAGGTTACTTAAAGCCTCAATAAGCGCTCTTTTCCTATCAGTTGTTCTCCGGGCCGAAGTAAATCAATCCCTGATTATCCGTTTCCGATACTTCGATAGAGTAGAGAAAATATCGCTCATGGCACAATTTATCGGCAAGATTTTCAAACAGGTACTGAGCAATGTGTTCTGAAGATGGGTTCAGAACACGAAATGCCTCATGCTCATTCAAGTCACAATGGTCAATAGTGTCAATGACTTCTTTGACATGCTTTTTTAATATCGTGAAATCAATGCCCATACCAAGATGATCGAGTTTCGCGGCACGTACTGTGACTTTTACTTTCCAGTTATGGCCATGAGGTTTTTCGCAATCGCCAGGATAATCACGTAAATGATGGGCACCGGCGAAATGGGTTTTTACAAAAATATCGTACATTATTGAGCTCCTGATGAGAGTGTCAGCGGCATATCTGCCTGCAGTATCCGGTTTGCTGTTAAGTCAAATTGAAAACTATGTATTACCATAATTTTCATTGTGAGGATATTCCAGGAAAAAGACAGGGTATACGGTTCATGTTCACTATAAAAAGTGTAAAGATCTCCAAAATGACTGATGTCAAACATCTGCATCATTTGAAAAAGCTGGGAATTGTGATGGCAATGTAGTTAATTTGTGAGAACTGCACATTACAACATATCTGAACCGTGTCGAGGGTATCTTTGCTTTTTTGTTTAAAGGTTGATTTGAGGAACCAGAACCCACCCTCAGACGAAGCTGTTGATGAATTGTGAGATGGATATTGAAAAATTTGATCCAGAGAGTCGTTTAACCACAAATGATACTATGTTTTCCGGGGCTGTCAGCTGTCGTCAGTTTCAGGACGGTTATCGATTCTCCGTTGATGCGGTTCTTGCAGCACACTTTTGTACCCCTAAAAATACTGAAATCATTCTCGATCTCGGGGCAGGGTGCGGTATTATCAGCCTGATCCTGATGTACCGATGGGGAGATACGATTGAAAGAATCCAGGCGGTGGAATATCAGCCTCAACTTTGTAGCCTTTCGCAGAAAAATTTTCGGGAAAACGGGTTCAACCACAAATGTTCGTGTGTGCAGGGTGATGTCAAAACGATTCTTGATGTTGTTCGGCCTGAATCATTTACCTTGGTAATCTGTAACCCGCCATACTATACGCTTGGCAGCGGTCGGAAAAGTGAAGGTGGCGAGTGTTCTCTCGCCCGTCATCTTGTGTCCGCCAGTCTTGACGATTTTACCAAGGCAGCATCACTCGCCGTAAAAAATGGTGGTAACGTTGTTTTTGTTTATCCAGCCGAGTTGCTGGCTTCACTCATGACCTCATTGTCCCGGGTGCGGCTGGAAGTAAAACAGATGCAAGCTATCTACAGCTATTCGAATCCCCCTATGGATGCAAAGCTGGTTCTTGTAAGATGCGTAAAAAACGGTGGAGCGGGTTGTAAGCTTTCTCCACCATTTTACATATACAAAGAGAAGAACGGAAGTTTTAGCCAGGAGATGGAAAAGCTTTATCTACCATAGAACCCAATAAAGTCACCTTCCCATTATGAAACTTTTTGTTAAAAACGAATGTTAGCAAAAATCCAAAGCTGTACTCCTATTGGGGTGAGTGGCTTACTGATCGATGTCGAGGTTGATGTTTCTCTCGGCCTGCCAACGTTTGCTACGGTTGGGTTACCGGATAGTGCCGTTCGCGAAAATAAGGATAGGGTTAAGGCTGCAATCAAGAACTGCGGCTATGAGTTTCCCAACAGGCGCATAACTGTCAATCTCGCACCTGCAGATGTGAAAAAAGAGGGGGCTGGATTTGACCTGCCGACTGCTATCGGCATTCTTGCAGCAACCGAACTGCTACCAGAAGAAGCTCTCAGGGAAGTCTGCTTTGTCGGTGAACTTTCGCTTGATGGTAGTGTGCGTCATGTAAAAGGAATGCTGCCGATGCTCATTGCCGCCCGAGATGGTGGGGTAAAACGCTTTATCATCCCTGAAGAAAACTGCGATGAAGCTGCTATTGGGGCAAGTGGAATCGAGGTTGTTCCGGTTCGGAGTCTTCCCCAGGCAGTTGAATATCTGCTTGGTTTGACCACTTTGATGCCACTGCCAGCTGCATCGCTACAGGATCTGTTGCAGAAACCTGGATATTCTGTCGATTTTTCAGAAGTAAAAGGTCAGGCTCATGTCAAACGAGCACTCGAGATTGCTGCCGCAGGAGGTCACAATCTGTTGATGCAGGGGCCGCCTGGTTCAGGCAAAACCATGCTCGCCCGTCGCCTGTCGACAATCCTGCCGGATATGAGTTTTGATGAGGCCATTGAGACAACGAAAATATACAGTGTAACATCAGCACGATCAAATGGAACTGCGCTGCAGTTGCAGCGACCGTTTCGTTCTCCACATCATACAATTTCAGACGCTGGGTTAATCGGTGGTGGAACCGTTCCTCGACCAGGTGAAGTATCTCTAGCCCATAATGGTGTTCTTTTCCTTGATGAATTGCCAGAATTTAAGAAGCACGTGCTTGAAGTACTTCGACAACCACTGGAAGATGGGAATGTGACAATCTCAAGAGCCAACATGGCGCTCAGTTTTCCTGCGAGATTCATTTTGATCGTTGCAATGAACCCATGTCCTTGCGGGTATCTTGGAGACAGGCGAAACAGTTGCACATGTAATTCAGCCCAGATCCAGCGCTACCAGAGCAGAATATCAGGTCCGTTACTGGACAGGATAGATCTTCACCTTTCAGTCGCCGCTCTGCAATTTGATGAAATGAGTGAAACCGGAAGTGGGGAAAGTTCAGAGACGATACGAAAGCGGGTCAACAGGACACGCAGTCTGCAGTCTGAACGTTTTATTGAAATTCCAGGTATCAACTGTAACGGGCAAATGAAAACCAGGGAGATTGAAAAGTATTGTCGACTGGACAGTCGTTCCCAGGATATTCTTAAAAAGGGAATGGAGCGACTTCGTCTCACTGCCCGCGGTTATCATCGTATTTTAAAGATTGCCAGAACTATAGCTGATATGGAACAGTCTGACGAGATCCGTTCTGCCCACGTTGCCGAAGCTATTCAATTTCGTCGCAACGCATTTTAATCGCTGGTTCAATATCCATGAAAGTCGTCAGTACCCTTTTTTTCTTCGCAACCTTTCTTCTCGGGCTCTATTCTCTTAATCAGGACTCAATACATGAAGCGCAGCCGGCTATGTTTCTGCCGGCCGATACCCTTGTCTATCTTGAACAGAAAAACGGAGTCGAATCGTTCGCCCGCTTTCAGAACTCACGACTTGGTCGGATACTGAGTTCAATCGATTTTCCAACGGTATTGTTTGAAGCCGAGGTGCAAAGTAGCGACATCGAGCTTGTGAAAAAGGTTTTAGACGTGTCAGCCAGGGTACGCGACGACGATCTATTTCAGGCTATTCTTGGCAAGCGCTTAACCCTGGCTCTCATTGGTAGACGAGACTGGTCTCCGAATTCCACGAACATCGCAAATTATCTCAAAAGTCATTTACTGCTGATAAGCAGGCCGGGAATAAAGCCAGAGAACTTTGACAGGTTGGTGTCGAAATATATCGATGGTAAAAAAATATCTCTTGTACCTTATGGAAGGTACACCATCAAACGTATTCCTATCACTACTGACGAGACAGTTGCTACTACCTATGTGAATGGTCTTATCCTTGCTTCTCTTGAAGAGAGGGTGTTGCGTGAGTCTCTCGATCTCTACGACAAAAAACAGGGGACTTTGAAAACTAATCCCTCTTTTATAAATATTACCAGAGAAATGGAAGGGGCCGGTCAGTTTTTTTACTGTTCAGTCAAGGCGCTGCAGGAGGTAGCTGAGACACTTATTGAAACGGTAACCAATCCAACAGAACTGCTCGCTCTCCATGAAATTTCATTGCTGAAAGGGGTGAATCGGTTTTCATATGGAGGGATACGTCAGAAAAAAATTTTAAAGAACCGTTTCATCATCGGTCTTCAGCCTGAAGCAATGGGCAAACGAATCCGTGAAATGGTCGCCACTTCTCCATCAATTAATGACTCACTACCCTATGCTGCCCGTGATGTATTGCTCTATTATTGGTCAAACAGCCTTGAGTTACAGCCTCTCTGGGAAATGTATAAAGAACGGGCCGGGGCACAAAGCGATGAAGTGCTCAGCTTGCAGCATGATATCAGCGGATTGTTTGGCTACGAGGTGAATGAACTGATAGACATGATCGGAAGTGATATAGGGGTGATGGTACGCGAGAATGAGGAAGAACTATTCGTGCCGATACCGGATCTGGCCCTGTTCGTTAAACTCGATGATACTGAAAAGGGTGCAGATGCGTTACAAAAGGCGGTAAAACACCTTGATATCAAATTAAAAAAAGGTCGATATAAAAATATTGAGTATTTTTCCTGGGGGCTTGACCCTAAAGAAAGTCTGCAGCCTGTTTATACGATTCACCGAAAATATCTCATTTTCGCCAACACTTTGAATATGCTGAAAACGATCATTGATACACCACTCAACAATACCAGACTTATTGGAACAAAAGGGTTCCGAGAGCTTGATCCCGGTTTCCAGACGTTGAACAATTCGGTATGCTACGTTGACCAGGCAAGATTACTTCGTCGCTTGCAGGAGATGGTAGGTTGGGTGGGAACAATGCTGGCTATCCAGGACCAGAAAGCCGCTGAAAAATCTAAAATCCTGATCGACAACCTGATAGACCCGCTGTTCTGGGGTTTGAGTATGTACGAGAAATCGGCCATCCGCACCTACGTGCGTGACGAGCGAATCTATATAGAGTCGCAAACTAAATTATCTAATTAACACTATCTGCTATGGAACGATTTGTCCTCGAATTAAAAAAATTGATGAGCTTTAAGGATACCACGGAAGTAGGCGATATAGTCCTTATTGCAGCAAAGGAGCCGCAAATGCTGCTTTATGCCAAGATCACCGGCATAGAGCGGGATTTCAGTCGAAAAGACGAGTGGTGGCATCTCAAAATGACTGTTCTCTCTATTCCCGTCCAAAAGATGGTGTGGACTCTTCGTACTCCACAGATGACCGGCATGGAGATTTTCACCATGGGAGGGGAGGAACGGTTTGTGAAGGCCATCGATTTCAGCGATGAGACCACCGAGCCAAAAGAAGAGAAGAAACCTGCCAGCAAACCTTCCGGAAAGATTGCTCCTTTCCGGAGAGTGAAATAGTCTGGATACCACAAGATATAACGCTTCAAATCCAGGCTGCACTTTATGCGTGAGCGCGACTTTATTCGGTCAATTGAAAAAAGAAAACAGTCAGCAAATCCTTTGCTGGAAAAAGGAATTGGGGACGACTGTGCCATATTTCGTACGCCGCCTGGTGATGATTGGCTTGTTTCCACCGACATGTTGGTTGAGGGCGTGCATTTCGACCCTCAATGGCATGCCCCATATTTACTCGGAAGGAAATCCCTTGCAGTTAATCTGAGTGATATAGCTGCAATGGGCGGCACTCCCCAACTTGCTTTGCTCTGTCTCGCGTTGCCTGGATCGTGTGAGGAAAGTTGGACTTCCGCATTTATGGACGGCTTTTTCTCGCTTCTGGTTGAACATGGATGCACGCTTATAGGTGGCGATACCGTATCATCTGATCAGCTGACGATATCGGTAACCGTCATGGGCACTGCGCCAAAGGAGAAGGCCGTCTGCCGAAATGGTGCTCAGGCAGGAGATGTTGTGTATGTGTCCGGGCCATTGGGCTCTGCAGCAGGTGGGTTGTATCTTTTGCAAAATGAGGTGGCAGATCTGACATCTCTGATGGACGATTTTCCAGCCTTGGTCCGGGAACATTTAAACCCGTCACCGCAAATTGTGCTTGGCAGCATTTTACAGAAAAGCGGAATGCTCACGGCGATGCAGGATATTTCCGATGGAATAGCAACGGACCTCAGCCACATAGCAGCTGCTAGCGGCGTTGCTGCCATAATCTTCGAGAAGGATTTGCCGGCTCACGAACAGCTACTTGTTATGTGTAAACAGTTGCAACTCAATCCGACAACTTTTCAACTGCGGGGTGGCGAGGATTACCAGCTGCTCTTTACCGTTAAAAAGGGCTGCGGCAAGCAGTTGGAACAGCTGGTTGAAAAAGAATCCGGTATACAAGTATATCGGGTTGGAGAAATCGCTCAAGGTGAGGGGGTTAGCCTGGTGAAACGATCAGGTGCTACTATCGATATTACCTACCAAGGGTATGAACACCGCTCCTAACAAGGTCAGCGGCCTGTTTCTTCCGGCAGAAGAAAGGAAAGATGTAACGAATCCATCCGGGTCTTGAGTTGCCGGTAGGGGATATTCGCCTTGTCCAGCATGATTTTCGAGGCTCGAACCTGATCTGTATCGCGATATTTGTCTGAGAGATAGATGATTTCACGAATACCTGACTGAATGATAACCTTTGTACATTCATTACATGGGAACAGCCCGACGTAAATTCGGCAACCCTGGAGATTTGTTGAAATGGCGTTTAAAACTGCATTCAATTCAGCGTGGCAGACGTAAGGGTATTTGGTATCGAGAAAGCCACCGCTCCGATCCCATGGAAGCTCGTCATCGGAACAGCCTCGAGGAAAGCCGTTGTAGCCCACGCCAACAATCTTGTTCTGCGCGTTGGCAACGCATGCTCCCACCTGGGTGCTGGGGTCTTTGCTCCGCTGAGCTGAAAGCAGGGCGACCGCCATGAAGTATTCGTCCCAATTCAAATAATCTGTACGTTTCATCTATGTTCCGTAATCGCTTATGCTGCAGTATTCTTTTTCAGACGACGCTTATAGGTCCAGTTGGTGACTCCGCAGGCCTTGTCGACAAAACTTTTGATCGTCGAGAAATAGGTATCTCCACCAGTGGTAATCATGGTGCCATGGCCAGCGCCTGGTATAAGCATAAATTGTTTTGACCTTGCTCCACTGGATGCCTGCAGTTTTTCGGCAAGCCTTGGCGGGATCATGGTGTCACCGGAGCCATGCAGGATCAGCGTTGGAATTGTAATCTCGGCGATTTTCTCACAATTTCTGAAACAATCCGCCTCGGTAATGTCAGTACCTTCTGTTGCGATGCCCAAGGTCTGCGTTAAAGGCAAGGTATCGCCAAATCCGCTCTCAATGACCATCGCCTTGATGAGACTTTGGTGACGTGAGGTGAGGTCAATAGCAGCAGCAGAGCCAAGAGAACGGCCCATGACGCAGATATTTCCGTCAAAACCCTTTTCTTCAAGCCAGAGCAAGGCTTTTTCGAGGATAATATCCGTGTCATTCAACATTGTGGACGCTGTGGGTGACCCGGTACTCCAACCGTAGCCTCTATAGGTTGTCATGAGAAGGTTCATGCCAAACTGAGTGTACTTTGCCGCAATCTGATCATAATCAGCGACTGTTTCAGCATTGCCGTGAAAATAGATGATAGTCGGAGCCGTTTCTGATGCCGCATAAAAACGACAGCCCAGCATGACATTTTCCTCGACGGTACAATCGAAATCGCTGCTGTTTTCAGGCAACGGGGGTCGGTCGTAATGTCGTGGATAAAAAATATGGGCGAGGACCTCGGGACGATCGAGTTTACTGTAATCTGACATGGTAATTTTTTTATAAAAGAGTGAATAAGCCGGCAAAACCGAACAATAACGATTCGGCAGTGTACTGTAATCGAAAGCGAAATGCCACTCCGGCATGACTATAGCGTTAAAAGATACCGGATATAGATAGGTATCAGGCTATCATTATAGATATTGCAAAAAGAAAAAGGCAGATACCCGTAAAACGAGCATCTGCCTTTATGCTATCAGCTGGGGTGGATGATGGGACTCGAACCCACAGTGCAAGGTGTATAGTATTGAATATATTACATATTGCAAGGTTACTGAACAACCCCCGAACAACGGTTTACTTGCTGAAAAAATGAAAAAATTCATAAATCCACTAATCCTATGGCAACACAGGCTGTGTTGTCGTTGAATGATAGAATTTCTGATATACCCTGCAATTACATTATCATACTGTGATATATTCAGGCATAGCTTTAAGTAGTTGTCTAATTTCCTTTAGGTAAACCCCCGGCTTTGCCGGGGGACTACAAAAGTTTGACGGTTCCTGCAAAATGAAGAAGCCTCCGCTCTCGTGGACCGCTCAAAGTCACGAGAAGGAGGCTTCATGAACAACACACAATGTTTAAGCCACTCGAAGTGGGAATGCAAGTACCACGTCGTGTGGATACCGAAGTGTCGAAAGAAAACGCTTTATGGGCAGCTGAGAAAACACCTTGGTGAGGTGTTGCATGATTTGGCTCGGCAGAAGGAGAGCAAAGTGCTGGAAGGGCATCTGCAGCCGGACCACATTCACATGCTGATCTCAATACCACCGAAATATGCTGTGTC
>NZ_FRFE01000086.1 GCF_900143695.1 Desulfopila aestuarii DSM 18488
AGGTGCCCATTCTCAGCGCTGACTTTTACCTCCGCTTGCTGAAGGGGTGATGGCGGGCCACAACGGAAGATGACACAGAATTCTGAACACACCCTCCGGTTGGTCTTGAAATCTATGCCGTCAGGGGACCAACCGTTTCTTATTCTGCTGCCAAAGAGCAGCTAACAGATAAAACTATTTATTTTTTATACATAAATTAAAACATCGTTCAGCGGGCAAGAAATCAGATCACTTCTGGTTTACCTTTTCCCGTAAAATTCCTGATGGGCTAAAGGTTACAACACGTCTAGGAGCTAGCATGAGCTCACTGCCTGTTTGCGGATTCCTACCTTTTCGTTCCCTCTTGTCCCTTACTGAAAACTTTCCAAAACCGCTAAGTAGAAGATCTTCTCCGCTGATCAACTTATCTTTAGCTAACCGCAAAAGTGTTTCAACGGCTTCTACTGATTTTTCCTTAGTGAATTCATCGTGATGCATGTACACTTCTCGTACGATATCCGCTTTTGTTAATGTCATATTACCTCCCGTAGAAACATTTCAAGATACAAATCAAACTATTGCAATACATCCTAACATAATTAATCACCTATTTACCTCGCAAATGATTGATTATCAATACTTAGACTGATTATTTTATCACGGATTTAAAATCGAAATATATGTGTACTTGCAAGTAACTATCTGACAAAGGCATTACGGAATGAGATTCTAGAGATTGAGTGGGACGGACATTGCTTGACCCAGCCGTCTACTCAATCTTCGCATGACGATCCAAAAGAGGCAAGAAGATTCGAATCTTATAACAGCGCTGTAAGGTATTGTTATTGATAGAAGTATAATTCACGCGTGATACGCCTGTGATATACGGCTAATTTTACATACGAGAAAATAACAGATGCGTTCCCTTTTTCTTTTTTCTTTTTCTTTGAAGGAGTAACGATGTGGGCCGAGCTGCCATATCCCCAAAATCAAATGGCCCTACCGAAGGGAGAGAACTAGGGAGATACTAATGGGCAGTTGGACGAAGGGAGTAACTAAGTGAACGGTAAGGCCATTTGATTTCATTGTACTCATCCTAAAGTAGATGCCATGCGACACTTACAAGTAAAGATTAGCACGAACATACGGTGTAGTAAAGTAATAAATGAAATACTTGACCCCTGAGACCGATTAACAAAGGGGGGACAAATCTCCAAAGGTCTTGATCGACTCAAAATTGGCCTCTACGTACAATTTAATTTCGAGTTGTTGTTTGATGTAATTTCATCTTATTGGCAGAGGATGGCAACAGTCGAACCCGCAGCCAGCCTATAAACACTGGCCTCCAGACGCTCCCGGGAAGGAAAAGGGGAACTATGAAAATTGGTGCTACCACTCTGTGTGCCAAGTAGTTAAATAATTACAGACTATTACACGAAAACATATTAGTGTGCTTATGAATTAATGGTAGGCTGATCAATACATCACCAATCTAGTCAATTGATGGATTATGAATCTGGAAGAACATAGCGAACCACCAAAAATTCCAAAAATTCTTGTCCATAAGATCCACGGTGGACGCAAGCAAGATAGCAAATTTTGGCAAAGTGAATTTTCAGATTCCAAAGAGAATCTTGATGATATCGGCAGACACGACAGAATCAAAATTGACAACAAGGACGCTAGATCTATTCGCAGAGGTAAAACTGTTAATCCGATTTGGTCTGTAGTTTGGCGTTTTCTTCTATTCTGTCTCGTAATAGATGGAGGAATTTACTATTATTTTCATGTAATTGAAAAGACAACCGTAGCTGAAGGCATTAAAGCTTTACAGAATTCGATACATGGTAGGGAAAAAGTTATACCACATCAACAAATACAACCTCGTAAAATCCCATCTACCCAAATTGTCCCTCCAAACGAAACGAAATCATCAGGACCTGATTATCGGTACTCTGGACAAGCAGTAAATCAAGCCAAACAAAGGTTACTAGAAAATAAGTTTCAATCTCAGCTGCCCAAGAACCAATACTCAACATCAGTTCAGTCTCACCCAAAGTCCGTACCAACAACACCGCCTTCAGTAAGTTCCACAAGCAAATCCGCAAAGCCCCAAAAGTCTATATATGAAATTAAACTGTTGACTGATCGTGTAATCTTGAGTGAACATGTCATGGTGACTTCAGACAAAGTCACATATGAAGACCCAGGGGGACAGATTGTATCTATCAACAAATACGAGGTGAAAACTCTGAAACGGCTCAAGGTGAGCGAGTAAATATTTATTGGGCTTCCTCACCGGCGCTTATATTCTTGATGAAATAGCACGGATTGCTCCCTTCAAAGTGTGGCTTGGTATCAAATGGCTTTGCACATACATTGCCATTCGGCCAGGTGAACTGGTGCAGATCCGCGAGCAGGATATTGATACCGAGAACCGATACATTTACATCCACCATTCAAAAACAGGAGGAACAAAACCTGTTCCCATGCTTGATGAGGATGTTGAGCTTTTCAAGCAATTGAACCCCTGTTTCCCTCGATCGTTCTTCTTTCGACACGACATCGGAAAAGGCGGTGTGAAGAAAGGTCAGAGATATGGCGAGAAGTTTTTCTATAAGTGGTGGAAACGCGCTTGTGACAATCTCAGAGTAGAAGGTGTTGATCTTTACGGTGGTACACGACACAGTTCGGCAGTCGCACTCAGGCAACATTTCTCCCCTGAGCAAATCAGGCAAGGAACAATGCATCAGACCAATAAGGCTTTCGAAAGATACTACAGAGTCGGGGCTGACGACATCCGCACGATTTACCAAGAATCCTCTAGAACTACTATTGATTCTCAAAAGAAGATTAAAAAATTGATAGGATTTAAGAATTAAAACTGTCCTCATTCCCATTCAATTTTCGGCGAAGATCAAGAAGAGTCCAACTTGTTGAAATATGTAAATAAATTTAATTATAAACAATAAAATGCCAGATCACTTCCCAATGTAAATCTGGAATGATATATTATATCACTGCTGTCTCACAGTTAATTCCACAATAAAAGCTGTGGAGATTTAATAGTTTGTGGATTGTCAGGTGGCTTGAATAAATCAGTCATTGAT
>NZ_FRFE01000011.1 GCF_900143695.1 Desulfopila aestuarii DSM 18488
TCAGGCAAATAGCCATTGCGCACAACCTGCATGTGCCCTTTCTCATTTCTCAGCTCTGCGTAATACTGGAGCAGGTCCTGCAATTCAGCCTCAACCGCATCAGCAATGAGTTGTCGGGCGCCGGTACGTAACAGTTCGGTCAGCGGGTCTTCGACAAACTCTCCTGGCTTTTTCAGTGTGATAACTTTACTGTTGATCATGACGTATCCTTTTTTGTTGGAATTCTGTTTTGGCGAACTGATTCCAACAGGATACGTCATTTCTTTTTAAATTCTCCCTCAAACACCACTTTTGAGCATAACTCTGGCATGACCGAAGGTGTCGTTAATGCTTTTAAAGTGATCGATGTCGAGCATCAGGATGACCATAGGATCACTGTAGCGCCCGCCGCGTATGATCTCTCTTGCGGCCATGTCGTAAAAACGTCTTCTGTTGCTTACTCCGGTAAGCATGTCTTCGCTGGCCTGCCTTACAAGTTCTCCCTCTAAAAGCTTCCTATCTGTAATGTTCTGAATTTGTGAGATAAAATACAATGGCGAATTGGCATTGTCTTTTACAAGCGATACACTGAGTAAGATATGGATGATGCTCCCGTCTTTATGGAAGTAGCGTTTTTCCAGTTGATATGTATCAATTTCACCAGATAACATTTTCTGTACATAGAGCAGGTCTTCATGCAAATCGTCTGGATGGGTTATGTCTTGAAAGGTTAAAGTGAGTAGTTCTTCCTCACTGTAACCAATAAGATTGCAGAGTGCTTTGTTGGCCATGAGCCATTGTCCGTTAGGTGCAACAAGGGCCATCCCGATAGCGGCATACTGAAAGGCATTGAAGAAAAGTCTCTGATCGTGTTGGAAAAGATTATGCTTATCCATGTTGTCTATCGATCCTCATGACTCATCTCATATATTTGGCCTGCCGGGCATTTGAATTGAGCCATTATCACAGTAGTTGCTTGATTGCCTGAGCCACCTCATGGACTGCCATCGCATAATAGGTGCTATGGTTATAGCGGGTAATGGTATAGAAGTTAGGATATCCAATCAGGTATTGATCATGTCCGGCATGGCGTAACAGGAGAAGATGCAATGGGCCGTTGGTGTCGTAAGGATGAGTGGAGTGCAGACCCGCCTGCTCGATTTCGGCTAGCGTATATTGCTTGCTAATGCCAGGTTCCAGTTTGACTTTACCTCTGGCTGTCAGGGGAGATACTACTGGTTGTCCAGGCTTCCAGCCATGCTGGGCGAAATAATTGGCAATGCTGCCTATGGCGTCTTCCGGGTCCCAGAGGTCCCGACGGCCATCGTTGTTGAAATCCACCGCAAACTGGAGAAAGCTGCTGGGCATGAATTGTCCAAGTCCCATTGCCCCGGCAAACGATCCTATCGGTTCTGCCGGGTCTAGACCTTCGTTTCTGGTCATGAGTAAATAATCTTCAAGTTCACTCCGGAAGTATTCACCTCTACGGGTATAATCAAAACTTAAGGTGGTTAAGGCATCGAGCACCCGGTGACTTCCAACGTTGCCGCCAAAGATGGTCTCCACGGCAAGGATGCCGAGGATATACTCCTCGGGAACACCATACTCCTGGGACGCACGCTGGAGAGCGCTGCGATAGTTGTAGGCAAATTCCACTCCGCCCGTGATGTGGTGCTTATCTAGAAATTTACCACGATATCGAGTCCAACCGCCTACTGAGGGACCGCGTTTCATGGCCTGATCTGATTTGGCAAGATAGTTGAGAGTCCAGTTCTTGCGCTGTGCCTCAGAAAAGAGCCCATTTAAGTAATCACGCTCAAAGCCGTGCTTGTCCACCATCTCCCCGATAAATTGTTCCAAACTGGCATAGCCGGCATAATCACCTGAAATCGATTGGGCGCTATAGGCCCCTAACGGTGAATGCTGAGAATCCCCTGTATGATGGGCGACCTTGTTCCCTGTACGCTCCGCATGTCCTCCGCAGGCTGATAAGCTCATGAAAAGAGCCAGAGTGCAACAGGCGAGAAGCCGAGGCAAGAGGAGGAGTCGCTGAAAAGCATATTGACAAATAAACCGAAATGGCCGAAGGAGACAAAATGGTCTGGTCATTGAGAATTGATAGTTATCACGTTGGATGAGGTTGAATGTTGTTAGGGTGGCATTTCATCGCGATTGAATCTCATACGAAAGAAAATAGCCAGCTAATAAGTGAAAACCATGATCCGATCTCATAGATTTCGTGATGTGGATACGACCAGATCGAATATCAAATACACTATCAATCTCGCTTACTATGGCAAAGATCATGATTCGAGAACCACTCGTACCTTTTGTAGGATCGAAAGAGAGTTGAACGGTTTTTGAATAAAATGTATCCCATCCTCGAGCATGCCATAATCCACGATAATATTATCTGTATATCCGGACATGTAGAGAACTCTGATAGAGGGATGTTTTTCTGATATCAGGGAATATAATTCTTTCCCGTTCATGTCCGGCATGACCACATCAGTTAAAAGCATATCCAGGTCAATACCGGTAGCGACCGTTTCGAGTGCTGTCTTTCCATCTTCAACTGCGATAACCTGATATCCATGATCCTTCAGGATATCGTACACCGTGGTTCGTACTGCTTCGTTGTCTTCTACCAGCAGTATGGTTTCCGTGCCATGCGTAGAGGATTGTATTTCCTGTTTTGGTTTGCTGAGTTCCACTGTCTGTGTTGCAACCGGCAGGTATATTTTAAAAGTTGTGCCCACGCCGGGTTCACTGTATACCCAGGTACTACCCTTGTGTTGTTTTACTATTCCGTAAACGGTTGCTAATCCAAGACCGGTTCCCAGATCGCCTTTGGTTGAAAAGAACGGCTCAAAAATTTTAGAGATAGTTTCTTCGTCCATACCTACACCTGTGTCGCTTACCACGAGCATGACATAGTGGCCTGGAATGACATCGGCATGGGTCGCAGTATACACCTCATCAAGCTTCGCCATCTTTGTTTCAATTGAGAGTTTTCCTCCATTTGGCATTGCATCTGACGCATTGACTATCAAGTTCATCAGTACCTGTTCAATTTGCCCTTTATCGGCCAAGGCAGGCTTTATGTTGGCTGATTTGAATATGCTGATTTTAATATTTTCCCGAACAGTGCGTCGTATGAGTTCTTCGAAATCATCAATAATCTTGTTTATATCCAGCGACTGGTATTCCAAAATCTGTTTACGGCTGAAAGCAAGAAGCTGTTTGACCAGATCTTTTGCACCTGTTGCAGCCTTGTTCATATGGGCAAGTTTATCCTTTGCCTCGTCAGGAATGTTTTCATCTAAAGTGAGCAGTTCTCCATATCCAAGGATTGGGGTAAGAAGATTGTTCAGATCATGGGCAATTCCTCCGGCGAGTTTACCGATGGCTTCAAGTTTCTGAACCTGTTTCAATTGGTTTTCCAGCTTTTCTTGTTCAATTCTGGCCTGTTCCCTTTCAGATATGTCCTGGACAAAGGAGACTCTGATTTTTTCGTTGTTGTAGGGTAAGGGACTCATGAATATCTGGACCGGGAATATCTCACCGTTTTTTCTTCGATGATGTGTTTCGATCGTGGTGGATTTTAAATGGCTTGACTCATCCCTCAGCTCAATAAATTGTTTTTTGCTTAATGATGGGTCGATATCAAACACTGACAGGTTGCAAAGTTCCTCTTTTGAGTAACCGAGACTGCGGCAGGCATATTCGTTAACGTCGATGATCTGGCTCTTGCCATCAACGAGGAATATACCAAGGGATGCCTGTTCGAAGATGTATTGGGATATCTGGAGCGATTCCTCAAGCTGTTTGCGTTTGGTGATATCCTGACAGACAACAAGAACCTGGACGGTTTCAGCCGGTCCTTTGACAGACCGCAAAAACTCTTCACTCCACATGAGACTGCCATTCTGTCGCTTTTTTCGGAACTGCTGATGGTACACCTTTCCAGGGGTTTGCAGACAGTTCTTGAAGCCCTCATTTGCCGCAGCCCTGTCATCTTCGTGAAAGAGACTAAGAAACGGCTGTTCTAAAAGTTGCTCTTTGGTATAACCGAGTTGGCTTGCACCAAAATCATTTACTGCGGTAATAATTCCTTCAGTATTGAGAGTGAAAAACATGGACGGATTTTCATTATAAAGGGCGCGGTAGCGTTCCTCGCTGGCCCTCAGGGTCGCCTCGACTTTTTTGGCTTCAGTAATGTCGATCAGGGTGCCGATAACTCCGGGTTTTCCATCAAAGTGAATGCGGCGTCCGTGCACTTCCACATCAATGATTGAACCGTTTCTGTGTTGGCCGCGAAATACGTAGCGGATGGAGTCTTCTTCCCCCTCGACGCGACGACGGATATTTTCGAGTACCAGAGCGCGGTCTTCCAAATAAATCAAGTCGGTCATCTTGAGGTCATGAATCACCTCTTCGACGCTGTAACCAAACATGTGTGCAAATGCCCTGTTGGTATAGTGGAATCGACCGTCCTGAATAAGATAAATCCCGGTCAGGGAGGATTCGGCCAGCAATCTGAAACGTTCCTCGCTTTCACGGAATTGTTTCTCTATTTGACTTTGCTCACCTACAACACGCACCACTCCGAGGAAACAGTCTTCGGCCAGCTTCCTGATCTGGAGTTCAGCTGACAGTGAGCCGCCTCTGTTACAGCGCAGGTTGCACAGGCCGGGTTGATCGTGGTTTTTCTGGAAAGAATCAGACTGCAGGGGAAAATCAGCCAAGTCCTCATTTGAGACGATATCCCTTATGGAGAGACCCAGCATTTCATCTCTGATGTATCCGAGAATATCACACAGTCGCTGATTGACTTCTAATAATGTGTTTTGTGCATTCGCAACGAAAAGTCCTTCCTGAGAATGTTCAAAAAGACTTTTGCATAGTTCTCTGGAGGCAAAAAAAGAATTAGTATCGTTTTGTGCTGAATTTTTTCTCATGAAATTCTCTAAATAATTCCTTCCCGTTGTCGCTGCGGTACATCATTTTTCAATTTCCAATAGGCAAATCGTATCCGGGATGCCATTGGCAATCAGCTAATTTGAAGCCTATCTACTGTTTATCACACTCACCAATACTTTATCAAATGGACCGGATGAGTATTCAACTCTTGTCCCAACGCATGTGTACGTCTGTCTTCCCTACATTCTCGTCTGAAATACTAAGAAGGGCCAATTTTTTTGCAACGAAAATTGGTTAGATGTTGGTGATCTGCATCATTCATGTATAAGATATTATAAGAGTTGCAGAAAAGTCTCGGTTGCTTGAGATAATGTAGTTTCCCTTGTCTGTCATACGGTGTAATGCCAAAGGAGAACTGCTATATGGATAAAATGCAGAAACTGAACCTCGTCTATGGGGTCATAGCCATCATTGGTATCATGATCCTGCAGGATGTTCTGGTACAGCAACAGACGGTCCAGCCTGTTCCGTACAGTGAGCTGGAAATGTTGCTTGAGCAGGGCAAAGTGTCTGAATTGACAATTCGGGAACAGTATATTGTCGGGGAACTGCGGAAACCCGATGAGAACGGTAAAAAGGTGGTGATCGCCAACCGGGTCGATCCGCGGCTTGCCGAGCAACTGTCAAAATATAAAGTCCCGTTCACCCAGGCTCGGGAAAGCAAGTTTCTTATTACTCTTTTTTCCTGGATTGTTCCTGCCCTTGTCTTTTTTGGTCTCTGGCTTTTTGTCATTCGTAAAGTGATTGAAAAGCAGGGCGGTGGAGCCGGAGGATTTATGAATATCGGCAAATCCAAAGCCAAGGTCTATGTCGAGCGGGAGACCGGAGTAAGCTTTGCGGATGTGGCGGGGGTTGATGAGAGTAAGACTGAGCTTGTTGAAATTGTCGAATTTCTGAAGTCGCCTGACAAATATGGTGTATTGGGTGCCCGAATGCCTAAAGGAATCCTGCTCGTCGGCCCTCCGGGCACAGGTAAGACGTTGTTGGCTCGGGCGGTAGCAGGTGAAGCAGGCGTACCATTTTTCTCGATCAGCGGTTCGGAGTTTGTCGAGATGTTTGTTGGAGTCGGTGCTGCCAGGGTTCGGGATCTGTTCGAACAGGCGACGAAGTCGGCACCGGCCATCATCTTTATTGACGAACTCGATGCGCTTGGCCGCGCCCGTAGCCCGATGAGCGGCATGGGGGGTAACGATGAACGTGAACAGACGCTCAATCAGCTGCTGGTGGAACTCGATGGCTTTGATCAGACAAGCGGTCTTATCCTTCTGGCTGCCACCAACCGGCCGGAGATACTTGATCCGGCGCTGCTGCGTGCCGGGCGTTTTGACCGACAGGTGCTGGTTGACCGACCGGACAAGCTTGGACGCGCGCAGATCCTGAAGGTACATAGTAAAAAAGTTGAGATGGCAGATAATGTGGAGCTGAACAAAATCGCAGAGCTGACCACCGGCTTTTCGGGTGCGGATCTGGCAAACCTGGTGAATGAAGCTGCCCTGTTAGCGACTCGCCGCGGAGCAGAAAAGGTTGAAACCGATGATTTTACCAGGGCCATCGAGCGGATTGTGGCCGGATTGGAGAAGAAAAACCGGTTGCTGAATCCTCGCGAACGTGAAATCGTGGCTTATCATGAAATAGGCCATGTTCTCACGGCGCTGGCTTTGCCGGGGTCTGATCCTGTCCATAAAGTTTCAATCATTCCGAGAGGTGTGGGAGCCCTGGGCTATACTATGCAGCGGCCTACAGAGGATCGCTTTCTCATGACCAAGGAGGAGTTGGAGCGAAAAATTGCAGTGCTGCTCGGTGGTCGGGCTGCAGAAAAGCTGGTGTTTGATCACCTCTCAACAGGTGCCTCGGATGACCTGGCGCGTACCTCCGATATCGCACGGTCGATGGTCACCCGCTACGGCATGGATGAGCAGATCGGTCATATCGTCTATGACGATAACCAGCAGACGTTTCTTGGTCAGCAAGGTTATCCTCAACCGCATCGATCATCAATGAGTGATGCCACTGCCCAGTTGATCGACAGTTCGGTAAAGACCATTGTTGATAACGTCTTTTTAGTTACACTCGAACTGCTCGATAAGAATAGGGAGGTGATGGAACGTTGTGCCAAAGCACTGCTCGAAAAGGAGACTCTCGATGAGGCGGAGCTGCGGAAACTGACGGAAAATATGCACCGTATCAGCTCGCCGCAAGAGCCCCTTTCTCCGGATATGCCGACCATAACCGAAGATGTGGAGACAGTGGAAAATGAGGGAAAAAATGCAGGGTGAGTTGGGGGTTACTCTTAATGGGTACCGCGAAATATGGGCACTACGGGCTAAGTATTCATGCAATAATGGTTCATGAATCATCGCCCTGAGGCCACAAGAGCTTCAGGGCGATATTCTACCTATCAGAATAGCAGTACCGGGCATCTGACGTTGTGCAGCACGTGGTTGGCGACAGACCCGAAGATTACGTCACGGATTTCGCCGCCACCCTCATGTCGACCGATGACCAGCAGCTGAAAATCCTGTTTATTGGCGGTGCGGGTAATGACTTGGCGCGGTTCGCCGGTTTCCATTATCAGCTCGCAGGTAAATCCCACATCCTGCAGCTGGGCACCGTAGCGTTCAAGAAGCTGCCGACCAGCCTTCCGGGCGTTATCCTTGACCATATCCATCTGAAAATCAGGAATCATCCGGTAGGCCAGCTGTTCCTGATTAATGACATACAGCAGGGTGAGTTTTCTTGGAAAGCGTTTGCGTTGCTCTATGACTGACTGGACGGTTTTCTGGGCTGTGGGTGAATCGTCAACAGGAATCAGGATCTTGGGGTCCATAGCTGTTCTCCTTGGCTGAAGTCGGACTGCACCTATATCATAGAGTATATCACATTTTTTCCTGATTAATTTCCATATATCAATCGTGGCAACAGTAGCACCAGATCCGGCCAGTAGGTGAGTATCATCAGGATGGCAGTCTGGATGGCGAGAAACGGCATGACCGCCTTCGACACATAGATCAGGTTGCGGTCCACCACTGCACCGGAAATGTAGAGACTGACGCCCAGGGGCGGGGTACAGTATCCTATACCAAGGTTGATTGTCATCAACAAGCCGAAATGCATGGTGTCGATACCGAATTTGCCGAGCAGTGGCAGAAATATCGGAGTCAATATCAGTGTTGCCGAGATGATATCCATGAACATGCCGATGAAGAGCAGCAGGATGTTGACCGTTAGCAAAAATACCCAGGGCGAGCTGATGGAATCGACCACTATTGAAGCAATTTTACCGGGTATCTGTTCAAATGTGAGGTATTCTCCGAAAACCGAGGCGCCAGCGACAATGATCAGGAGGGTGGATGAGGTGACCGCAGAGGATACGATGACCTTTTTCATATCACGCAGCTTCATGTCCTTGTGTATGCAGATTTCCACAAAAAACGCATAAAAGCAGGCGACGACCGCGGCCTCGTTGGCGGTGAACAGTCCTGAATAGATACCTCCGAAGATGAGTACCGGGAGGAAAAGCGCCCAGGCGCTCTCTTTGAATACTGCAACGATTTCATGCATTGACGGTCGCGGCCGCCGGGTCATTCCCATCTTGCGACAGAAATAATAGGCGTAAATGCTCATGGCCGCCATAATTAGCACGCCGGGGATGAAGCCTGTGAGAAAGAGGGCTTCAAGCTGGTCGTTACTGACCATCGCGTAGAGGATCATGGCGATGGAAGGTGGGATAATGACCCCGAGAATGGGGGCGGTGGTCATGATTCCTACTGAAAATTTCTCGTCGTATTTGTTTTCGATCAGGGCCGGGATCATGAAACCGCCAATGGCAACGACTGTGGCCACGGTGGAGCCGGAGATGGCGCCAAAAAAACCACAGGCCAGGATGCCGGCCATGGCCAGGCCCCCCGGAAGAAATCCGACCAGGACGTTGGCAGTTTTGATCAGTTTGTGGACAATGGAGCCGGTGGTCATGATATTGCCGCAAAGGACAAAAAACATGACGACTACGAGGGCGAACTTATCCATGCTGCGGTAGAGAACCTCTATTACAATCTGAGGGTCGATGCCGATCCCATAAACAAGGCCAACCGTGCCTGTAAAGAACAGAGCCATGAACACCGGCATGGTGGAAGCGAGACAACCAAGCAGCAGAGCGAATATCATCAGGTAGGAACTAGCCATGATCAGCAACCTCCCGTGATGTCGTTTAAACCGGTCCAGTCTTCATACATGGTGATAATCGTCCGGAAAAACATCATAACCCCCATCAGCGGCAGGACGGCATAGAGAAGCCATTCCGGTACCTGGAGGGTTGCGGTCAGGGCATATTCGTCCTGGTACATCATGAGTGTCATCTGGCTCCCCAGATAGATCATACATGTGGAAAAGACAAGAACTGCCAGGTGGGAAAAAAGGGTCAGTGGCTTTTTCAGAAATGGCAGCATCTGCGGCAGGGCGTCGATCCGCACGAGAGACCGACTGCGGATGGCGGCGACGCAACCGATATAGGTGGAAAAGTAGATAACCTTGCGAACCACTTCGTCGGACCAGTAGAGGCTGTAGTCACTGGTGGTCTTACGCAGGACGACATTGGCCATGGCCGTGACCAGGGCAATACAGACGGTGGCGAAAAGCGACCACTCTTCCACGAATAGAAATACCCGGTCAATAGACCTGAACAGTTTTTTCAACATATCCCATCTTGTGCTGCTGGAAAAAAGGTGATTAGCGAGGTGCGCTGGTTCCGGGCCTGATTAAAAATCAGTATCAAGCCTTCTGGTGTGGACAATGCCGTGGCATGCCGGGAACGAGGACCTATAAAAAAAGGTTGGTGAGTTTCCTCACCAACCCCGACACGGCACCGGCCGCTGTTCCTGCGGCCGGTAATCGATTCGTTTTCTTTTCAGCTCTTAATTGCCAAGTGTTGTACGTACCTTGGTGAGATAATCCGGACCGATTTTCTCGCTCCATTTAACCAGTACCGGTTCTGACAGTTTTTTGATCTCGGCCATGTCGCTGTCGGGGAGTTTATAGAATGTAACCCCCTCAGCCTGGGCTTTGGCAACCTGATCCGCATGCTGCTGGCGGGTCAGAGCACGCGATTTTTCACTCTCTTCCTTGATAACACTGAGGAAAGTTTCCTGCAAGTCTTTTGGCAGTTTGTCGAGCCAGCGCTTGTTGATGAGGTGAACGAATAGCCCCATGGCGTAATCGAGTTCGGTGAAGTTTTTGGCAATGGTGAACTTCTTGGTGATGTTGCAGACAATGGCGGTGTGATCAAGTCCGGTGATGACACCGGTCTGCAGTGCCTGAGGAACATCAGGCCATGGCATAACGGTAAATTTCAGGCTCCACGCTTTATACGAATCGGTGTTGACCGGGGCTTCGGCGATACGGAAGTTGACAGTCTTGGCATCGGCCAGCGTCTTTACGGGGGTGGTTGTTGCCCAGCCATAAGGGCCGTAACCGGTGATATCGGTGACGATCATTCCCTGATTCAAGGCGCCGTTGGCAAAGGGGTCCCATAGCTCAGGAGTGTTTCTGAATGCGTCCAGCTTGTCGAAGGTATCGACCACATAGGGAAGATTGACGATACCCAGAATGTCCGAGACATTGGCTGCTGCAACTGAAGAAGAGAGCATGCCCTGGATTGCGCCGATTTTCAACTTGCTGATCACATCCTTTTCCCCGCCGAGTACGGATAATGGTCGATAATCAACGTATATCTGTCCATTTGTCTTTTCCCATACCGCGTCCCGGATGCGATAGCCTACACCCACTCCTTCAATAACAGGATGACTGACGTTTGAGAGGATATAGGTGTATTTCGCCCCGCTTGGATCAAATTTCGGTTTCCAGGCAGCTAAAGGATCTTTGTCCTCAGCCATTGTCAAGGTTGCAGACATCAGAAGGGCTGTGGACAGCAGGGCAATAAGTGGTTTCTTCATGCAATATTCTCCTTGCCGCTCTTTTGGCAACAAACCGCAAGCGGCGTAGAATGGTGGAACTGGATAGCCGACTTGGGCATGCGACAAAAGACATGTCGGGTTGTCAGGCGAAGTCAGCATAATCATACATCAACTTGTTTGATTCAATTAACATAAAAGATTAGGCGCAGCAATTATAAAAGCGAAATAGATTAGGCGTTATCGGCGACGGCAGAAATAAAATTCGACATATGGTGGCGGGGGGCTAATTGGTCTTCGCGCCATTGCGGAGAGTGTGTGGCCCACACCTTGATGGGTGGTACTGCAGGAGAAGAACATCACTGCCCCCAAAAGGGAAAAGGAGAATCAATGCCGAAGCGGTCTATGAACAGTAGGAAGAGAAGATTCGGGGAGAGTGAAAAACATATCGATAGACTTGATCATCCAATGATCTTGGCGAGATACCAGAATACGGTTTAATTTGACTTCCCAAACGGGTATGCTGAAAAAGTATGACATGAGGTGGCGTTTCAGGCCTTTTTTGCCTGGAGAGTGCTGCCTGGGGAAATGAATGACGCCAGATTCCGTTTTGATGCGTTTATATTTTGAGTGTATGAGGGAAAAATGAAAAGAAGTGGTAACAGGGGCGCGGACTCTTTACGCCCGGTATCGATTGAGCGGGGAATTCAACTGAACGCCGATGCGTCAGTGTTGATCAAGATGGGCAACACCCATGTGATTTGTGGTTTAACCATTGAGGAAAAGGTGCCGCCGTTTTTGGAAGGACGGGGTCAGGGTTGGATTACCGCTGAATATGGGGTGCTGCCTTGTGCGACCAACGGCAGATATAAGCGGGAGACAAACGGCAGATCGGGCCGGAGTTCGGAGATCCAGAGATTAATTGGCCGGAGCCTGCGGATGATGGTTGACCTGAAGACTATTGGTGAACGAACTCTACGGGTGGATTGCGATGTGTTGAATGCCGATGGTGGAACCCGCACCGCCTCGATTACCGGTGGCGCCTTGGCAATACGAGATGGGCTGAAGAAACTTGTGGCACAGGGAAAGCTGGCTGAGCTGCCGAAAATTCTGCCGGTGGCGGCGATTTCGGCGGGTATTGTTGACGGGGTGCCGGTACTTGATCTCGATTACCCTGAGGATTCTGCGGCCGAAGCTGATGCCAATTTTGTTATGAGTGGTGATGGGCGTTGGATCGAGATCCAGGCGACTGCCGAGGGTGAACCGTTTCAGCAGGATGAGTTTTTACAGGTGATGGCGCTTGCTTCTAAGGGGATCACGGAACTGCTGGGGTTATGGGATTGAGGTGGATGTAGTAAGAGGGGTGAGGCATCAGGTGAGATGATGGTCGCAAAGGGAAAAGTCATTCGGGGGACTCGTGAGTGGGCGGTAGTCAACATCGACTGCTGTACAGGTTGCCCGCACGACTGCCGGTATTGTTATGCCCGCTATGATGCGGTAGAAAAGAGAGGATTGCTGAGCACGGCAGATTGGCGTGAATGCAGGGTTCGGTCAGAGGATGTGGAAAGAATTCAGCCGCTCTATCCGGGGCAGGTGATGTTTCCCACCACCCATGACATTCTGCCGGAAAATCTCGATGCCTGCATCAAGGTGATCGACCATCTGCTTCGGGCGGGCAACAGGGTGCTGGTGGTGTCAAAGCCCCATCTCGACTGTGTGCAAGAGCTGTGTCGTGTCTTTACCTCCAGAAAGGAAAACCTTCTTTTCCGCTTTACCATTACTGCCCGTGACCCCGAACTGCTCTCATTTTGGGAGCCAGGTGCGCCGGTTTATTCCGAAAGAAAGGCAAGCCTGAGCCATGCCTTTAATAAAGGATTTCAGACCTCGGTCAGTGTCGAGCCAATGCTCGATACGGCTGACGTGGTTGAAATGGCTCATGAACTGCTGCCTTATGTCACGCATTCTATCTGGCTTGGTACAATGAACAAGATCGACAAAAGGGTCAGAATCGACAGCGATGAGGTGGTGCGCCAGGTCGAACGTATTCGGGCCGGCCAGGATGATCTTGTAATACAGAGAATTTACCAGCAGCTGTACCGAGAACCGCTGGTGAGATGGAAAGAATCGATCAAAATTATTATGGGACTGCAACTGGCGAAAAAGCCAGGAACAGATACATGATGATGTATTCAATGGGGAGCACATAATGCGAAGAAAGCAATGTCAGGTAACGGACCCGGAGGCAATTACGGAAATTCTACGTCGATGTACGGTGGGACGGCTGGCGACCATTGGTATTGACGGTTATCCCTACATCACTCCGGTGAATTATGCGTTCTGGGGTGGTTCTGTCTATTTCCATTGCGCCAGAAAAGGGGAGAAGACTGACAATATTTTGAGAGATCCAAAGGTTTGTTTTGAAGTGGATATCCCCCTTGCGTATCTGGATACTCATTTTGAGCCAACAAAACCGGCCTGCCAGGTGCATCAGTTTTATCACTCGGTGATTATTCGCGGCAAGGCGGAGATAGTTGAGGATCTGCAGGAAAAAGTCGGCGCCTTAAACGCCCTGATGGCCTCCCACGAGAAGATAGAAGGTTACTCCGCCATCACCAAGGATACGGAAGCGGTGGCCAGTTGTTCGGTGGTAGCGGTACGGGTGGAGTCGCTGTCTGCCAAAAGTGATCTTGCCCAGAAAAAGGACGATGCGACACGTCAGCGAATTGCCGACTATCTGGAGCAACGGAATTTGCCGGGAGATGGGGAGGCCGCAAGGCGAATTCGTCCTGGAATGACAAAATAATAACGATCATAAGAAGATGCAGTATGGGCGATAACCTCTATTGCTGTAGTTCCTTTTCATCATTTTCTCATCTCACAAAGGCATGACCATGCATATCCTGTTTATCATTGTCGCCGGCCTTCTGGGGGCCGCAGCTTTTGACACTGAAGGCGTGCTGTTCGGTGCGGTGATCGGCTACCTCGTTGCCGAGGTACTGACACTTAAAAAACGGGTCACCAGGTTAGAACGTCAAGCCGCTTCCGATCTTTCTGCTATGCAGGAAGAAGTTGTGTTTGCCCCTGTTGATGAGCCTGGCGATTTTGTCATGTCTGAAGCGACCGTTGAGGAAGTTGTCGATCCGCTTACGACTGATATCGGGAAACGTGTCCAGGTACCGCCTGACCCCACAAAACAGGAGGGCAGGCAGGAACATCACGAGGAAACATTAGCCGGCCCCGATCGGCTCTTTGCAATGTTTGGCAAGGTGGGCAGTGATGTTGGAGACTGGGTAAGCCGCTTTATTACCGGTGGCAATCTGGTTTTGAAGATGGGGCTCGTCATTCTTTTTTTTGGCGTGGCCTTTCTCGTGAAATATGCGGCGCAACATAATCTGGTACCCATCGAGCTACGGTTGGCCGGAGCGGCATTAGGTGGCATGGTCCTGCTTGGACTTGGCTGGCGACTGAGATCACGCACCGGTGGTTACGGCTTGGGACTGCAGGGCGGCGGTGTCGGTATTCTCTATCTGGTGGTTTATGGAGCGGCAAAGCTTTATTCACTGGTGCCGGTGCCTTTGTCGTTTGGTCTGATGATCGCTCTGGTGGTGCTTTCCGGTTTCCTTGCGGTCTTGCAGAATGCGCGTATGCTGGCGGTTTTCGGGGCTATCGGCGGCTTTATCGCACCGGTGCTGATGTCCACCGGTACCGGCAGTCATGTGATGCTGTTTTCCTATTTTGGGCTCCTGAATATTGGTATCCTGGGAATTGCCTGGTACAAAGCCTGGCGTGAATTGAATCTTCTTGGCTTTTTCTTCACCTTCGGTATCGGCACCCTCTGGGGGAGTCAGGGATACCAACCGCAACATTTTGCTACCACCGAGCCGTTTCTCATTTTCTTTTTTCTGCTCTATGCGGCGATCTCTGTGCTCTTTGCTCATCGTCAACCGGTGAATCTACGCGGCTTTATCGATGGACCGCTGGTTTTTGGTCTGCCACTTGTTGCCACTGGTCTACAGTATGCTCTGGTGCGAGACTTCCAATATGGCATGGCCATCAGTTCCTGCAGTCTTGGTGTCTTTTACCTGCTGCTTGCCACCATTCTCTGGCGGCGACTGGCGGAAGGGATGCGGATGCTGTGCGAAGCTTTTCTAGCACTCGGAGTGATGTTTGCCACGATGACCATTCCGCTGGCACTTGACTCCACCTGGACAAGCGCTGTCTGGGCCTTGGAGGGTGGTGCCATGGTCTGGGTTGGAGTCCGTCAGAAGAGGCTGCTCGCCCGGCTTTTTGGTGTATTGCTGCAATTTGTTGCGGCGTACCTTTTTCTTGCGGAGACCTTTTATCCTTTTGGCGCCATACCATTTTTGAACCGTTCTTTTTTCGGCTGCCTTTTTATCGCGGGTGCGGCCCTGTTTGCCAGTTTTTCCCTGCAGCGGCATGCGGATGAACTGCGTAAATGGGAAAAATATGTCTCTCTGCCTCTTCTCGTCTGGGGATTATGCTGGTGGTATTTCGGAGGTCTGCGCGAATGTGACCATCACTTTGGCCATATAAGAATCCAGAACGCTGTGCTGCTCTTTAGTTCTGCGTCGACCATACTCATGACCATTGTCGCGGTGAAAGTCAGCTGGCGACAACTGGCCATCGCCCAGGCGGTGCATCTGGTGTTGATGGCTCTGTCGATGGTGTTTGGTCTGTTTGATATGCCCTATAACTCGCACCTGCTTGCAAGTTGGGGACCGCTCGCCTGGGCTGTGGCTTTTTACTGCCAGTACCGCATGCTCTACCAGTTCGATCATGAATGGCCAGAGTGGCTGATGGGCTACTGGCATGCCAAGAGCCTGTGGCTGCTCTTGCTTCTTTCCTGTCTTGAGATATCCTGGTTGGCAGATGAAGCTCTTCAGCTTTCAGAGATCTGGGCGATTATTGGTTGGGGCGTTCTGCCTGCCAGTGTTGTGTTGCTGATCATGGGTTTGGGCGGACGACCGGCCTGGCCGCTGGCTCGCTGGGAACGCTACTATCGAGGCGTGGGAATCGGTCTGCCGGCTTTGCTGCTTATGATCTGGAGCGTCCTGTGTTTGAAAGAGTCAGGAGATCCTGCGCCGCTACCATTTGTCCCGCTCATTAATCCGCTGGAGTTGTCGCTGCTGTTCATTATCATGGTGTTGATGAAGTGGGCTTCGGCTTGCCGGAGAGGAAGCTGTTATGGCTTTCCCTTTCTGTCCGAGCGGATCATCTTCTGGCTGGTGGCGGCACTCATCTTTATCTTTACCAATGGCACAGTGGCGCGGTGTGTCCATTTCTTTGGCAATATTCCATATCGTTACGAATCCCTTTATCATTCCGTGGTCTTTCAAGCGGCAATCGCAGCCTTATGGAGTCTTGGCGCCCTGTCCATGACTGTCTGGGCGGCAAGAGCTGGCAACCGACTGGTCTGGTGTTGTGGCGCTGTATTGCTGGCGCTGGTGGTCGTAAAACTCTTTCTGGTGGACCTGTCCGGAACAGGTACGGTCGCCAGAATCGTCTCGTTTATTGTGGTGGGGATCCTGATGCTGGTGATTGGCTATTTTTCGCCCATCCCGCCGGGGAGAAAGGAGGAAGTTATATGAGACGTGTTGTCACATTTACACTGCTCGCATTGTTCTGTCTTGGGACTGTATCCGCGATTGCCGAGGATTTAAAGAGCCGTGACTTTGGTTATGGCTATATGATCGAGGCCAGGGAGAGGGGTGCAATATATTCTTTACCGGTTCCTGGTGAGGTGTATCGAACCGTGCGACGGTCTGATCTCGGTGATATCAGAATCTTCAACGGAGCGGGTGAGCCAGTGCCCCATGCTCTTCGAGCCTTGGCTTCCCCTGAAGAGTTAGCTGGTGAGAATCGAGAGGTTCCATTTTTCCCGTTGCATGAAGATGAGGCTGTGATTGACAGCAACATGTCGCTATCCGTTCGCAGAAATGCCGATGGCACGATTATCGATATCGATAGCGGCAAACTCGAGCCGCAGGGCGAGCGAAGAGTGTCGGGTTATTTGCTGGATCTTGGCGAGAAGGCAAGTGACATTGGTAACCTTGAGATATTCTGGAAGGTTGACAAGGCCCATACCACGAATTCGGTAATGATCCAACAGTCGCATGATCTGCAACGTTGGTGGACCTTGGTAAATAAAGTCACATTGGTTGATCTTGAATATGGCGGTAATCGGATTGAACAGCGCAAAATCAAACTGCCCCAACGTTCAGGCCGATATCTGAAAATTACCTGGTTGCAGAAGCAACAGCCGTCTGAACTGCAACGTGTTACAGCCCAGCCGCGAGTGGTGCTATCCAGGCAAAATATGCAGTGGGTCACCCTCTATAACGGAGCTAAAAGTGCGGTTGGCGAGAAAACCGTTATCGATTTCACTTCGGGTTACAGGCTCCCGGTGCGTAGCGTGAGGTTGCAGTTTCCCGAAGTGAATTCCATCGTCAGCGCGTCGGTGCAGTCGCGAACGGGTAAAGACGATAGTTGGCGTGAACAGTGTCGCGGCGTCTTCTATTTACTTGAGATGGATGGTGAACGGTTACAGAGCGAGCCATGCAGCTTTATGAGCACCAATGATAGTGAGTGGAGACTGGTGGTGCTGGATGATGGAGCTGGATTGGCTGGTGGTGGTAGTAATCTTAATCTCAATCTGGGCTGGCAGAGTGATGAGTTGCTGTTTATTGCTCGGGGAACCGGTCCCTTTATTTTTGCTTTTGGCAGCGGCAAACTGGAAAACCGTACAGGACCCAATAGCTCAGAAATGGTACTGACCGCCGTTCAGTTGCATAAAGATGGTGACATCCTTCAACCTGCCAAACTTGGTAAACGTATTGAACTCGGCGGTGAAAAGGCACTGGTGCCTCCGCCTCCTCCAACACCATGGAAAATCTGGCTGCTTTGGTCTGTTCTGGTATTGGGGGTGATCGGTATGGGGGCGATGGCTCTCAACCTCATGAAGGATTTGCGAAAGAGAGAGGATGCTTAGGAGAGGAGTGCCTTTACACGGTTGCTGCAAATGTTTCGGTGTGAAGGTGGGTGCCGTGCAGTATTTTCAGATTACCTCTATATCGTATTGAGCTAACAGACCTAAAACGCCTGGGTAATCGAACTTTGCTTTTCTGACTCGGTTATGTTCCGGGTCGATG
This sequence comes from Desulfopila aestuarii DSM 18488, assembly GCF_900143695.1. Classification (GTDB taxonomy): domain Bacteria; phylum Desulfobacterota; class Desulfobulbia; order Desulfobulbales; family Desulfocapsaceae; genus Desulfopila; species Desulfopila aestuarii. The sequence continues at coordinate 18,038 of NZ_FRFE01000011.1, forward strand.
ATGTAATTATATGAAGACGTGAAGTTCGTTTTTTCGAGGTTTGTGTGAGCAAATGTTGCATTGGAGAAGTCACAATCTTTCAAAACGGATTTGGAGAGATCAGATTCGGTAAAATCTGCATCAACCAGCTTCGTTTTATCAAAAACAGTATTTCTTAAATCAACTCGGTAAAATGAGGAATGGTTTAACGTACACTCATAAAACCCGACTGATAACATCAGATTGTTACAGTTCTCAAAATGCAGACCCAGCATTTTCGTATCAATGAATTTGACGTTATTGAAAACCGTCTGGTTCATGGAGACCATACTGAGATTACATCCTTGAAATTCGCATTCGATGAATTTAATCCCGGAAATATCTGAATTTGAAAAGTCACAGTTGATGAATTTACAATTTTCGTATTCGCCAGCCTGTAATCTTTCCTGAGTGAAATCGATATCTTTGTATATTTCGTCTTCGATAATCATCTCTTCATTGATGGTATGATGTTGAATCAACCGGCAGGTCGTATCGAGTGTGCTTGAAGGTTGGCTATACGTGACGGACTCATAAGAAATCATCAGTGTTATGGATCTCTACTTCTCGATGGTGATCGGCGTGTCTTCTTCGACCAGGCTCCAGATCTCATCCATGTCTTTGTCGGTTACAGCGATACAACCGCTCGTCCAGTCGTATTGCTGGGTGATCTTGGCCAGATGGCCATTACCGTTAGGCTGGCCGTGGATCATGATTTTTCCACCTGGCTCAACATTCTTTTTTCGGGCATTTTGAAGATCTTTCTCATTAGGATATGAGATGTGGATCGCTTTATAAAATGCGCTGTCCTCAAGTTTATAATCGAGGAGATAGTGTCCTTCCGGGGTGCGTTTATCGCCTTCCTGCTCCTTGTGGCCTTCCGGGTTTCTTCCAAGGCTTATGTCATAGTGGCGTAGCACTCGACCGTTTTTTATGAGAAACATTCTCCGCTCCGATTTTTTGACCAGTACAAAATCCACGGTTTTTCCGGCTTGAATCAATCCGGGACAGAGTAGCAGGGTAACGGCAAGGAGGAGCTGTTTCATCTTAAAAAAAATCCATCTTTTGGCAAGTTACGGTTTGGCGGGTCGCAAACGAAGGTGTCCTGGGGATGAGTGTTGACTTTGACCATTACAGCTTCCAGTAGTTCCTCGTCTGAATCGTTCATAAATGTATGGACATCATAGGATTTGATGACCAGCGAAGTTCCGGGATAGAGTGGTTGTTCTTCTCCGTTTAATACTACCCGGCCGATGCCCTTGGTGAAATGAAAAAATTCGGTGGTTGTTTTGTGAAAATGGCAGAATTTGCCGTCGCGGAAGCGGATCAGGTGGACTTCCGTTCCCGATGCGTTCAGTTGATCACTTGCTGCCTGCAGGCAGGTGTCATAGCCGCTTTTCCTGGTCCATGTATCCATCATCTGACCTCGTTGCCGTGTTGAATGTACGCTCCTTTAGCTTGAAATAATGTAACATTACAATAGCATGGGAAGATGGACTGTCGAGTAAAAAAAATGATGATACCGTTTACGCTCATGCGGGGTAAACGTGAGAAGAGGCAAGAAAACTAAAAGGGTAGAAGGATTTTTTCGCCAGCAACGAAAATACTTGTTATTCAAGGGCGTGGGCGACTTTGACGACGATCTTGTGCACCTCGCCTATTCCTGCCAGTGGTGCATGGGCGTCGCTGGGATAGAAAATGGCAAAATACCCCGGCAGAACCTGGACCCAGGACTGGGGCCGTTCCATGCACAGTCCGATATCCTGATCACTGGAAAAGCCATCCTGATCCAGGCTGCAGTCGGCATAGGGCGCCCAGCCCATCCATTCGTCTCCTGAGACGACATACTGTACGTCGATATATCGCATATGTACTTCAAGTGGGGACTCTTCTCTTCCTCTACCTTGGCCTTTATCCACAATGGCATAGATATCATCGCCGGCAATGTCGTATCTTCCGGGGGCGAGGTTAGTCACGTGCGGTGAAGCGAGAAAGCCGAGCGCCGTGGCGATGCCTGGATGCAGCGTCGCATAGATGGTGCTGTTAGCCAATTTGTCGATGATCATGCCTTACTCCTTGTTGTCCGACTGTTGGTTTTTTGCTTAACGTTTCAGGCGGACGGTGATCAGGTCGAGGTCTTCAGGGCGGTCCACGCCAAATCCGTCATAATCGGTAAGGACAACGTGAATGGATATTCCCGCTTCCAGGAGTCGTAGCTGTTCCAGCTTTTCAATCTGTTCGAGGGGGCTGGGTGGCAGACTGGTGAAGGTCTTGAGAGCGGACAGTCGATAGGCATAGAGACCGATATGCAGGAGATAATGGATGTCTGAGTGCTCTTCGTCACGGATGTGCGGTATTTTTGATCGAGAGAAATAGAGGGCGCGGCCATCCTGGCCTCGCACCACCTTTACCCGGTCAGGATTCTCGGCTTCGACCGCATTGATGATGCGAGCAAGGGTGGTTACCTGGATAGCGGGGTCGGCAAACGGCTCGACGAGCAGCCTTGGCATATTTTCATCAAGCGCAGGCTCGTCCCCCTGGATGTTGACGATAACCGAGTCTTCGCAAAGACCAAGGTGTTCTACCGCCTCCATTATTCTATCTGAGCCGCTGGGGTGGTTCGGGTCGGTCATCACCACCGGCACACCCAGCTTTTCGGCGGCCGCATAGATTCGCTCATCATCGGTTGCCAACCAGACCTTTTTTAAGAGACTGCACCGGCAGGCCCGTTCATAGACCCAGTAGAACATCGGTTTGCCAAGGATGTCGGCAAGAGGTTTTCCAGGAAACCGGTGGGACTGGTAGCGGGCAGGGATGATGCCGTAGCAGGGAGGTAAGGATGTCATGTTAATTATTCACTATCTGGATGCAAAATTTTCATGATCTCACGGCTGGCAAGTCGGGTGCCACCCTTTCTGGGGCCAAGAAACTGTACAACCTGTTCGATGACCTGCTCGCGCGGTTCATCGCGGTCGAGCCGGTTGAGCAGTTCAACATACAGCTGTTTTTCGTCTGTAACCTCACGGACCAGACCCGTGTCAATAATTTCCCGGGTGACCCAGGAAAAATTTGACCAGTAGGGGCCGATCAGGGGTCTGAGACCGAATACTAACGGCTCCAGGAAATTCTGACCACCCAAATCCATCAGTGATCCCCCGATAAAGGTTACTCTAGCCAGCCCATAAGCTCCAGCAAGTTCGCCGAATACATCCCAGACGATTACTGATCCCGGCTGGCATGTGGCGGTTGTCAATGATCGCTTTACGGCGGTGATATTGTGTTCTCGAAGCTTCGCCAGCCAATCATCGGCTCGTTCAATATGTTTTGGGAACACCCCGATAATACAATCCTGCCGGTCCTGCAGCAGCATGGCAATGGTCGAGACGATTTTATCCTCTTCCTCTTTTCTGATAGAGCCAAGCAACACAAACGGTGTGTTGTGGGGAAAGAGGTGGCTGAAGGGCGGTTGGGTTGCCAGAGTATTTTGGGGCTCGATACGGTCGAATTTGATGTTGTTCATCACTTTGACTTTTTCGGATCCCAGAACATCTCCAAAACGGCTGGCGTCCTCGTTGGAGATGGCCCAGATATGTTTGGGGGCCAATGGCTTAAACAACCAGCGGCAACGTTGGTACCAGCGAAAGCTTTTTTGGGACATTCGGCCATTTATGAGTAGAACAGGTATGTCCCGCTTTTTGGCCTGGTTTAATAGACCAGGCCATAATTCCGTTTCGAGAACGACAATGAGACGTGGTCGAAAGCGGGTAAAGGCCTTTGCCATAATAGCCGGAGAATCGAAAGGGAAAAAGCTCACGGCACTGTTGAGTGCAGAGTTGTCCCCTCGTTGCTGCATACCTTTTTGCAGAGTATCGATGCCCTGTTGGGTGCCCGAGGTCAAGAGTACCCGGAGTGAAGCATCGGCAGGAAGTCGGGAGGTGAGGTCGGCAACAATGGCGTTGCTTAAAAGAGATTCTCCGCCTGAGGCGGACTGGATCCAGAGATCAAAAGGACCGTCAGGTGCCTGTCGCAGGGTACGTTGGTCCCAGCCAAGTGAGATCCGGGGGAAACGTCGCAGAAGTGGTAATGCGGCAAGCCAGGCGAGATGGTAGAAGATGAACAGTATGCGTATCAAGCTGTTGATATGGTATAAAATTAAGTAGTTTCGACATGAGGTCGTAAAAAGATATCCAGAGTGCTGCAAAGCTTCCAGTATCGGCCACTACAAGCCACGGCATCATATCGTTATCGCTGGCAACTTGCAAACCATTTCCCTCAGTAGGGGGAGCCGTTATTGAGCAGCTGAAAGCTCAGGGAAAATCTCTATGAGCGTACGACAGATAAGCAGGATACTGAATCTGTCGCGTTGTGAGTAGCAGAAAGAAAACCCGACCGAAATTGACAATGATGGAGCATGTGGAGAGGGGTGTAGTCTGTTATGAAATTTGAACGTAGAAACCATGTTTTGTCTTGTAAACAGTGGCGTCATTTCTGTAAACATGAATAAAAACATGAAGTAATTAGATGTAAAAGGTTTGATTGTGTGGCATTTTGCAGGTGAAATGTGTAAAAGATCAGAAAGGATTATTCACAGGCTGGCACGTTGTGGCACTTTCGGTTGTCAGTTAGGGTTGCCCGCTTGACATGATATGTATTTTTTCCAATTTCTCTGAGGTTGCTATGCGAAATTCGTTGGTTGTGACGGTTAGCGGAGCTGACACGCCCGCTGCAAAAGAATCTCTTCTAAATGCGATCCGCCTGATGGGTGGAGAACTGCTCGTGCATCGAGGCATACGTCTTGGTGGCCAGATGTCGTTGATTATCAAGTTTCAGCTTGCAGGGAAAGACCCGTTGGCAATAGAAGCCTCTTTGGCAGAAAACTTTCCAGAAAAAACATTTCGCTGCACAGAAGTTGAAAACGATACGGTTGAGACCTCTCTGAGCAAGATAATACAACTTGATGTAAAATGTCGTAACAGGACCGACCCGGAAGGTGATTTGCAGACGATTCTGCAAGATCTCGATTGTGAAACCAAGGACCTGGAGTGTACCCGTTATCCGGTTATTGGACTTGGCGAGACGGTTTTCTCGGCACGTTGCACGGTTGAGGTGCCGAGCCATTGCAGTAGTCAGGCGGTGGCAAATGAAGTGGAAATGATGATGGAAGGCGCCAGGGTGCTGGTTGTATAAGTGTTATATATCAGTGTGGCAATCAAGTAGCAGATCAGGATGTGGATGTAAAACCTTGAAACATTGCTATTCTGAAAAATTATATAAAAAGCGATAAAATATATCATCAGGGGTAAGCGAAAACACAGATATATGGTATACACCTGTGGTAAATATTCTTGCCAAGTGTGAGGGGTACACTTGCCTGACCTTGATTGAAGAATTTAAGGTCTCCTCAGGATATCTTGATGGGGCGGTGCGATATGATACGCACCACCCCATTTGTTTTTTCGCTGATTGGTACCTGTTTGCACTATGCACTTGATTACCAGCGTTGAAAACGGTAGTGATGTGCAAAATGGAAAAACATGAAACACTTGGAAGGCTATCGCACAACGATAGAAAATTGATTAACCATTACATGATTGTCGACACTGGTAAAAGCTTACAATAGATTGACACTCTGATATCATTATGAAAAAAATCAGGCATTTTATAGAGTTTCAATTCCTCCTCGGTCTCGGGCTGACGACACGATGGCTCTCAAGGCAGGCATTACTGCGTTTCGGAGCCCGGCTCGGGGATATCATCTACTATTGTTTTCCGGTGCGGAAAAACGTTACCGTAACCCATTTGACCAGTGCGTTTCCCGAGAAATCTCCATCGGAAATTTCCTATATAGCTCGAGGGGCATATCGAAATCTGGGAATGAACACTCTGGAACATCTTGCCCTGCCGAACCTTACCCGAGATGCGTTGCTGGATCTGGTGGTGTTCGAGAACCTGGATGTTCTGAAGGAGGCTCAGGCTCGCGGCAAGGGTACAGTCCTCGTTGGTGGGCATTTCGGCAACTGGGAATACCCCAGCTGTGCATTAGGAGCCGCCGGTTACCGGCTAGGCGCTGTTGTTGCCGAGATTTCCAATAAATATCTCGATAAGGAAATTAACGATCATCGGCGTATGACAGGGCTTGAGGTTATTCCAAAGGGAACAGCGACCAGAGGGATCGTCCGGTTGCTGCGCAACAACGGGATAGTCGGTATGCTCATGGATCAGAATGCTGGCAGTAGAGGGGTTTTTGTCAATTATTTTGGACGCCTTTGCTCCGCACCCAAGGGTCCGGCGAGTATTGCCCTGAAGATGGGCGCGGCGATGGTTTTTGGTGCGTCAATCCGTCAGCCGGACGGCACTATCAGGGTTGTATTTGAACCGGTAATCATTGACTACGAAGCTGGAGCAACCGAGGATAATATTCGCGATATTACCCAGCGGTGTACCAACCGTTTAGAGCATTATGCTCGGCTGCAACCAGATCAATGGTTTTGGATGCACAGGCGTTGGAAAAGCCGTCCGCCTGGTGAAAATGAAGTCGCTCGGCAGATGAGTTCATGAGTATGGTCGACTTCGGTTTTTATCTGTTGCGAAAATGTCATTCTTCTTCAGGCTCCTGCTCATCAGCCGCCGCCGAGCGCCCGGCCAGCCAGCCGGTTGAAAACGCCGCCTGCAGGTTGTAGCCGCCTGTGTCACCATCAATATCGAGCACTTCCCCGGAAAAATACAGGCCTCGCACCAGACGTGACTCCATGGTTCGTGGATCGACCTCTTTGACATTCACCCCGCCGGCGGTGACGATGGCCTCTTTTAATGGGCGGTGGCCACTGATCTCCATCCGGAAATCTTTTAGCCAACTCCTGAGCCGGGCGCGTTCTTTGGCTGACACCACTCCCGCTTCCTTTTGACCATTGAGTTCAAGCAGCTGCAGGCATACCTGAATAAGCTGCTGCGGTAAGAGTCCGCGCAGAACACTCTGCAGTTCCTCTTTGCTGCGGCTTTGGAAATCTCGTTGCAGTCGTGCGTCGAGCTTGCGATCATCAAGTGCCGGTTTGAGATCGAGACTGATGCTGACCTGTTTACCAGATTGCAGCCAATCAACGATAGCCCGGCTGTGAGTGAGAATGACCGGCCCGCCAATTCCGAAACGGGTAAAGCCCACTTCACCAAAATCCGACTTTTTCCTTTTTCCATCGACATAGATACGGATACCGGTATTTCGCAGGTCAAGTCCGCCCAACTGGTGCAGGCAGGGTTCCCTGGTGATAAGCGGAATCAGGGCCGGCTTGAGAGGCATGATGGTATGGCCGGCTTTTTTAGCAAAATGAAAACCATCTCCGCTTGAGCCGGTGGTGGGATATGAGGAGCCGCCAGTCGCAAGGACGACCGCATCGCAGGCGAGCTTTTTACCATTTCTCATGACACCAGCTATGCGCCCTTCGGTTATCACCAGGTCCTCCACTGGTTGAGAACATTGCAGCCTGGCGCCGGTCTTCGTAAGCCAGTGGAGGAGTGTATCAAGAACATCGCGGGCTCGGCCACTTTTAGGAAAGACCCGTCCACCCCGCTCAGTGATCAGTTGAAGTCCCAACTCTTCAAAAAAAGCCATGAGCTGTGGAACGAAAAACCGGGAAAAGGGTTGATGGAGAAAACGGCCGTTCGGATTGAAGTGTGATAGAAAGTCGTGAAGTTCTGAGTTGTTTGTAATATTGCACCGGCCCTGGCCGGATATAAGAATCTTCTTGCCGGGTTCCTTCATCTTTTCGAGCAAGAGAACATTGGCGCCGGCAAGCGCGGCCTGGCCGGCAGCCATTATGCCTGAAGCACCTCCGCCAATGACAATGATGGTTTTCATGAGATGTATCCGTATAGCTTTGGTTGGCGAGGAGCCTGCGTGTAATGTGTCTGCGATGGCGTGCGTGCTTATATCGCGTGTTCGCGGACGTTATCTGCCAGAGGTGGTAGCGCTTACCGGGTGAGAATTGGAAAAATCAAGGATGTTCTACGAAGTAGGTTTATCGATTGCACATGAAAAAAGCACTATTTTTCTTTTTGCTTGCTGATAAATCTGTCAAAAGGTCATAAAAAGTGGCCACTCATCATCTAATAGATTAGGACAAAAATACTTTCTGCTATAATAGAAATATATGTCAATGCACCCCAAATGCTCAGTTGAAACCGCACACTCTAGGAGGATTTACCGATGGCCTGATTGTGATCCTGTAAGTAAAGGGCAAGCTGTATTGGTGCCTGTTGTACCATTGTCCCAGTGGGATATGAGACAGCGTCGTGCCAGATGTTTTTGTAATAAGGAGCTAGATATGAAAGAGATGTTTGTGATGAGCGTAATGGGGGCTGATAGCCCGGGAACAATAAAATCCATTGCAGAAGTTACCCGGGAGTTCGGTGGTGAATGGGCAAGAAGCAAGGTGATGCGGCTTGATGGCTTGCTGACGGCCTTAATGAAGGTCGTTGTAGATCAAGAAAACGAAGTCCGACTGAAAGAAGAACTTGAAAAACGTTTTGCCAACCTGCAGTTCAGCTATTCAGCTGTTTTGAATCCACAAGAAGGGCCGACCAAAAGTCTCAACTTGGTGGTGGACTGTCAGGACCGTCCGGGTTTGACCAAAGAGTTGAGCAGGGTACTGGCAAGTCTTGATCTGGTGGTCGAAAATATGGAATGTAATAGAGTCCATGTTTCCTCCATCGGCCAGACGGCATTTACTGCTAAGGTCGCATTGACTGTGCCGGAAGCGTTGAGCGGAGAGGCTGTTGCTGATGAGATTGAGGCATTGGCTGAAGATGTGCGGGTAACCGTGGCGTAGGGTATGGATCCTTTCTGAGATTGTTTAATGACAAAGGGGTGAAGAAGATTTGAAATCTTCTTCACCCCTTTTTTGTATCCAGGATCGTGCTGTGCGAAAATCAGTGACCGATCATCGCAGGAATACCTGGCAACATGCCGACGATGGCCATGGCGATGGTGCTGACCAGCAGGGCCATACCCGGGATTATCAATTTGTCAGCAATGTTCAGCTTTTTCGGACGATCTTTGTCGCCGATCATACCGTTATTGTCGAGGAACATGGTGAGTGCCCAACCGAAGACCGGATTGACGATGGCAGAGGCAAAGATACAGATACCGGCAGACTGGGTGTCTTTGGTGTCCTGTACCATCTCCATTCCGGCTTCAAGAAGCGGAAGGTAAACGCCAACCAGAAGGGCGATAGAGAGTACTGGTCGCCAGACTGCGATATCCATTGGGAAACCGGCGATGGCAACCGTGATGGAGAGAATGCCGGTAGCGATCGCTCCGCCGGGGATCGGGCGTTTGGCGATTGCCGCCGGAATCATATAGGTGCCCCAGGATGAGGTGATGCAGCCGCTGCCGAAGAAGGCTGAAACAACTTGGCGAAGAGAGCAGCCGATCATGGTGTCATCGACATCCATCAACACATTGGTCGCTTTTTTGGGGTAATTCATCTCCTGGAAGATGCGGTGACCAAGAAAGTCTGGAGACCACATGGCCACAGCGAGAATGGCGAACGGCAAAGACGAAATGATGTGGGAGATCCCTGGCATACCAAGTTTCCAGCCGGTGTCATCGCCCCACCAGTAGAAAGGGTTGAAAGAGGGAAGGCCGGGTGTGGTGGTGAACTCGAAAGGCGCACCAAGAATGAGGGCTGTCACCGCTGCCAGGCCGGAGCAGATAGGGATGGCCAGCCAGCGCTTTTTCATCCTCGCCAGCATGGCATAGAGCGCCAGGTTAACGATCAATACTACCAAGGCCACATAGCCCATTTCAATAGATTCCGCCCATTTTCGCATGGCACCGACTTGGCCAATTGTGCCGATGGCGCCAAGATAAACAAGGAGCCCGCCAGCCACGCCCTGACTGGTAACGTTGACGAGACGAGAACCGCCTTTGGTTATGCTGAGAATAAGACCGAATATGGCGATAAGAGCCCCTAGAGCAAGAGGATGGGTGCCGGAGACAGCCATCAGCGGGATGAGCGGCATCATCGGTCCATGAATGCCGGCCAGGTTGGCCCGGGGATTAAACAGACCAGAGAACAGGATAACAAAGAAAACACACACTACCAGCATGTCGACGCGGACGTTTTCGACGATAAAAGCCGTATCGAGGCCGTACGCCGTGGCGAAGGCGTTGGTGATAGCTGTACACATGACCGTAAGGCCAATGGTGCCGGCAATAGCCGGAATCAGGTCTTCAAGTTCAAAATTGAAGTCGCGGCCGGGAAGGTTCAGTCCCCAGCGCTTTGGCTTCATGATCGTGAGTTCATGATCCAGATACTCGGAACGGGTTGAGAACTCGCCGGATTTTTTTCGCAATGTTCTGTAACTTTGCGAATCTGCATTCTGCATGACTACACTCTCCAAAAAAATATACGTAATAATCTTGAGGTCGCCGCACCCCTTTTGCTGACAGACGTCAGCAAATTACAGGAATGGGGTAACCGGTAAACTTTGCATGAAGTTCGACCAAAAAACTGTGGTGGCGTAGCTTGCCATTGAGGTGGTCCAAAATCGCGCAGATGTATTTTGGTACGACCAAAACCACAGAAGTGAAGCCATTATCTCAGGATGTGGTCTGAGTAAATGGTCCAATGTTTCAAATAAACAAGAGAAATTGCTGGTATTGTGACCAGCAACATTCCCGGCTATAGCGGATGACAGCAGGACAACGTTGATGTATGACTCGTATTCTCAGTAGAGATATCGCTAGTTAATCTAACAACATAAGAAATGCTGACAATTGAGAAAAACAATAAGATCAGCAGGAAATATGATTGTTATGTCCGATTAATGGTGGGGCAATTCACTGGCATGAATAGCAAAACGGACGTCCTAGCAGACACAAGAGTGTCACGATGTGGTCCTATTTATGATCGAAAATAGTAAAACTGTCAATATAAAAAAGCCGAATTAAATGATACCAATTTGGTTTTTAACTCATATTGTTAAGCATAAAATGCTAGGAAATACTGCATTATATGTGATGAGTGCTCTGGTGATCGCCGTATGTATTACCATGGTACCAATAATGGTTTTGGCAGCATGCGCCAGGTTTTGTGCATGGAGTAGAGTAGATGATCTACTACGAGTAATCAAAAGGGGATGGGCTTGAATTTTAACCCGTTGGGGCATTGTCAGGTAAAACCGGGTTTCCGGATTTCGATCAGGGGGTGTAAGTGGTTAGGCTGCCAGTGATGTCAGAAGAGTCGAAATGAAAGGAAGCGCTCCGAAGGAGGGAGTAATTTTGTCTGGTGCAAAGGGTAACGAAAAAAAAAAGCTGCGCCACGGAGTCCCCGTGGTGAGGAGCAGTGCTAAAGCGATGGTTGAGCGGAAGCGACAGGCTCGAGAGGCGGATATTGCAGTGTTCCTGCCGACTCTTCTGCGAGAAGGTTGGGGATATCGGCGGGCGAGAAGTCGAGGCGGGCAAAGAGATGCTTTTCCAAAGTTCTGCAGGCCGCGAAGTTCTTTATGATAAGTGCTTCATTGCGCTGGCTGTTGTTGGCATATTTTTCAAGGATATAGTCAAGCCGTTCGTCAAGACTGACCACCTGATCGTGTTTGACCCTTTTGTCAGCATAGAACACCAGCTCAACGGCATTGAACTCGCCCCGTTGATAGCGATTTGGCTCGAAGTCTGAGAGAATCACATGGTTGGCGACAATCTCGGCAATGTCCATATACCCCAACTCCTCGCAGAGAACCGCGCCCACGTCGGCATGTCGGCAGCCCTCATCAAGGCATTTACTCTTGGCGATATCGTGGAGCAGGGCACCGGCTATCACCAGCTCTCGCTGTGGAACAGCCCCAGCTCGCCCGGCGTTGTCCAGCTGCCTATGTAGGAACTCAGCAACCCGGGCCACCATAAACGAGTGGCAGCGGATGTTTTCCCACATGGAAAACGTTTCCATTAATTCAAGGCAACGAGCAACGTCAGGGATAATCTTGTTCATAAATACAATGCAGATGGGCGGGGGAGGACCCCGCCCAAGGTGAAAGATTTATCGGGCGCTCAGTTCATGAACCAGCTCTACAGCCAGTTTGGCCTGTGCCGGAGGTGTAAACTGGTGAATGCCGTGACCAAGGTTGAAGATGTGGCCATGGGCGCCCCGGGCATCATTGAGAAGATTTTGGATACGTGATTTCAGTTTGTCCTTGGGCAGCAGGAGAGCAAAGGGATCAATGTTGCCCTGAACCGCTTTTTTGCCGACTTTGGCAATAGCGTCCTTGATATTGATTCGCCAGTCGAGCCCGATAACGTCAGCACCTGAACGAACCGAGTAGTCTAGAAGGGTTGCCCCGTTATTAGCAAAATAGATAAGTGGAATATCATACGACTTGAGACTGGCAAGAATCCTGGTTATATACGGAAATGCAAACTCCTCGAAATCACATGGCGCGAGGACTCCTGCCCATGAATCGAAAAGTTGGAGTGCCTGGGCACCAGCCCTGGCCTGGGCCTGCAGGTAAAGAATCGTGGCCTCTGTAATCTTCTCCATCAGTGCATGGAAGAGTTCCGGCTGGGTGTACATCAGCTTCTTGGTTTCCCAGAAGGTTTTCGAGCTGCCGCCCTCGATCAGATACGTGGCGCAGGTGAAGGGTGCGCCGGCAAAGCCGATCAGCGGCACTTTCAGCTCTTTTCTCAAAAGACGGATAGTCTCCATAACAAAGCCGGTAGCCTCATCCGGGTCCGGGATGACGAGCATATCCAAGGCCTTGGCATCGCGAATGGTGGTGGCGAAAATGGGACCTTTGCCTTCGTGGAAATCCAAAGGAGCTCCCATCGCCTCCATCAGAATCAGGATATCGGAAAAGAGAATAGCAGCATCCATGCCCAGAATGTCGATTGGCTGCAGGGTGACCTCAACGCAGAGTTCAGGAGATTTGCAGAGTTCAAGGAAAGTGACGTTGCCACGTACCTTCTGATACTCTGGGAGGTAACGGCCGGCCTGTCGCATCATCCAGATGGGTGTGTAATCGGTTTTCTCGCCCCTGCAGGCCTTTAGAAATGTGTCGTTCATGCTCCCCCTTTTCCGGGTTGTTGTTTTTCGTGTTGTGAATTTAAGCTTCTTATCGGCTGGTTATAAACTGTCGCCAGTATTCTGTGCTTTTCTTGGAGTATAGCTGCAGAACGGTTCCTGGGCAAGAAAATCACCGGTCATGGCGTAGGATCTGGCTCGGCATCCGCCGCAGACGCCCACATACTCGCACTGGCCGCAGTTACCCTTATAGCTTTTGAAATCACGAAGCTGCAGAAAGAGCTCAGACTGTTCCCAGATATCCTTGAACGGGGTGGTTTTGACGTTACCGGCGGATTTCGGAAAATAGCTGCAGGGTAGCACCTGGCCATCAACGTCGATCAGGCAGATAAGTTGGCCGGCCAGGCATCCTTTCGAGCCACCGGTGGAAAATTTCAGGTTACGGCGTTTAAAGGTTTCACCCTCTTCCTTGGCTTTTTGACGGACGATCCGGTAATAGTGTGGGGCGCAAGTGGGGCGCATCAGCAGCTCATTTTCCTCTTTTTCCACATTATAATGCCACTCAAGAATCTCGTCATAGAGCTTTTCCGGTATGAGTTCACTCATGATATCCTCGCCACGACCGGTGGGTACAATCATGAACATATACCAGGCGGTTGCGCCAAGGCCCTTGACCAGTTTATAGATTTCAGGGATCTCTTTCTGGTTGCGGACGGTAAACGAGGAGTTAACCAGAAAGGGAATGGAATGTTTGTTGAAAAGTTCGATGGCCTTCATGGTTCCATCAAAGGCGCCTTTCTGGTTGCGGAAGTTGTCGTGAGTTTCGGCACATGCCCCGTCGAGGCTGAGTGACACCATGCGAATTTCCGATTCCTTGATTTTCTCACATACCTCTTCGGTTACCAAAGTCCCGTTGGTGGCAAGACACATCCGGAAACCAAGATCGGTGCCGTAACGGGCTATGTCGAACACATCTTTTCTCAGCAGCGGTTCACCACCCGAGAGGACCATCACCGGGCTGGCGTAGGAGGCAATATCGTCCAGGATTTTTTTTGCCTCGTCCAGAGTGAAATCCGGGTGTTCTATGGCCTCAAGTTCTGAGGATGAGCGGCAATGCACGCATTTCAGGTTGCAGCGTCGGGTGATCTCCCAGGCTATCCATTTGGGTTCAAAATCCATTCGATGACTCCTCGTAAAAAAACGATACCGTTCGGGCCGTAAAGTCCCCACGTGCTGCGCGGAACATGGCAATAAGAGTTTACTTCAGCTTTGCAATGTTAAGCACTTTGGGGCAAAAATAAAGCGGGCTTTGGATCTTAGTAATTCTCTTTTTTGGCTTTTTATGCTCTGTAATGTGAGAAAATATAATGGAGACTCTCATCAAGAAACAGAAAAACACAGTGTTACCCGAGAATGTGAAGTAGTTCGTAATGTATAGAATATTGATCCAATTTGGTCATTTTGCCCCAATTTTGTTGGTAAATTGGCAGTGGTCGGCTATATTCTCGGTTTTCCAGAGCCCTTTATTAATTGAGACTAATGTCATATAGTAGGCTCGATCATCAGGACGCTAAGACGCCTCCAGTGCGTCTATCATACCAGAGTAATGCGGGGCTGGAACCAGCTCTGCCACACCAGTTGGAAAGAATCATGATTATTACACCTGTCACCACAGACAGCCCCAAGGGGCAGGAAATCGTTGCCAGTTTACTGCAGCGGTTTCAGACCACAGACAGTTCTTGCCAGGATGCTGTGGCGGATATATTGCAAGCGGTTCGCATGCGAAAAAATGCGGCGGTGGTTGAGTATGGGCGCCGTTTTGATGCACCGAATCTCACCGCTGAAGAACTGGAAGTGAGCGCTGCCGAGTTGCAGGCTGCCTATGATATAGTTGGCGATGATTTTCTCGAGACCCTGACCCTTGCGATTGAAAGGATCCAGTCCTTTCACGAGCGGGAAATGGAGGACTCCTGGCTGCAGACCAGAGACGACGGCACCATTGTTGGTCGCCTGGTGCGGCCTGTCGATTCTGCCGGGCTTTACGTTCCGGGTGGACAGGGGGGCTCAACGCCTTTGGTCTCCTCTGTTTTGATGAATGGTATTCCCGCCGGCATCGCTGGCGTCACAGAGCGGGTGATGGTGACTCCACCTGATACAGATGGCAAGGTGAATCCATATCTCCTTGTTGCCGCTCAGGAGATCGGTATAACGCGGATCTTCAAGGCTGGATCCGCCTGGGCCATTGCGGCTCTGGCCTATGGCACCGAGACTATTCCCAAGGTGGATGTGATCGTCGGGCCGGGTAACCAATACGTGACTGAGGCAAAGCGTCTTGTTTCCGGCATGGTGCGGATAGATATGATCGCCGGTCCTTCCGAGGTTCTGATTGTAACCGATGAGACGGCCAAGGTGGAAAATGTGGCAGCGGATATGCTGGCCCAGGCTGAGCACGATACCCTGGCGCTCGCCGTGGTGGTGACCACCGATGCGAATTTAGCCGCAGCGATTCCGGCAGAGCTGGAGCGACAGCTGGCAACCCTTTCTCGGGAGGGTATTGCCAGGACATCGCTTGCTGACAAGGGTGTGATTCTGGTGGCGGCGGATATGGAAGAGGCGATTGCTCTAGCCAATGATATCGCCATTGAACACCTGGAGTTGATGATCACCGATCCCTGGAGCTGGGTCCCACACGTGCGGCATGCCGGTGCTATTTTCCTCGGCAGCCACACTCCGGAAGCGGCAGGCGATTATCTAGCAGGACCTAATCATGTCTTGCCCACCATGGGCACCGCCCGGTTTGCCTCAGCGCTCGGGGTTGAGACCTTTTTGAAAAAGAGTTCGATAATCAGTTATTCTGAAAAAGCGCTGGCTGCGGATAGTCGACATATTCAGCTACTGGCCAACCTTGAAGGGCTTACCGCCCACGCTAACTCTGTTGCGGTGCGGACAAGGTAGTTTTTGTGGCTGATAAAAAACAGGACCTATTTATTGTCAAGTTGCGGCAGGGATTAGCCGCGCTGGCAATCGATGTGAATGACACAGGGATTGATCGGCTCTACCGTTATTTTCTTGAACTGAAAAAGTGGAGCACCAGAGTCAATCTCATTGCCAAAGGGAGTACGGATGATCAGATCATCGAGAACCATTTTCTCGATTCCCTGACCCTTTTGCCTCTGCTTTTGGAAAAGAATGTCCATTTGCTCGATATCGGAACCGGCGCTGGTTTTCCTGGCTTGGTGCTGAAAGCGGCTTTTCCAAAAATGACTATCACCCTGGTCGAGCCCAGGCTGAAGCGCGTATCTTTTCTCAGACATGTGGCACGAACTCTGGAACTAACGAATGTCACGGTGCAGGCCTGCCGGGTTGAAGATGAGAATGTATTGCCGGGAGATGCGCCCTATACTCACATCACCAGTAGGGCGGTTACCGATATCGCCGGATTTCTTGATATGACCGCCCGTTTTAACAATCCTGGTCTGGAAGTTATCTGCATGAAAGGTCCAAAATGGTCTGAAGAGCTGGATGGTGCCAGGGCTGTGCTGGAAAAGCTTCATTATGTGAGGACTGCTACCTTTTCCCATGAGTTGCCGGTGTCCCGGGCAGAACGTACTTTGCTTGTTTTTTCCAGGGAGAAATACTCGGAGGGCGCCGGGTAAATACCTGGCGAATCAGGTGGGTTTCTGATATAAATACACCCCGGTTCACGGTAATTCTGTGGACTAAAAGATTATAATACATGTCCGAATTGAACGGATCTGCACATAGCAAGGAGAAAAAATGAAAAAGATAGCGGTTCTGCCGGGTGATGGTATAGGCCCGGAAGTAATGGCCGAGGCCATCAAGGTACTTGATGCGGCCCAGAAGAAGTTTGCCTTTGAACTTTCCTATGAATTTGCTGATGTCGGTGGTATTGCCATCGACAACCACGGCGAGGCGCTGCCGCCAGCGACTCTGGCACTTTGCGAGAACAGCGATGCCATTCTCTTTGGTTCTGTCGGCGGTCCGAAATGGGAAAGCCTGCCGCCGCAGCAGCAGCCGGAACGCGCTGCCCTTTTGCCGCTGAGAAAGCATTTCGACCTTTTCTGCAATCTTCGTCCGGCCCGGGTCTTCAAATCACTGACCGCTGCCTGTCCGTTGCGTCCAGATATCGTTGGAGAAGGCTTTGACATCCTTTGCATGCGCGAGTTGACATCGGACATCTACTTCGGTCAACCCAAGGGCAGGGAAGGTGCCGGTCCCGATGAGCGGGCCTGGGACACCATGACCTACACCCGGGCGGAAATTGAACGTATTACCAGAATCGCCTTTGAAACCGCGCGTATTCGCCGTAATAAAGTGACTTCTGTCGATAAGGCAAATGTCCTGACCACCATGGTGCTGTGGCGTGAAGTGGTGATGGAAGTGCATAAGGAATACCAGGACGTGGAGCTGACCCACATCTATGTGGATAACGCTACCATGCAGTTGGTCCGTGATCCGCACCAGTTCGATGTACTGCTCTGTGGCAACATGTTCGGTGACATTATCTCCGATGAGGCGGCTATGCTCACCGGGTCCATGGGACTATTGGCCTCCGCCTCACTGAATGCCAACAAATTTGGCCTTTACGAGCCCGCAGGCGGTTCTGCCCCAGACATTGCCGGTCAAGGCATTGCCAACCCGATCGCCCAGATTCTCTCTGCTGCAATGATGTTGCGTTACAGCTTTGGTCTTGACGAGGCCGCTGCCGCCATCGACAGTGCGGTAGAATCGGTACTCGACAAAGGCATTTACACCAAGGATATCGCGATCGACAAGAGCAAGGCCGTTGGAACCGCCGCCATGGGTGATGCCATAGTTGCTGCCCTTTAGTCGTATCGTTCGATCTGACAGGGGTGGTTGTGTCGCCTCGGGAGTTGTAAAAAGACAAGATGGCCCAGACTAACGATCTCATTCTCGTTGCCAATCAAGCTTCTCTGGAGCTAGGCAGAAAGGTCGCCGGATACCTCGGCGTGCCGTTTTCGGAAATGATCCGCAAGACTTTTGCCGACGGTGAATGTTATCACGCCTTTCCTCAGTCGATAGCCGGCAGTGATCTGATCATTGTCGGCGCAACACCTGGCGAGGCGGACTACCAGGAACTGCTCGACCTCATCCAGGGGGGCAGGTATTGGAACGCTGCCTCTGTGAATGTGGTTATCCCCTACCTTGGCTACTCCACCATGGAGCGTGCTAAGCCCTCTTCCTATGAAATCCCCAAAGGCATCACCCGTACCCGTCAGATGTTCCGGACCCGGCCCGATTTTGTTGCCTTTGTCGATCTCCATTCAGAGGCAGTTTTGCACGCCCATGCTGGCGAGATCCGAACCCATCATGTTTGGACCGATAAGCTGGTGGTAGAGAAAATCCGTACCAGTGACCTAAACAACTATGTGCTGGTCTCTCCCGATTACGGTTTTTCAAAGCGGGTTGCCCGATTGGCCAGGTTGCTCGATTGCCCCCACACCGCCGCCGACAAAGACCGCTATGATACAGATAAGACTATAGTTGGTCAGATATCGAGCGTTGTGCGGGGGAAAACTGCCATCATCTGCGATGATATGATCAGGACCGGTGGCTCGATCTTGCAGACTGCTTCCAGATGTCTTGAGGCAGGCGCAAAGGATGTGGCGGTGATGGCTACCCATCTGGTATTGGCGGGTGACGCCATGGAAAAATTTGCAGCCAGTCCCGTGAGCCGGATTATCGGGTCTGACACCTATCCTGGACGCCAGACGGGCGGATTCCTTGATGTGTATTCCGTCGCACCTTTGCTTGCCGAAGTGTTGCAGAGCCATCTGCAATTGAGCGAGAGGTTTGCCTGACCACGAGGATCTCATGAGAGAACCCTGGTTGCCGTGCCGCAATAAGCAGGCAGGTTTGAAAGAGTCATGAAAAAACAGCAAATCGCCGAGCATCTTCGCTATTCCATCCTTTTTTCTGATATCAGTCTGACTGATCTCGAAAAATTTGCCGACTCCTGCAGGGTCAAAATTGTGGAGGAGGGCGACTACATTTACCACCAGGGTGAAGCCAGCGATCTTTTTTATATTGTCGCACACGGTGAGGCTGAACTTGTTGTCGAACGTGAAGATGGCGTCTCGATGGTCGTTGGGCGGATCGGTCAGGGCGGTCATTTCGGTGAGGCCGGAATTCTTACCGGTAAGCCGCGTTCTGTCAGTACCCGTGCACTTTTCGATATGGTGCTGATCTGTTTTGAGCCTCGCATTTTCCGTTCCGTCCTGCTCGCCAACCATCTCATCCAGAAAAAATTCGATGCAGTCCTGGCCGAAAGGTTACGGGTTGCCTATCTCGACCAGGCCAATACCGCCAGAGGCAGCGATCTGAGTGATAGATCGAGTGCCGACGATGTTATTCTATTTCGCCAGCGCAATCTCTCCCAGATCCAGTTGCGGCGCTTGGAAAAACGCAACAGCGGCACAGTGCATGAATCGAAAACCGCTCGGCAGGCTCAGGCGGTGATCAATAGCTTTTCCGCCAGCAATGATCCCTATCTGCTCACCGGCGAACCGGGAACCGGCAAAAAAATCATGGCCCGCCAGATCCACCTGGAGAGCAGACGGGCCCAGGGGCCATATGTCGAGTTCGACTTCCGTGAGCACGACGCTATGCTGCTGGAGAAGAAGCTGTTTGGTTCCAAGCATTCGACCTCGCCTTTTTGTCAGGCACACCAGGCTTCGGTGTTTGAGGAGGGATATGGCGGTACTATCGTACTTAATCATATTCGTTTGATGCCACCGGCAATCCAGCGAAAGGTGGTACGGGCTATCGAGAGCAGCACATTCAGCCATGTGGACAGCGATACTCCCATCGCCATGCAGTCGAGAGTTGTTTTTATCTCGATTTACGATATTGAAAGTTTGGAGAGCTCGGGAAAGATTATTCCGGAACTGCTGGAGATATTTAAAAGGCAGAAGTACCATGTGCCGCCGTTAAGAGAGCACAAACGAGATCTGCCTCGGTTGATCGAGCATTATCTGGCGCGATTCAGTCGGGAGTATGGTCGCAGCATCCTCAAGGTTTCACCGCAGACGCTCGGAAATCTCATGAATTATGACTGGCCCGGCAACCTGACCGAGCTTTCCAGCGTGATTCGGCGAGCGGTGATGCTGGCGAAGAAAGATGAGATTATCTCCGATCATATCCTGCTTGGTTTGCCCAAAACTGAAGGAAAGTGGGAATTCAATATTTTGCGCATTCCGTTTTTTAAACGTTTTCTTAACTCGAACAAATTTCCCACTGTGCCCCAGTATTTTGTGGGGTTTGTCATTGCCGTTACCGTGCTTGCGCTTTTTATCGGGCCCCATGAGCCGGAAAAAAATATCGGTCTCATAATGAGCTGGTCCATCGGCTGGCCACTTTTATTTTTCTCTTTCTTCTTCTTTGCGCGGACCTGGTGCAGTGTCTGTACTCTGGCCATGCCCGGCAAGCATCTGCAGAATCTATTCAAACCCCAGCGGTCTACTCCCCAGTTCATTAAAGACTATTCCGGCTGGATCATGGCGGTGCTCTGTATTGGTGTGCTCTGGGTGGAGATTGTCTGGAACGCCTACAGTGATCCGCTCCTCACAGGGTGGATCATTCTGGCGGTGACCATCGGTTCGAGTATCAGTAGCGTTTTTTATTCACGGAGGATGTGGTGCCGCTATCTGTGCCCGCTGGGAGCGATCAACGCCATTTTTGCCATGCCGGCGATTATCGAATTGCGATCCAACCGTCATGTCTGTTTGAATCGCTGTACCGAGCATAACTGTTTTGGAGGTGGTGAGGTAAAGGGGGGATGCCCGATGTTTCGCCATCCGTATCTGGTTGACAATAACCGGGATTGCATCATCTGCGGCGACTGTATCAAAAACTGCAACAACAGCTCAGTCCACCTCAATTTGCGCTTGGCCCCTCAGGAACTCTGGTCGCTGGAGACCCCTCGAAAAGCTGATTCGTTCCTGATCGTTGCCCTGGGGGCCATCTTCTTTCCTTTTGCCCTGCATGGTGAGTTTTCCTGGCTGGTGGAGTGGATTACCAACCAGGTTGCGGCTATCGGCATTACCCTGCCGGAAGCTCTGGCCCGATCAATTTTCTTTTTCATGTTAATTCTTGTTTTTCAGCTTGGCTATTACCTGATGGTGCAGGTGCAATCCTGGTATGCTGCCATGGACAGAACCTTCCTGCTGCCGATGCTCGGCTACGGTTTTATTCCGCTCATTCTTGGTGGCTATATGGCGGTCTATTTCGAATATTTTGTGCGGGAGGCGGCACGTATCGTTCCGGCGGTACAGGAGATGCTTGGCTGGCCGGTGACAGCTGAAGCTGGTCGACTACTCAGTCCGGACAGTACCTATGTGCTGCAGCTCTTTACCATCATCGGCGGTCTTTTCGCCGCCATGTATGCCACCTATAGAATTATCGATCGGGTGTTGGTTGGTGAAGAGGTGCGGCCACGCTCGCTGATGATTCCTTTTAGTTTTCTTATCGCCATGGCCGGCTTGTTTATGTTTATGGTCTAATGTGCTGCCGCCCACTCGGCAGGCAGCACAGTATAATGAGAGTTAGAATGCAGCCCTGTTCTAAAACTCCTTAGGTGACCTGTATCGCATTATTACGGGGCCATGGCCAGATATTCTTTGATCTCTGCAGTTGCCCGCATCTGAGCCAACCAGTCATGTTCAATGTCTTCAACACCTTGGTACGCACCAAGGATCATGCCGACGGCCAGACCTCTTGCGGCGGAGTCTCCTCCTGCCATGACATTGGCGATTAGTGCTTCGCGCAGGTTGTCCTGATGGGCAAGAACCAGGTGGACTGCTCCCGGCAGGGCTGCAGCAATACTGCACATCTGGCCGAATTCATCAATAACTTTACGGCTGTCTTCATCGGCCGTGTCGAGGCTGCGGCGGAGTCGCAAATCGAGATCGAGATCCTCTACACCGCGATCGATCGCGTCTTCGATGGCCTCCCGCGGCGTTGCGCCGTCTAACACGTTCAGGGTCGTGTGGACCAGAAATTCTGTTCCGGCGTCAACGCCGGAACCAGTGTGCGTCAGACGAGTCTGTTCATGGGCTGTCTCCATGAGACGCTCCGGGTCGTTATGGTACCAGTAGACCAGCGGCGCTATCCTGGCTGGTCCCCCAAGGTCGGAAGAACCAGACCCGCATGCGGAAGGGGATTTACCTTCTTTCATTGCTGAAAGGGTTTTCTGGGTAGCCTTATCGACATACCCATCATAGCTGGCGGCAAACTCGCGCCATTCATCGGCAAAGTGTTGAAGGCTAAAATGTTTGTTGCGAGCGAGGTGTTTCAGTAAGAGCAGGGTTTGATCACCATAATGGGTAAAGTCGCCTTTATGCCTGTTGCCATGATATGCGTCAATGGCCGGAGGGAGGAGTTGGTCGATTAGACCAAATTCATGATCAATCTTTTCGGTGTCATATATCCAATGTGCTGCCAGGGCAAGTGAATCGGCAGCAAATGAGGCCAGAACCATTGCACAAGCTTTTGTCGTCATAGATTGTCTCCAGAGAATTAGGACCACGTTTAAACAACTAACTTCAAAAGAGTTCTAGTAGAAAGAATAGGATGAGATGGCGGTGCTGTCAAAAAAAGATGACGAAGATTGAAAAAGTCTTGTTTATGCACGCTCGCTTAAAATAACGATACGAGAATCATCTGGGATGTTATTGATAGTTCTTTGGGCTGTTTTGATTTGCCATTTAGAGAAGTTACACTTATATCTTTAACCATGTGATGAGGATGTAGACGGATGTGGAAGAGTATGCAGGCGATGGGGCAGCATAGCGTAGCGTCCATGATCGCAGCTAAATTGCAATGTGGAGTGCAATAATGGGTAAACTCATAAAATTCTTTTTTGTTACGATTGGTGGATTGGCGATCATTGTGCTGGCGGCGGTGCTGGTTGTCCCAAAAATAGTTGATGTTCAGAAATACAAACCGCTGCTTATGGAGAAAGTCTCCGAAGCTACCGGCAGGAAGGTGTCGCTTGATGGTGATCTCAACCTGTCAATTTTTCCCTGGGTGGGGGTGTCTTTTTCCGATTTCCGACTCGGTAATCCTGAAGGGTATGGTGAAAAGGATTTGGTGATAGTCAAATCTTTTGAGGCCCATGTGAAACTGATGCCGCTGCTTTCTCGAGAGGTGCAGGTGGACAGTTTTATTCTGGACGGTCCAGAAATTTATCTGGAAAAGAGAAAGGATGGCCGGACTAACTGGGATAACCTTGGAAGCTCTTCAGCACCGAAGGAAAACAATACGGATCAAACTACCAAAGCCGAACCGGCTGGACTGGGGTTGAAATCGATCGAAGTAGCTAACTTCACCATTCGTGATGCCCGTTTGAAATATGTTGATCAACAACAGGGGGTAACCAAAGAGGTAACCGGGCTCACTCTCCAGCTAACCGACGTGAATTTGGAACGACCCATTTCTCTTATTTTCAACGCTGTTGTTGATGGTAAGGCGGTTGGATTGAAAGGTTCCATTGGGCCGCTAGGCCCTAAACCGGGTGAAGGGTCGTTACCCCTTGACCTGACAATCTCTGCCCTCGATCAGCTCAATGCCAAGGTGAAAGGTCAGCTTGAAAATCCCACTGGAAATCTCGCTTACAAGCTGGCTATTGATGTGGCCAACTTCTCTCCGAGAAAATTATTGTCTGCCTTACAAATGGAATTTCCTGTTGTTACCAGTGATCCAGCGGCCCTTGATGCGCTGGCCATCTCCATGAACATGGCTGGAACCGCAAAAAATGTGGCGATCAGCGATGGAAAAATGAGCCTTGATGGCTCAACGCTCGACTTTACAACCAATATCAAAAATATTTCTCCGCTCAATCTGTTTTTTGACGGTAAGCTGAACACCATTGATCTCGATCGCTATCTGCCACCGAAAGCTGCGTCACAAGCTGGGCAGGGTGCAGCAGCCGGTTCTTCTGGCTCTGGAAAAACGGCAAAAACAGATTATGAACCGCTGAGAAAAATCACACTTGATACCAAGATGAGTATCGGTGAGATAAAGGTGCAGGGCGGTAAATTACAGAATATTCAGATACATCTGGTGGCAAATAAAGGGGTATTGAAGTTTAACCCGGTTGCCATGGAACTGTATGGCGGCAACGTCGCTTCCACTGCCACAGTGAATGTACAGGGCAAGAGTCCTTCAACCTCGCTTGAAGCCCGAACCACCAATGTTCAGGTGGGGCCGCTGCTGAAAGACTTTGCCAAAAAGGATGTCCTTGAAGGGACCCTGGTTTCAAATCTGGCACTTTCCATGGTTGGTGATAGTCCCGAGGCGATCAAGAAAAGTCTTAACGGCAAAGGTGAACTGCTCTTTACCGATGGAGCTATTGTCGGGATTGATCTTGCCGGAATGGTGCGAAATGTCCAGGCGAGTTTTGGTCTGGCGGAAAAACCGACCGAAAAACCGCGAACTGATTTTGCGGAACTCCGGGCGCCGTTCACTGTAAAGAATGGTCTGGTCAACACCCCTGAAACTGCCCTGCAGTCGCCGCTGATGCGGATTACCGTTAAGGGTGATGCCAATCTCGTCACCGAAGCACTTGATATGAGAGTGGAGCCGAAGTTTGTGGCAACACTGAAAGGCCAGGGGGACACCACTGAGAGAAAAGGACTGATGGTGCCGGTACTGGTTCGAGGTACCTTTTCCAAGCCGCAATTCAGTCCGGACCTGACCGCAATTCTGCAGGGGCAGCTGCCCGATGCCGAATCGGTGAAGAAGACGCTGGAAGAAGGGCTGTCTCCAGATAAAGTGTTGCCGAAAGACCAGGGTAAAACTCTTGAGCAGGGGATCAAAGGGTTGATTCCCCAATTGAAGATAAAGTAAAGAATCGGGACTGAGACAAGGTCTCAATAAAAATGGCGGCATCCGGTGTTGAACCGGTGCCGCCATTTTTGTTTAAAGTCACTTTGAAAAAATCAGTTTATGAGAAAAGCCTGCCGTCTTTTAAGGTGTATGTAGCGTCCATTCGTCCGGCGAGGGCCATGTTGTGGGTTACCATGATCACTGCGAGGGAACGATCCCGGCAGAGCTGCTCGAGCAGGTCGAAGACGAGATCACCGGCTCGGCTGTCGAGGTTGCCTGTAGGCTCATCGGCCAGTAGCAGGGCCGGTTCCATAATAAGCGCACGGGCAAGGGCCGTTCGCTGCTGTTCGCCGCCGGAGAGTTCACCCACCCGATGGTCGAGGCGATGATTGAGTTCCACCTTGGCAAGCAGGTCACGGGCCGGTTTAACCACTTCTGATTTCCTCTTGCCGGCAATGAGTGCGGGCATCATCACATTTTCCAGCGCGCTGAATTCGGGTAAAAGATGGTGGAACTGGAAGATAAATCCAAGAGAATGGTTGCGAAATTCAGCCATTGCCCGGTCGTTTTTACCAAGCAGCGGTTTACCCTGAAAAAACAATTCACCCGCCGAAGGGGCTGCCAGGGTGCCGAGAATCTGCAGCAGGGTTGTTTTACCTGAGCCCGATGCTCCAACAATAGCCGCCATTTCACCAGGCTGCATACTGATGTTGACGTTATCCAAAACCGTGAGTTTATCCAGGCCGGAGAGATAGCTTTTGCTGATCCCACGGGCCTCAAACAGCGTGCTCATGATAACACCTCTGCTGGCTGGACTTGTGAAGCCTTCCAGGAAGGGTAGAGCGTTGCCAGTAAGGTGATAACAATTGAGGCGACGGCGATGATTGTTACGTCCATCGGCAATACCTTGATGGGCAGGGTTGTCATGGGATAGACATTAGAGGGCAATTCAATGAATTTGTAACGGGAGAGCAGCTCGCAGAGTCCGAGTCCCCCCAATACACCAAGGGTTGTGCCAGTGCCCGCAATTACCGCACCCTGCAGGAAGAAGATACGCATGATAGAAGCAGAGGTGGCGCCCATCGATTTCAAAATTGCGATATCCCGTGATTTTTCCATGACCACCATGATAAGGGCACTGATGATATTGAGTGCAGCCACCAATATGATGAGAGTCAGGCAGATGAACATGCCGATCTTCTCAAGTTTGAAGGCGGCAAAGAGATTACGGTTCATCGACATCCAGTCCTTGGCGAGATAGTTGGCGCCCAATCTCTTGATGACATCGGCGCCAACTTTGTCAGCGTTGTCAAGGGCACTTTCCTTTACTGTGACTTCAATGCCGTGGGCGATATCTCCTTCACCCAGGAAATTCTGGACATTTACAAGCGACATATAGGCAAGGGTGGCGTCATATTCGTACATGCCGGTTTCAAACAGACCGCTGATAAGGCAGGTCTTGATTTTGGGAATCACCCCCATGGGTGTGAGCGGCCCTGAAGGCGAGATAAGGCGTACCTTGTCCCCCACTCCAACCCGCAGATCGGAGGCGAGTACCTTGCCGAGGATGATGGTTGGAATCCTCGCATCACTCTCCTGGTCTAGCTGGTTGATGGTGCCGGAGATCATCTGGCGGGAGAGACCGACGACATTTTCGGCAGTCATCGGGTCGATGCCGCGCAGCACCACGCCATTGCCGCCGTGGGCACTGCTGACCAGGGTCTGTGCGTAAAGATAGGGGGTGGCGCCGGTAACATCCTTGACTGTCAGGATTTGCTCACGAACATTATTGTATTCCGGGATCGAGCCACCGAAACGCTGGATAATGAGATGGGAGTTGACCCCAAGAATCTGGTCTCTCAGACCGTCGGTGAAGCCTGAATAAACAGCCAGCACCACGATAAGGGCGATGACACCCACGGTGATGCCGGCGACGGAAATGAGCGAGATAAGTGAGATAAAGCCGTGCTTATGTTTAGCCCGTAAATATCTCAGGCTGATAAACCATTCATACATATCAGTTGTTGGACTCTTCTGCGTTGTCGTTTTTTTCCATTCTCCCCTGGTCCGGAGTGGTCTCAGGTTTCAAGTGTGGGAAGAGAATGACGTCGCGGATGGATGGGGCATCAGCAAGCAGCATGACCAGGCGATCGATGCCGATACCCTCGCCGGCGGCAGAAGGCATACCGTATTCAAGGGCGCGGATGTAGTCATAGTCGACTTCCGGATGAATTTCTTCATCGTTGCCGCGATCAGCGACCTGTTTTTCAAAGCGTTCTTTCTGGTCGACCGGATCGTTCAATTCGCTGAAACCGTTGGCGAGTTCGCGACCGGTGATGAACAACTCAAAACGATCGGTCACTGTCGGGTCGTCTTCATTTCTCCGGGCCAGCGGTGAGACCTCGGTGGGGTAGGAGGTGATGAACGTTGGATCGATCAATTTCTCTTCAACCAACAGCTCAAAAAGCTCTGTTTTAGCCTTGCCAGGGCCGGACTGGGGCTCGAGCTTGATCCCTTTTTCTTTGGCCAGGGCTAATACCGCCTGGTCATCTTTCAACAACTCTGGGTCGATACCAGCAATCTCCACCAAAGACTCATCCATGGTCAGTCGTTTCCAGGGCGGTGCCAGGTTAACGTTTGTACCCTGATACTGAATCTCCATGGAGCCGTTCACCGCCTGGCAGATGGAGGAAACCATATCTTCGGTGAGATCCATCAACTCCTCATAGGTCGCATAGGCTTGGTAGAACTCCAACATGGTGAATTCAGGATTATGCCGGGTAGAGAGCCCTTCATTTCTGAAATTCCGGTTGATTTCGAATACCCTCTCAAAGCCACCGACAAGCAACCGTTTCAGATAGAGTTCAGGGGCGATGCGCAGGAATAGGTCCATGCTCAGTGCATTGTGGTGGGTTTTGAAAGGCTTGGCTGTGGCACCACCGGGTACTGCCTGCATCATTGGGGTTTCGACTTCCATAAACCCGAGATTGTTGAGGTACTCGCGGACCAACCGGATGATCTCGACGCGCTTGCGAAATGTCGCCCGTGATTCAGGGGTGACGATCAGGTCAACATAACGCTGGCGGTACCTGGTCTCCACGTCGGTTAAACCGTGCCATTTTTCTGGTAAAGGTCGCATCGATTTAGAGATCATGGTCATGGCTTTGGCCTGCACCGATAGCTCACCAACCTTGGTCTTGAAGATTGTGCCCTCTATACCGACGATGTCGCCGATATCCCATTTCTTGAATTTCTCAAATTCCTCATCTCCCAGCAGTTCCTTTTTCAGGTAGATCTGGATCTGGCCGCTACGATCGGCAAGGTTGCAGAATGCCGCCTTGCCGAATTTGCGCATGGACATAATGCGGCCGGCTATGGAGAAACTCTCCGCGCTCTGATCATGTTCTTCTGCCTGGAGATTTTCACCTTTCGGCACTATGTCACGGACGATATTGGCTGGTTTGAAACGGTTGGAGTAGAGTTTTACACCGAGCTCTTCGAGCGATTCGGCTTTTTCTCGTCGTTGCTGTAAGGTCTGATTGTCCTGGCTCATGATGATTGTCAACTTGTATGAGATAGATGGTGAGAGTGATCAGGTGCCGATGACGTCGACTGCATCGCAATCACGAGTGACTGGAGCAGAGTAAGCACCGCAGCTCGAAAGCATGTTCGCAAATGGGGAAGTGTTCGTGAAGCGCGATAATTCGTTCGGCGGCTGATCTATAAAAAAAGCGGCAGAATTCTGCCGCTTCTTGAAACTATGCTGAAACGACTCTACGAATTACCGGGAAACGCCCTTTCTGTCAATGTTTTTCAAGGAGAACGACCGTCTCGATATGGTGAGTTTCGGGAAACATATCAACCGGCTGAATTCTGGTTATTCGAAAACCATGTGCTACCAGATCACCGAGATCTCTACTGAGTGTTGCGGGATCGCAGGAAATATAGACCATGCGACTTCGGCAGAGCTTAGATAGCTGCCGGGCGAGTCCCGGAATGCCTTGTCGTGGTGGGTCGATGACCAAACAGTCGAAGGAGGCACTTTTACCTGTCAGCTCCTCGCAGGCCGTGTGAATAGGTTTTTTGTAGAATGTGGTGTTGGTGAGACCCGCATTGCTGCTGTTGGTCTTGGCGCTTCGGATAGCAGAACCCTGGCCTTCAATCCCCATGAGGGAACGGGCTGTGGCCGCCAGCGGAATGGAAAAATTGCCGGAACCACAGAACAGGTCCAGTACAGTTTCCTCAGCGGATATTGCAGCATATTCAGAAGCAAGCTTAACCAGCTGTATGTTCTGCTCGAGATTTACCTGGCAGAAGCCACCGACTTCCCATTGCATGGTGAAGGGTTGTGATATTGTCCCAACCGGTTCGCAGCTGAGGCCAAAGAGATTGTCGCAACCAACAGGAGCGGCCGCGGTTATGGGGAACTGCTGACCGGTGAAAAAAATGCGCTCAATGGTATCGATAGTCTCAACCAGGTTTTTGGCAACAGCTGTATCAGCTGGTCGCGGTTTTCTGGAGAGGTGGAACAGGGCCGTTACTTTTGTAGATACAGGATTGTACAGCAGTTCAAGCTCGCTGGTATTGGTAAAGAGCTTTGTTGCAGGTGGATGGTCGAGGAGGGCTGCGAGACTTTGGTTCAACTCTTCTCTGGCAATGAGGCAACGTCGGACGGCGACAATGTTATGACTGCGGCGCTGGCGAAAGCCGGGGACTGCGCCGTCTTTAATCCACAGCCGGATGCGTTGCCGGTACCCTGACTGTTGCGGCGCTGGCAGGGGGGGAGCGATCGGGCAGGTCAAATCTTTATCGGTGAGGTTCTTTTGCCGGGTCAGGAGATCCATCAGGATGTCCCGTTTTATCTTTAACTGCTCCTCATAGCTCGCATGCTGGAGATCGCAACCACCGCAGGCAGCGTAATAAGGGCATGGCGGATCGACCCTGAATGGGCTCGGGGTCGTGATCGAAACAACATTGCCGACCAGATAATTCTTTTTCTCTTCTTCTGTGGAGATAACCACCTCTTCGCCGGGCAACGCTTGTCGTATCATAGCCAGTCGACCGTCGGTAAGCTGACCGAGACCAAAACCGCCATTGATGATTTTCGAAATAGAAAGGGAATGCTTATTCATCTGTAATTTGACTGCAAGTGGTGTATATTGCGGAGTGGAGTAAAGGGAACCAGCCGGTAACCGGGATGTCAGGGGAGACCCGACACTCACCAAATTGACCTCTCTATCATAACATATCAACCTTGCTTTCATAATATATCAACCTTGTATTGTCGAATTGTATTCCTCCTGTCTCTGCTGGTCTTTTGGATACCATGCTGGGTCTTTGCCACTGAAATCAACGTCTCAGTCAAAGGACTTGAAGGCGAGCTGCTGAAAAATGTTTTGGCTCTGCTTGAAATCAACCTGCACCGAGACAATCCCCGGATTTCCACCTACGATATTCATCGGCTCTATAAAAAAGGGGACGCGGATATCAGAATGGCGCTTGCTCCATACGGATATTACGATCCCACCATTGATTCCAGTCTTGTTGAAAAAGAAGAGACGTTTACTGCGAAATATACGGTAAAAGCCGGTGAACCAGTTCGGATATCGATGATTGACCTGGAGGTGGTCGGTCCAGGTCGCGAGGCGTTTGACAATCTCTTTGAGCAGTTTCCCCTTCAGGTCGGGGATATCCTCAATCAGGAAACGTATGAGCAGGGTAAGAGGCGCATCACTATTGCCGCCATGCGCAAGGGGTATTTGAAGGCAAGTTTCGCACGACGCGAGCTCCTTATTAACCGGAGCGAAAAGCGGGCCGAAATCCATCTGTATCTCGATACCGGTCCTCAGTTTGTTTTTGGTGAAACCTCGTTTGAGGATGATTCGGTGCAAAATGAGCTTTTGCAGCGTTACCTGCCATATCAACCAGGCGACCCATATCGACCGGGTAAGCTTATCGAGCTGCAGAAACTGCTGTATGGGACAGAATTTTTCAGTCGTGTCTCGGTAGATGGTCAGCCGGACAAGGAAGAGAATTTTGCCATTCCTGTGAATGTTCGATTGACCCCGCCGGAACATCTGAACCGTTACAGCGTAGGTCTGGGGTATGCCACCGATACCGGGGCTCGTGTGCGTTTTGAGTGGTGGAATCGGTTGCTCAATTCGTGGGGCCACCAGGTCCGTGCTTCAGCCCAGGTCAGTCAGTATGACAGCAACCTGCGCATTGACTATACCCTTCCCTGGCTTGATCCGAAGAGGGACACTCTTGGATACAGCCTTGGTTATCAGGATCTCACCTGGGATGACACTGACACTCGTCTTGCCACCGCTGGAGTCCGGGTGGAGCGAAAAGGGAAACTGATACGGCACGGCGGCTCTTTTGAGTTTCGTAACGAAGATTACACGGTAGGTGTAACTTCCGGATCAAGCGTGCTTTTTGTGCCAACCTATACTGGCACGGTAATATGGGCTGACGATCTATTGAAGACCAAATACGGGCTTGACCTTTCGCTTTCCGTGAGTGGGGCGAGCGAAGCCCTTGGTTCGGATGCAAGCTATCTGAAGGGGTTGGTGAACGGTAAAACCATTATCACTCTTCTGCCTGGGCTTCGTTTCATTGGCCGAGGCAGCCTGGGCACCATTCTTGTTGATTCCATTGATAATATTCCCCCTTCATTACGATTCTACGCTGGCGGTGACCAGTCGGTACGCGGATACGCTTACCGTGAACTGGGTACCAAGGACGCCTCCGGTGCTGTTGTAGGTGGGCGCTATCTTGTTGTTGGTAGTGGCGAAATTGAAAAGAGCATAGCGGACAATTGGAGTCTTGCTGCTTTCTGGGATGTGGGAAACGCCATGGATGACCTTAGTATAGATCTCAAGAATGGCGTAGGAGGTGGGTTCAGGTACCGACTGCCTTTTGGCCAGGTGCGTGTTGATATCGCCAGTGCTATTTCCGAGGAAGGGAGCCCATTCAGACTCCATTTGACAGTTGGAGCCGATCTATGAAACGTCTCTTTCGGCTGACATGTTTTCTGCTGGCGATGATCCTTGCCGCCTTGATGGTACTGGGGTGGACTGAGTCGGGCTTGAGAGTGCTGGTATTTGGTGGCCAATTATTGTCTGGCGGCATGGTCCACTGTGGTTCGGTCAATGGGACGATATTTCAATCATTTGAGCTCAATGATGTGACTGTGTCGACACCTGCAGTTGAGCTCAAGCTGGGACAATTCAATTCCTCCTGGCAGCTTGTCGAACTTTTTGAAAAGCGGTTGCATATTGATGAACTTGCTCTTCGTGATGTTGAAATACGACTGAAGACAGTCGAGGAGGCAGCGGAGACGACTGAGGATATCGAATTGCCGGCCGTGCTTCTCCCAATTGTGATGCTGCTGGATCACGTTAGTATTGATACACTTAGCCTTTTAGATGACAATTTTGCCGAGCTGACCCGCATTACTCACCTTTCTTTTGGCTTATCAGGTATCGGCAGCAGGTTCACATTGCATAAACTTGTTCTTCGGGCTCCGGGATACGATGGTGATCTTGAGGGACTGCTTGACACCGAAAAGGATTGGCACCTCGAACTTGCCGGCAGGGTGGAATACCGAGATTTCGGAGTGGGACCCTTTAATGGTGATGTGCGGTTAAAAGGACCTTTGGCGCGACTTGACGCTGTTGTGGATCTGCAAAAGCCTGCCGAGGGCCATGTCGAAGGGCAGATTCTGGAACTGCCGAATAATTTCAAATGGTTTGCTAAACTTAAACTCGATGATGCGCAGTTGGCCGATGGTCATGAGACACTGCCGGAGATGTTATTTTCCGTTGCCGGCACTGCCGAGGGCGAGATGCTGGAGTATCGTGGCACTCTTGAAGGGACGATAGATTATCTTTTTTTCCATGATGTGGCCTGCACCATTGAGGTGAACGGCAACGAGGATCAGATCGAATTCCCAAAAGTAACTGTGGCCAATTCCCAAGGAAAGGCAGAGCTTACAGATGGACTGCTTTCCTGGAAAGACGATCTTGTCTGGCACGGTCGTCTGGTGGCCAAAGGGCTCGACCCTGCTATGATGCTTGCCGATTATCCCGGTGCAATCGATGCTGATCTCTACAGTGCCGGACAGTATGGCGACAAGATGGGGCTGACGTTCACGGCAGACTTTAGGTCATTTTCAGGAATGTTACGTGGCTATGAACTCGCCGGCCACGGTCAGGTGAAGGTTGATCGGGAATCTGTTGAAGTTGAAGATTTGCTGCTGCAAAGTGGCACGGCAATGCTGCAGATGAATGGCCGAGCTGAAAGCAGCACTGGACTTGTCAACTGGCAAGATTCACTCAGCTGGAAAGCAGGTATGCAGCTCAAGGATTTTGATCCGGCGCTGTTTTTTCCAGACTATCCAGGGACACTGAATACCATCATACATAGCGAGGGCGCACTGGTCGGTAAGGAGCTCAGCGGGTCAGCGGATATCGAGACTTTAAACGGTACGGTGCGGGGCTATCCGGTGAAAGGCAGGGGAAAAGTGCGGATGGTGGATCAATTCCTCCATATTGACGATCTGCTGCTGCAAAGTGGTCGATCATCCCTGCAGGTTACTGGTCAGGCTGGGGAGACAATTGATATCTCTGCCAAGCTTGGATCTGAAGACCTTGGCGAGTTTTTTCCCGGTGCGAGTGGAGCAATACACCTTGCCACCACATTAACAGGTGAAAGAAGCGTGCCGATTATTCAGGCAACAGGGACTGCACGGAAGCTTCACGTGAACGATATACAAATAGATAATCTGCAGGCCGACCTCAAGGGGGGGCTTGCAGACAACACTGTATTGGCCGCAAAATTGAGGGGGAGTGGCTTGCAGTTTGGTACGATTATAGCCCAACGTGTTGAATTTGATATTAACGGATTCTTGGATCACCATAATTTCTCGGCAAAAGTGGTGCAGAAGGAAGGGGAGATCAGCTTTCTGGGAGACGGGTCCCTGGCAGAGGATTACAGTTGGCAGGGGATGATTCATGACCTGCATCTAAATCATGATATAACCGGACTCTGGCAGCAGGCAGGACGTGCGAATCTTTCTGTTAATGCTGATCGTGCGAAAATAGCAGAATTTTGCCTCAAGGCCGGTTCGGAAAAGCTGTGCCTGGATGGCGACTGGTCTGGTGACAAATCGGTCTGGCAGGCAAACCTTGAGTGGCAGGAACTGAATTTAGCTCGCCTGAACAAATTACTTACCATGCCGGAGCCTCTGCACGGGAAAAGCACCGCCACACTTTCCGCTTCGGGTGATCTTACTTCGATTGCCGTCGCACAAGGTTCAATAACCATCCGTGATGGTGGATTTGGGGATGATGGTAGCGAATCGGAACTGAAGTCCCTGGATCTTCATCAGGCAAGCGTCCAGCTGAATCTGCAGAACGACAAGCTGACAACAGACCTTTCAGCCGATTTTGTCAATGGCTCAGCACTGAGTGGTACAACTGAAGTTGTGGGCTTTGGCGTGTTTGCAACATCGCCTATGAGCTTGCCGCTCAAAGGTAAGATACGAGCCGATATACAAGATCTGGCTTTCGTTGCTCCGCTGACAGAATACTTTATTCGTCCGACAGGCATGCTGCAGGGTGATCTGGTAGTTAACGGCACAGTTGGCAGTCCCGTAGTTGAGGGCAAAATTATGCTGGTCGATGGCCTGCTTGAGATGCCGACCCTGGGAATAACGGTGCGCGATGTTTCGTTCAACCTTACGGGTGCGGAAAACGGGATAGCGATTCTGGCCTCAATGTCTTCCGGGCCAGGCAGCCTTAAGGCAGACGGCAAGCTGCAGTTTGAGGAAGGCGGGATGACGGGGGATTTTCATTTTCTCGGTGAAGATTTCGACACCACCAGCCTGCCGGAATATGAGGTGCGCACCAGCCCTGATATTCGTTTTGTTTTCGATGCTAATGGGGGTAGGCTGACCGGCCGGGTGAGTGTGCCACACGCGATGATCGCCCCTGAGCGACTGACCGGATCTGTGAGTGTTTCTGAAGATGTGGTCTACCTTGATGGCGATGAGAAAGTCAATGGATCAGGCTGGCCGTTTTCCATGTCTTTGAAGATCGATTTGGGTGATGATGTCCGATTGGAAGGATATGGAATTACCGGGTACCTGCGTGGTGATCTACAGGTCGATAAGGTTCCTGGTTCACAAATGCTGGGAAAAGGGCAACTATCACTGTTCGATGGCATCTTTGCTATTTATGGACGAACGCTGAAAATCGAGCGCAGCAGACTGATGTTTGCCGGTGGCCCGATTGATAACCCCGGGGTTGATGTGCGGGCAAAAAAGATTATTGCCGATAATAAACGACCAAATGAAACCATTGAGGTTGGTGTTGATGTGAGTGGTACAGCCGATAATCTAGAATTTGCGTTGTTTTCTGATCCTGCGATGGAGGAAAGCGATATTCTGGCATATATGGTGGTGGGCCGCGCCATGTCTGACGTCGGTCAGCAGGATGAAAGCTTGATTAATTCGGCGGCAATGGCTCTCGGAATGAATAAACAAATGGGCGCCTTGGGTCAATTGACTGAACTGATACCGGTGGACGAAGTGTATATAGAAGGTGATACTGCCGACGAAATGTCTTTTGTCGTGGGGAAACATCTGACCAAGGAACTGTTCATTGGTTACGGACATAATTTTTTTCTGCAGGAGGGTGAGGTGCGGCTTCGATACAACCTGGGGGCTGGTTTTTCCATTGAGACAAGATCATCAGGGGAACGAACTGGTGCGGATCTGCTCTATTCCTTCGAAAAATGAGATTGGTTAGGACATCACCCGGACAGATGGTTATGCCGGGGCTGTCATGAGAAACCCGGGCTAGGACAACAGAAAATATGAAGACTGGCAACCGCCAATAGTAAAAGGAACAATGAAAAACCAGCAGCCAACCGTATTGATCGTTGATGATGAGCAGGTCCACCGATATATGTTGAGTTCCATGTTAAAAGAGTGGGGCTGGCGTTGTGTCGAAGCCGATGATGGCCTCACCGCCGTTGCAGCGGTTGAGAATAACCGGTACGACGCGGTGTTGATGGATATCCGTATGGTGAAGATGGACGGCAAAGAGGCTTTTCGCCGGATCCATGCCGGCTGTCCTGCCTTGCCGGTGATATTCATGACAGCCTACTCTTCAGTGGACGATGCGGTACTGATGATACGGGAGGGTGCCCACGACTACCTTACCAAACCGCTTGATTTTGATAGGTTGCGTCTTGCATTGGAGCGGGCCGTCGATCATCGCCAAGTAGCCGAGAAGCGACAGCTGCCTAAAAACGAGCAGTCGTCGGTTACCACCTCCATTATCGGTGAATCGCCGAAGATGCGCGAGTTGCTTGAGATGATCACCTATGTTGCTCCTACGGAAGCAACTGTATTGATCTCAGGTGAATCCGGGACCGGGAAAGAGCTGGTGGCCGAGGCGCTTCATCGCAACAGCGAACGAAGTGCAGGGCCATTTATCAAGGTGAACTGTGCGGCCTTGGCAGAAAGTCTACTGGAATCCGAGCTGTTTGGCCATGAGAAGGGCGCTTTCACCGGGGCCGATCGCCAGCGGGACGGAAAATTTGTTCAGGCGGACGGCGGCACGTTGTTTCTCGATGAGATCGGGGAGACATCACAGGCCATGCAGGTCAAACTGCTGAGGGTGTTGCAGGAGCATGAGCTGCAGCGGGTTGGTGGAGAGAAGACTATCCAGGTCGATGTCCGCATCCTGGCTGCCACCAACCGAAATCTCGAAGAAGAGGTGAAGGCTGGGAACTTCCGTGAAGATCTTTATTATCGGTTGAATGTGGTTATGCTGCCAGTGCCGCCACTTCGTGAGCGGCAGGGAGATATTCCGCTTCTCGTGCACCATTTCGTCGAAAAATTCGCTGCAAAAAACCGGCGAGTTGTGACTTCCATTATCCCTGAATGTATGGAGCTGCTGACGAGATATCCCTGGCCAGGCAATGTCAGGGAGCTGGAGAACGCCATCGAACGCGGTATTATTCTGATGCGGGGTGATGAACTTACAGATAAAAGCCTGCCGCTTTCGGTGCAGCGATATAAAAAACAAGAGGCGGAAAGTGAGGTTGAGCAACCAGCATCCCTGTTTGACCTGGAAAAAAAGCTGATTCTCGAAACGATGGAACAGACCGAGGGGAATAAAAGTGAGGCGGCCCGTCGACTAGGGATAACCAGGAAAACACTACAGAACAAATTGAACAAATATTTGGAGGCTGACTGAGATGGTTTGGGTAGAACGCATACCTGATCTGTAATTCATAGCTGTGCAACTCTGATATACCCACCTCTTCTACCGTTCTGGTATTCCTTAACTCCGGTGGTCCCGGTTCTCTTCTTCTGTCATCGTGTAATACTTGGTGGTTTCAGGAAAAATTTATTTGCCATAATCTCGCGGCATCAATCTTGACATTGAAAATTGGCTACTTATTGTTCGGACCAGGTTTTTAGGGTGTTCCGGAGTCTGTAGTAGTTTGTCATTTCTATGGCTTCGGTAAAGAAAAGTTACTGGCAAGAAATTGGAGGAATCGGTGAGCAAGGAAATGAAAGACAATGATCTTCAAGACGAGAAAGAACAGCTTGAACCAGAAGTAGAGTCGCCTTCGGAGACAGTTGCAACAGAGCCGGAAGAGCCAGCCCGGGATCTGGAAAAAGAGCTTGCCGCTGCTCAGGATGAGAGTGCCGAACTGCGTGACAAAATGCTGCGTATCGCTGCAGAGTCAGAAAACTTCAAAAAACGGATGGAGCGTGAACGGGCCACGGCAATGAAGTATGCAGGCGAGCAGATATTACGAGAGGTGTTGCCGGTGGTTGACAACCTCGAG
The DNA here is from genome assembly GCF_900143695.1 of Desulfopila aestuarii DSM 18488. Lineage (GTDB taxonomy): Bacteria > Desulfobacterota > Desulfobulbia > Desulfobulbales > Desulfocapsaceae > Desulfopila > Desulfopila aestuarii. The sequence continues at coordinate 55,804 of NZ_FRFE01000011.1, forward strand.
CGGGCCATAGCCCACTGTGACGAAGTTCAGAACGGTGATGCGGAGGCCAATTTTCAAGGGCTCCTTGAAGGCGTGCAGCTAACGCTGAAAAGTCTGGTCAATACCCTGGATAAATTTGAGGTAAAGGCCATTGAGTCAGTTGGGCAGCCATTTGACCCCAACCACCAGGAAGCACTCACCATGGAGGCAAGCGATACCATTCCGGCTAACCATGTAACCGGCGAGTTCGAGAAAGGATATTATTATAAGGACCGTTTGCTTCGTGCTGCCAAGGTCATTGTTTCCTCTGGCCCGGCCAAGGAATAAGGGGCTTTAGACAGGCGCAAAAGCTACCTTAACCTCTTGACAAGTCGTGGAACATGACCACCTTAGAAGAGGTTGATGGAAAAGGATTATTTCAGATTAAATATGTCGGTTACTGACCATATTGAGGATTCTCGGAAGGTATTACCAGTCCGATTCAGATTGAGATAAGGAGATAGAAGAAATGGGTAAAATTATTGGTATTGATTTAGGAACCACCAACTCATGTGTGGCAATTATGGAAGGTGGCGAACCGAAGGTGATTGCCAACGCTGAGGGTAACAGAACAACCCCTTCCGTTGTGGCTTTCACTGACAGCGGCGAACGTCTTGTCGGCCAGGTTGCCAAGCGTCAGGCGGTGACCAATCCGGAGCGGACACTTTATGCGATCAAACGCCTTATTGGCCGTAAATTTGTCGATGTCGAGGTAAAACGTTCTTCGGAGATCAGTCCGTTTAAAATTGTTGAAGGTACCAACGGTTCTGTATCTGTGGAAGTACAGAGCAAGGTTTATCGCCCGGCCGAGATTTCAGCAATGGTGTTGGCGAAGATGAAGCAGACCGCTGAAGAGTATCTTGGTGAAGAGGTAACTGATGCGGTTATCACCGTACCGGCATATTTCAATGATTCCCAGCGTCAGGCCACCAAGGATGCCGGTAAAATTGCCGGTCTCAACGTCCAGCGTATCATCAACGAGCCGACCGCTGCATCGCTTGCCTACGGTCTTGATAAGAAAGGCGAAGAAAAAATCGCTGTATTCGATCTCGGCGGCGGAACATTCGACGTGTCCATCCTCGAGATCGGTGACGGTGTTTTCGAGGTTAAATCCACCAATGGTGATACCTTCCTCGGTGGTGAAGACTTCGATATGCGGGTGGTCAACTGGTTGGCTGATGAGTTCAAACGTGAGCAGGGTATCGATCTGCGCACCGACAAGATGGCACTTCAGCGCCTGAAAGAAGAAGCTGAAAAGGCCAAAATGGAGCTCTCCACCACCAAAGAGACCGACATTAACCTGCCGTTTATCACCGCTGACGCTTCAGGTCCCAAGCACCTGAACATGAAACTGAGCCGTGCCAAGTTCGAAAGCCTGGTGGATGATCTGATCGAGCGCACCGTGAAACCATGCATCACCGCGTTAAAAGATGCCGGTCTTTCAGCTTCAGAGGTCGATGAGGTTATTCTGGTCGGTGGTATGACCCGTATGCCCAAAGTTCAGCAGAAGGTTAAAGAGATCTTTGGCAAAGAGCCCAACAGAAGTGTAAACCCGGATGAGGTTGTCGCTATCGGCGCAGCTATCCAGGGTGGCGTTCTCCAAGGTGATGTTAAAGACGTTTTGCTACTTGACGTTACTCCACTTTCTCTTGGTATCGAGACGCTGGGCGGCATTACCACCAAACTGATCGAGAAGAACACCACTGTTCCGACTAAGAAGAGCCAGGTCTTTTCCACCGCTGCTGACAACCAGCCTGCGGTATCCATCCACGTAATCCAGGGTGAGCGCGAGATGGCTCAGGACAACAAGACCATCGGACGCTTTGAACTGAGTGATATTCCACCGGCTCCGCGTGGGGTTCCGCAGATTGAAGTAACCTTTGATCTCGACGCTAACGGTATCCTTCATGTTTCCGCCAAGGATCTTGGTACAGGTAAGGAGCAGTCTATCCGCATCACCGCTTCTTCCGGTCTCACCGAGGCGGAAATTGAGCGAATGACCAAGGATGCCGAGCTGCATGCAGAGGAAGACAAGAAGCGCAAGGAACTGATCGAGACCCGCAACCAGGCCGACGCTATCGTGCATGCTTCTGAAAAGAGCCTCAAAGATCTTGGCGACAAGGTTGATGCTGAAACTCGTGCCAATGTCGAGAAAGAGATCAAGAATGTGAAAGAGGTAATGGGTAAAGACGATGTTGACGCGATCAAGAGCGCCATCGATGCCCTGACAGCAGCCTCCCACAAGCTTGCTGAGCTGATGTATGCCCAGGCCTCCAAGGATAATCCTGACGGACAGGGTGGTGCTGCAGGTGGTGCCTCAAAGAAGAAAGATGATGACGATGTTGTCGACGCCGACTTTGAGGAAGTGAAGTAATTCGCTTCGCTGCACAATATCCTATGTGCGGCAATAACCGGAAGGGAGTGGGGAAAGTGTTTTCCTTACTCCCTTTTTTTTGTTTTTTACGGTATGGTGTCCGGGTTGTCTTACGCCATAATTTCTGTGCCGTTATCCAGGAAATAGCTGGGGTCACCGGCAGTTGAGTCGGGCAACCAGGTCGATTTCCGTGCTCGCCATAGTGGTTTTGTTTACGCATGCGAGTTTATCTTCTTTTACTTTGAACAGTGTCATATTATGAAAGTACTATCAGGTATCCAACCTTCAGGAAAGCTCCATATCGGCAACTATTTCGGGATGATGCAGGAAATGATTTCCCGAATGGAAAGCTCGGAGCTGTATGTCTTTATTGTTGATCTCCATGCGCTTACCTCAGTGCATGATCGCGACAGGCTCGCCACCGGAACACTTGAGGCGGCCGCCGATTTTCTGGCGCTTGGCCTCGATCCGGACAAGTGTATTTTCTGGGTCCAGTCCGATGTGCCCGAGGTGTGCGAGTTGACTTGGGTTCTGTCCACTCTGGCGCCCATGGGGCTCATTGAGCGGTGTCATTCTTACAAGGACAAAGTTGCCAAAGGGATCATGCCGAGTCACGGACTCTTTTCCTATCCAGTGCTGATGGCAGCAGACATACTGCTGTATCAGGCAGATCGGGTGCCGGTGGGAAAAGATCAGAAGCAGCATCTTGAGGTTGCCCGCGATCTGGCCCAGAAATTTAATAACGAGTTTGGAGAGACTTTCACGGTTCCCGAGCCAGCTATCAGTGAGACCACTGCTATCGTCCCGGGGCTTGATGGCCAGAAGATGTCCAAATCCTACGGCAACACCATTCCCATTTTCATGGAAGGCAAGGAGCTGAAAAAGCGGGTTATGGCCATTGAGACTGATGCCACCCCGGTTGAGGACCCAAAAGACCCTGCTAACTGCAACCTCTTTAAGCTCATGAAACTGTTTGCAACGCCTGCGCGCATGGAGGAAATTCACGGTCTCTATGTGAACGGCGGTGCTGCTTATGGGTATCTCAAGCTGGAGTTGCTGGAGCTGATCAACGATAAATTCGCTGATGCCAGAAAGAAGAAAGCGGAGTTCCTGGCTGATCCAGCAGAACTGCGGGCAATTTTGGCCAAGGGTGGTCAGAAGGCTCGGGAAAAAGCGGTTGTCACCCTTGATCTGGTGCGTGATCGGGTTGGTTTGAAATACTGAGTTCATTATTGTTCTGTTATACACTTTGTGAGGAGTTGCAGATATGGGTTATGGAATAGAACGGGACGCGGCACTCGCCTTGGTTCGTGAGCATCTGCAAAACGAAAACCTGGTAAACCATTCACTGGCATCCGAAGCGGTATTGCGAGCAATGGCCAGAAAGCTTGGCCATGATGAGGACAAATGGGGGCTGGCTGGCCTTCTGCATGACCTTGATGCGGAGTCGGAACCTGATCTCGCTACGCATACGACCAAAACGGTGGCAATCCTCACTGAAAAGGGCGTCGATGCGGAGATTATCGAGGCCATTCGCCTTCATAATCTGGAGCCATATCCTGGCGCATCCCGTACTACACCATTGCAGCATTCGCTGGCAGCCGGTGAGACTATCACCGGTTTAGTAACCGCCGCGGCCTTGGTTCGACCGGATCGACAGCTCGGCTCTGTCAAGGTCAAATCGATAACCAAGCGTTATAAAGAACGAGCCTTTGCCCGCGGCGCCAACCGGGAAATCATCGCCGAGTGTGAACTTGTCGGTATCCCATTGACAGATTTCTGTGGGTTAAGTCTTGAGGCGATGCAGGAGATCGCCGGTGAAATAGGGTTGTAGCAATTTGTTGCTTGTATCTGAAGCGGAATGAGTGGAGTTACTCCGCTGTTCCGCTTTTTTGTTATTGTAACAGGCAATGTCTATGATGAGCCTAACCCATTAATACGCATCCCCAAGAAATAGAGGAGCATGTCATGAGTTCCGCATATTCCACATTGGTTGAAAAATTCCGGCAGCTCTCCAGGCTAGATCATGCAATGACCTTTCTGCAATGGGACCAGTTGGTGATGATGCCTCCCGGTGGTAATCAATCTCGGGCCGAGGCAATAGCCGAACTTGCCTCCATGCGCCATGAAATGCTGATTTCCCCGGAAATAGGCGAGCTGCTGCAGCAGGCAGAAAACCAGGTAGTTGAGGCACCTGAAAAACGTAGCCTTGTGGAAATGAAAAGAGAGTGGCAACAAGCGGTGTGTCTGCCGGCAAGTCTTGTTAAGGCACAGTCGCTTGCTGGCTCGACCTGTGAGCATGGATGGCGCAGTCAGCGAAAGGATAATGACTGGTCTGGATTTCTCAATAACTTTAAGGAAGTGGCGCAACTGGCCAGGGAAGAGGCAAAATTACGGCAAGAGGTGGAGCCGGAGAAATTCGCCACCCCGTATGATGCCCTGCTCGATCTCTACTGTACTGGTGATTCAAGCGCTTTTATTCAGGAAGTCTTTACTGGTTTGAAGGCGGAATTGCCAGCGCTGTTAGGGGAGGTGTTGGAACGACAGCACGCTTCGGCCGACCTGACAGGCTCCTATCCTATCGAAGCTCAGAAACATTTGAATGAGAAGCTTATGAGTTGTCTCGGCTTTGATTTCTCAGCCGGCCGGCTTGATGTGAGCATGCACCCCTTTTCCACTGGCGATCGGGGTGACCAACGGATCACCACACGTTTTCGCGATACCGATTTTGCCGACGCTCTTACCAGTACAGCCCACGAAACCGGTCACGCCAGCTATGAAGCAGGGTTGCCACTCGAGTGGGATGACCTGCCGGTGGGCCAGGCTCGGAACATGTGTATCCATGAAAGTCAGAGTCTGCTTTTTGAAAAACAGATATTTCTCTCACGCCCCTTCCTGCGATTCTTTACCCCTGCGATTCATAACCTGCTGCCTGAGTCGAAAAGGTTTGATGCTGATCAGGTATGGCGAGCCTGCATCAAGGTTCAGCCCAGCTTTATCCGGGTCGAGGCAGATGAGCTGACCTATCCTCTTCATGTCATCTTGCGTTTTGAGATCGAAAGAGAACTGATTAACGGTACGATCGAGCCGAAAGATATTCCTGAACTGTGGAACATGAAGATGCAGAAGTATCTCGGTCTCTCCACAGAAGGGAATTACCGGGATGGCTGTCTGCAGGACATTCACTGGACGGATGGCTCGTTTGGCTATTTTCCCTCCTATACTCTGGGGGCTATCAACGGTGCCCAGCTTTTTGCCACCATACGAAAAGAGCGACCGGACTGGCAGGACCTGGTCGTTAAGGGCGACGTCGGTTTTATTCGCGATTGGCTGCGTGAGAAAATCTGGAGCAAGGGCAGCACAATGGACTCTCAGCAGATTATGGCAGCGGCGACTGGTGAGGGAACCCATCCACGCCATTTCCTGGCCCATATTCGGGCCCGATATCTTGAAAACAGCTATTGAGGAGAGATCTGCTGTTCAAAGACTATGAAACTGATCGGGTGCACTGCGCGCTTGTGTGCGCAGTGCACGGTATTCTATAATGCCGGTTGTCAGCGGCACTAGCAGAAAGCACATCACGAAGAACACCACCCCATGCCAGCCGTTACGCTGGAACGCAAATCCCGCACCGGTAATTCCCAGCCAGCCTCCCGCATAATAGAAGAGCACGTAGAGGGCATTGGCCTTGCCGTGACCACCTGCCAGTTTTTTGTTGAGCAACCCCACTGCCACCGCATGGATGGTGAAAAAACCGGCACAGACCCCGAGCAGGCCAAGTACAATGGCTATAACTGACGGGAGGAGCAGGGTGAGGTGGGACAGGCCGAGAATACAGGTGCCGCCGATGAGGGCGGTACCGCCGCCGAAACGGTTGCTCATCTGTCCGGCAATGGGGCCTAGAAAAATACCGAGAACATAGACAAGGTAAATGAGTGTGATCAGTTCTGTCGGAAAATGGAAGGGAGGCCCGGCCAGTCTATAGGGAAGAAAGTTGAATACCGGGGAGAACATCAGAAATGCCCCGCCACCGCAGCAGTAAATGAGCAGCAGGTCTTTTCTCCGGATAAGTGAGGAAAAGGTGGTGGATGTATTAGCGGTGGATTGTTCCCTGACCGCTTTGCGCGGCAATACTATGAGGGCGGCGATGGTTGTCAGAAGAATCAGGGCTGCTGCGGAAAAGAAGGCGTAACGCCAGTGCAGGGGCGGGTGGATCCAGCCACCGAGCAATCGACCGCCAAGGCCGCCCAAAACCGTTGCCGATACATAGGAGCCCATAACCACGCTTAATCGTTCACTGGGAAGGGTTTTGGCCAACCAGGCCGCAAGGCTGGTGGTGAGGGCGGGTAAAAAAAGGCCTTGCATCAGCCGGGCACCGACCAGATGATGAAAATCATGGGTCAATCCGGCGTATATCCCTGCGGCGGCAACCAGGATGCCCCCGGTGAGAATGATAGGCTGAATAGGAAACCGATCGGAGAGAAAACCAAAAAAGAGGTTGGAGAGGACAATCCCGAGAATGACGGCGGAGACTGTTATCGAGACCTGAACCGTACTGACCCCGAACTCCGCCTGCAGTACCGGCAGGATGGGCTGGGTGAGGTAGACATTGGTAAATGAAGCGGATACCAGCGCAAATACGGCAAACTGCAGCTTGACCATCCCTTTGTCCACGTCAGTTGCTCCCTCTTGACTGCTTGGGCAGGATGAACTCAAGTGGCGCGTTGGGGAATCGATGTTGGAGCTGTGCGATATAACCGACATCATCCAGGCAGTCGGGATTGTCTATTTCGGTGCATGGTATTTCCACCACCTTCCAGCTTCCATTTTCCTGGTGCAGCAAGGCTGAAACATCTTCATAGCTGTTTGTCCCATCCGGCGATTGCGGCCGGCTGTCTACCCAGGCCCAGCCATCCTTGACCAGGAAGTTTTTGATCACAAAAACCACGTGTAATCCGTGCAGGTCCAATACTTCTCGGCGTAGTTCATCAAGGATTACTTTTCTGAGGATGCTGCCGGCGGGCGGCGTGAAAGCGGAGCTGTCGTTCGTGTCGTCGGACTGTGCCAAGGTATTGCCATACCCAGTCAAAAGAAATTGCAGTAGTATCAGTAAAAGGATGAAGAAACGTAGTGGCGAAAAATCGGTGGATAACGTAAAGAAGTTCAATTGCTCTTCCTCCAGGGCGTAATTGACTGAATGAGAGTTGACGCCATTACTCAAACATCGGTTTCTTCTCTATTACTTTTTATCAGGGAAAATGAAAAGCCCAATGCCTAACTGGGCGAACGATAGTATATCGTATCAGAAGGATCATAGGGTCGCATCGACAGATGGACAATCATTTGTCATGAATCTTTTGGGAAACGAGGCCGCACATGTGGGATCAGCGCTACAACACGCCGGAATTCGTTTATGGCGAGGAACCGAACAGTTTTTTGGTAGAAAATACGCAGTATTTAATGCCTGGATCTCTGCTTTGTCTGGCTGAAGGAGAGGGGCGGAATGGAGTATTCTTGGCCAGGAAAGGGTTTCAGGTTATTGCTGTTGACTCATCAATGGTTGGTTTGCAAAAGGCCAGGGCCTTGGCAGCTCGCCATAAGGTTGAGTTGCGTACAGTCGTTGCCGATCTTGCCGAATATGTGATTGATCCAGAGAGTGTTGATAATGTTGTCTCGATTTTCTGCCATTTACCACCCGAGGTGAGGAAGAGGATTCACGGGGCTGTGGTGAATGGCCTCAAGCCTGGTGGCGTCTTGATTCTTGAGGCGTATACGCCTGACCAACTCCTGCTGAAAACCGGTGGCCCTCCTGCAAAAGAGATGATGATGACCCTGGGAGAGTTGAGATCCGAACTGGCTGGACTTGACTTTGTTTTTGCACAGGAGATAGAGCGGGAGGTGGTGGAAGGGCGTCTCCACACTGGTGTAGGAGCTGTAGTGCAGGTAATAGCCAAAAAGCCGTAATGTTATGAGGTTCTCGGGCTCATGCGTCTATGATGAGCCTTCGTCTCGTATGTAGTCATTTCCCATAGGCCTGTATGTCACATTTGCAAGCTGTTTCGTTGATGGTTCTGGCAACCCTGATGTGGAGCATTGCCGGAGTTGTTACCCGGCATCTCGACGCTGCCGCATCTTTCGAGGTAACCTTCTGGCGCAGTACGTTTAACGGACTGGCATTGGCAACGACCCTGACAATTCTCCGCGGACCGGCGCTCTGGCGCCAGTTGGTAAAAGCACCCAGTGTGATCTGGGTCTCGGGTGTTTGCTGGAGCATTATGTTTACCGCCTTCATGGTAGCGATGACCCTCACCACAGTGGCAAATGTTCTTATTGTTATGGCTACTGGACCACTGGTGACAGCTCTTATTGCCCGATTTTTTCTTCGGCACACTCTTCCGCCGGCTACCTGGCTGGCTATTGCAGCTGCCGGGTTGGGGATTTTCTGGATGTTTCTGGAAAGAGGTGATGGCTCGCTGTCACTGGTCGGCTCCTTGGTAGCTCTGTCGGTACCTTTTGCCGCGGCTGTGAATTTTACGGTAATGCAGCGGGTCGGTATGGAGCGGGTCAAAGCTTCTGTCGCGGGCGGTGTGCCGGTTCAGGATATGCTACCGGCGGTTCTGGTGGGTGCAGTGCTTTCGTCTCTTGTGACGTTACCATTGTCTTTGCCTTTTCAGGCCAGTGGGCATGATATTGGGTTGCTGGCATTACTGGGCATTTTTCAGCTCGCGGTACCCTGTTTGCTGGTTGTTCGATTGACAAGGGAGCTTCCCGCACCGGAAATTTCTCTGCTGTCCCTTCTTGAAGTGATCTTCGGCGTAGCCTGGGCCTGGTTATGGGCCGGTGAACAGTTGTCGGTGCATACATTACAGGGAGGACTGCTGGTGATTGCGGCCCTTGTTGCCAATGAGATGGCTCGGATCGCGAGACAGCGCAGAGCACTGCAAAATCTTGAGGTTATGTTGTAGAAAGGAAATACGCTGGTGGGTGTCTCTTGTGGATCGTGGAAAAAGCGCGGGCCGGATCACAAGTGACACGGCCCGCTTTGGGAAAGATTATCTATTCCGCCATCTTTCAAGGGTCAGCGAGTTGAAAATGAGTTCGCCCCCCAGGAAGGCAGCCAGGAAGAAACTGACAGAACCGGTAACCATCATGTATTCGTGGAGAGTAGGGCTGTAGGAGTAGAGCGATGGATAACCGAAGAGATCGTACTGATGAAAATGGGGGATCAGCTGGCCCACAATTATCAGATCATAAAAGGTGACCGCTATACCGATCAGGATGCTAAGGCAGGCAAGAGCATACAATCCTGTTCGTTTTCCGCCGTTACTGGCAAGCAGCAGAATCAAGGGCAGGACAATTGCCAATCCAATCTCACCAAGCCAGAAATTCACGGCAAATTCGCCACGCACCAGAAGTTGCATCGCCTCGGGGTTATCGGTGAATTTGGTGGAGAAGCCGCCAAGGGCTTTCATTGCCGCGAAACACAAGACACCAACCAGCAGAGCCATGGTCAGTTTGAACAGTGCGGACATCGCGTCCTGTGCTGCTGTATCGACCTTGCTGTTCTGCAGCCAGCTACTTAGCCAGGTCAGCAGAATGATCATGCAGGATGCGGAGAGGGTGGACACGGTCAGGAAAAAAAGCGGCATGTAGTTCTCAGCCCAGAATCCGCGAGAACCGAGCAGGGCCATATCTGAATTCATATTGAGATTGCCACAAGTGATGGCCACCAGGGCACCAAGAGCAAACCCCCAGGCGGTTTTTCCACGACCCATCAGAAGGAACATGAAGTTGAAAGCCATAAGCAGCAGAAATAGCGTATAGATGGAACTCTTCCACCAGATATTGGACAGGGGATTGGGACTCAGAAAACCGAATATTGCCATGTTCCACGGATTTTCAATCTCGAGACCGATAGACATCAGTCCGGCTGCCATTGCAATTATGGCGAGAAAGACAGTGCGGTTGACAAGTGGGGCCAGCGTTTTGATGCCAAAAACCTGGCCGAGTGATGAAATAATACAGATACCTGTGGAGAGACAGGCGAAAAATACGTAGGGGGTGATGAGAATTCCCCAGGGAACTTCCCGGGAGGTGCCGAAGACGTGGTCGTGTCCGACAAAAAGGGCGTGGATAGCAAAAGCAACACCGACACCGACCAAGAGCGCGAACAGCACCAGTGGAGGTAGAAGGTTTTTGCCCGGCACATTCTGATCCTGAACGTTACTGAAAAATATCATACGGTTTCCTATTGTTTGCTCGTTTTTTCAGTTGTTCTGCCACTCTAGGAGCAGCAGGCTATGAAACACAGTCCCCTCAGCTGGATAGGACGCCTTTGAACACGTTGATTACATGTGGCCTCAAATAAACATCAGCGTCCTTAAATGTAAGGGTATCATATTGTTTGGCTTTGCAGAAGTACGACAGGGTAATAATACTGTGATGTGGAACCAAAATCAATGAAGCAGGTGAAGGAACGCTTTAATTGTCAGATTTTTCTGTCGACACATTCAGAGAATTATTCAGTGAATACGCGGGAGCAAGCTATAAAAGAAAAAGGACCTGCAACGTACAATGCAGGTCCTTTTGAGGTTCAATTGTGGATCTGAATCCCTTTAGGGTAATTCTTTTTTAGAAGTCAACCAGCTCCACATCGAAGACCATGTAGGCATTGGGTGGGATCGGCCCACGGCCGGAGGGGCCGTAGCCAAGATCCGGCGGAATGATCAATACCCGCTTCTCGCCTTTCTTCATACTAAGAAACGCCTCATCCCAGCCTTTGATGACCCGTCCCTGGCCAACTGGAAAATCGATCGGCTGGCCTCGGTCATAAGAGGAGTCGAATTTGGAGCCGTCCAGCAGCTTGCCGGTGTAGTGGGCCTTGACCATGGTGCCGGCAGAAGGGGTGGCGTCGCCTGTGCCTTCGCTGACTACTACATATTTCAGTCCGCTCGGGGTGGTGACAGCGTTAGGCCAGTTCTTTTTGATCTGGTTCAGTTCGGCTTCCTGGGCTGCTTTGGCCTTTTCGTTTTGAAGTTTTTCAAAATTCGCGAGCATACCATCAAATGCGGCCTGGTCACTTTTGAAAGCTTCGGCTTTTTTGCCGACGCGGACGATTTCAATATGGTTGATCTTGTCGCCTTGTTTAATAGAGTTCACAACATCCATACCCGAAACGACATGGCCGAAAACGGTATGTTTGCCGTCGAGCCATGGGGTTGGGACATGGGTGATGAAAAACTGGCTGCCGTTGGTGCCGGGGCCAGCATTTGCCATTGAAAGAACACCGGGAGAATTGTGCTTTAAGCTCGGATCAATCTCGTCCGGAAAGGTGTAGCCGGGACCGCCGGTGCCTGTGCCGAGCGGGCAGCCGCCCTGGATCATGAAATCATCGATCACTCGATGGAAGGTGAGGCCGTCGTAGAAATTTTCACCCTTCATTTTGGCGCCGCCACCGAGCTCTTTAGTGCCCTCTGCCAGGCCGACAAAGTTAGCGACAGTGAGAGGGGTTTTCTCAAATTCGAGGGCACAGACAATTTCGCCCTTGCTGGTGTCAAATTTGGCGTACAGGCCATCTTGAAGTTGTTCGCTTGCCATTACTGGTTCTCCGGTAAAAGTTGATAATAACAGTGTGAGTACAAAGAAAACAGACACGTTACGCATGGTTGCTCCGTTTGGGAAGAGATAATCTTGTATAGAAACAGGATCAATACAATCAAAGCCTCGACAATATACATGAAAACAACAGACTGCAAGGTGTAAAGGTAGCCCGGGTTTTTCGAGAATCCCACATGAAATTTATTCAGGGATGTTGCCCCGGAGGTTGTGAGGGTGTGAGGTCAATCGTGAAATCAAGGTGATGAGTGGAGCTTGCCTGCTTCCTTTCTACCTGGATATTGACTGTCTTTGCACCTGCCATATCCAGCATGGCTATACGTACGTCAACCATGTCCGAAACAGGAAATCCGGCGATGTTTCGAAGTACATCGCCTTTTTTGAGACCGGCCTCAGGTGCTTTACTTGTAGGGCTGAAGTCGGTAATTTCCACATAGGGTTGATCGTTCTTGACGTGTTCTTCCAGCATCACTCCCATTTTTGGCAGTTCTTCCAGCTTAATGGAAGACGAGAAAAAGAAATAATCGGCGATGTCAGCAATATCGGTTGTTGGCTGGTCTGCTGCGACATTCAACACTACTCCCTGGTCAATTTTCATTCGCCGTGCTACCCGCGGTGGAATGCCGGAATCCTTTCTGGTATGACCGTTTCCGGCCAAAACCACCATTTTGCGGTCGGAATGTTGGCGGAGATATTTGACAATGTTTTCAGCCATGGTCTCGTCCCATATGGCCTGTGCCTGAATAAAACCGCTGACTATGCCGCTGCCATGTCCGCCCTGTTCATGCATGGAGTGCACTGCCAGGAGCCGGTCACTGTAGCCGGGTAGGTCAAGATCGCGCTCAGGCGGTAAGCTTTTTCGATCTGCGGCTGAGAGCTCGTCTGTTCCGCCAGTGCGATAGACGGTGGAGACGATATCCCTCTCTAAATTGAGGCCAATAACCGGGATCTTTTTCGTCTTGGCCAATGAAAAAATTTCCCGGAAGTAACGATAGTCATATTGCCACACCTCAAAATAGCGCGACGCTTTCAGAAAATCCTTTTCTGTCATGAACCCTTTGCCCAATACATATTCGTCTAAGGCCTGCTGGCTGGTGGCGGGGAACATTTCCATCCCGATAGCCAGAGAAGGAATACGGGCTGAAAGGACCTCGATTAAACGCAGCTGCAGAAGGTGATCGCTGACTGATGTATGGTTTTCACCGATATATATAACATCCTTTTCGGCAAGCTCGCGGACAATTTTCTCAAATGAGCCAAGCTGGCTGGTGGCCCCTCCGAAAATTGGTTCTTCCAATACGATGTGAACACCATTTTTGCTCTCTGGAATCCGTTTTTCTGTCAATCTGCCCTGGGAAAAGTGAAGAAATCCATATTTGCCGTAATGGGAGAGGCGGTTGGCCACGGCTGCAGTCTCTGCTGTCGAACTGCTGGAGACAAGAATCGCCACATGTTGGGAAGTAAGAGGATTACGGCGAACATCGAGGGTGAAACCTTTTTTGGGATGGCTGGGGCTTGCAAAAAGGGTCCGGACTGACTGCTGATTGAGGCCAAGGAGGAGGAGATCGGCGTCCCGCAAATCACTATTTTTGACTTCATCATCGTACTTTACTTGCAGGTTGTTATTTCTCAGTATTTCAAGTAGGGGGTGGAAGATGGGTTCATCCTGTCTGGAGGCAAGAATTGCCAGCCGCCTCTCAGATCCAAGAAAATCCGACCATATTGCGGGGCGTTCGGGCGGGTCAAGACGACGAAGCAGGGCTGAATCGGGGTCAAGGGTAAATGCGAGAGGGCGTTCGGGTAGTTGGAGCTCAACTTCTGTCCGCTCTTTATCGGAAGTGACGGTAAAGGGATAGGTGCTGTTTGGGGTGGAGACGACCACCGGAATGGACAGTGAATACGGCTTTTCGGTTTCTTGTACCAGGGTAAAGGTGAGCAGGTTTCCCGTAGGGCGCGTTAATACCTCTATCTGTTCCGCATGAAATGCGGGGATGTCGGTCCGTTGTAACCGCTCTGTAAAAAATTGGGAAAGATCAACACCGTGTGATCTTTCGGCAAAAGCAAGCCTGAGGTCATTCCAGGTGGCGGAGCCGTGCTGGTGTTGGGCATAAAAGGCGCGAAGGCCGTTCATGAAATGAGCATGACCGAGCCGTTCATGGAGTTCATGAAAGAGCATCATGCCCCGGGAATAGCCGACGGCCCGTCTGGCCAAAGCTTCAGGCTGGGAGTGGCCGGCATCGATAAAATCGGAGAGAGGAATGACATTTGTCTCATGCACATAGCTCAGATAATTGAGGATCGCCTCTTTTCGGTAGGCTGCTCCTTCCCCCTCATCGGTACGAAAGGCATGATCGGCAAGATACGAGGTGAGTCCTTCGCACCAGTTCCCCTGGCTGGGATCGACGTCGACACTGTTGCCGAACCAGGAGTGGATGATTTCGTGGCCTAGCGAGGTATCCTTGATAAAGGGCAGCCGCAGTACTGCCTGGCCCAGAAGGGTAAAGGTGGGCATACCAAGGCCCGTAGGGTTGCGATTGGCGACGACAGCATAATAGCCGTAGGGGTAAGGGCCAATTTCCTTTTCATAACGAATGATATAGCCCCTGGCCTTTTTGAGATAGTCGTTGGCCAGCGCTCGATCTTCCGGGAAAAAGAGGGTGTGGACTCGCAGGTTGTTCCGGACGGTAATCTGAGCAGTATCATATCGGGCTGCGGCGAAGTGGATGGAAGAAAGCGGTTGATGCAGTGCCGCGGTGACGATGTTTCCTTTGCGCGCCAGCGGAAATGTCTCTGATTCACTGATGGCGGTAAAACCCTCAGGCAAACTGGCAGAAAGCTGATAATGCATTTTTCTTTTCGGTTTGGGATACCAGCCAGACAGCAGGGTGATAGCGTCGGAGGTTATCAGGTTCTGGTCGTTGGCACCAGCCTGATACGTGTAAGAAACAAAAAGCTCCTGCGGTTTTGGGTTGGCGTCAACAATGATCGTGGTGCCGGAAGTGAATGTACCTTCCATAGCGGTGGTGTCTTGCCTTTTCAGCAGGATGCCTGTTATCGTAAGCCCGCTGCTGTCAAGGGCCAGTGTCTCACCGGCTTTAACCTCGATTCGACTGGTGCCGGTCAGAAGGCCCCGTTCGCAGTCAAAGGAAACAGCCAGCTGGTAATCCGCTTGCCATTCAAGTTGGGCAGGAGTTGCAGCTTGCGTCTCAACAATGAAGAGCAGGGTAAGCAGGAAAAAGGGTATTGTTATCAGTTTCATGGTAGTTGGAAAGAAAGGCAGGACGATGAATCGTTATGTGGTCAATTCAACAGTAACCGTTTGCAATAAAAAAATATTGAAAATGAGGAAGCAGAATATCGGAGATAGTCCGGTAATTGCCGTTTTCTCAAGAGTAAAATCTCAAATACAATTCGTAACAAAGTAATGACAGAGACCTCTTCACGCCAGGAAAAAACTCCTGCGACTATCTCACGGCCCCGAATAAAACTTGTGGCGCTGAATGCCAGGTACACCCACTCCTGTCTTGCGCTATTTTATATCCGAAATGAATTGGCCGTCCATCTACCCGAAATGGAGGTGGAGATACTTCAGCTCACCATCAATGATAATAGTTATGAAAGTCTGTTGCGGATAACGGCTGATGAACCTTTCGGGGTCTTTTTTTCCGCTGCAATCTGGAACAGTAACAAGATAGCGGAACTGGCAGCAGATGTACGGGCATGTCTGCCGGATTGCCGGATTGTGGTAGGCGGACCGGAAGCCGGGGTGCTACGTGATAAGCTGCCGTTGAAATGTTGTTCAATGGTGATTGGCGATATCGAGGCCGTCGACTCTCAATTCTATCGGGATCTGATCTCAGGGCAACTGCAGGATACATATCAGGGGCGTTTTCTGAAATTGCAGGACAAAGTTTTGGGCTACCCTTTCCGTGATGAAGACTTTGCCGGCCCGCTCAAAAACCGTCACATCTATTATGAGAGTTCTCGCGGCTGTCCCTACAGCTGTACCTACTGCCTGTCAGCTACTGAACGGGGGCTGTATCATAAAGATATAGAGCAGGTTCAAGCCGAACTGGAACATATCCTGAGTTATAATCCCAGGGTGGTCCGGTTTGTCGACAGGACCTTTAACGATCTGCCGGAACGGGCACTGGCTATCTGGAAATTTCTTTTATCGTGCGACTGCGACACTCTCTTTCATTTTGAAATCGCTCCCGACCGCTTCACTCAAGAGATGTTTGAATTTCTGGAAACGGTCGGGCCGAACCGTTTCCAGTTCGAGATCGGCATTCAGTCAACCAACCCAGGGACACTTGAGGCGATAAACCGACGCATGGATATTGGTAGGGTGGGACCAATCATCGAAAAGATAGAGTCGCTTGAAACCATCCACCTCCATGTTGATCTCATTCTCGGCCTGCCTTATGAGACCAGGGAGAGCTTCGCTGACTCTTTTCGGGCGGTGTTTGCTATGGGTGCCCATTATATTCAGATGGGATTATTGAAAATACTTCCAGATACCCCGATTTGCCATGGGGCGAATGAGTACGGGTATGTGCATAGCGTACACCCTCCGTATCCGGTTTTTGCCAACAATTGGCTGAACTGTTCGCAGATGAGTGTGCTCTACTGGTTCTGTGAATGCGTTGAAAAATTTCATAACAACCGTTATTTCGTCTCGCTGTGGCGTTATCTGCGACACCAGGGGGGCGATATTTTTTCCTTTTTCCAACTGCTGCTGCAGGAAGGAGGGAAGGTCGGACTTCTTCAGCGTGCGGCCACACAGGAGTTGCTATGTGAGATCCTGGTCAAGGTTGCTTCGGAGCGATCGGACTGTTCTCGTATATGCGAACTGCTACGCTACGATTGGTTGAGATGCGGTTTTCGTAAGCTGCCCTCCTGTCTGGAACACGTTGCCGGGGAGGAGTCAATGGAGATGTCGCGAGATATCCTGTATCAGTCGCTGCCTGAGGAGCTCACCGATATGTATACCACCCAAAGCCGAAACCAGTTCTTCAAGCGTTCTGTCTTTCTCAAATTGTCAGGAGAGGTTACCACATTTCTTGGTTTGCCTGGCAGTGGTAACGCTGCTGTCCGCGTTGCTGTTGTTCAGGAGCGGGAGAAAACCATCCATGCCCACAACAGGGTTTTCGTTGTTGGCGAAGTCGGAAATGGACAAACAGATTGATTTGATTCGGAAACGACATATACTACCAACCGTTTAGCGGAGAATTATCTCATTTTTGCATCTGTTTTTTACGAGCAGTTTACCCATTTATCACCACCAGTCGAGGATTGTGATGACTACGTATCGAATACGTAAAATTAATGCTATTGCTGCCGAGGGGTTGCAGTTCTTTTCCGATGAATTTGCTGTGTCCGACATTGATCCGGATCCCCATGGCATATTGGTGCGCAGTTCACCGGTGAACGTGGACGATTATCCTTCATTGCAGGCTGTGGCTCGGGCAGGCGCAGGGGTGAACAACATCAATGTGGGTCGGGCAACGGAAAAGGGTATCTGTGTTTTCAATACCCCAGGTGCCAACGCCAATGCGGTGGTGGATCTTGTTTTCCCAATGATTGGGGTGTGGAAACGTAATATCTATAAGGGGATCCGCTTCTGTGAATCGCTGGCAGAGTTGGCAGCTGATGAAGTTGGGCCTGTGGTGGAAAAACGTAAATCGGCCTTTAAGGGTGAGGAAATTGCCGGCAAAACTCTGGGGGTGGTTGGCCTGGGGCAGATTGGGATGAGGTTGGCAAACGGCGGTATTCAGAGGCACATGAAGGTGAAAGGCTATGATCCTTCTCCGGCGATTGATAATATTCATCAGCTGTCGCCGGAGGTGAAAATCTGCCGCTCGTTGAAAGATTGTGTGGGGGATGCCGACATCGTCTCGATCCATCTCCCCTTAAACGACAAGACCAGAAACTTGGTGAATGGTGAATTTCTTGCGAAGTTCAAGCGCGGGGCAATGCTGGTCAATTATTCACGTGAACAGATTGTGGATGAACAGGCGGTGATCGAGGCCTTGGACAATGGATGGCTGGAGGCGTATCTCACTGATTTTCCCACATCGCAGAATGTGGGCCATGAGAAGGTGTTGACCACTCCCCATCTTGGTGCTTCCACCAGCGAATCCGAAGAAAATTGCGCCTGCATGGCGGTCCGAGAACTTGCGGCCTACCTTAAATATGGCAACGTAGTGCACAGCGTCAACTTTCCCAATATTGAATCGACACCGACCGATGCGGTGCATTCGCGCCTTATCGTTATTAACCGTGATGTTCCTGGAATGATCGCCTTCATCTCCAACGTTTTTGGCAATAAACATCTCAATATTGCCAGCTACTTGAATAGATCAAATGGAACAGTAGGGTACAATATCATTGATGTGGAGACAGAGATACCGGAAGATATTGTTAGTGAAATAGAAAAAAATCAAGATGTTACCAGAACAAGAATAATACGGTTTCGCTGAGATTTGGCCGATGTAGGGGTCGGGTATAAAAAACATTACGCTCAGGGGCGCGATTTTGGGTATTGATTGAGAAATTTTACTGAAAAGGGTGTATTTGTACAAAAAATTGTATATTTTTCGTGAGCTGGAACCTCTTTCGATTACCGGATTATCTGCTAACATATAAAGAAAACAGGCATTGGGCTGAATCAGATACAAATGGCACAGGAGATGCAATAAGTATTATGCTTTTATCTCTTCTCTCCTTTCTCCTGAGAAAAACCGACCCGGCTCCCCCGCCCGGTCGGTTTTTCTTATTTCAGGCTTTTTTTCGCAATTCACCGTAGATTTGACTCTTTTCTGGTAGTGTAATTGTTTTACCTGTCAAGTCAGATTGGCTTTTTCGTGAATGATGCAACCTTTGGATGAGATTGTACACATCCAATTGTTTTTGCAGATATATTATCAGATTGTATGACTTCAAAAATACAACAAACAGTTTTGTTAACAAGATGTGTGGGCTACGAGTCGTTATTGCTTGAAGAGCGTCTGCAGGCGGTGATGTCTTGTCTCGATCTGCCGGATACGTTTCATGGTCGGACCATTTTATTAAAACCCAATCTGATCAGTAGTCGAGGGCCGGCAATAGCCTGTACAAGCCCACTTTTTCTCGCAGCAGTTGCGCGCTGGTTCTATGAGCAGGGTGCAAGGATTTTGATTGGAGATTCGCCGGCGTTCGGTACCACCGAATCGGTGATGGAGAAACACGGTATGACCGCAGCTCTTAATGGCCTGCCGTTTCGCCAGATTCACTTCAAGAGCCCCGTGCGTCGAACTGTTGCTGGTGGCGTGACGATTGAAATCGCTGCCGAAGCACTGGAATGCGATCTGTTGGTGAATCTTCCTCGACTAAAGGCTCATAACCAGATGTATATCACCTGCGCGGTGAAGAATTTTTTCGGTATCGTCGTTGGCATGCGTAAGGCGATGCTCCATATGCGTCATGGCAAATCACACCGAGAGTTTGCCGACATATTGCTGGCACTCCCAGATCTCGTGACACCCCATCTTTCGCTGGTGGATGGAATCGAAGTCATGCATCGTTCCGGGCCATTAGACGGTGAGAAACTTATGCTTGGCTGTATTGGTGGCGCTCAATGTCCAGTGGCGCTTGATACCGCGATGCTCGAACTTCTTGGTGTGCCGAAATCTCACAGTCCCCTTTGGCAGGCGGCATACGGTCAGCAACACAAAGGCGCCCAGTCGGAAAAACTACTCTATCCGCTGGATGTCCCCAGTCAGTTTCACGGCTCAGGTTTCCTTTTGCCGCAAGGCTTGAACCCCGTTCGTTTCAGTCTATTACGGCTATTGTTGGGTGGTATGCGAAGATTGAAGCTTGCCTTTCGGCCCTGAATATGATGGAATGGCGGATTTTGTCAAACTCACTATAAAGTACAATTGTAATGAATCATATATTGTAAGTAGATCATAAAGGATAGATCCATATGTTTAATTTACGTGGAAAGGTTGCTCTTATTACTGGCGGATCTCGCGGTATTGGCCGGGCTATCGCCCTGCGACTTGCTGAGAACGGAGTTGATGTGGTGGTCAACTATGTTCGTCACAAAAAAGATGCCGAAGATACAGCAGCTCTGGTTGAAAAGGCTGGAGCCAGTTGTCTGGTGGTGAAGGCGAATGTTGCAAAAGAAGAAGACGTACATGCAATGTTTGGTGAGCTGGAAAATCGTTTCGGGCGACTTGATTTTCTTGTTTCCAATGCCGCCTCGGGGGTATTAAAGCCGGCCATGGAGTTAACGGAGAGGCACTGGAACTGGGCAATGGATATCAACGCCCGGGCTCTTCTATCTCTTGTTCAGCATGGAGTGCGGATGATGCAGTCCGGTAGTCGGGTGATGGCGGTATCCAGTCTTGGTTCGGTTCGGGCTATAGAAAATTACACCACTGTGGGTGCGTCCAAGGCGGCACTGGAATCTCTGGTGCGGCATCTCGCTGTCGAACTTGGGCCCAAGGGGATCATGGTTAATACCATCAGCGCTGGCGCAGTGGATACAGATGCCCTCAAACATTTTCCCAACCGAGATCAGATTCTGGAAACCGCACTCTCTAGAACTCCGCTTGGGCGGCTGACTACACCTGAAGATGTTGCCAATATTGCTCTTTTTCTATGCAGTGATCTTGCTACCATGATTCAGGGCCAGGTAATCACCGTCGACGGCGGTTACGCCATTCGTGGGTAATACCTTACAGATTGATTTCGTGTTTTTGCGCAAGAAAAGAATCTGCATGAAAGGTATTTATATCTCTTTGTTGAGTGTTAGTCCGTACCATCATCACGACCAACCCAATGGCTGGTATGTTCAGCCCTTGGGTTGATTTCTCTTACCTCTTTGTCCTCTTCCTGCCATGATGTATCACACCCTTAAGCCCCTGGTTCTTGCTTCCAATTCTCCAAGAAGAAAAGCTTTTCTCGATGATCTCGGACTCAACGTTACGATCTGGGCCAGGGATATTGATGAAACGCCTCTGCCAGGTGAAAACCCGCAGCACTATGTTGAGAGGATGGCCCTGGAAAAAGCTCTGGCGGTGAAAAACCGTTTTTCCCAGCACTATGTACTTGCGGCCGACACAGCTGTTTGCATTGGGGATACTATTCTTGGAAAACCGGCGGATGACGAAGAGGCTGTGGTAATGCTCCTATCGTTGGCCGGTCGGGTTCATCTGGTTCGCTCCGGAATATGTCTTCTTTCCGAAGCGGAAGGTGTGCAAATCGTTCATTCTGTTGCCACAGAGGTTCGATTTGCCGATTTTGATGAAGCGGTTGCCAGAGCGTATGTCTGTGAAGGCGAATCCCTCGACAAAGCTGGTGGTTATGGAATACAGGGAAAGGGCGCTTTTCTGGTGGAGCATGTGGCCGGATCCTACACTAACGTCGTGGGGCTACCACTTGTTGAGGTGGTTGCTTTTTTGACCCAACAGGGAGTTATCATTCCAGTCCGAGGCACAAAATAGGAGAATTTGCCCGAAATAGAAGTGGAATGGCATTCTTTGTTAAAAAATGAAGCTCAGCGCTGTGTGTTGACATTTTCGTATGTTGAGTGTAACAATTTTTCTCAATCTCTTTGAATTCAATTAATATTTATCAAAGATGAGCCAAAAAACAGCAGGAACTGCTTCTCTTTTGTCGGATTGCTGAATGGCAGCATGGAGCTGCCATTCTATTTTAAGGGATAAAACGCCAATTACATTTGGGTGTTTGAGCGAATATTGTTGAGATGCCTTGGAATTATATCAAATATTCAGTAGTATATTTTGTAAATCCTTGATGTGGCCGTCAGGCGTCTGCTGGCTTTCAGGATGAAAATGGCAGTTCTGGCAGTTAAGCGAAACTATCGCTGTTTGGAGCACCTATTTTTTTCATGCGGCTCTTGGCGGAGAAAACTGTGCAAAACTGCGGCCTGCAAATAGTAGTGATGTATTGTGTTACCTCGATCGGCGAATTTTTTGACTGTGTGTTGGTCTTTTCGTTATTCCAAACGATCGTGGAGGGGGAGGCGAGTTGACCGGAAATGCTGCTTCCGGCATACGACTGAAAACGCCAGATGTTTGCGTCCTTAAGCAGGAGCCCATAAATGACAGAGGCAATCCGCCAGCAAGAATGTCTTAACACCCTGAAGACCTTCAATAATACCGTTGTTACCATTCGGTTGTACCCTCCTAATGCACCGCAGATAGCCAACGCGGTTGAACGTGGCTATAAAAGCGTGAAGCAGTTTCTGCGACAATATGGTGCTTTTACCATTGCCCTCCGCGGTAATGAACCGGAGCTATGCGGTGAAGTCCTCGATCCGCAGGTTGTTCAGTCGATTTCCAATCTCATAGTTTTTCGGCACTTGAATCTGCTGCAGACCGATAGGCTGAGCATCACTGCCGGACTGGATCGGACTGGCTTTAAAAGGATTCTTGAAATCTTCAGTGCCAAGGTCGATCAGATCAAACAGGAAGATGGCGGCTGGGCCTATATTACCCGTCTGGGTCTGAATAAGTATTTTGCCGACCCCAATGCCGAAAAGAGTGAAGAAGCCGAGGAGAAAACAGATGGACCTGCGGCAATAGCGGAAATTGAAAGACATGAGGTTCGGCGTGAATATCTCGACGTTCTCCATGGGCGGGAAAATCGTTTTGCTGTCATTTCAGAGCTGAAGTCGGTCTTGGCAATTCCGGCAACCGGTGCCCCGATATTGGCGGCAGCGGTGCTGGGTGTGCTTGAAGGGATGGTCCAGAAAAAATTGTTCGTCGTTTCTCAACCGTTCCAGCTGATCATGGAGAACTGCGGTAAACTGATTGACGCAGGCCAGGCAAGAGAACTCGTTGCCGAGACAGCCACCATCCTCCTGAAGACAGCAGAACAGCCAGCGATTGTTCTGCTCATGTGCCAGTATTCCCAGGGCGAAACAGCCTCGATGCTTCTCCGGGCGCTGGAGCAGCAGATCCCGTTGGAGCTTTTCGGCTCCGTTATCCGGGATCTCCGACAGGCTGCCACACAGTTGCGAGTTACCCAGACCCGCGATTCCAAGCAATTGCAATTCGTGATCGATGCAACCGACCGGCTTTTGGTCACTCCTCGGGGAAAACAGTTCCTCGGGCAGGAAAAGGCTAAATCTATTATCGAGGCCGGGGAAAAGGCTCGGCGATCCCGGCGGGTAGAGGCAGGGATAAAGTCGCTGCTGCAGGGAAATGACGAGGTTCTGCAAAGTGAGGAGATACACACCCATCTGCCCTTTGTAGTGAGGAAAATGGAGGCCGAGGAGATGGATCGAGAGATCAAGGTTATCTTCTCAAAGCTTTCTGGCTACTACTTGGATGGCGATGGTCCAACGAGGGATCGGGCAATGAAAAGTCTGGCCCAGGTTGCCGAGAACCTCACAGAAGGGAAGCGCTATGATCTGCTGAAAATGATTTTCGAGCCGCTTTTCCATTGGCTGAAAACATCTGAAAACGGTGATATTATCTATGAAAAGGTTAGCCTGGCTCTCCATTGGCTGATGGCGGAATCCTGGAAAAGACAAGAATTTCAGGTCGGGGACGAGATCCTCAGTATGTTTTACCAGATACGTTCTGGCGCCTTGCGGCGACCGGGTCCGGTCAGGGCCATCATTGGCCGCGCTCAGGATAAAGGACTTGACCGGACGTTGATGCGGCAGCTGCTTGATCAATGCCTCGAATCACCGAATGATGAAGTGCTCAGCCGCAGGCTCATCCTCCAGGGCCCGATCGCCACGCGTTTTCTGGTGGACAGCCTTGTTCGAGCCGATGAAACGAATGACCGGTTAAAAATCATCGATCTCCTGACATATGGGGAGCAGTTTCTGCCGGCAATACTTGCTGAAAAACTGGCAGAGCCGATGCCGTGGTACGGTAAACGAAACCTTCTGAAGTTACTTGGTGAGACAGGCTCGGCTGATTACCTCGAAATGGTCTACCCCTTTTTGCAGCATGATGATCTGCGGGTTCAGCGGGAGGCGTTCATCTGCCTCTATAAAATGAGCGGTGAAAAGCGTAGAGACGCTTTGCTCCGGGCGCTGAATGAAAGCGGGGAGACCATGAAGTTACAGGTTGTCCGCGCCCTGGTGCCTCTTGGCGACAGTGAAGTAGCCGAGGGACTCCGCCAGGTGCTTGACGAGCACCGGTTCTATTCCGATGACTTTCGTGACACCTTGCTGTCCAGTGTCTGTCTTGCCATTGCTCGTTGCCCATATCCGCAAGCTGAGAGGATCCTACAGGGTTTTCTTGACCAAAAAGGCGATCGGGCAACCCGTAAGATCGGGGCTAAGGTTTGGAAGACTGCGGAAGAGGCTCTCAACCAGGTTTATGAAGCGCAGCAGGATGAACGGCAGTTGAAGGCCAAAGCTGGGCAGCTGCGAAAAAAAAGTTTATTAACTAAGGGGATCCCGGTAAAGGGCGGGGAACCCGAGCGCAGAAACATTACAGGGCTCACCGAAGAAAAGACGATTCGCGAACTGGTGGCAAATGACGATAAAGATCTTGCCCGGGCCCATCTTCTCGAGCTGATTACGAAGGTTTCACGGTTACGAAGATTCACACAGGCTGAACAGTTGCGTGAATGGCTGATTGAGATTGACTCTTCTGCCTTGACTGACATCATTCGGGCAGCGGAAATTATTGAAGAGGAAAAACACTCGGCGGTGGACAAGGGACATCTTGAGATATGGTCGGGGCTGTTTGATGTGCTGACGACTGAAGAGTTCAGCGCTTTTTATCATGCGTTGCAACATAAGCAGTTTAGCGATGAAGAGGTGATTATAAAGAAAGGCGCGACTCAGAACGCACTCTTTTTTATCAACACGGGCAAGGTTAAACTCTTTTTCCGGGATAAGGATCGCGAGATGCTGGCTGCAACCCTGCAGGGGGGGCAGATACTTGGTATAGGCTCTTTTTTTGACGCGTCTGTCTGGACCATTTCGGCAGCAGCCCTCGGTCAGGTTGATGTGTCAATCCTCAAATTTGAAAATATGCAGGAATGGAGCGAATCATATCCGGCCCTGGAGTCGAAACTTCATGACTTCTGCCTGAAATTTGAGAGTGTTGACAAGGTATTCAGCAAGGCAGAAAATGATCGTCGGCGCTACCCTCGCTACCCGACACCACCCTTGCGGCTTGCGGTAACGTTATTGAACAGTGCAGGACAGGGCGGCGTGACTACCAAAGCAGACCTGGCCGATCTTTCACGAGGCGGCGGTTCGTTTTTTATGCGTATTTCCAAGCGGGAAAATGCCCGGCTGTTGCTCGGCAGAAGTCTCAAAATCGCTTTGCCGGTTGAGGAACCCGACGGGAGGGCGATCTCGTTTTCTGGTGTGATCGTGGCCGTCCGGGCACAACATGCCATGGAATACGAATATTCTGTTCATGTCGAATTCGATACGGTCCTCGACAGCAGTCAAATGCAGAAGATTATGCGGTTGTTGTAATGGTAGTGCAACCAAGACTGAATCTTTTTGCTCTCTATGCGCTGTTGATGCGCCGATAAATTGATCCGGATCATGAATTCTTCTGAAGACGCAGTTTCGCGCTTTTATTTCGACCACCTGGAGAATGGCCGGCAGGACAAGGGGGTGCTCACCGCTGAGTGCCCTTTCTGCCGAACCCAAGAGGGCGAAAAAGCCGGAAAGCTCGTGGTCATCATAAACCCGGGAGCTTATTTTCATGGCTATTTTCGTTGTCTCAGTCGCTGTGTACCTGGTGGTTTTCCTCTCTGGTTTGCACATCTGATAGGGCTGGCTCCGGATGCTGTTCCCGGCTATGATCCTGATCGTGATCCATTACGGCAACTGCCCGATTACCCTGTAGCCAACATAAATGGAGAAATGCGGTCTTGCCATGACCGGCTCTCAGATGAGATTCTCACGAGATATCGGGAGATGGGGGTTCAACCTGAACTTCTTTCGGAGTTGCAGGTTGGATATAACGGTCGCTATATCACGTATCCCTATATCCAGGCCGATGGCAACTGCTATTCGCTGCGCTGCGTTTTTCCCGAGCGGCCTGAAGACTATTTCTGGCAAGGCGATGATCGCTTTTCTAACGATCCGTTCAGGATTTTCAATGTTCAGGATATTGAGCGATGCGCTGATGGAACGCTTTTTCTCTGTGAGGGTGAAGATAATTTCCTGACTATCAGACAGCAGGGTTATCCTGGTGTTGCCGTACCACACCACCAGGCGTTTGAGAATATTGATCCCGAACAGTTTAACGCTATTCGTACCATCTTCCTGGTCACCGTTCACAGTGGCGAGGCAGATGCTGCTGCTCGTGAACTTGCTGCTCGAATCGGTTACAAGGTCAGACTGCTCGTTTGGGCCCCTGGTACTCCACGGAACTATAGTCTCGCTGACCTGGCGCGGGAGAAAGGGAAAAACTTCCGGCAGGCTGTAACGGAAATGATCCGGCGTGCCAACGCTTTTTCTCCTTTTGCCGGCCCAGAGCGCGAATATGCACGATTCCTCCAGCAGTTGGCTGGACGGGGAGAGGGGGCCTACACCTCTATCCAGACCGGTTTTTCCCGCCTCGATGGAGCGCTTGAAGGATTGCATGGTCTCAATGTAATTGGTGGCGCCCCTAAAGTCGGAAAGTCGGCATTTGCCATTCAGGTAGCCAGCCAGATGGCTGAACAGGGAATTCCAGTACTGTATTATGATTTTGAAAATGGCCGACAGCAGATCTATCAGCGCATCCTCAGTCGGCTCTCTCGTCTCGAGATTCGGCAACTGGTCGAAGGCAAGCTTCAGGGAACTGAGCGTCAGCGTTTTGATGATGCTGCAGCGAAGCTACGTCGGATGCTGAATGTTTTGCGGGTAGTGAATGATCGTAAACTCACTCCCGAACTGATGCGTAGACATATCGACTTCATCCGCCATGAGACCCGCAGCAAATATGCTGTTGTGGTTATTGACAGCCTACATAAGCTGCCGTTCAAGGATTTTAACGAACGGCGCACAGGCATCGATGCCTGGCTCCGTCATCTTGAGTCGATTCGCGATGAGTTGCAGGTCTCGTTTCTGGTGATTTCCGAGTTGTCGCGCGGCACTGAAAAAGCTTATTCTGAAGAGCCGCATCTTGGGGTATTCAAGGGCTCTGGAGATATCGAATACAGTGCTGACAATGCTATGGTCCTTTTTCCGAAAACAGTTCAAAAGCAGAATGGCGACGGAGATAAGCGATCTGCCACACTCTGGGTAGTTGCTTCACGAGAACACAGCCCTGGACCAGTTGCAAGTTACGAGCTCGATTATCCGTTCTGGGGTTTTGTGGAAAAAGATGTTGAGCCTACTTTGTAGGCCTGATCCGCAAAAACTGTAGCCGTAAATGAAATGATCGGAGCTCAGCTCCTGTCGCAGGCTTGAAATATCTTCCTTCAACAACCATGTGATGACAAACGAAACCACGAAAAAAAAATATGGTGAGATCGTTTCCCTTTTGCTGGACTCGGGAAAGGTCAGCGAGAAGGATGTGCGGTACGCCGAGCGTATTCGTGAGAAGTTGGCGACACCACAGCCGCTTCTGAACATCTTGAAAGATCTTAAATTGATCACTGATGATACGGTACGGGAAACCATACAGAAAACCAAGTCGACTGTGCGGATCGGCGAGTTGCTGGTTGAGCTGGGCTATTTGGCACCGGATGATCTCCAGGCTGCGTTCAATGTTCAGAAGGAAACGGATACTTCGCTTCGAATTGGCGAAATTCTGGTAAAATATAACTTTATTGACAGTCGGTTGTTTAACAGGATCCTGTCGATCCAGCTCGGATACCCGGTAGTCCAGCCGACTCTTGCTGCCATCGATCGTGACCTCACCTCACGGGTGTCCACTAAGCTTCTTAAAAAACATAATTTCCTGCCGCTCAAAAATAAGGATGGCGCTACTATTGTCGCCTTTTACGATCCTACTGACCATGAGGCGATTGCTGTCGCCAGAAAACTGTTCGGTGCCCAGATCATTCCTGCTGTCAGTGATCAGAAAGCACTTCTCGACACGCTTAAGATCATGGAGAATGAGGCGGGTGGGAAGGCGATAAACGTTGATAATAAGACCGTTGTTGGAGTGGTTAATTCCATTATCCTGGCAGCCATTCAGAACGATGCCAGTGATATCCACATCGAGCCGATGGCAGATGTGATACGCGTCCGTTTCCGCCTCGATGGCGTCTTGGCTCATCATCAGGATTTCCCCAAGGATATTGCCCCCGCGCTCAGCAGCCGGCTGAAGATAATGTGCAAGGCGGATATTGCGGAAAGACGACGCCATCAGGGTGGCCGAATTCTCTTCGACTATAAAGAGGGCCAGGTTGATCTGCGCGTTTCCTTCTATGTGACGATTCATGGCGAGAAGATTGTTCTCCGGCTTCTCAAGCAGAAACAGGAGCTGTTGGATATCTATTCAATCGGTATGTCGTCCAGGATGATCCATCGTTTCCTTGAGGAGGCGGTCTATCAGCCAAGCGGTGTGTTGCTGGTCACTGGGCCAACAGGCTCAGGTAAGACTTCAACTGTCTACAGCTGCATTAACCATGTGAACAATCCGCAGATCAGTATTATTACTGCTGAGGAACCTGTGGAATATGTGATGGAGGGGGTGGCCCAGTGCTCCATTGACCCGGCAATTGACCTCACTTTTGAGGAGACGCTTCGTCATATCGTTCGACAGGATCCAGACATTATCATGATCGGCGAGATCCGTGATAAATTTTCTGCCGATATGGCTATGCAGGCTGCGCTTACCGGTCACAAGGTGCTGAGCACATTCCATACAGAGGATTCCATCGGTGGCCTTATTCGCTTGTTGAATATGGATATCGCGCCTTTTTTGGTATCTTCGACCGTGGTCAGTGTTCTGGCCCAGCGTTTGCTTCGAAGGATTTGCCCGGCATGCGCCGCACCGGTCAAGATTACACCAACCCAATTGCAGCGACTGGGGTGTGAGTTCGCCGACATTGCCGATGGTAAATTCATGAAGGGGCGCGGCTGCAGTGAGTGTCGGCAGACTGGTTATAGAGGCAGGGTTGGGGTTTTCGAATTGCTTGTCCTTGATGAGCTTGTTCGGGATGCCATACTTGACAAAAAAACCAGTTTTGAAATCCGGCAGATCGGAGTACAACATGCGGGATTGGTCACATTATTGGAAGATGGGCTGGTCAAGGCCGCGGCGGGTATAACTACAATAGAGGAGTTGCTGCGCTGCCTGCCAAAACTTATGCCCCCTCGCCCTCTTCATGTCATTCAGCGTTTGTGTGGAACCGTAAAATGAGCGATGTAAATTCTTTTATTGATGATATTGAACGCTTTATCGAGTCTGGAAAACTGACGTTACCGGTCTTCAACCCGACTGCCATGCGGGTACAGCAGGAACTGGTCAAGAAAGAACCGGATATGGGAGTGGTGGAAAAGCTGATTATCCGTGATCAGACTTTGGCAAGTGAAGTGTTGAAATTAGCAAATTCTGCCTTTTACCGTGGATTGGTGGAAGTGCGGACGGTAAAGGCTGCTATGATCCGGTTGGGAATGCGGGAGGTGGGTAAAATTGTGTTATTGGCCGCATCAAAGACCCAGTTTCGTATTGTTGATAAAGAGCTGTCTTTGATGTTGAAAAAGATTTGGCAACATTCCGCCGGCAACGCGCTTGCTGCCAACTGGCTTGCCCGGCGGTGTGAGTTTACCGAATTGGCTGGGCAGGCTTTTTTTAGTGGTTTGTTCCACGATATCGGGAAGCTGTTTTTACTGGTCGCAGTTGAGCAGGCCAAGTTGCGTACATCCGGTAAGATGACCAACGCCCTTCTGCTGGAGGTGATCAACACCCTGCACACCCGTCAGGGCTATAGCCTCATGCAACATTGGAATATGCCAGAGGAGTACTGTGTCGTTGTTCGGGATCATCATGAGCCAAACGTCGATGCCAAAAACACCCTGCTTATTATTGTTCGTCTGGCAGATATGGCCTGTCACAAACTAGGTATCGGTATGTGTTCGCTCACTGATATCAACCTGGCGGCCACACCTGAGGCAAACCTTCTGGAAATCACCGAGATTGATCTAGCTGAACTGGAGATCATGCTGGAAGACACCACTGCTCTGACGCGCTGAATAATCTATTTTTCCATATAAATTAAGCTGTATATTTTCCCATCTTTCCTGCAATAGGAATGGTGTTTTCAAGGTGCTATTTTTTTTCATCGCGATCTTCTTTTGCTACTTTTATGTAGAGCATCTGGATCACCCGGTATTACTACTTCTTTGTGCCATTACATCTATGGTAAATCTCAATTATGTAGGATAAATGCCTAGTTATTCATCAAAAACGATTGGACTTTTCTGATTATCTTTTGATAGAGTTCATGTGTTAGGACTATTTGCTATTTCTGAGTACTGTTTGAGCCATTTCTGAATGTTTTAACTCGTCTTTGTTGCCTGATTATATCAGGCGAAAAACGAGGACAGACATGCCAGGCTGAAAGAGATTGCAAAGAGGAAACCGTCAATCGTAAAACTTCGTTACACTGGATCAAAGATACATTCGGAAACGGATATAGAGACGGATTCCGAATATGTGGTTTGATTTTCTCCTATATCAACATGCACTGGCAATTTTATAGTCTTCCTATTCGCGATAAGCTGAAAGTTATCATCTTCATGGCATGCTCAGTGGCACTCTTGCTGACGGCTGTTGTGTCGGTGGTGAGTCAGTGGGGTGTTGCACGGGAACAGCTTAAGACGGAATTGGAGACACTGGTTCAGGTGATAAGTCAGAATAGTGTTGCCGGATTGACCTTTCATGATCGGGATGGGCTTGAAGATGTTTTGGGTTCTCTACAGGTAAAGTCAACTGTTATAAGTGCCCAGATAATGAACAGTAACGGTGAGGTCTATGCGAGATTCGTGAATCCTGCTTTTCAAGATGAATTTCGGGAAGAGATGACGCCTCGTGAGTTGCTGCAGCAGCCTATAGGGGTTCGGTCTACTTTTGAGTCAGCCAGATGCAATCAACCGATCACGCTGGATGGAAAACAGATAGGCCTTCTGACTGTTGAAGTGAGTAACAGGGAAAGCAATCACTATCTCTTTCTTGTAAGCGGGGTATTGCTGCTCACGAACGGTTTGGTCTTTGCGCTTGTGGCAATGATGAGCGGCAGACTGGTCAAGGTGATTTCCTCACCGATCACAGAACTCAGCCGTGCAATGAAAAAAGTTTCAGATGAGAACCAATATACTGTCCGGGTTCCCATTTTCAATGAGGATGAACTCGGTCTGTTGGCCCGTGGATTCAACGAAATGTTGGCCCAGATTGAGGAGCGGGACGAATATCTGGAAGAGCAGGTCAAAGAACGGACACGTGATCTTGTGGAGGCGAAAGAGGTAGCTGAAGAGGCGAGTCGGGTCAAATCGCAGTTTCTCGCTAACATGAGTCATGAGATACGAACGCCGATGAATGGCGTTCTAGGCATGGCGGAACTCATGCAGGCAACGGATCTCGATGCCGAGCAGACAAGACTGGCTAAAACAATTCAGGGCTCGGGAGAAGCCCTTTTGGAGATCATCAACGATATCCTCGATTTTTCCAAAATCGAAGCGGGACGTCTTGAGCTGGAATATATCGACTTCGATTTGCGGATGCTAATCGAGGATGTGGTACAACTGCTGGCACCGCGTGCCCACGCAAAACACCTGGAACTGGCAACTGTTTTTGAAGATAGGACCACCACCGAACTGCGTGGCGATCCCAGTCGGTTGCGGCAGGTTATCGTCAACCTGGTGGGTAATGCAATCAAGTTTACCGATAAAGGTGAGGTTGTCGTGCATGTTTCCACCATTTCCTGCGGGGTGAACCGGGAGATGCTTCATGTCGAGGTGAAGGACACTGGAATCGGCATAAGTTCGGAGAGTATGAAGCAGTTGTTTACACCATTTTCCCAGGCCGATGGTTCCATGACCAGAAAGTATGGCGGCACTGGGCTAGGACTGGCTATTTCCAAACAGATAGTCGAACTGATGGGCGGCACTCTACGTTGTGAGAGCGAACCAAAAAAGGGCTCAATTTTTTATATAGATGTCGAGCTGCCGCAATGTCTCGCCGAACATCAGCAGGTGGACAGAGAGTTTGAGGGGTTAGATGGGTATCGGTTATTGGTGATAGATGATAACGCGACTAATCGGGCCATTGTCACCAATCAGACCAAACGTTGGGGCATGGTAAGTGACAGTGCCGCAAATGGTCGGGAAGGACTTGACACCCTGCATGAGGCGATCAAGAACCATTGTCCATACGATTTTGTGGTGCTCGATATGCATATGCCCGATATGAACGGTCTGGAGGTCGCCAAGGCTATCCGCAACGATCCTGCTTTTCAGGATCTTAAAATGATCATGCTCACTTCGGTGGGGTTGCGGGGAGATGCCAAAATGGCCCGTGACAGCGGGATCGTGGCCTATTTGACGAAACCGGTTCGCCAGGCCGAACTCTATGCGACGTTTATCAAGGTACTGTCTTTGGGTGGCGATGGGGCGGATAAACAGATTATCACGAAATATAATATTGTTGATAATATTCCAGCCTTCGATTTGTCAGTGCTTGTGGCTGAAGACAATGAAACAAACAGGGAAGTCGCCAAGGGGATGCTGAAATATTTCGGTTGTCGAGTCGATTTTGTCGAAAACGGAATGAACGCCGTGAAAGCGGTGATGAAAAAAGATTACGATCTGGTTCTTATGGATTGCCAGATGCCGGAGATGGACGGTTATGAGGCTACTATGGCTATTCGTGCCCACGAACAGAGTGCAGGAAAGGAAAGCGCCTTGAAAATTGTGGCTCTTACGGCCCATGCCCTGGGTGGAGATCGTGAACGATGTCTGAAAGTCGGGATGGACGACTATATGAGTAAGCCGTTCAAGCAGGACGACCTGCAGGAGATGTTGCGGAAATTGTTTACCGACAAGATGGTTCGACCGCGACAGATATCCGCTTGCGAGTTGGGCAGGACAACGAAAAAAATCGAGTCACCTGAATCTGACAGGACAACGGTCAGCAATGAGCAGGAAGGTATATTTGAGGCGAAGACGAACAAAAGAGAGAGGGAATCTGCAATCGATGTATCGGTGCTGGCTGGTCTCAATGCCTTGGAGATTCCTGGTGAACCTTCAGTGAAGGACCAGGTGGTTCGCGCCTATCTGAACAATGGTGAGTCAACCGTGGCAAAGTTGAAGGGCTTTGTTGAAACAGGCAGAATGAATGATCTGCGGATAGCTGCTCACACCATGAAATCAAGCAGCGCAAACGTTGGCGCCTTGCGGCTTTCAAAGATGTGCGCAGAGCTTGAGTCCATTGCTGCTGTAGGAATAATAGAGAATATAGATGATCTTATTGAGGCGATCCATAATGAGTATTTGCAAGTTGAGGACTCTCTGAACATGGAGCTGATATTGGATGATACACAGCATACCTGAACGGGATAAACCGCTGGTTCTGATAATCGACGATGATCTGTCTATGCGTCTTGCCATGAAGGCCGCTATGGTCAGATCCGGATTTGAGGTGGTGATGGCGGAAAACGGTCGAGACGGCATAGAAATGTGTACTCGACGGGAACCGAATTTGGTGTTGCTTGATGTCGTCATGCCGGAGATGGATGGCTTTGAAACCTGCCTGGCAATACGTCAATTGCCGAGTGGAGAATTTACTCAGATTCTGATGGTAACCGGCCTTGATGATGTGGAGTCCACCGAAAAGGCATTTGAAGCAGGTGCTGACGGCTTTATTTCCAAACCAATCAACTGGGTGATGCTGGGGCATCGTGGGCGATATATGCTGAGGGCCGGTAAGGCCTTCCAGGAGCTGAGTAAATCCAGATTCAGACTTGAAAAAACGCAGCAGATGGCTCAGCTGGGTAATTGGGAAATTAACCTGCAGACCGGAGAATTCAGCTGTTCAGATGAGGCGTGCAGGCTGCTTGGACTAGGTGACAATCAACGGCCAATGAGTTTTGAGCATTTTTTCTTGACCGTATCGGCGGTGGAGAGAGATGAAATAAAAGATAGGATCGAAAAGGCGATCCTTGAGCGACGTTCGTTCAGGGTTCCCTATCGGGTCTCGCATCCCGACGGCTCACAGCGCTATATCCTCAATCAGGGAGAAGTACTGTTTGATGATCAGCAGGTTGCTGTGATCATGTTAGGGGCGGTGCAGGATATCACCATGCAGAAGCTGGCCGAGGAGGAAATTAAACGGCTGGCCTTTTATGATGGATTGACCGGACTTTCCAACCGGTTGTTTTTTATGAACCAGTTGGAGCAGGAAATCCTCTATGCCAAACGAAAGAGTACGATTTTTGCCCTGCTTTATCTCGATCTCGATCAATTTAAACGGGTCAACGACACCTTTGGCCATTATGTCGGGGACCAGCTTTTGAAGAAAATTGCCTTGGATCTGCAAAACTGCATACGGGCAGCTGATATTGCATCAAGATTCTGCGACAATGACCTTGAAAAGCTGATAGCGCGGTTGGGAGGCGACGAGTTTACTATTATTCTCACAGGAGTCAGGAAGGTTGAGCATGTGGCAACTGTAGCCCGCAGGATTGTGAAGGAACTGCCCAAACCTTATACCATTGAAGGTCACGAGATAGCCATTACCACCAGTGTGGGTATAAGTATGTACCCTGCCGACGGTAAGGACCCGAATATACTGTTAAAACACGCTGATACCGCTATGTATCAGGCTAAGAAAAGCGGCCGAAACAACTACCAGTTTTTCCGAAAAGAATTAAATGCTGAAGTTGTAGAGCGTTTCTCTCTGGAGCGTGACATATCGAGAGCACTTGATCGAAATGAGTTTATCCTCTACTACCAGCCAAAAATTGATTTGAGGTCTATGGGGATTGTTGGGGCTGAGGCACTGATTCGCTGGAATCACCCCGAGCGGGGAATGGTCTCGCCGGCTAAATTTATCCCGATTGCCGAGGAGTCAGGCCAGATTGTCGGTATTAATAGATGGGTCGTCAAGACCGCCATCGAACAGTGGCAGAAATGGATCTCTACAGGACATGTACCAGGCACAGTGGCAGTAAACATGTCGGGTTATCAGTTTGCCCAGCAGAAGGTTATGAACACGGTTGCTGAGGCTCTGGAGCTTTCAGGGCTTGATCCCGAGTTTTTGGAAATCGAGATTACGGAAAATATTCTGATGCAGAATATCAGTGAGGCGGCGGCAGTGCTTCAACAGCTGAAAAATATGCGGGTACGAATAGGCATCGATGATTTCGGGACCGGGTATTCTTCGCTCAGTTATATAAGCTCGTTTAAGGTTGATACTATTAAGATCGACCGTTCTTTTGTGATGGGCTGTATCGAAAAACCGGACAATCTTGTTATTATTAAGACCATCATTGCCATGGGCCAGAGTCTGGGCATCAAGGTGGTGGCGGAAGGGGTGGAAACCGCTGAGCAACTTGAACTTATCCGACAGCATGGGGCGGACATGGCCCAGGGCTATTATTTCTCAAAGCCAGTGCCACCAGAGGAATATATAAGATTATTGGACAAGAAACTATATTGACCTTATCTCTGCCTGATTGGGAAAGTCTAAAAGGAACGCCTCAGCTGGAACAGGAACCTGTCCCGGCTGAGGCGTAGTTGTTTGGGGGATAGTTCAAATTTGTTCGCTTTCACGCCAAGCAGCCAAGGCGGCAAGTGATGCTTCTGCCCGTTTCTGCCCGCGAAACCGCTTCGGCACTTTCTTTTCCCAGGCAGGAAAAAGACCGAAGTTGACGTTGGACGGTTGAAAATGGGCGGGATCGCTGGTGGTTAGATGGCGGATAAGTGCGCCGAGTGCGGTTTCCGGTGGTGGTACAACCGGGGACTTGCCGGTAGCTTTCCTGGCGGCGTTAATGCCGGCAAGCAGCCCCATGGCCGCCGATTCCACATAGCCTTCCACTCCGGAAAGCTGGCCGGCGAGCAGGATATCCGGCCGGTTTTTCACCTCGAGGCTCGGCAGCAGGATCTCCGGCGCACAGACGAAGGTGTTACGGTGGATGGAACCGAGGCGAACGAATTCGGCCTGTTCCATTCCCGGTATCATCCTGAAAATCCGCTTCTGTTCACTGTAGGTAAGTTTGGTCTGAAAACCCACCATATTGTAGGTTGTCCCCTCTTCGTTCTCCATTCGGAGCTGGACCACCGCATACGGATCCCTGCCTGTGCGCGGGTCGGGAAGGCCAACAGGTTTCATTGGTCCGAAGCGCAAGGTGTCCTCGCCTCGGGATGAGATAACCTCGACCGGCAGGCAACCCTCGAAGTACTTAGGTTCTTCAAATGCTTTCAAGGGAACATAGTCGGCTCTGTTGAGCTCGTGAATGAACAGTGAATAGCATTCTTTATCCATGGGGCAGTTCAGGTAATCACCAGGGCCCTCGTCGTAACGGGATTTGCGGTAGATGATTTCCATGTTGAGGGAATCGGCGCTGACGATGGGAGCGATGGCATCGTAAAAGGCGAGCCGTTCACGTCCGGTCAGTTTGATCAGGTCCTCGGTGAGCAGTTCAGAGGTGAGCGGGCCTGTGGCAAGAACAATGGGTTCCTCTGAAGGTGGAGGTAGTTCCCGTACTTCATGGCGGATGATCTCGATGTCGGGATGGGAGGTGAGCGTCTCGGTGATCATGGCAGAGAATTTCGCACGATCAACGGCCAGTGCCTTGCCGGCAGGAACCCGGCAGGCGAGAGCTGCCTGCATGATAAGCGAGCCACAGCATCGCATCTCTTCTTTTAGCAGGCCGACAGCTGAGGTTACATCGTCTGAGCGAAAAGAATTGCTGCAGACCAGCTCGCCGAGCTCCGGTGACTCGTGGGCGGGGCTGAACTGAACGGGTTTCATTTCATGGAGTGTAACGCGGCAACCACGTTGTACAGCCTGCCAGGCGGCTTCGGCACCGGCGAGGCCACCACCGATTACGGTTATATGTTGCATATTTTTCCTGCATTGAGGCGATCGTGATTAAGAGGACCGCTCTGGTTGATTTGAAGTTTATTTGGGGTACTCGATCTTAACCGGAAGTTTTTGTCGGCCCCACTGCAGAGCCTCGTCATGAGAGCTGAAATAGAGATCGATCCGGTTCCGGCCTTTGATGGCACCTCCGCGATCTTCGACCCGTCCCCAACCCCAGCCAGGTACATACATCCTGGTACCGAAGGGGTAGTAGCGGGTATCGGCGGCAATGGTACCATCTTCGGGCAGGAGAGACCAGGGCAGAATGCGTAAAGGAATCATCCAGGGATGGCCGGCAGTGTCCATGGAGAAAAGACCGGGTTGAGGTTCCTGAGGGTCTGTTCCGCTGGCTGTAAGACCGGTGTAGGGGCGACCGGCACCGGAACCGGCACTGACGTAACGGTTCCAGAAGTCAAGCTTGAGATAGCTCCAGCTTCCACGTTCCCAGCTGCAACAGACTGAGCAGCCGCAATAGGCTGTGGTCTCCATCATCTTGCTGACCGGCTCTTTGGCGCAGCCTCCGAGGATGAGTGTCGCGAGTCCAAGCAAACAGATAGTGTGAGAAGTGAATCTGCTGGTGTTGAAGTTGAAGTTTATGTTCGATAAAACCATTTCTGTATTTCACGTTGATTGAACAGTTTCACCACCGGACGGCCATGGGGGCAGTGGGAAAAGAGATCTGCTTTTGCCATTTTATTCAGCAGGGCGTCAATTTCCCGGTGGCTGAGGGTTGTACCCGCCTTGACGGCTGCTTTGCAAGCCATGGTGGAGAGGATATGTTCGATTTTATCGCCGCTGTCACGACGGTTGGTTTCGCTGCCGAATTGTTCGAGGACATCGGCCAGTAGTACCGATGGGTTCGATTTTCCTGCAAGTGCGGGCACCGCAGAGATGAGATAAGAGTTGCCGCCGAATTCCCGAAGAGAGAAGCCCATCTGATCAAGTTCCTCCGCGTATTGTTCAACCAGTTTTGCCTGAAATAGAGTGAGTTCGACAGTTTCGGGAAAAAGAAGATTCTGGCGGACTACCGTTCCACCCAGGTATTGGCGGCGCAGTTCTTCAAACAGCAGACGCTCATGGGCTGCGTGCTGGTCGATAACCAATAGCTGGTT
The DNA here is from genome assembly GCF_900143695.1 of Desulfopila aestuarii DSM 18488. Classification (GTDB taxonomy): domain Bacteria; phylum Desulfobacterota; class Desulfobulbia; order Desulfobulbales; family Desulfocapsaceae; genus Desulfopila; species Desulfopila aestuarii. Next base: position 93,945 of record NZ_FRFE01000011.1, read on the forward strand.
TTCATGGTTTCGGCAAAAGATGTAGAGATCGGAGAACTGACCGATAATCTGCAAGCCATGTCCCTCAGGGCTATCGGGCAAAAGGGTGGACTGCTGCGGGACAGCTGAGACTGTAGGGCGAGGTGTACAAGGTGCAATCGGTTCCTGTCGAGGTGCTGGCGGTTCTGCCGTTTTGAGCGTTGGACTCTCAATCTGGCGAGACGGGGCCTCCAACATTACCGATGTTGTATCAGGCTGGCGTATTGTTGGCGCAGCTTGTCTATTGCTCATCGGTGACGTCTGAGGCAGTGAGGTCGGTTTTGCGTGAGTTGTATGCTCTGGTGATGAAACAGAGACATGTACGGTTGCCGGTTCCGGTTGGAAAGGGCTTTCGGCCGGTTGATCACGTTCAAGCGGAATGGAGGTAGTGGCAGTTTTCCCGTCTCTACCGAACATCGTTGTCTGTAAACGTATCTGCTCATACTGCATGGCGGCGGCGACCGTGCTGCTGATAAGAAAATGGACGTCGCGACTGTTGCGAAAACGGACTTCATGTTTGGCAGGGTGGACATTCACATCCACTTCGTCAGGAGGCAGAACAAGATGGATAAGACCGGCAGGGTTCTTGCCTTTCATGAGAAAATTGCGGAGTCCTTCGGCGACCCCGTGGCTGATCATCCGATCTTTGACAGCTCGGCCGTTGACAAAAAGCCGTAAACGGGCCGGGCCGATGTTAAGTTTTTCTGGTGGCAGCAAAAAGCCGTAGACATATCGAGCTGATTGACTGTGGTGAGAATCTTCACCAACTTCGATAAATTCCCCACTGTAATTCATCACTGACGCTAATCGCTCCTGCAATGAGAGCGTGTTGTCCAGGGAGAATGATCGTTTGCCATTTACTGAAAGGGTAAAACTGATTTCCGGCCTCGCCAGAGCGTAATTTCTCACGACTTCGTCGATGTGGCCGAGCTCGGTGCGAACCGTGCGCAGGAATTTTTTTCTGGCTGGGGTATTGCCAAAGAGGTTACGGATCTCAAAGATCGTGCCGATACCACAACCCGCCTCATGAACTCGGATGAGTTTTCCAAAATGGACTTCAGCCCGGGTGCCGAGTTCCTTATCGGTGCGTCGGGAGGTGATGGTCATCTTCGAGACCGACCCAATGGAAGGGATAGCCTCGCCACGAAAGCCAAGGGTGGAAATCGCAGACAGATCAGCGTCGGTGGTGATTTTCGAGGTGCCATGACGCTCAAGACTGAGCAGCACATCGTCCTCATCCATGCCTTCACCGTTATCGATGATGCGGATGAGACCGGTGCCTCCACCTTCTATCTCGATTTCAATTCGGGTAGCACCGGCGTCGAGGCTGTTTTCCAGCAATTCTTTGACGACGGAAGCGGGACGTTCAACAACTTCGCCGGCGGCGATCTGGTTGGCGAGCTGTTCTGGTAATATACGGATTTTAGCCATCGAAAAAAAGGAATTAACGTTGCGTGATAGGGATCACGTGGTACAGTGCATCAACAGTTAAGGATACACGAACAGATGATTTTTGTCAGTTGTGTCGTAAGCCTGTGAACCAGGGGTTCCATCACTCTCCCTCTCGCCAGGGTTGCCTTGCAATTCAGGAGATGATGACATAGCCCATCAACTATTACCATTATTATCCCCGCGTGTCAGACGAAAATCAAAGTCCCATCCCGAAGAGTAGTACCTCCACCACCACTCGCCGCAAGCTGCCCCTTGGGGAAAAACACATTATCGGTTTTCTGTTTGTCATATGTCTGTTGTTGACCGGTTTTCTCGGCAGCATGCTGCTGACGCTGAAATGTCTGGCGATTCCAGATCTGCGAAGTGTCGCCAACTATGCTCCCCTCCAGGCCTCTATTATTTACGACAGGCATGGTCATGAGGTCGATCGCATCTTTACCGAAAACCGCACAGTAGTGCAACTAGATGAGATGAATCCATTATTACCGAAGGCCTTTGTTGCAGCGGAAGACGGCAGATTCTTCGAGCATCCTGGCCTTGACTGGTTTTCGGTTGTTCGGGCGATCTTTGCTAATGTGCGAAGCGGCAGAAAAAGCCAGGGCGGCTCGACAATCACTCAACAGGTGGCACGGGCGCTGCTTCTTTCCCCGGAGAAAACATACATCCGAAAATTCAAGGAGGCTATTCTCGCCTGGCGGATCGATACGCTGCTTACCAAGGAAGAGATTCTCTTTATTTATCTCAACCAGATCTATCTTGGTGAAGGCGCCCACGGGGTTGAAGCGGCAGCCCGGGTTTATTTCGACAAGAGTGCTATCCAGCTGAATCTTGCAGAGGTAGCTCTGCTGGCAGGATTGCCGCAAGCACCATCGCGGTATTCGCCGCTGAAAAATCCCGATTTGGCCCGAGGCCGACAGCGGTATGTCTTAAACCGGATGGCAGAAGATGGCTATGTCAGCGCTGAATCGGCCCGCGGCGCCTATGAGAAGGAGTTGAACCTTCGGACTGTTCATGAGCCCTATGCTGCTATGAACGGCTACTACCTTGATACAGTGAAGAAACAGGCTTTTGAGATACTTGGTCGACCGCTACAGGAGGCTGGAGCAAAAATATACACTTTTCTCGATCAGGACCTGCAACAGCAGGCATATAACGCGGTTGGCAGTGGTCTGAAGGCGACCCGCTCACGACAGGCCCTGAAGGGGGCCGTATCCCGGGAGGTTCCGCAAGGGGCGTTGGTCTGCCTGGAGAGAAAAACCGGTAAGGTACGAGCCATCATCGGCGGTGCTGACTATACCCAGTCACCCTTTAACCGGGCTACCCAGGCCCGTAGACCGGCTGGCTCAATTTTCAAACCGTTTGTTTATAGTGCAGCCCTCGAAAACGGCTGGCAGTCCAACTCGCTCATCAGTGACGCCCCGCTGGCAATATCCGGCCGTAAGGGTTCGACCTGGCAGCCAAAGAACTATACTGGACAATATCATGGTGAAATATCGCTGGAGACGGCTCTAGTCAATTCTTACAATACTGCAACGGTGCGGCTGATGCAGCATGTCGGTGTGAAGAAGGTCCATGAGATAGCAAAGAAGGTAGGAATTACCGCGGAGATGCCTCCGGATCTTTCTCTTGCCTTGGGGGCGGTGGATGTTTCGCTACTGGAAATGACGGCTGCCTACTCCACGTTTGTCAATAATGGACGTCGGGTAAGTCCTGACTTTATCGATGCAATTGTGGTGGATGGCCAGAAAAACGTCGTGCCGCTGCGCGCTCCAACTCTTGCGATGTCGCCGACTGTCGCCCTGCAGATGCGAATGATGCTGGAAAAAGTCATCACTGACGGAACCGGTAAACGGGCTGCAGGATTGGTTGGGAAGAGTGGTGGCAAGACAGGTACTTCAGATAATAACAGAGATGCCTGGTTTATCGGTTTCAATGGGGATTATCTGGCCGGGGTGTGGGTCGGGCATGATCGGAACCAGAGTCTTGGCAATACCGAAAGCGGTGGCAGAACGGCTGCTCCTATCTGGCGTGAATTCATTGGAAAAACGAAGTGAAAAAAATGACTGACATCGTTTGAAAAAACGATGGATGATGAGGGATGAAGAGAGTGGGAGAATGGAATCCAGTGGCGCTAAGAAAACTCAGCGCCACTGGACAGCGCAGATTATAACTTAGTTACATCCTTTGCTGCCGGGCCTTTCTGGCCGTCAATTACTTCAAAACGAACACGCTCGCCTTCTGCCAGCGATCTGAATCCGTCGGTCTGTATTGCTGAATGATGCACGAAGATGTCTTTGCCGCCGTCCTCTTCGATAAATCCAAAACCTTTCGCATCGTTAAACCATTTTACTGTTCCTACTGCCATTGTTACTACTCCTGTATAAAGATAGGGTTATCAGCCCCTGAGATAATGATTGGGTGCTGATGTATGATTCGGGCGTGTGCCCGGTGGTACCTCATGAACGTCGAACTAGCGTCTACGCTTGCCTTTTTTCTGGGGTTTGGCTTCGCGACAGACGAGCTGACGGTTTTTGTATCCTTGTTTGTTCAAGGTTTCCATTGCTTTGTGACCGTCGGTGCGGTTTGCCATCTCGATGAAGGCGAACCCTTTCGAGCGACCGGAAAACTGGTCGATGACGAGATTTGCTTCGACTACCTCTCCATATTGATTAAAAAGGGCCTGAACTTCAGCCTGGTTGATGTCATAAGGAAGGTTGCCGATAAAAAGTTTCACGTAAAAAAATCTCCTTGAAGCTGTGACCAGCACGGGAAGTTGTCGGCAACAAAAATGCAAAGAGAGGACTGCAAGAAGGATGTCGAGAAAGACTACGCGTGATCTATCTAAAATGTGTTAGGGTCTGAACAGTACAATAGATGGGGCTTGATTACAAGAAAATAACGTGCGGAGGGTCACTCGGAGTGGAATAGATGAAAACAGGACCGTCACGTGGAAGTGGCGGTCCTGTCCTTTTACAAGTCGTCTAGCAGGATTAACCGAAAATGCCTTTCAAGGTGAAGAAGAAAAGCATCGACATGATAGCACCGGCCGGCAGGGTGATCAGCCAGGATACGATGATGTTCCCCACGACCCTCAGATCGAGTGCGCCAACACCGCGGGCGAGGCCGACGCCAAGGACAGCACCTACGAGAATGTGGGTGGTTGAAACCGGCAAACCGGTTCTGGAAGCGAGAACGACGGTAGTTGCGGCAGCCAGTTCGGCGCAGAACCCACGAGAAGGTGTGAGTTCAGTAATTTTTTTGCCGACTGTCAGCATTACCTTGTAGCCGAGGGTGAGCAGACCGAGGACAATGCCTCCTCCGCCAAGCAGCAGAATCCACAGGGGCAGATCAGACTTTTGGGCAACCTCGCCGCCGGAATTGACAATGCTGACGACAGCGGCAAGGGGGCCGATACCGTTGGCAACGTCATTAGAACCATGGGCAAAGGCCATGGAGCAGGCGGTAAAAAGCATCATCGGGGTGAAGACCTTTTCGACACTGGCAAAATGGAAGTCGCGATTGCGGCTGATGTCTTCTTTGATATTACGGACAAAAAACCAGCCAAGACTGGCGGTGAGCAGGCCGATGATGATGGCAATGAGAAAGCTCTGGCCGGAGGAAAGCTCGATCTTCAGGTGTGTCAATCCCTTGAAAAGGGTGACCAGGGAGATAACGAAACCGACCAGAAAAATATACATAGGAGCATATTTTTTAGCGTTACGCAGTGGTTGGTCGGTATCAAAGATAAGCTTTCGGGTACTCATTACCAGCAGGAAAGAGATGATACCGCCAATGGCTGGCGAAATGACCCAGCTAGCAACAATGCTGACTACCTTGGTCCACTGTACCGCATCGGGCCCGATGCCAACCACTGCAAAACCGATCAGGGCACCGACAATCGAGTGAGTAGTTGAAACCGGCCAACCTTTCGCAGAGGCAATCATTAGCCAGAAAGCTGCAGCAAGCAGAGAAGCAAGCATGCCGTAAACCAATATCTCGGGGTTGTCGGCAATTCCGGTGGGAACAATAATTTCCTTTCGGATTGTGCTGGTTACATGACCACCAGCCAGAACAGCTCCCGCAAACTCAAAGAGAATGGCAATAGCGATAGCCTGTTTGATGGTGACAGCACCGGCTCCTACCGAGGTGCCCATAGCGTTGGCCAGATCGTTGGCACCGATACCCCAGGTCATGTACAGACCAAAAATTACCGCCATGATGACCATGACGGTTCCATAACTCGCAATAATATCCATTTTTTCCTCGTACTCTTTTATTTGGACAGGAACAGCAAAAGTCTGTCAGCCATGTTTTCTGCCTGATCGGAAATGTTACCAATCAATTCAAGGATGTTATACCAGAACATGACGGAAACGGGGTCCAGTTGACCCTCGATAGCAAAGAGCGCCCGACGTGCCTTATGGAGGATGGTATCGATATTGTGTTCGCTACGGCGAACACCGGCTATCATAGCGGAGACTTTGTCATTTTCCCTTCCACCGAAGCCGACTTCAAGCAGTTCATCAAGCTGCTCGATCATGTTTTTTGCCTCAGAGATAATCTCCATGGTACCTTCCAACAGTTCGTCCAGTTTGGCCTTCAGCGCTTCCGGGACATCCATATCGCGGTAGGTGACGATCTGGCTGATGGTCTCGGCGGTATCGGCAATACGGTCCTGATCGCTGATCAGGCCAAGCAAATCCTTACGATCAACTGGCAACAGGAGCGAGGTTGGCATATTGAGACGGAATGTCGCTTTGATCTGGTCCGCCTCGGATTCCAATTCAGCAATCTGCCTCGCCACCTCTTCTGTCTGGGCGGTGTCTTTGGCATAGACGGCGTCAAAAAGCGGCGGTACAAGACATATGCAGGAAAAAACGATCCGCATATGTTCCTGTATGGGTTTGAAAGGAGAGCGTCGGAACAATCCCGACAACGGGGTGGTTGACCTTATGGGCATGATCATGAACCTCGAAGTGAAAATGGTTTATACCAGCTGGTATCGTCTTTCACATCTCGCAAACATCGGCAGTTTGCGAGATGTTACAAATGTATGAAAAACCGGTTAACTTACTCTGAAGCTGGTCCAATTGCCACAAATAATCTCTTGGGCCATAATGCTGAAAAAGCGTTGTATTAGTGGGTATTGGTCCTTGTTTAACGTATTCCTAATACAAATTTAATATTAGCTTTCGTTTTCGTTTCGGTTCAAGCAAAAAGGAACAATTGATCTATTGTCAGTCAGCAGCTTATTGAGGACAAGTGAAAAGCGAAGACCTATTGCTTGAGGTTATGTCGGGCTTGAAGATCGTTTTCAAACGTGGTTTTACTTGAGATTGTTGATAAGTTGCGTCAGCGGTTCAGCTGGATAGCTTAAAGGGATCAGCTCATCCTTTATCTGCTGGAAAATCGCCGGACCTTGTTGATGAGCACTGTAAATGATGTGATGGTTCTTAATGGCTCCGACATTTTTCCATACCGATCCAAACGGATCCAGCGGTGTGTGGCCGGCCACGAAAGGGGTGCCTTTGGTGAGCCCAAGAGTTTTTCGAAATCGCTTGATATCTCCTTTGTTGTAGCCGCCAGGATAGTTTGCTCGCTGGAGGCGGGTTCTGGTTACTTCCCGGGCCAGAGAATCGTTTTCGCCGATATGCACAAGGTCCTCATAAGACACTTCGGTGCGGGGAGGACCGGCGTGAGTTGCATAAAAATATGGAGAAGTGACGATATACGGAAGGCTCCTGTAGTAGTTTTCCATCTCGGTGACGTATTCTGCTCCCCGCAGCTGGTTCAGGCGCTCCCGCATCAGAACGCCCTGAGAGATCCCGTTTTTACTGATATCGGTGGAAAAACTGTCGTGGTTTCCGCGAATATAAAAGAAATTCTCAGGGAAGTGCAGTTTGAGCGCAAAGATGAGGTCCATCATCAGAATGGAGCTGTCCATCTCCTCCATTTCATCGAGATTTTCCGAATGGACCGCATCTCCCAACAAAACAAGGGTTACCGACTTTGACCTGAGGCAGCCAAGCAGACAGTTTTCACTGAGAATCTTTAGGAGGTTATCTACCTCGGCGTGGAGATCACCGACAATGATAGGCATTGCACGCTGCTGCAGATCGACGATGCCGCCAGGTTTATGGTCACGGGTCAGGGGCCGCAGGGGCTCGTGGGCCATGAGCTTATTGACTTTACGGATCTGTTCAAGGGCTGTGTTTTTTTGCAGAATATCAATAGGGCCTCCATAAAGCTGCCGTAGAAAGAGAAAGGACTTGTATCGATTGGCGGCGACACGTTCACGGTAATCGAGGTCGTCGAATCGAACAAGTTTGACACCTACCGTTTCATCAATGGGAGTGATCGTGAGATCTCCCCTGGTGTTGGTGACGGTAACGTGGCGTTTGGCAACTTTCTCGGAAAAGTGGAGAATGTCGTCATATTCCTTATTGGACCTGCCAATGATGACAGTCTCGCCGACCTTGATCCGGACAAAGCCCGCAGGGGATATAGTCGAACAAGCCTGCGGTGTGTTGATAATCCAGTTTTTTTGTACAGATTTGCGATTAACCCCAAGCGGTATTTCCGGATGAAAACAGAGACGTTGGTCGCCCAGCAGCATCTCGAATGTTCGGCCATCGTGGGCTATACGGTTTACACCGCTTATTCGTTGAACATCGTTGGTGATGGTAAACCAGTTGGATTTTCCAAAACCGAAGAGTTGCTGCCAGCCGGCCAGGGTCTTGAGGCTCGGACGCGGCGGCTTACGGGCGATGGCCCAGCGCGGTACAGCGGCTACCCCTTTTTCGGCGATACGCATGGGTTTTCCTTCAAGGCCTTTGCGTAGGTAAATATTCATACCGGCTCGGTGCATATAGAGAGCGATCTCCTGGTAGGCGAGGATCTGTTTTTGCACCATCTCTTCGCTGAGCGCGGAGTCCACCGGAAAATACCCTTGATTCTGACGGGCCATGCGCCGTTGAAAGATCACTTCAGGGTCCGGCAGCAGAAACTCGAAGATATATTTATCACGCCAGTTGGTTTGGAAAAACCGTTCACCGTTAGGCGGAATCCGAACACGGGAAGTCTCGAGTGCAAGAGGAGGATCGGCAGCAAGCCATTCCTTGTCGAAGACTGTGAGAGCTTCCTTGTGCCCATAAAAAGGCATACCGAGATGAACTTCGCGGGGCCGGTAGATGAGGGTCTGGTCGCGCCACCAGCCTTTTCTTGTAAGATCGATGTAACCTTCGTTAGGCCATCCGCGTATTTGATTAATGTAGTAGGATTTGCCTGCTCCAGGAGGGCCAGTCACCACCAACTGAAGGTATTCAAGGCCGATTGGCATGGAGATGCCGCGGATGATCTGGGTGTTTTTGATGGGGACGAGGATTTTTTTCAGTAGATCTTCCATGTTCAGTCGGTAGCAGGGGCAAAATACGTATTTGGGTAAAAAACTTTCATACCCTCAAGCACGCAGTATGCAAAGGCGAAATTGTTTCTGCGTGCATACAAGGTTTAGGTTTGAAGCTCCGGTTGAGTTTTTCAGCATACTCAGGTCTTTTTCCCGATGTCAAGAAAAGGTGACGAAGTCGATAATATAAGGTACATATATGATGTGAAAAAGGCGAGATGGCGTGGACGAACGAGCAGAGGAGTTTTGGCATGGATTATTTTTTCGAAATCAAAGACACTGGCCAGTGCCCGTTACGTGGATTCATCGTGTCTGCCGATTTATACCATGTCCAAGGCGTCCGATTTGTGCTGAAGGATGAAAACAATAGTGCTTCCACTCCCCCGGGACCGTTGCATCGTCGCGTACAAGAGCAGATAGAAGCTTACCTTCAGGGGCAATTGCAACAATTTGATCTGCCCGTCAAGGTCGCTGGCACTCCATTTCAGCAGCGGGCGTGGGCTATAATGGCTGAGATCCCGTTTGGAGAAACTCTAACATATGGCGAGATCGGTGTACGGCTGGGTGGTGCCCATCTGGCCAGAGCTGTCGGGAACGCCGCTAATAAAAATCCATTGCCGCTTATTATTCCTTGTCATCGAGTCCTCGGCAAAAACGGCAACTTGACAGGGTTCGCCTGTGGTACCGAAACCAAGGCATTTTTGCTTGCGCTTGAACGAGAGAGCCTCGGCGGTTAGGTCGATCGCAGGGGTAGGTAACAATCACCACGGTAAGGATGATTGAATTATGGAAATTATCATCGGCTCGATACCGCCGCTTGCGCCCCAGTCACGTAAACCCCAGGAAAAAAATGGCCAATTGGTCGAGGGACAGCTGCTCCATGTCAGGCAGCCCCGTAAAGGCATTGCCGGTCCTTCCGGTATGGAGCGACGGGGAAAAAATGTCAAGGACCCCTTGAAAGGGAGAGTGCTCACCGTGCTGGTTGCCGATGCAAACTCTCTACCACCTGATCTTGACAGTGGCAAATACGCTGTACAACTCCGTTTCGTTCGCAAGTAGTCTTCTCCTTCTCATTCCTCTTGAAAAAGAGAAGCCCGCCGGTAATAGACCGACGGGCTTCTTTATACTGACTTTTTCTCAAATTCACTTAACACCCCACAAGGGGGCTACGCACATTTGTACAGATTATCTTCTTGTTATTTTACAAGAAAATAATCTGTAAGGTACTAATACGGATTCATTGTCCAGATAGCACAGGGGCAGGTGTCGGCACAGAATCCGCAGGCGATACATTTCTTGTCGTCTGAGACATATTCAAAGGTAGCACCATTTTCTCCAGTAACTCCCGGCGCAAATTCCACCCGGCTGATGGCTCCGGTGGGACAGATGGTCTCACAGAGGTGGCAGTCACGGCATGAGGCACAGGAGAGGCAGCGATCAGCCTGTTCGGTTTCGGTGGTGCCAACCATATCCGGCATATAGTGGGTAATGGTCAGGGCTTTCTGGAGCACTACAGGCTTGGCAAACGGTTTCCATTCGACGCCTTGCACTTCGGCGATGATAAATTCGGCCGCTTCCTTGCCGGCACCAAGAGCGTTGGTGGCAAGACCGGGGCGTTCGACATCACCTATCGCCAGAACCTTGCCGTTGGATGTAACATGGGCTTTGCTGGTGGTGATCCAGGACGCTCCACCGACAGTAATGGTTTCCACGGATTCCGGCAAAAAGGAGAGCGCCGGTACATCGCCGATAGATATGAAGACACTCTGAGCCGGAATCACCTCGCCTTCGGTGGTAACCAGTCCCTGCTCGTTGACTTCTTTGGTGAAGACCGGCCACTGGAACTGGGCGCCTAGGGCTTCGGCGGCCTCTTTCTCCTTGCCAAAAGCCAGCGGCTTCTGGATATCCACTAACGTGACCTTTTCTGCGCCAAGACGGTAGGCCTCGCAGGCGACGTCGCAACCCACGTTGCCCGCACCAATAACAACCACTTCGCGGCCCACTTTCATGGGGGAATCGCTTTTTGCGGATTTGAGGAAATCGAGGGCAGGCGTAACTCGCTCGTTGCCTGGGAACTGCAGGCGACGCGGCTCATGGGTGCCGATGGCGATCACTACGTAGTCGAAATCGTTCTGCAGCTCGGCAAACTTCGATTTGGTCATGGGGGTGTTGAGGGATACCGTGATTTTGTCCATGGCGGTGAAACGGGCAATTTCCATATCCCAGATGGCCTGGGGCAGACGCTCCCAGGGGATGACCTGAGCAAGTTTGCCGCCAAGTTTATTGTCGGCTTCAAAAATATGGGCTTCGACTCCGGCCAGGGCCAGCTGCCAGGCGACGTTCATTCCAGCGGGCCCGCCACCGATAACAGCAACTTTTTTACCAAGCGAAACGGCTGGTTTTGGCGCAGGGAAGTGTGAAACCGCCCGGCCAAGAATCTGCATATCGATGGACGCATCCACTCCGGTTCTGGAACAGTTCTCCATGCAGAGGTTGGGACAGACGGCGCCGCACACTGAAGCCGGCAGTGGTGTATAGCGCAGGAGCATATCATACGCTTCGTCGGCTTTGCCTTCACGGATAAGCCGCAGGCGGTCGACGGTGGGAATATGAACCGGGCAATAATACGTACATGGTGCGGCTGATTCGCTGTTGGCCCACCATGGTTTTTTGCGGCGCAAATCACCGGTAACGATGGCTGGGATGGGAGATCGGTCAAGTCCCGGTGCAAGGTCGCGAAGGGGGTCACCGCCGAAGGCTTTGTTCCAATGTTGATTACGGAACTCAGCCATGGGCATGGGTCCAGAGAACATAAGTGCCCGCTCTTGCGGGGTGACGGCAATCAGGATATGCCACTCTTCTCGTTTGGTGAGCGTTTCCTGAAGGTCTTCGCGATGGATTTTCTGTAGATAGGCAGGCATCCGTTCAACGAGCCATTGCCACTGTTCATCATTTGGCTCGGTGAGACGTGCACTGGTTTTGTGGAAAGAATCGTCGATTTTTCCACGAAAATAGATGGTTCCGCCTACCATGCCCACACAGGGACGATATCCGAGGATATTTTCCGGATTTTTGGCTTCGATGCCGCAAACTACAGCGATGCCGCCGCAGTTGAACTCGGCGAACGAGTCACCGGTGGAACCGAGTACCCAGAGCTCAGGCTTCTGATAGTCCGGGTTCCATTTGGTCATTGTCAGGCCACGGGCACCGATGGAGCCGGCTATATAGACCTTACCGGCGGCCATGGCGTTGCATGCGCCGTTGGTGGCATCGCCAAGCACCGTGATTTCGGCACCAATATTGAGGTAGCCGACGTCATCCGAGGTGGCGCCCTCGCAGCAAATGGTTGTTCCGGGCATGCCCATACAACCGAGACGCTGGCCGGAAGGACCTTTTACCCTGATGTCGAGTCCGCCTTCACGCTGCAGACGGATGCCGATATTATGTTGACCATAGGTTTCGAGGAAAAGGGAACCGGATTCTGATGCGGCTTTGCGCACCAGTTTCTCAAAATCCATGGAACTGATTCGTTGGCCTTGTTCGTTTAGGCCTTTCACAACAGTCGTAGTCACTGAAAACTCCTCATGTCAGATACAGTGGCACATACGTTCGGGTAGTGCCATGTCGTATATTTTGTTCTCGGCCTGTTAGCACACATATTTGATCTGCAGACGTTCCGCGGCAGCCTTGTCGGCTATGCCGAGCGCATCGGACATGCCTACGGGAAGTGACTGGGAGCGGCCGAGCGGAGCCATGATCTTCTTCACCTCGGTGTTGATCGACATGAACACTTCCGAGACCCTTTCGGCGACCTTGTCCTGATCAAGACGCCTATACAGCTTGGGGTTCTGGCTGGTGATACCTTTCGGACAGATACCCACGTTGCAGACGTTGCAGCGATTCTTTTCGTTGCCAAGACAACCGGCTACTGCCTGCATGATGTATTTACCGATATGGACACCCGATGCACCTAGCATGACCAGCGCCATGCCATTCTGGGCCACATTGCCATTCTTGCCGATACCGCCTGCTGCGAAAATGGGTATCTCATTCTGTTTGCCCTGGGCGGCGAGATCGAGATAGCATTCGCGGACGCAGGAGGCGACAGGATGTCCGGTGGCGTCCATGGAAACATTGTAGGCAGCACCCGTGCCACCGTCGATGCCATCGATCATGAGGCCGGCGGCATACGGATTCCGAACCAGGTTGTTGAGTACCGACTTGGCTGAAGTGGAAGCGGAGATCTTGGGGTAGACTGGCACCTTATGTTCAAAGGCCATTGACAGGGTCTGGATCATCTTCATGACACTCTCCTCGATGGAGTAGAGGGTCTGATGAACTGGCGGTGAAGGCAGATCTACGGCCTCGGGAACACCGCGCAGGCGAGCGATAAGTTTAGACACCTTGTACCACATTAACAGGCCACCATCACCGGGCTTGGCGCCCTGGCCATATTTGATTTCTATGGCTGCCGGCAGGCATTGCATATCCGGAATGGCGCGGATAATCTCGTCCCAGCCGAAATAGCCGGATGCGATCTGGAGAATAATGTATTTCAGGTAGGGACTTCTGAGTACCCAGGGGGGACAGCCGCCTTCACCAGTACACATCACCACCGGTAGACCGAGCACCTCATTGCAGTAGGCAACTCCCTGGAGCATCCCGAGCCACATATTGGGTGACAGGGCACCGAAAGACATTGAACCGATGACGAATGGGAAAATCTCCCTGGTCGGAGGAATCCAGCCGCCGGAAATTGTATTTTCCAGGAACTCTTCTGGCGATAATACCCTGCCAAGAGTTGTGGTGACGTTGAATTCATGACGGCCAGCATCAAGTGCCGGGTCGGTCAACATTGAAATACGGTCGAACATGATGCGATCGAGCAGGGTTGGTCCCTCGACGTTTCTTCGACCGCCGCGTTTGTTCGGTTCACCCTTCATGTTGTTGTAGAAGAGCGCGCGGTTCTCATTGGTATTGGCAACCGGTCCAATCGCTTCGTTGGGGCAGACCATGGAACACATGCCGCAGCCAATGCAGGCGTTGGCCATGGTGGTTTTCTGGCGGATACCTGTAAAGGTCTTGTAGTCGCTGCCTCGTTTCTTGCTCAGGATCTCGAGTTTCGGCATCCTGACCCGGCGGTAGGTAAGCTCAATAGACTCCTTCGGGCAGATGGCGGTACATTGACCACAAAGGGTGCAGCGGTCCTCGCGATGCTGGATGATCCAGGGGACGTCGGCGTAGGTCAGGCTGCTTGGGGTAACGGTAACTGATCGTGCTGAGACCATATCTGTAATTCCTTTCTATCGGGGGGGATGATAACTGTATGTTCACGCATGGGCTGAAAATCGAACGCCGGATCACGGTCGGGAACCATGGCATCGACGCCGCAGAGTTCAGAAGCAATGGCCCAGGCTCCGTCACGGCCACCTACTGTTGCCGGGCGCATCTTCTTCTGGTCCATGACCAGCATGCAGGTTTCATCGGGCAGGGTGCCGATGACGGCATTCGGTCCGTCAATTATCAGACGGCGGCACACTTCACGTAAGCCTCTCAGAAAATCGCCTTGCGGGTGAGTCTCCAGCTCTCTGGAACTGAGCGGGGTTATGATATGCTTGTAGGCCTGCAGCGGCAATTTGAGCTGTCGAAGCGTATAGTGGAGGATGTGGGCAAAGACCTCAGAGTCGCTCTGATACCCGATATATCCAGGGATGTTTTTTCCAAGCAGCCAGTCACGAATAGGCACGAATGCGGTATTTTCACCGTTAGTCATTGTTGCGATGCCCTGAATGAAAAAGGGATGGCAGGCGTAGAGGTTGATGCCGTAATTCGTATTCTGTCGCCCCTGTGCCATGCAGACGCGGGACTTTATCTGGCCGTCCCAAAGGCAGAGTGCCTCTCCGATCTCCATCGGCCAACCGACCTCCTTGATCATGGCAACGTCAGGATAAAACGAGAAAACGGTCAAATCGCCATTGTTCTCCTCACCGATTCGACGCAAGTCGAGACGCGTGCGGAGCATTTCTTCCTCCCGTTCCTCCTGTGGGCGGTCTTTAAAGGCCGGTGGCATCCTGTATGCCCTCAGGAAATAGCGATAACGCATTTTGCCGGACATTTTTTCAGGATTCATGGCGAAACGGTGGTCATATTTGAGCTCATAGCCCCGATCATCCATGTACTCGTCCATCCGCTGCTCGGCTTTGCGGGAATGGGCAATACCGGAGAGAATGGGGAACCTTGGGTTGTATTTGAAGTCTTCAAACTCCATACCACGAAGCAAGAGGCCAAGCCCGGAACCATCATAGCCTTCCTTCATGGCTTCCATGGCTTGCAGCACTTCGTACGGAGAGAAGGGTTCATTCGCTGTTTTTAGGGCTAAGCGACACATGAGTTCTCCTGGTGAATAGATAGAAAAGCGCCCGGGAGGGCGAAGTTAAAACGTCTCAAGAGGTACACGCCGGGGGGGGAGTTCCTGCCGGATGAAATACAAAATAGATGGTGCTGTACTGATGAACTGATATGTATAAATAACTGATTCGATAAAGTCAAGAAAAATGGCAGATCCGCCGGAGCCGCGAATTTATGCTATATTTTCTGTTTTTAACAGCCGAAAAGAAGACTGCGGAAAACGTAAAAAATATCTTTCCAGGAGATGAAAAATGAAAATTTCCACCTCAACTCTTGGCATGGATGCAACAATGACTCACAGGGACGTGCAAACGAGTCAGGGCAAACTTGCGGCTGCGGCCACAAGTGGAGTTTTAGATCAATTTCAACTGAAGATACCAGCATTTAGCTCATCAATGCAGCGACAAGCTGTTTGTGTCGAGGCAAGTTCTTGTCTAGCGAAATCATCGGTCTCAGGAGATGGTTGGACAGTAGCACATGAACAGGAAGAAAAAAACACTGTTGGCCGGGTCGTTTCCGAAATCATTAATCAACCCGTGCAGGTGAGGGAGTTCAGCAGCATAGATCGAGGAGGGCAAAGCTTTTCCGCTGGTTTGGAATCGAAACCACTCGATCAACAGAGAGATGCTTCTCAACTTTCAACCCGAATGTCCCTTTCGCTCAAACAGATCCACTACCAGGAGGAAACACTCAGAGTCAGTACCACGGGTACTATCGAAACCGCAGATGGGCGCACTGTAAACCTTGGCCTTGATCTTGCCCTTGAACGGGTGGAATATGCGGAGCAGGAGTATGTAACCGGTATATTAGCGGCCCGGTTTGTCGACCCTTTGGTTCTCTCGTTTGATGAGGGACTCAACGTTCTTGGCAATAGCCAGTTCAGCTTTGATCTCGATAATAATGGAACTTTAGAAAAAATTGCCAGTCTCCGTTCCGGCAGCGGTTTTCTGGTGCTCGATAAAAATGGCGACGGTCTTGTGAATAACGGCAGTGAACTGTTTGGTCCTGAATCTGGCTACGGGTACGGTGAACTTCGGTTTTATGATACAGATAACAATAACTGGATTGATGAAAATGATGCGATTTTTGATCGGCTTCAATTGTGGATGGGGGGCGGTAGTGAAGATGGCCACCTGGTCAGCTTGCGGGACGCTGGGGTGGGGGCGCTTTCATTGGCGTCAGTAGGGACGGATTTTCAGTTGAAGGCAGCAGACGGCCGAATTCTTGGTCAGATAGGCAACGCTGGGATATTTCTCACCGAAGCTGGTGAAGTCCGGCCATTGGCCGAAATTGACCTGGCGGTAGATCAGGAGACTCCGTCTCACACATGGCCGGAGTTTTCCGGGGAAATGCAGGAAGCCTTACGCTTGTTGCGTGAGCTGGTGATAGAGAGAAGGCGTGTGGCGCAACTCAGGTTCCTGGCACAACACGAGAGATTGGAACAGCGGCGAGAAGGTCTTTTGGAGCGTCTCTTTGCCTTAAAGGATAATAACACATCCCTGTTAGGTTGAAAAAAAGAAGGCCGGGGCAGATATTGCTGCCACGGCCTTCGGTGATAATCATTTTTCCCGATCTCTTTTAAAAAGAGATGAAGAGAGAGTTCCAGAAATTATCTTAGAACTTTGCCGATATTTTTTACCTGGTCGACCTTCTCTTTTATTTCGACAGCTTCTTTGACACCGGGGATGTCGTCCACCAGCGATTTGGTCTCATCCTCTATGCCACTCACCCCTTTTTTGAAGGAGGAGATAGCTTTGCCAAGACCGTGGCCGATTTCCGGCAGTCTCTTGCCGCCGAAAACGAGCACGCCGATGGCGAGTATAACAATCAGTTCCGGGGTGCCAAGTCCAAACATGGTCGATCTCCTGCAAAAGGGGCGGGACGGCAATCAGACCGTCTTGTCGCTGTTGTCTTTCTTTTCTTCGTCGATTTTTTTAGCCGTATCGTCCTGACGGGTTGCTTCCTTGAAGTTTTTGATACCTTTTCCGATACCGGAGCCGATTTCAGGGAGTTTTCCCGCTCCGAAAATAATCACTATAATAACAAGAATGACAATCAGTTCCGGCATTCCAAGTCCGAACATAACTCTACCTCGGCAAATATTAATGGCTGTAGACCGGAGTAAATCCGGGTGTGGTTAAAGGGTCGATGCAAGCACCCTCGAGACTTTAGAGTAGTCTCTGCATAAAGTCAAGCGTGTTGCCACCGACATCTCAGTGCATGGCGCGAATGGTCTTAGCCAACTGCGTCATCCTCGAAAGTATTTCCGTTTCATCAATGGTTGTCAGTTCTCTGTCCTGCATGACCACCTGACCGTTAATTACTGAGTGGAGTACATCGCTTCCTCGTACAGCATACACCAGATGGGAGGGAATATTATAGCATGGGGTGAGATGCGGTTGATCCATATCGACTACGATGCAATCCGCCTTTTTGCCGATTGCCAGGGTACCGATAGTATCATCGGCGGAGAGTGCAGCTGCTCCACCCATAGTTGCTGCATGGAGGGTGGTCTCGGCATTCATTACCGTGGGATTGAGATGGGCAATTTTGTGAACCTTGGCAACGCAGTTCATCTCGCCAAACAGATCGACATCATTATTGCTGGCACTGCCATCGGTACCAAGCGATACTGTTGCTCCGGCGGCCAGCAGCTCAACAATAGGTGCCGTCCCGGAGGCAAGTTTCATGTTTGATTCAAGGCAATGGCTGACTTTAACACCACGTTCGGCGAGAAGCATGATTTCATCGGGGTCGAGCATGACGCAATGGGCCGCGAGGGTATTTGGGCCTAAGAGCCCAAGCTGATCAAGATGACGAACAGGTGTCAGCCCATACCGTTCCTTGCAGGTGGCTACTTCCTGCCGGTTTTCGGAGAGATGGGTATGATAGAGGCTGCCGGTATCAGCTGCGACCTGGCCAAGACGGCTCAGAAGTTTGGGGGCACAGGTGTAAACGCTGTGTGGGTCGGTAGTAATGGATATAAGCGGATGATTCCTATAATGCTGGAACAACTCAGCTATGTAGGCAAAGCCGTTTTCCAGTTGCCCGTAACAGGGGGAAGGGAAGTCATAGAGCACCTCACCGACCCAGGCGCGTATACCGGTTTCTGCTGCGGCCCGGGCCACTTCTTTGGCAAAGAGATACATGTCACAGAAGCTGGTGGTGCCGGATTTAATCATCTCGGCGATGGAGAGCAGGGCCGACTGGTAGACAATCTCAGGTGTGAGCTGCGCCTCAATGGGAAAAATATGCTCCTCAAGCCATGTCATCAGAGGCAGATCATCGGCAATCCCTCGAAAGCAACACATGGGGGCATGAGTATGGGTGTTGATTAGCCCTGGCATTATCAGTCCATGTTCGGTGTGCAGCCGTCTGCTCTCAGGATATTTCTCAAGAAGCGTTGCTGTAGGCGCAATCTCAGTAATCGTATCGCCGGTGATGGCTAGACCGTGCTGGAGGAGAAGTCCGGCCTGGGTGGACCCAGGCAGGAACCATTTGCCGCTGACGATGAGTGATGGTTGTTGCATAGTGAAGACCGGAGTAAACAGGGGTAAAATTAACTTTTCTGAAAAATCTGGGCTGTGAAGCTTTGCCTGTGGGCGATAATTTCCACGATGAGTTGCTGTAATTGCGGAGTTACTTTTGCGGCAGTTCGGATGATATCTTCCAGAAGGATCGGTTGAAAATTGTCAGGATCGTTGACGTTGGAAACAACAGAAAAGCCGAGCACCTCCATGCCGGCATGGCGGGCAACGATGACCTCGGGAACCGTGGACATGCCCACCGCATCGGCGCCGACATCGCGCAGCCAGCGGGTTTCTGCAGGAGTTTCAAGGCTAGGCCCGGGGATGCAGACATAGGTTCCGCTGATGACTTTGACCAGGCCACAGCTTCTGGCCGCATCGAGTGCGGTTTTGATGAGGGCTGGGTGATATGGTGTGGAAAGGTCGGGAAAGCGGGGACCCCATTCGTCGATATTTGGTCCGCGCAGCGGGTTCTCGCCAAGAAAGTTCAAATGGTCACGGATCACCATGATGGAGCCCGGAGCAATGAGCGGGTTGAGTCCGCCGGCAGCGTTGGTCACCAGTAGCAAGCGCGCCCCAAGAAGTGACAATACCCTGACAGGAAAGGTGATCTCGCGTGTGGAATACCCTTCGTAAAAGTGGAACCTGCCCTGCAGAGCAGCCACGGGTTCGCCTTCGAGGTAGCCGAGGATCAGGTTGCCCTGGTGGCTCTCCACCGTGGAGACGGGAAAATGGGGAATATCGGCATAGGGAAGGACCAGGCGAGTATCGATCCGGCTGACAAAATCTCCAAGGCCGGTGCCGAGTTGGATAACGGTGCGGGGCAGAAAAGGGAGTGTGTCGCGCAACTTGGCGACACACTCCTGTACACGCTGAACGTAATCGGAAAATTCCCGATCAGCCATGACGGGCGTGGGCCTTTAGATAGTCGCGGATGCTGTTAATATCAGCGTCCATATGCTCACAGCGAGCCTCACGCTCCAACAGGCCAATAAAGGCTGCCGGAGTCTCCGGTTCACTACCGATGGCATCTCGGACAGCATCACCAAACTTCGCGGGATGGGCAGTAGCGAGACAGACCATGGGCACGCCTTGTTTTTTGTGGTGGCGGGCCGCCCTGACGCCGATCGCGGTATGTGGGTCAAGTACGTAGTTGAACTCTTTGTGGAAATCTCGAATGGTTTCGATGACCTGTTCTTCGGTTACCGCCAGGGCCGAGAAGTCGCGACGGATCTGGTCCTGATAAGACGAGAGATCGATTTTTCCGGTTTCGGCAAAGATCTGCATCTGATCGCGGGTCCTGTCCGTTTCACTGTCGAGGAGATAATAGAGATAGCGCTCGAAGTTGGAGGCGGATTGGATGTCCATGGACGGACTGCTGGTCTGGGTCACTGTGCCGAGTGAATAATCGCCACTGTTCACAAACCGGCTCAGGATATCGTTGGAATTGGTGGCGAGCACCAGCCGCCGGATAGTCCCCTCAGGCAGCATCCGTTTGGCAATATAACCGGCAAAGATATCTCCGAAATTACCGGTTGGAATGGCAAAGTCGAGGGCTGTGTCTTTTTCGTGTTTACAGATGTGCAGACAGCTCCAAACATAGTAAACAACCTGAGCGAGAACCCTTGCCCAGTTGATGGAATTGATGGCACCAAGAGCGTAATTGTTTTTGAATTCGACATCGCCAAAGATCTTTTTGACAATGGCCTGGCCGTCGTCAAACGAGCCGCGGATGGCGATGTTGAAAACATTATCGTCAAGCACGGTGGTCATCTGTTTTTCCTGCACCGGACTGACCCGCTGGTGCGGATGCAGGATGAAGATATTGATCCGGTCTTTGCCGCGGACGCCGTAGATGGCTGCACTTCCGGTATCACCGGATGTCGCGCCAAGGATATTGAGAACCGCGTCGTTTTTCGCGAGCAGGTATTCAAAGAGGTTGCCGAGAAACTGCAGGGCAATATCCTTGAATGCCAGGGTCGGTCCATGGAATAGCTCAAGGATATGAAGGTTGCCGCAGTGAACCAGCGGGGTCACTTCAGGATGACTGAAAGTGCTGTATGATTTATTGATGAGATTACGCAGGTCGCTGTCAGGGATGTCGTCAATAAAACGTGACATCACTTCAAAGGCCAATTCCGAATAGCTGAGATTCTGCCAGGAGGAAAGGGTCTCACTGCCAATACGCGGAATGGTGCGCGGTAGGAGCAGGCCGCCGTCTTCAGCTAATCCCATCAGTACAGCTTTGGTAAACGGGATGTGGGCGATTCCGCCCCGTGTGCTAAAATATTGCATAAGTGTGAGCTCGAAGTTGTTGAGACGAGTTGTGGTGAATAACTGCCTATTCTACGTCTTCCAGCCGAATGCGCGAGGCGTCGTGCCATAACCCTTCCAGGTCATAGAAGCCACGCTGATCGTGATAAAAAATGTGGACGACGACTTCGTCAAAGTCGAGCAGAACCCACATGGCCTCTTGCAACCCTTCAGCCTTGGATGTTCGCACCCGCTTGGAGCGCAATGTGGCCTCAATGGTCTCGGCGAGGCCCTGCACATGTCGTGTGGAGCGGCCGCTCATGATGACGAAATAGTCGGTAAACGAAGACAACCCCTGTACATCGAGGATGACCACATCTTCAGCCTTATTATCCAGTGCAACGTCTGCACAGGCCTTGGCAATTTCCAGGCCGCCTTTATCGCGGTATTCTTTCTTGATTTTTGTCATGGTTACTTGTGCCCTTTTCTTTATGGGCTGTCAAATTGTTTATTCCGATTTCTGCTTTTTGCGTGGCGGGAACTCAAAACTGATCTTCCCGTTTTTTGCCAATAGCAGATAGGCGTCGAACGGTCGTCTTTTCTTGGAAATGAACCCTTTGATGAGTTCGGTTTTCCCTTCGGAGAGCAACTGTTGTATATGGTCGGGAAGGATCTCTTTGGAGAGAATAATCTTCCCGATTTTCAAACCTTTTTTCTCATCACCGTCAAGGGCCGACTCCGACATATAGCCGGCAGGGGTTTCAAACACCTGACTGCCGTCCAGAGGCGATGTGCCGAGCGAAACCCCTTTTTTGATAGCGTTAATATCAAGGTCACTGGTGGAATCGGCAAAAAGGAACTCAATTTTTTTACCGGCCAGCCGGACCGAAGCGGTAAACTGTTTGCCGCGCTTGGAACGAAAGTCGGCATAAGGGCCGAGGGTTTCTCCTTGCAACAGCCGCACTATCTCCTCTTCGGACATGACACGCCCACCCAGGATTTTTCTCAGTGAAATTTTCTGATCTTCAGAGACCCAGGCGGTAGGGGTGCTGAAGTAACGGATGCCGTTTACCGGGCTGAACGGGGCCTCAGGCCTGACTTCGTCTGTTTCGAAGTTTTTAACCTGGTTGGTAATATGGCGGGTCAGGTCCCGGATCTCTTTCATGAACTTATCCCGGGTGAACTGACCTTTTAAAATCTGGTTGAGCTTAAACTCCCATTCACCGGTCATCTCCGGTGAGGCGAGAACTTCGATCTTCATTGCTTCAAGAAGAGACAGCAGCTCAAACGCCTTGCCAGTTGGGGTCAGGTCCTTACCTTCCCTAACCAGGTATTTTTCATTAATCAGTTTTTCGATGATGGCGGCGCGTGTTGCAGGGGTGCCGAGACCCCGCTCCTTCATGGCATCGGCCAACTCCTCATCATCGATAAACTTGTCGGAGTTTTCCATAGCGGAAAGGAGGGTCGCCTCGTTAAAACGCGGCGGCGGAACCGTCTCTTTGTCTTCCTGGTCGATCGAATCGCAGCGGACTTTGCCATCTTTGGGCAGGGGCTCTAACAGTTGCTCTTCCCCGGAGTCGATAGCGGCCCCATAAATGGCTTTCCAGCCGGCTTCAAGCAGGATCTTTCCTTCAGTGAGAAATGTTTCATCTTTTACAACCGAAAGACGACGGGTGTTCTGGTAAATGGCAGCCGGAAAGAAGACAGCAAGAAAACGCTGAACCACCATCTGATAGATTTTGGCTTCCGGTTCAGAGAGATCGGAAGGCAGAACATTGGTGGGGATAATAGCGTGATGGTCCGAGACTTTGGCATTGTTAAAGATGCGCTTATCGGGATGCACGTATTTCTTTGCAATGGCTTCGGCTGCAAAACGCCCGAATTTCCATTCGGACTGGTGCTTCATGATACCATAGACTGTCGGTATATAGTCCTCTGGAAGAAAACGGCTGTCGGTACGCGGGTAAGTGAGTACCTTGTGACGTTCGTAAAGTGCCTGAGCAAGAGAGAGGGTGTTTTTTGCCGAAAATCCGAATCGTGAGTTGGCTTCTCGCTGCAGCGAGGTGAGGTCGTACAGCTGTGGCGATTTCTGGCTGGTCTGCTTGCTGGTCTCTTCAACTTTGGCAGGCTGGCCGGTGCACTTCTCCCTGATTGCCGTTGCCTTGGCTGGAGCCCAGATCCGGTCGGCTTTGGCCGAAGCATTGTCTTCTTCCTTCGTGAAATTGGGATCGATCCACTTTCCGGTGTACGTTTTCTTTTCACCGCAGTCAAAAGTGGCTAGTAAGATAGAGTACGGAGTTGGAACAAAGTCCATCCTGACCCGTTCACGCTTGACGATGAGAGAGAGGGTAGGCGTCTGAACACGACCGCAGGGAGTGAGGAAAAAACCGCCTTTTCTGGAGTTATAGCCGGTGAGAGCCCGAGTGGCGTTGATGCCTATCAGCCAGTCAGATTCAGAACGGCAGAGCGCGGTGTCCTCGAGGGAAGTCATCTCCTCGTTGCTGCGGAGGCTCTTAAATCCAGCTTTAATGGCGTCCGCAGTCATGGATTGCAGCCATAGTCGCTTAAAGCTCTTTTTGGCAACCGAACTGTTCCAGACGAAGTTGACTATATACTTGAAGATCAGCTCACCTTCACGGCCGGCGTCGCAGGCGTTTATGATCTCGGTGACATCGCTTCTACGGATCAGCTTCTGCAAGACGTTCAGCTGGCTCTTGGTCCCATCCAGTGCTTTCAGCGGGAATTTCTTCGGCAGAATCGGCAACGTGTCCATGCCCCATTTCTGGTAGGCCGGATCAATCTCTTCCGGATAGCAGATGGACACCAAGTGACCGATGGCATAGGAGACAATATAGCTCTCGCTCTCATAATGCGTTTTGGATTTAACGAACTTGCCCGGAAGGACTTTGACAAGATCGCCGGCCACGCTGGGCTTCTCTGCTATAATTAATGTTTTTGCACTCATTGATTAGGAAAAGATGATGTATGACATACTCGCGAAAAATCTACAACTCGCCATAGGACGCACTGGGTAATTCAACGAGTTACAAGGCTGAGCTGTCGGTGTACCCGGTCTTTTTGCGAGACCGACAGTTTTGTCTGGGGTGCTTTCAAGTTCAGTTCCGTTTACCGGGATACGAATAGGCCAAAGACTGTTCTGGGTGCATAAATGTTACTATTGGCTATAGTTGAACCGGTGTTATTGTTCTGGGCTTGAAAAGCAAAAAAGAGGGAGGGCAGCCCTCCTAGCGAAATAGACAGTTGTTGTATATATCTGTGTGCTGTTTGTCAATCGTAATTTCAAATTATTTTGTTGCTGGCCGTTATTGTTGTTGCTGTTATGTTACTGATTATGTATGAAAAAAAGCTTATTAATACTTCGTTTGCACAAAGCTGATCCATAAAGCGATTCAAGAAGAATTCTCTTTGTAACGATTTTTGTGGGCTGGGGTAATAATTGGAACAGGTGCAAGTGTATAAGTTATGGTCTTTCTGTATTTTGCCATAAAGAGAAATGATGGATGCCGCTTGACAGGAAAGATTAAATATGTTTAATCTAATCTCCCGAAAGTACCGGTCGCATATCCTTTTTTGCCAAAGGTGTTGCCCATCCTTTCAGTTCAAACGCTACGTACGTCTTTTCAACGTTGTGTTTGATCTCGCTGGCATACCTCCTGCTTTTTTCTGCAGGCAGGCTTTTGAAAGTGGGCTTTGCCCGCTTTTTTTTATGTCTGATTCACGGAGCCGCTTGGCTGTAACCACCCGTTTCTGCCGGAGATTGTTACCGGCGGCAATGATTGCAGGTACTACAGGTAGACGGATAGTATACGGATGAGTGAGTTTATCATCGAAAAAATAGAAGAATTTGCCAACACGCTTCTGCCCTCGATGGGGCTTGAGCTGGTTGAAGTGCAGTTCCGCCGGGAAGGACACGGCTGGGTACTGCGGCTGTTCATCGATTGTGAGACGGGAATTACTGTCGATCATTGCGCTGACGTCAGCCGGGAAGTGAGCGATTTTCTGGATGTTGAAGATCTGATCGAACACCAGTACCATCTGGAGGTTTCATCTCCAGGGCTTGAGCGACCGCTGAAAACGGTGCGGGATTACGAGAGGTTCGTCGGCAGAAAAGCGAAAATCAAATTGCGTGAATCCGTCGATGGCGAGAAGGTGTACGTTGGCGAGATCCAGAGTGTTCAGGACGAAAGTGTCGAGCTGGTAGTAAAAGAGAAAGGCGTTGTCGTTTTGCCGTTTGAACATATCAGAAAGGCACGGCTTGCATTATAATATTGGAACGGACTTCAGTGTCAGAAAAACCGGAAACGGATGCCCCTTATGCAGGCAGAGGCAGGAAGTAACAAGCATGGAGCAAGGTAATGGTATCGGAGCTTAAGCGCATAATCGACCAAATCAGCAGAGATCGCGGCATTGATAAACGGCTGCTGGTTGAGGCCATCGAAGAAGCAGTGCAGTCTGCTGCAAGGAAAAAACTGGGCAGCAGGCGTGACATCGAGGTTCGTTACAATGACGAATATGGCGAAGTCGAGGTGTTTCAGTTTCGCAGCGTGGTGGAAGATCCAGAAGACGAGCAGACCGAAATCGCCTATGACGAGGCCAAACGCCTCGATCCCGATGTTCAGCTCGGTGACGAACTCGGCGAGAAGATGCCGGACATCACTGATCTCGGACGTATTGCTGCCCAGTCCGCCAAGCAGGTTATCATCCACAAAATGAAGGATGCTGAGCGGGAAGTCATCTATGATATGTTCAAGGATCGTAGAGGCGAAGTGGTGAGCGGCATTGTCCAGCGTTTCGAGCGGGGCAACATGATCGTCAACCTTGGCCGTACCGATGCGATCCTGCCGAAGGACCAGCAGATACCCAAACGTTCATTTAAACAGGGCGACCGTATTCGTGCGTACCTCATGGAGGTCCGTCAGACTGCACGCGATTCTCAGCTGGTGCTGTCAAGAACCTGCGATGAATTTCTGGCAAAGCTCTTCCAGATGGAGGTGCCAGAGATCGCCGAAGGTATCGTTCGGATCATGGGTGTTAGTCGTGAGCCCGGCTTTCGGGCAAAAATCGCGGTCAGCTCCTCCGAGAGCGATGTCGATCCAGTAGGTGCCTGTGTTGGCATGAAAGGTTCAAGGGTGCAGAACGTCGTACAGGAACTGCAGGGTGAACGCATTGACATTGTTACCTGGTCGCCTGATCCCGCAAAATACGTCTATAATGCTCTCGCACCTGCTCATGTGAGCATGGTACGGGTGGATGAGGACAGCAACTCCATGCTGGTGGTTGTACCCAATGACCAGCTGTCGCTGGCTATTGGCCGTCAGGGCCAGAATGTGCGTCTTGCTTCCCGGCTTCTTGGTTGGCGGATTGACGTAAAAAGCGAACAGCGCTGGAACAATCTTCAGGACCCAGGCTATCAGTCGATCCTGGCATTGCCGGGTGTTGAAGAATCACTTGCCGACCAGATTGTCGGGAAAGGTATCTTCTCGGTTGTTAATCTTGCGGGAAGGCCAGTTGAGGATCTGCTGGTTATCCGATCGCTTGATGAAGAGACTGCAGCCAGACTGATTGAAGCTGCAAAAGCTGCACTGAGCAAGATGACGGAAGAAGAACGTGAGGAGATTGCCGGCAACGCGGCTGACGAGGTTGCTGATACATCTGAGGCAACAACGGCTGACTCGGGCGATTCCAACAGCGAAGAGGTTCTTGACCTTGAAGAATCTTCCAGAAATGAAGGTGAAAACGGCGAAGCTGGTGATGTACAGGAAAGTGAGCCGCAAGGAAATGCATGAGGTTCCAGGCTATGGAGCCTATCAGAACTTGCGTAGCATGTGGCCGTAAAGGCGAAAAAAGTGCGCTGCAGCGTTTTGTCTGGGGTGAGGATTCACCTATACGTGATACAGATGGATGCGCTCCTGGACGGGGCGCTTACTGCTGCAGGGATGAACGCTGTTTGGAAAGGTTCGCTGGCCAGCGGAAAAAATGGAAAAGAGTATTTCGCCTTTGAATAAATAGTATCTATAATAGCTCAAGCGAACGGAAATACAGTGACCGGTATTTCCAGTCCATGAGTATGGATTGCTTGATGAGAAGGAAATACGGGAGCAGAGGATGAGTAGGGTGAGGATTTACGAGCTGGCTAAAGAAGCTGGAATGAGCAGTAAGGCGTTAGCCGATAAACTGGTGGAGCGCGGATACGATATCAAGAGCCACAGTTCCTCGGTTGACGATGAGACTGCTGCCAGAATCCGCAACGAAGTATTTAAGGATTCAGATACAGAAATGGTCGAGAAACGCATCAGCAGTGATCAGGGATCGACGGTCATTCGTCGTAGGTCAACGGTTATTCGCCGTAGGCCAAAGCAGGATTCGGAGATGGAGGACACAGGCGAAGATTTGTCTGATG
Source organism: Desulfopila aestuarii DSM 18488 (assembly GCF_900143695.1). Classification (GTDB taxonomy): domain Bacteria; phylum Desulfobacterota; class Desulfobulbia; order Desulfobulbales; family Desulfocapsaceae; genus Desulfopila; species Desulfopila aestuarii. The sequence goes on from NZ_FRFE01000011.1 coordinate 121,429, forward strand.
AAAGCCTCGATCTGGCTGAGATAGATGAGGAACGTCCTGTTCAGGCAGAACCATCCGAGCCCGTACAGGAAGCTCCGAAAAAAGAGCAGCAGCCAGATTCATCCAGAGCCAAGGTAGTATATCGGCCCGAGGTGAAAACTCCGCCTCAACCTGTAAAGACAGCACCTGCGGCTCCTGTTGCCCAGAAAGTTGAAACTCCGGCAGAAGAGATCGCTCCCGACACGGCAGTGATTGAAAAAGTCGAGGAAAAAACTGCTGATACTGTTGAGGCCAAGACGGCTGTTCCTGTTGAAGAAAACGAGCCTGATGTTGCGGTTGAAGCTGAAGCTTCGGTTAAAAGTCCGGTCAAAGAACAGCCAACCATGACCACTTTTGAGAAACCGGTTCGCAGTGAGAAGAAAAGGCCTGCCAAAGCTGCTGCAGCACCACCTGCTCGTAAAGGAATGGCCCGTATCGTTGGCACTATAGAGTTGCCGTCCGAGCAGGAAGAGGAAAATGGCGGTCGAGGAAGTCGTAAGAAACCCGCTGCCGGCAGCAAATCAGCTCCCCCGGCTCGCAGACCACGTCCCGCAAGTTCTGTCGCCGGTCCTGAAGTTGTTGCACCGGTGAGTGCCGATGTTGCAGGACGGAACAAGAAGCGCGGCAAGGGTGCCGATGAAAAAACCTTTGCCGATGAGCGTGGCAGTAAGCGTCCGGGCAAGCCGTTGAAGAAGGGTAAGAATGTCAAGTTCACCCACTTTGGCGATGATTATCAGCGGGGTGGCGGCAAACGTGGCAAGAAAAACCGCCAGAAAGACCGTCAGTCCCAGGCCGTTGCTGAGATGAAAGCAAGTAAGCGGCGTATTGTGGTCTATGAGACCATCAGTGTTGCCGAACTTGCCAGTCGTATGCGGGTCAAGGCCAGTGAAGTAATTGCCAAACTGATGGGACTTGGTGTAATGGCCACCATCAATCAGGCTGTTGATGTAGATACTGCTATGCTGATTGCCACTGATTTTGGTTACGAAGTCGAGCAGGGCATCACCGAGGAAATCGGCATCCAGTTGCTTGAAGAGTCTCAGGAAGGCGGTGTTGCCGAGCCCCGTTCGCCGGTTGTTACGGTTATGGGCCATGTCGATCACGGCAAAACATCCATTCTTGATGCTATCCGTAAAACCGATGTTGCCGAAGGCGAAGCAGGTGGTATTACCCAGCATATCGGTGCGTATCATGTGCGCTCCAGCGCGGGTGACGTGACGTTTGTCGATACACCTGGCCATGCGGCTTTTACCGAGATGCGTTCGCGCGGAGCACAGGTAACTGACCTGGTCATTCTCGTTGTTGCTGCCGATGACGGCGTTATGGATCAGACCCGTGAGGCGATAAGTCACTCCCAGGCGGCCAACGTGCCAATCCTGGTGGCGGTAAACAAGATCGACAAGGCCAATGCCGATGTGGATCGAGTGAAGCGTGAGCTGTCTGATTACGATCTCATCCCGGAAGACTGGGGTGGCCAGACCATGTACTGCGAAACCTCTGCCAAAAAGGGTATTGGTATTGATGAGCTGATGGAAGCGATCCAGCTCATGGCGGAGATGCTCGAGCTGAAGGCTGATCGGAAACGGAATGCTAAAGGGCGGGTTATTGAGGCTCAGCTGGATAAAGGGCGCGGACCTGTGGCCACTGTTCTTATTCAGGAAGGTACTCTTAAGGTAGGTGACTACGTTGTCGTGGGTATGCACAGCGGCAAAGTGCGTGCCATGTTGGATGATCGCGGCCGAAACATGAAAACAGCCGGACCATCTATTCCGGTTGAGGTTCAGGGACTTTCAGGTGTTCCCCAGGCCGGTGATGAATTTGTCGTGGTAACCGATGAGAAAATGGCCAAGAATGTCAGCCAAGCACGGGCGATGAAAGCCCGTGAGGCTGAGCTCGGCGCAAGCAGCAAGATCTCTCTTGACAAGCTGTTCGAGAAAATGAGCGAAGGTGATGTTCAGGAACTGCGCGTTATTATCCGCTCCGACGTCCAGGGTACTCTTGAAGCCTTTGCTAAAGCTGCTGAAGAACTGTCGACCAAGGATATTAAGGTCCGGGTTCTGCATGAAGGTACAGGTACCATTACCGAATCCGACATTTTACTCGCGTCAGCATCTGAAGCTATTATTATCGGCTTTAATGTACGACCGACGGTGAAGGTCAAAGAGCTTGCGGTAAAAGAGAATGTTGATGTCCGTTCCTATGACGTCATCTATCATGCCCTTGACGATATTCGTAAGGCTATGGTCGGTATGCTTGAGCCAACCTATGCAGAGGATGTCATTGGTACTGCAGAGGTTCGAGAGACCTTTAGTGTGCCGAAGATCGGAACCATTGCTGGCTGTGGTGTCATGGATGGCAAAATCCAGCGGAACGCCGGGGTCCGTGTACTGCGTGACGGTGTGGTGGTTTACACCGGCAAGATCAGCTCCCTCAGACGATTCAAGGATGATGTCAAGGAAGTGGCGACCGGCTATGAATGCGGTATTGGTGTAGAAAACTTTAATGATATCAAAGTGGGTGATCATCTCGAGGCGTTCGTCATGCGCGAGGTGGAAGCCACGCTGGAGTAATCGGGCAACGTGAGTATTTGGGATCCGAAACAGACACTGGATTCTGTCGGCTTAGGCCGGCAGGAAATGAAGCGCTCAGCACGCGTGGCGGACGCCATGCGGAAGGAGCTTGCTGTACTTTTACTGAACAAGGTCCGTGACCCGAAACTTGCTGAGGTACATATCTCACGAGTGGAGGTTACGGACGATCTGAAAATTGCACGCATATTCTTTACCCTTCTCAGCGGCAAAAAGCATGCTGGAGCCGCCGAAAAATCGCTAATTAAGGCGAGAGGGTTCATGCGCACTCACATCGCGCGGACGCTAAACATGAGATACACACCCGATCTGCAGTTCAGATACGATGACACTGCCGACAAGGTGGCTCAGGTAGAATCCCTTTTCCGGGACATTGAAAATGAGCGAAAAGAGCATGGTGAAGATTCCTGAGGATGTCATCAGTACCATCCGATCGGCCCAGTATGTTATTTTGTCGACCCATGTGCATCCCGATGGTGATGCACTTGGTTCGACTCTGGGTTTTGCCGACATTCTTGAAGGCATGGGGAAGACGGTACTGGTCTTTATGGAGGAATCGATCTCCCATCTCTATAGTTTTCTGCCACTCAAGGAAAAAATCGTTACTGACATTCAGACCGTAATCGATTTCGCTGACAAAGCTGGCGATAGACTTATCGGTATTGCACTGGATTCAGGCGATGACAGGCGACTAGGGCGACATATGGATGAGTTGCTCAAGATTTCGCCATTTCTGGTTATCGATCATCATAAGTCTCATAAGGATTTTGGCGAATATCGTTGGGTTGCCCCGACTATTTCTTCCACCGGCGAGATGATTTACGAGCTGGCTATTGCTTTGGGGGCGGAGATATCCCCTGAGGCGGCCATCAATCTTTATGTTGCCATTTGCACCGATACCGGCTCGTTTCGGTATGAGTCCACCAGTCCTCGTACTCACCAGATTGTTGCCGAGCTCATCGAACATGGCGTACGTCCTGAACAGACCGCGCAATGTTTGTATGATAACCTGAGTCTTGGCCGCCTCAAGCTTCTGCAGATGGTTCTCAGTACACTGAAGGTTTACGACGAGGGTCAACTTGCATTTGTTCATGTGACCCGTGAGATGATCGAAAAGAGTGGAGCTTCTGCGCACGATATTGAAGGATTTGTCGACTATCCGCGCTCGCTTGGGACAGTGAAGGTCGCTACCTTCATCAAGGAGGCCGATAACGGTCGTATTGCAGTGAGTCTTCGTGCAAAAGGTGAACTTGATGTTGCCGAGGTCGCTAATGCTCTCCAGGGAGGCGGCCATCGTAATGCCGCTGGATTCCGGGTAGAGGGGCGCTCAATTCATGAAGTTCATGAGATGGTCCTTGCCGAGCTTCGGAGTCGATTGCAAAACAATGCATGAAGAGTCTGCTATGGTGAGTGCCGACCCGAAGGCAGATTTTTCCGCCGGAGTGTTTCTTATAGACAAGCCAGTAGGCCCGACCTCCTTTGGGATTGTACGGCAGCTGCGCAAGCTTCTCGGTATTAAAAAAGTTGGCCATGCGGGAACCCTTGATCCTTTTGCCTCAGGCCTGTTAATTGTCTGTGCCGGCAGAGCTGCAACGAAAATGATCTCCTTATTCATGGATGGTGAAAAGGAATACCTGGCAACGCTCTGCCTTGGCAAGAAAACAACTACTCTTGATCCTGAAGGTGAGCTTGTTGGAGAGACAGTTGTTGGTTTTCGTTCTGCGGCTGAAATAGAGAAATGTTTAGCAGGATTTCGCGGTGAGCAGATGCAGAAGCCCCCTATGTATTCTGCATTGAAACATAAGGGCAAACCTCTCTACCACTATGCTCGTCAGGGAATTGAAATCGAGAAGGCCCCGCGTGCTATCACCATTCGGGAACTCGTGCGTATAGATGGTAATGGTGATGTTGAGGGGGATTTTCCTGAACTGCGATTACGGGTGGTTTGCTCCAAGGGAACCTATATTCGAACACTGGCCGCAGATATAGGTGATGTTCTTGGTTGCGGAGCGTACCTGACGGGGTTAAGACGAACGAAAATTGGACCATTTTCCGTCGAGAAGGCGATTGATGGGAACCTGCTCCCCATGATTGAAGAACGTGACAATGTCCTGGCAGGAATGTTATCTGTCGAGGATGTTGCTAATCTGTTGCAATAATCTGTAGAGTTGGCTAATCTTCAGGATTCAGAAGTGCTGACTTTGTAAACATCATGCGCATACGTCGCATGATGTTTACTTTTGCAGCGAAAAAAAGAGTATGTTGCAGTACTTGGTCGGGACACGCCACCTGTCTGCCGGACCGCAACCCGATTTGCAGCTGTAAACCGGGACCCTCACTGGGAAGCCTATCTACCTCCCTGGTGAACTTGAAACCCATAAAACTGATATTAATTGAACATATTGCGCAAAGAGCTACTGGAGGTCGTTGTGGCACAGACAACTGAGAAGAAAAGCGAAATTATCGAGAAATTCAAGACTCATTCATCAGATACCGGCTCTTCGGAGGTGCAGATTGCCCTTCTTACCGATCGGATCAAATATCTGACCGAGCATTTCAAAACCCATAACAAGGATCATCATTCCCGTCAGGGTCTGTTGAAACTTGTTGGACAGCGTAGAAGCCTTCTCGATTATCTGAAAAAGAAGGACGTTAACAAATACCGAAGCCTTATTGCGGATCTCGGTATTAGAAAGTAGAGCGATTACCAAATTGGTGGTATTTCGTCTCACACGGTAGTGCCATTTGATGATACCTCAGGCTGCGCTGGATCAAACCGGCAGTAGACTGAGGTATTGTCGTTATTGGAAATCCGGAAAAAAAGAGCATACGGGGCTGGTGGATAATCCAGTCGATTAAGTGGCACTGAGCATTGCCCTGATGCCGAAAAATTGGAGAAAAAATGTTTACAAAAGTAGAAGCTGAAATCAGTGGAAAAACCATATCTATTGAGACCGGCAAAATTGCCAAACAGGCATCAGGTTCAATCGTCATCCGGTGCGGCGGCACCGTTGTTCTGGTTACCGTAGTCGGTGCCAAAACCGCCAGGCCAGACCAGAGTTTCTTTCCCCTTACCATTGAATATCAAGAAAAGCTGGCCTCAGTCGGCCGTATTCCAGGAAACTATTTCCGTCGTGAGATTGGAAGGCCTAGCGAGCATGAGATCCTGACCTGCCGGATCATAGACCGCCCGATGCGCCCCCTGTTTCCGGAAGGCTATATGTGCGAAACCCAGGTTATCGCTACTGTGCTTTCTGCAGACCAGCAGAACGATCCTGACGTTCTTGCCCTCACCGGTGCATCCTGTGCAATCACCCTGTCCGACATCCCGTTTAACGGACCGGTAGCCGGTGGTCGTGTTGCCTGTGTCGATGGTCAGTATATCCTTAACCCGACCCGCAAAGAGCTGCAGGATTCAACCATGGATATCGTGGTTGCCTGTACGAGAAATGCGGTGGTTATGGTTGAAGGTAAATGCGATGAATTAACCGAAGACGAGGTTCTTTCCGGTATTTTTTATGCCTTTGAGCATCTGCAGCCCCTGATCGATCTGCAGGAGGATCTGCAGAAAACCAACGGCAAGGAAAAACGTGTTGTCGAGGCTCCCAAGGTAGATGACGAGTTGATGGCCAAAGTGAAGGACATCGCGACTGAGGGCATGAAGACTATTGTCTCCTGTCTCGATAAGATGGAGCGGTATGATCGCTACGACGAGCTGAAGGAGCAGGTTGTCTCTCAACTTGACGAGACCGGTGAGCGCGCATCTGAGATTGGCGACTATTTGTCTTCACTCAAGAAGACCATGATGCGAGGCAATATCGTCGAGAAAGAAGTTCGTATCGATGGTAGAAAATGCGATGAGGTCCGCCCCATCAGTTGTGAGGTTGCCTACCTGCCGATGACCCATGGTTCTGCACTGTTTACCCGTGGTGAGACCCAGGCCCTTGTTTCTGCCACCTTGGGTAGTGAACGGGATCAGCAGCGAGTCGAGACTCTGCTTGGTGAAGAGAGTGTGCGATTTATGCTGCACTACAACTTCCCGCCATATTGTGTTGGTGAAGCCAGAATGCTGCGTGGACCTTCCCGTCGTGATATTGGCCACGGGACCTTGGCTATGCGCGGTCTCTCCGCTGTTTTACCAAGCGCAGAGGATTTTCCTTACTCTGTTCGGGTTGTTTCCGAGGTACTTGAATCAAACGGTTCTTCCTCAATGGCCACTGTCTGTGGCGGTTCCATGGCGTTGATGGATGCTGGTGTACCGATCAAAAATCCGGTTTCAGGCATTGCCATGGGCCTTATCAAGGAAAATGACAAGGTTGTCATCCTTTCCGATATCCTTGGTGATGAAGATCACTTAGGTGATATGGATTTCAAGGTTGTCGGTACGCGCGACGGCGTTACTTCACTGCAAATGGATATCAAGATTGATGGTGTCGATCGCGATATCATGGGCCGCGCCCTCGAGCAGGCCAAAGCTGGCAGGATGCATATCCTGGGCGAGATGACCAAGGGGATTTCTAAATCTCGTGAAGAGGTCGCTGATCATGCCCCGAAATATTTCGTGCACAAGATCAATCCTGACAAAATTCGTGATATTATCGGCCCCGGCGGCAAGATTATCAAAGAGCTTTCTGCCGAATTCGATGCCAAGATCGAAGTTGATGACAGCGGACTGGTGAAGATGTTCACCATGAACGGCGCGCTCGGAGATGCTCTTATTGCAAGAGTGAAGGAAATTACCGCCGAGGTGGAAATTGGCGCAACCTATAAGGGTGTCGTCAAGACCATTAAGGATTTCGGCGCATTTGTTGAAATCCTGCCGGGTACCGATGGACTGGTCCATATCTCTGAGCTCGACACCAAGCGGGTGGCAAAAGTCTCCGACGTGGTGAAAGAAGGCGACGAGATCGAGGTAACCGTACTCGATGTCGATAATCGCGGTCGTATCCGTCTCAGTCGCAAGGCGCTGATGAACGATTGATGCACGACGTTGTTGTCTAAGTAGAGCGAGAAAGCCGGCCCGATGATCTCATTGGCCGGCTTTTTCTTTGTGCAATTGTATCTTCTTTTTCCACATAATAGTATGACTTCACGAATCAATAATGATATCTCCAAAGCGAGAGTGAGTATCTCCTGGTTTTTGCCTGAAGAGCAACGGGATTTGCCCTTACCTGGTTATGAAACCACAGGTTCCGCTGGTATGGATGTTTGCGCGGCGGTTGAGCATGATACGGTATTAGCGCCTGGAGCAATTCTCCTGGTCCCTACCGGGTTTGGTGTTGCCATTCCCCAAGGGTATGAGATCCAGGTGCGCCCGAGAAGTGGTCTTGCTGTCAAACACGGAGTAACCATTATCAACAGCCCTGGCACCATCGATTCCGATTACCGGGGGGAGATCAAAATTGGTCTCATCAATCTCGGCAAAGAACCTTTTACCATTAAACGCGGTGATCGGATCGCCCAACTGGTACTTGCACCGGTGACCATCGCCAGTTGGCAACTGGTCGAAGAACTTGATGATACCGCCCGCGGAACAGGCGGCTTTGGTCATACCGGAGTGCGTTGATATGCGATTTTCAGTTCTCGGCAGCGGCAGTAAGGGAAACAGTGTCTATATAGAGGAAGGACGCACAGCAATCCTTATTGATAACGGTTTTTCCGGGAAGGAGCTGGAACAGCGGCTGAGTACTATTGGCCGGTCTCTGGATAACCTCACAGCTATCTGTGTGACCCATGAGCATAACGATCATATAAATGGCGTGGGGGTGGTTTCAAGGCGGTGCAAGGTACCGGTATATGCGAATGGGGGAACCTTTGCCGGAGCGGAAAAAAAGATGGGGAAGCCTTTTCGCTTTATCGAGTTCGGTACCGGCGATGAGCTGGCGATTCAGGACCTGGAGGTGCGATCTTTTCGTATTTCTCATGATACCGCAGATCCTGTTGGTTTTGTGATTAGTAATGGTCGCGAATACCTGGGCTACTGTACTGATACCGGTGCGGTTTCAAAATTAATGGAATTGCGTCTGGCCCGTTGCCACGGTCTGATTCTCGAGTTTAATCACAACCTCGATATGTTGAAAAATGGACCCTATCCACTGGTACTCCAGCAGCGGGTCCGATCCAGCCAGGGGCATCTTGCTAACGAGGATGCCGGGCAGTTTTTGAAAAGACTGCTCCATAGGAACCTGAAAACCACGGTTCTTGCCCATCTCAGTGAGACTAACAATACCCCTGAGCTTGCATTACGGGCCGCTATAGAGGCTGTTGGGTCCGAATCTTGCGGCGAGTTGATTGTGGCTGAGCAGCAGATACCAACCCGGCTTCTTTCACTGATAGCTTGACTGAGTGTATATCACTTTTGAATCTTCTCGGGATGGCAGTCTTTTAGACGACAACGTTTTGCTCCCGCCGATCGCGTACAATCACCGAGCCGCAGATGGATTTTGCGCGTTTTTTCAGGTCAGAGGCAATGGAGGAAATCTCGGCGATGGAACAGATGCGATGGATTTCCGTCGAGACCACGCCAATGGAAAGTGAAAGCAGCCCGAACTGCCGGCTGTTTCCTTCCCGATCCATGCTCATATACATGTCGTTATCCAATTCTTCTTTGGTATGAAATGCTTTTCGTAACTGATTGAATTGCTCTAAAACATATTTACAAATGGCAAGAGAGTGTTTGGGCCGGGTGATAATGATAAAATCATCCCCGCCGATATGGCCGGCAAAACCGATGTTCGACTGGTCCCATTTCTTTACTGCATTGACCAGAATATCCCCGACCTTCTTGATAACCCTGTCGCCCATTTCAAAGCCATGCCGGTCATTGTAGGGTTTGAAACTGTCGATATCAATATAGCAGACATCAAAATGAACTGAGCGCGACAACATCTGGGCAATCTGGCGCTGGATGAATTCATTACCCGGAAGCCCTGTGAGAGGGTTAGCACCTCGAGCCATCATCATGGAATTCTCCGTAACCGCGTTCAGAATGGCTCTGACAGATACTGTTCCGATATATTTGCCACTGCGGGTGACGCAGATATCGTCATATACCGATAGCTGTTGGCGCAGATGCACCTTTCTTGCCACTTCCTCAACTGATGAATAATGTGGAACCTGCAGAAAACTCTTTTCAAGCACATCCCCCACATTTTTATAGTAATTAAGACTCATGCCATAACCGTGACGTCCAACCATATGACTTTCCATAAAGCGGCGACGGTTGATCAGCCCGAAGAGACGATCCTTATTGAGAACTGGGATGCAGTCTAATTGGGGCGAAGCCGTAAGACGCTTTAATACCTCGAGGACACGGTCGTTGATATCGATCGGTTCGACAAATGTGCTGATGTCGCCGACGCAGATGACCTCATCAAAAAGTTTGGTGCCGGAAGTCTTGATGGACGGCAGAATCGGAATGTCGAGTTGCTCGACCGACACGGCCTCACGTGATGGTCTGGCAAAGTGATAGCCTTGTAGCAGTTGGATACCGATTTCCCGGCATATCTGCAAATCGTTTTCGCATTCAATCCCTTCGGCGATGACATCTATGCCGATGCGATGGCAGGCGGTGGCGATCGCGTCGATCAGATTATAGTTGATATTGCCTTTGCCATGATGCTGGAAAAAGTGCCGGTCAATCTTCACATAATCGGGTTCGAGCATACTGAGCATCTTCAACCCGCCATAGCCAGCCCCGAAGTCGTCGATAGCAATCCGAAAGCCCCGTTTTCGGTAGTGATCAATTGCTTTTATAAAAAGATTGTAATTGACGACAGCCTCTTGCTCGGTGATCTCCAGGACAATACTCTCCTGAGCGATTCCGGCCTGATTTGCCATTTTTTCGGTCAGGCCGGTGTTGTGGTCTGGATGGAGTAAACTGGTTGGACAGATATTGACAAAGAGCAGGGCGTTTGATGCAGGAATGTTTTCTTTGGCAGCACAGGTGAAACTGTTATTGCGGCAACACATATCCAGTGGCAGGGTCTGGCCGGTGATAATCGCCTGCTGAAAAAGATTCTCTATGGTGTCAAAAGGATTTGGGCCAACAGTCCTGCACAGCGCTTCGTAGGCATAGATCGATCCTTGTTCGAGAGAAACGATTGGTTGAAAAAAAGAAGTCAGTCGGTTCTCGGTAATGATAGTCTGCAGCGCGTCATGGCTTGCCCTGAGGTCGTGGTCCAGCTGGCATGAGGGGTAGGGGGGATGTGCTTCTGGTGTGCTATGTGTAGAGATAAGGCGAAGGTTGTTTTCCCGATTATTTGCTGAACTGTCAGTTAATCTTCTGTTCATGATGGTAAAAAAGTCCAACGTTATGGTTCTAACCTGAAAGATTTACGAAAGAACCTGTAATATGAGGTTCTTCATCGGGGGTAAGACAGTCATGAACATAGACTGCAACTGTTAGAATGTGTTTATAATTACATAACAGAAGTGTTATGTGGGTGGGGGCGTGTATGAAAAGAGATTGGCGTGCTAAAAGGCGAACAGCTGGGAGGAAGAGGCGCATTCGTATAAAGGCGAATGCGCCTGGGAGCGGATTTACTCTTTGGGGAGACGAATACGTTCTTCTTTTTTTCGCTTCGGGTTGGCGCGATAGAGTATCAGGGTTTTACCGATGATCTGAACAAGGCTGCTACCGGTTGCTTCAGAGAGCGCGATGCCAGCTGCATCTTTTTCTACACCGCTGTTTTTACCAAGTTTGACCTTGATTAGCTCTCGGCGCAGCAATTCCTGATCGGTTGCTTCTATCAGTTTTTCACTCAAGCCTTCCTTGCCAACCTGAATAAGAGCCGAAAGGTCGTGGGCCAGCCCTTTCAAAAATTTCTTCTGTCGACTGGTAAGCACCAGCATATTGTCCTGTTGTTCTTCTGTCATAATATCCTTGTAATACAAAAATGTGGTGTTGGTCTGTCTGTAAGCAGCTGGTTTTAATTGAAAAGATTTTTGAAGATCTCGTATCCGCCGACCCAGGTACCGATGGCAGAGCCGAACCCGGTGAAGAAAAAAACGAGAAATACGCGCAGCAGTTTGTTTTTCCACCAGCCGGTAAATGAAGAGATATCTACACCAACCGATTCAAATTCACGAACAACCGGAGGGGCCTTCATGACTTGGATAAACGCTGTCACATAACCTGCACCAATAACAGGTGTGAGGCTGGTGATGGGTGCAGCCGTAAATGCGCCGATGGTGGTGAAAGGATGAGCAAGAGCCAGCAAGGCACCGATGGCGGCGGGAATACCGTTGGCAAGGATCCAGAAGAGCAGGTTCGCCCCTGCGACATCGGCTCCCTTGGTGATGCCGATAATGGCAAGAGACGCAAGGATCATAAAGGGAATTGACCAGCCGACGACTTTCCAGCTTTTCGACACTGGGGGGATCGTACTGATCTCCGTTAACCGGTCACGTTGGTCGATACCAAAGGCTTTTGTAATTCCTTCCACATGACCGGCACCTACTATTGCAACGACCCTTTGCCCTGGAGCTTCCTTAATTTTTTCAGCCAGGTAGACATCACGCTCGTCTATCAGTACGCGTTTCAATTCTGGGAAAGACTGCCCCATTTCTTCCATCAGACCTGCAAGGACATCTTTCTTTTTCATATCCTCAAGTTTTTCGGAGCTGATTTCTTCGGAATCAAAGACGCTCGCCAGAAGCGAGCTGAGAAGATACCCTTTTCGAAAAAACGAGGTCGATTTCCAGGCGCGTCGCAGAGTAATCCGTACGTCACGGTCGCAGAGTGAAATCGGGATGTTGTGACTATTCGCGGCCTCTGCACCAGCCATCAGTTCGGCACCGGGCTTGACGCCCAGCTGGCCGCCAAGTTTTTTCTGAAATGAACTCATCAAGAGGCTCACAAGCAGGGTCGAGAGCTGCTTGTTGCGGATAATCTGCCTGAGATCGAGAGCTTGCCAGTTCTCTTTCTGTAACAGGGCTTGATAGCGGTTGGCATCAAGTTCGAGACAGACCCGGTCCGGTTGTTCTTCAGTGATAACCTGCTGTACCAGATCTACTGATTCCTGGGAGATATGAGCCGTGCCGATAAGGAGGATCTGCTTCTCAACAAGCTCAATATAATGCACATCCGGACCATGGTCGCCGGCCGGAAAAGATGGTGTTGTCATGGGACTGAAATAACTGTGAGAAAGGATGGTGCGGATGACCCGCTCTGGAAATCTGGATATTTACGATAACTGCCGGAGAATTACACTCTCCAGCAGTTATCCAAGAAGATACATCCTGTCGGGAAAAATGCAAGCTTTGCTGTGCTTGATCAGTGTGTAAGGCGGCTTTACACTTTCTTCATTTTCAACTGGCTGCCAGGTTTGAGATGGTCGGAAGAAAGGTTGTTCCACTCTTTGATCTGTTTGGTGGAGACATTGAATTTGCGAGAAATAGTCCAAAGAGAGTCGCCGCTTCTGACCTGATACATGTCGTAAGGATCAGCAGGGGACTCAATTTTTAAACCATTGGAATTCTTTTTTGGTGTGAACTTTGGGGAAATTTTGGCTGCGAGAGCTAATGTTGCATCCCTGTCGCTTAGCAGATGTGAGGGCGATGCCGTTCTAGCTGTGCTGCTGCCACTTTTTATCAATTTGGTAGTGGATGCCAGAATCTGGGTGGTTCCACCTTTTTTCTGAAGTGCTATGTCTTTGTTAGCTGTTTTGCCAGCCCCTTCGACATAGAGGGCAAGCTGTTGTCCGGCTCTGATATGCTTGGCATTTTTCAAGCCGTTCCAGGCCATGATCAGTTCCGCAGGGACATGATATTTTCGTGAGATTGCTGAAACCGTTTCTCCTTTCTTGATACGATGGAGAATGAGGTTTTCCTTGTAGCTGGCCAGCATGGCCTGGCTGCCTTCAGGGAGCAGCTGGTACTTAACAGTGGTGAATGGGATACGCAGATTTGTCCCCGGTTTAAGACGTGACGATCGGAGATTATTCACCTTCAGGAGGGTGGTGGTGTTGATGTCATATTTTTTGCAAATTAGAGCCAGCGTTTCCCCTTTTCTGATAACATGGGTTTTGAAATCTGTACTGGCATAGGTATGCAACCTCTTTAAGTTGTGTGAGGCGATTTCTTTGGTGCCTGGTGGGATCTTCACCGCATAGCTGCTCTGGTTGGCGGGAGTTTTTCCTGTGCGGAGTTCTGCATTCAGTTCTTTGATGGTATCAGTATCGGTTCCGGCAATGATGGAAACTGCATCGAGGCTTAACCCAGGCCCCACCGAAATGGTGTCAAATTCGAGAGGTTTTTCCAGTGCAACCTTGTCAAAACCAAACTTTTCAGGCTGTCTTGCAATAATGATGGCGGCGATAAGCTTTGGGACATAGCGTTTGGTTTCAAGGGGCAGGAAGTCGGTCTTGGCCAGATCCCAGAAATTGTCGACCTGATATTTATCCATGCCGCTTTTAATTTTTCCTGGACCACAATTGTATGCTGCAACAGCCAGATGCCAATCGCCAAAATCACGATAAAGATCACCTAAAAAATTGGCGGCAGCGACAGTTGATTTTTCGGCATCGCGGCGCTCATCGAGATATTTGTCAATGGTGAGATTGTACATCTTGCCAGTGGAGCTAATGAACTGCCAGAGGCCAACGGCGTTGGCATGGGATAATGCTCGCTGGCTGTACCCACTCTCGATCATAGAGAGATAGATGAGATCATTTGGAAGTCCTGATTTGTCCAATTGTGCTTCCATGATAGACTGGTAACGACCGGAACGGTTCAGCCATTTCTGGAAAGTTTTGTGTTGTTTATTCTGGAAAAGATCAAGGTATGCGGCGACCTGTTTATTGAGAATAACCGGAAAGTCGTAGGGACTCGGCTTGGAAGGATCGCCATTTATAAAGACAGTCCCCCTGTCGCCCCAGTCACCGGTGCGGCTCAGAGCCTCCAGTTCCTGGTCGAGGGTGAGGTCCGCCTCAGTTTGAACCAATTGTAGTGCTGGGTCATCGGAGTCCTGCAGTTCGCCATCTACGGAAACTCCCTGCAGATCATGCAGAAAGCCATGCTGTGAGTTGTTGGCACAGCCGAAAAGGAAGAGACTGGTTCCGAGTATGGTCAGCAGGGAGAATCGTTGTATATAGGTTTTGAGCATAAGTTGGATGAAATAACGCTATGGTGAAGCCGGGTGGAGAATTGCTCTGGGGTGGAAAGACACCAGTATTCTCAGGACGCACGCGGCAGGTGAACATGTAAATAACTGAATTGCCGGTTTTCAGGGTGGATCTTGACGAAAATATCCTGTTTTGACCTGGAAAAGGGTATTGAGTTACCCGAGATAACCTAGTACATTCAGTGCTGTTTTTTGCCGAAATAGCGGCACATTGCTGCATATTTAAAACCTAAGTTGCCGAGAAATGCAACAATAATACGACTGGCTCTCACTATCCCGGTCTTCCCTCGCCCCATTGATGTCCATATCTGCCTCATGCTGCAGATACAAAATTATGATCAAAAAGTTCTTATTTTTTCTGATATTTCTATGTTTTGCTGCTGTTACAGCTGCCGGATTCGGTGCGTATGCCTTGTACTACCTCATCGTGCTGCATCCAGGTCCGGAGATAGAGGCTCATAATATCCAAGCGATACTCGGCCAGGAAAGCCCTGTTTTTTACAATGACAACACCACCAAGCTGGGGGTCTTTTTCGACGAGGCTCATCGGCAGTATGTCAAATACGCCGATATTCCGGTCGAATTTGTCAACGCGCTGGTCGCTGCCGAGGACAACCAGTTCTTTAGCCATTTTGGTTTTGACATCCTGGGAATCGGCAGGGCCATGGTGAAGAATATTGAGGCAGGCAGAATTGTGCAGGGCGGAAGTACTCTGACTCAGCAGACCGCCAAGAACCTGTTTAAACGGTCTGAAAGATCGTTTAAAGAAAAACTGAAAGAACTGCTGTTCGCTCTGCGACTTGAGTATCACTACAGCAAGGAGGAAATTTTCGAGTTCTATGCCAATCAGTTTTATGTCAGCGGCAATGGCCATGGCCTCGGGGTTGCGGCTCGACATTATTTCGATAAAGAGGCCAGTGATTTAAATCTGGTCGAATGCGCCTTCATTGCCGGCTCTGTCAAGCGTCCGAATTACTACAATCCCTTTTTTCAAAAAAACGAAGAAGCTGTGCAATTGGCGAAAGTGCGGGCTAAAGAGCGGCTCAACTACGTCCTGGACAAGATGCTGGAACTCGGCATGATTGACCGTGATGTGTATGAAGAGGCGGTTGCTGCAGATATCGAGTTCAAGCAGGGCCAGGTTGGATATCAGCTTGACTATGTTATGGAGGTCGTAAAAGATGCGGTTTCTTCAGATGAGGTTTTAGCTGAACTGGAAAAGAACGGTATCGACAACATCTCCACTTCAGGGGTACGGATAATTACCACCGTGGATAAAATCGTGCAGGATCAAGCTGTCTACGCTTTGCGCCATGATCTTTCCCGGCTTGATACCGAGCTGAAAGGTTATGAGCATGATGAGGTGCAAAGCGAGTATGCTGCCATTACTTTTCCTGGCGATGAGAAGCTTGAACCCCGGGCCTTTTTGTTCGGCACGGTGCAGGAAGTAACCGGCAAGGGCAAGGAAACTCGTATAAACGTCGATTTTGGTAGTAAAATCGGTTCGGGTGTGATCGAAGGTGACAGTCTCATGCGGTTGGCTGAGGCTCGCGCAAAATGGCGGAAGAATAAATGGGCTAAGGCCGGAGCCAAGGAGTTGCAAAGTCTGGCTGAGCAGATCGTGTCCGGCGACCGCATCTGGGTGAGTGTCAAGGAAGTGGTGGAAGAGGGGAGCGCCCTGCTCGAGCTTGAGAAATACCCTGAAATCGAGGGTGGAGCCATCGTGGTTCAGGATGGAACGGTCAAGGCAATGGCTGGTGGCGTAGAAAACAGGTTCTTCAACCGCGCCATTCAGGCCAGGCGTACCATGGGGTCATCATTTAAACCATTTGTTTATGCAGCGGCATTACAGCTCGGGTGGAACAGCAGTGACCTCTTGAAAAACAGTCGCGATATGTTTGTCTACCACCGCCAGCCCTATTTCCCACGACCGGATCATAAAAGTCCGTTCAACGATGTCTCCATGAGTTGGGCTGGAACAAAATCTGAGAATGTGGCTTCGGTGTGGCTGGTTGCGCATCTTTGTGATCAACTGAATTCTGTGCAGTTTCGTGATTTGGCCGAACATCTTGATCTCACCCCACGGGTCGTCAATGGTGAAACGGAAGCATACCGGGCTTACAGGGCCAGGATTCGTGATGAGTACGGTATTCTCATTACCAATGATACGCTGAAAGAAGCGGCATTTCGCGCGGCTGTGCGGACAAGCGAAACAGATTTTATGTTTGAAGACCTGATGGACGACTACCGGTTTCTCCGATCGATCAATTATGGTCTTAACGTCGATCGCTACCGGAAAATGCTCGATCAGGAGGTTGCTAGCCTATCTGGATCTAGCGCCAACGAGCGAAACGAACTGCAGACACGCAAGAGCTTGCTGTACATGAATTATCTTGCTCTCAAAGCCATGCGACAACGGTTGAAGAGTTTTGCCGAATGGATTGACGGCTCAAGCTTTTTTACCGACCAGCAGGATGGTGGGCAGAACGTCTCGGGTGAGCTGTTTTACGACTACGAGACGGGCCGTTATGTCTTCCAGCCTGGCAGAGTGACCAACCCCAATCTGGAGGTCGTCTACCGGAGTCAGCTTGAGGAGCATCTGTATACCCTTTCCAGCTTTGAGCGTGAGCGGTTCTGGGGGAGCGTACAACTGTATGGCGTGGTCTCTGTTGCCGGCTTTGACCTGCTAAGTGAGCAGATAGAACAGGAATATCAACGCTTGGAGCGAGAACTACCCTACAGCTTTGATGTCCTCGCCGATGTCTCAGACTTCCGTATTTTTGCAGGATTGAAGTATCTCATTGCCCTGGCACGGGAGATGGGAATTGCCAGTGGCATGCAGCCGGTACTCTCGTTTCCGCTTGGTTCGAACGTCGTCAGCCTGCTCGAAACCACCAGGATGTATGAAGGGCTGGTAACCGGCATCGTGACTACCTATGGTAATGATCCTGAGAATAAGGATCGCGACAGCCTGCTTTTTATAGATCGTATTGAGTCTGCCGACGGGCAGATCCTCTATCAGCCTGAGCAGCAGGCAAAAACAGTTCTGGGCCCCAAAGCCCGAATTGCGGTCGGCCATATCCTTGAAAATGTCGTGAAATTCGGTACTGGCCGGCAAGCTGACAAAGGGGTCAAACTGTCCTCGGAGGAAGGCGGACCACTCGATAAGTTGAACATTTCGGTGCCGGTTCTTGGTAAGACCGGAACCGCCAATGACTATACGAATGCTGCCTTTTTGGGCTACCTGCCTGCGCCGGCTGAGGATGGCAGCGGCCTTGTACTACGTAACGGCTACGCGGTCGGTGTCTATGTCGGCTATGATGACAACGTGTCCATGCGAAAGTCAACCATCAAAATCAGCGGTGCAGCTGGTGCCTTACCGACCTGGATTGAGATCGTCAATACCTTGATCCGTGAAGATGATTTTGTCGGAAAACTTGACCCGGCAGAGATTTCTTTCAACGGCTTACAACTCAACCGTGATGATAAGGGCCAGCTTAATCTCATTGCCGATCAGGAGCAGGGGGGAATCGTCACTAGCCCGGCCAGGGAGGCAAGTTTGGGCAACCGGTATCAGCCATCCATTTTGACCTTTGGTACCCTCACGGCTGGCGGCGGCTTTACTCCAGATCGAAGCTATCAGCCATTCTGGCGTGCAGCTGAAGGACCGTAATATTAATAGAAATAGGAGAGGAGCTGATTTTCCACTTTGACTTGGCCGCAGGCTCTGCTTGTGGTAATATGCCCGCCAGCGTGTTGAATTTTCGCTCTGATAAAACTAACATCTTTCGCTCCATTATCTCTTTCCCATGCTTTCTTGCAGGATAGCAGACATCCCCAGGGAGCATCATTTCAATAAAAGACATATGAAAAAAGTTCTCTATATAACTGCTGTCGCCTGGTGCCTCCTGATGTTAAATGGCTGTGCTGAGGGACCCAAAAGGGTCTTGCCCAATGACGCTACCGGAGGTCTGAAACCAGGCCAGACGGATAAAAGTACGCAAACTGGTGTTGAAGGGCAGGGAACACGTTATCTCGATGCTACAGATGGCAAAGATCTCTCGCTTGCACAGATAGCGGCTGATAATGTTACCCCGCCACTTACCTATATCAACAGTCGGCTCTACGATTACGGGAAGAAGCTCGATCGCTATAAAGAGCTCGACCAACAATCGCTTACGGCTAACCTGAGTCCGGAAGAGACAGAGCAGATGGTTAACTGTTTCAAAGATCTCCGGCGGATAACGGATAGCTATACCACCGTTCAGGCATCGTTGCTTCAGGGGAGCGGAACACTCAGTGGTGCGGAGATGATGGCGCTGCAGAAGAGCGATATCGAATTTATTGAAAGTCCCTGCGGTAAAATGCTGGCTACTACCGACGAAGACGGACCGGTGTTCGGGCAACGCGGCAAGGCGACAGATCTTTCCCAGCTTGAGACGGTGATTGAACGGTATTCAGCCAACAAGCAGTACGAGGAGATCGTCCAGACCTGGCTGCAGGTGCCGGCCGAGCAAGTGGATCGCGTTGATCTCAACACACGGTTGAGGTACGCCAACGCCTTGATGTACCTGCACCAGGAGGATCAGGCGGCCAAGGTGTACGGGCAGATTGTTAATCAGATGTCCGCGTCCGAGGAGCAATCCACCGATCTCATTTCGCTCAGGAAAACACTTGCCGATCTCTATACCGCCAGCGGCAATTATCCGGCGGCAGAAGAGCAGTATAAGAAAATTTCGCAGGACTTTACTAACCTTACCGCCATTGATGAGTGGTCAAAGCTGCAACTATCCATCCTTGAACGCAGTGTGGCCGGAAGCCCTGAACTGACGGAATATTCAGGATTGTTGCGGAACTACCTTGGCTTTATTCCGGAAAAAGACGGGTATAAGGTTGTTTGGCAGGCTGAAGAGTTTTTGACCAATTATCCCTACTCCGCGGTTTCCTCTAATGTTGACCTGATCAAAAAACGGGCCCAGGAAAAAGCCGATGCCTGGATGAACGGTTTTATGGGCAAGGTGGATGAACTGGTAGCAGAAAAGAAATTCCAGGAAGCCATCCAACTGGTGGAGAACGCACCGGTTGACCTGATGGATGAGGAAAAACGTAACGCCCTCAAGGTGAAAAAAGAAGACTTCGTTCTGGCCGAAGCGGTGGAAAAAGAAACTTCAAAACTTGCCAACGTCCAGGAACTGCAGCAGAAATGGAACAGCGGTATGCTGCTGGTAAAAGGGGAGCGCTTTGATGAGGCGATCGCCGTTTTTACAGAAATGCTGGGCACCGAATATGGAACAAAAGCACAGGAAAAGATAGTCGAGGTTTCACAACTGGCAGCACGGGAAGAGCGCCGGAAGGCGGCAGATCTCTTTATCCGATACACCAAGACCACTGATGTCGAAGGCCAGAAAAAGCTTTTGATCGAGTCTCGTAAAATTTTAAAAGATATCCTGATCAAATATCCCGATGTTGATATTGCTGAGAAGGTGCGCGGCAATATTCAGCGGGTGGAGCAGGAGATGAACGCCATAGATCCGACGTTGCTTTCAAGGGTGGATATGGGTCTTGAAGCTCCTGCAAAGGAAGAAATTGATGTATTTGATACTGCTCAGGGCCGCCAACCAACACAGCCTTCAGCGTCGCAGCTGCCGATCCTGGTGCAGCCACCAAGTCAGTAAGACGTTCAATACAGATTGTTCATTTAAGACCCCCGAGGAAGTCTTTCCTCGGGGGCTTTCTTTTTATAGTCCATTTCCATTCCGGAACCACTTTCGTCTATACTGAAAACATACTTTCTGAGATTGATATCTCTTTGGTTGCTATCAGCGCCATGACTGCTGTTCTGACAGGTGGCAACAACTTCCAGTATGATGGAGAAGATATGGATGGAAAAACAACGCGAAGCCAGACGGATAAGCAACATACATTTGAGGCGCTCTTCAAAAAGCTGATGAACGAGATCCATGCAGCTTCGAGTCCAAACTCAATAATGGTGGGTTTACGAAATAAGATTTTAAAAGTCTATGATGTCGAAATGGCAACCATCTTCCTGGTCGATGCAAAAAAGAATCAGCTCGTATCCTAGGTACTGCTGCCAGGGGATGCGCTTTCAAAGATCAGGATGAGCATTAATAGGGAGAGTATCGTCGGTTTTGTAGCAGATACCAGGAAAACGCTCAATATCAATAATGTCTACGATAAAGAAGAGCTGTGTCAGATCCATCCGGGACTGACCTTTGACCGACGTTGGGATGAGAAGGGTGGACACCGGACCCGGCAGGTGCTGTCCACCCCGGTTGTTCATCAGAAGAACCTGATGGGGGTCATTCAGCTTATTAATAAGGTGAGTGGTGCGGATTTCGACAGCAGGGATGAAGAACGAATTGGTGAACTCGCCGAGACCCTCGGAATAGCGCTTTTCAACCATTACAAATCAGGTAAGAAAATACCTCTGCGCTATGAGGAACTGGTGCGAAGAGATATTATATCTGCTCAGGAAATGGAACGTGCAATGGTTATAGCAACTCAGCATGAGCGTGACAATCTGACCGGTTCTGCTTTCTATTCAGTAGCCTGTGAGCAGTTTAGGCGGAGTGAGGGATTTGGACTTCAGGGCTCCAATCAGCCGTTCAGGTGGAAAGTAAGCGGCCAGAGTGTCGTGCTGCGCTTCAAGCACAGGCAGGGCTTTGGCTGCGATCTTGCTGGCCTGGGGCTGAAGATCGCATTCAAGCTTGATGTAAACCCCGGCAGCCCGGATCAGGGCCTGCAATAAGAGTTTTGTTTCACCGGTTGCGTGATACCAGTCATGTTCAAGTACTTCATGCATCTCGAAAAAAAGCTCGAGATCCCAGAGCATAAAGCTGCGGAGAAAGGGATCGTCTATTTTGCCGGAAATGGATTCTATAGCCTTTCGGTACCGATGAAGACGTTCGTTGATGTATGCCACATAGATTTCAGCCGGTTCAGTGGCCAGGAACTGTTGGGCAACAGTCATTACAGGCTTTTCACTTCCTTCTTTCAGCGAGAGCGCAAGCGCGCTGGAAAGTTCATTTCTGATGTCGCGGCTCAACCGGTCAGTGAAGGGGTTGAAGCGAAGCTGGTTTTTCATCGTGATATCTTCCTTAAGGTGCTGGGGTTACAGCGTCTTGTTTTTCAACATAAAATACATGACTGGCACCGCCATACGACTGATCAAAAGCGAGGCGATCTCGCCGAACATAAGCGAAATGGCAAGCCCTTGAAATATCGGGTCGGCCAGAATAACCGAGGCCCCGACCACCACCGCCAGTGCTGTCAGCAGCATGGGACGGAAGCGGATGGCACCGGCATCAACAACTGCCTTGTCGAGTTGCTGGCCTTCTCGTACCCGCTGCTCGATGAAATCGACGAGGATGATGGAGTTTCGCACAACAATACCGGCACCGGCCATGAAACCGATCATTGAGGTAGCGGTAAAAAAGGCGCCAAAGCCCCAGTGCGCCGGTAGAATACCAATCAGCGAGAAGGGGATGGCAGCCATGACAACAAAAGGGGTAAGGTAGCTCTTGAACCAGCCTACCATCAGCATGTAGATCAGAATCATCACTACGCAGAAGGCAAGTCCCAGATCACGGAACACCTCAAGGGTGATGTGCCATTCGCCGTCCCATTTCATTGCGGGCTGTGACTCATCAAAGGGCTGGCTGAGGTTGTAAAGCTCGACCTTCCCTTCTGATCCGCCATAATCGGCAGCGTTAAGTTCCTTGAGGCGATTATTCATTTCAAAGATAGCATAGACCGGGCTTTCGACCGAACCGGCTACATCACCGGTCACATAAATGACTGGTTTAAGGTTCTTGCGATATATCGGTTGCTCGACCCTAATTTCACTGACGTTGACCAGCTCACGAAGGGGAATCATATATCCCGACCTGTTATTTTCTGGGCGCAGAGAGATGTTGAGGATATTGTCAATCCTGGCGCGATAAATGAGAGGGAGCTGCAGGACTATGTTGATCTCTTCCTTGTCGGTTGGCTGGTGGAAAAGATCAAAGGCGAGGCCGCCCATGCCGATCTCGATGGTGCGGGTGATCTGTTCTTCGGAGATACCGTTGATTGCAGCTTTTTCTTTATCCACTGTCAGCACGGTTTTGGTTCTGTCGTCCTCTCTGAACCAGTCGACATCGACCACCCCTTCGCTGGAGTGGAAAATATCTTTCACCGCATTTGCCAGTTGAACCCGCGCCTCATCACTTGGTCCGTAAATCTCTGCCACCAGGGTCTGCAATACTGGCGGACCGGGGGGGACTTCAGCAACGGCTACAGTGGCGCCATATTTTTCTGCGATGACGGCGACTTCCGGCCTGATACGACGGGCGATGTCATGGCTTTGCAGGTTACGAGCATTTTTCGGCAGCAGATTCACCTGGATATCGGCCATGGTTGGGCCTTTTCGCAGGAAATAATGGCGGACCAAACCATTGAAGTTGTAGGGTGAAGCCGTGCCAGCATAGATCTGGTAATTTACCACGGCGGGATCTTCCTGTACTATCTCCGCCATCTCCAAAGCGACCCGGGAGGTGTGTTCCAGGGTTGATCCTTCCGGCATGTTGAGTATGATCTGGAATTCGCTCTTATTGTCGAAAGGTAGCATCTTGACCTTGACCATGCCGAGGTAGACCATGGATGCAGCGCCGATGAGAAGAGCGGTTATGGTAAAAAAGAATAGCATCCTCCAGGCGGGGTGTGAGAGCAACGGGTCCATGACCAGATGGTAAATCCTGGTGAACCAGTCGTCAGGCATGCTCTCTTCATGGCTGCTTGTTCCATGGTCGTTTTTTCGCAAGAGGCGTGCTGCGGCCCAGGGGGTGACGGTAAAGGCGATAAGAAGAGAAAATACCATTGCCGCGGAAGAACCCACCGGAATCGGTCGCATGTAGGGCCCCATCAGTCCGCCCACAAAGGCCATTGGCAGGATGGCGGCGATGACAGCCCAGGTTGCGAGAATCGTGGGATTACCAACTTCACTCACCGCCTCGATGGCAACACTTACCCTTGATTTTTCTTTGTTCGCAGGCAGATGAAGATGGCGGACGATATTTTCAACGACCACAATGGCATCATCAACCAGAATACCGATGGAGAAGATGAGGGCAAATAGAGTTATCCGGTTGAGGGTGTAACCATAAAGATAAAAAATGAGAAGTGTGAGCGCCAGAGTTGACGGAATGGCTAGCATAACCACCATCGATTCCCGCCAGCCGAGAAAAAATAGAATCAGTATTGCGACACCAAAAACCGCGATACCCATGTGCAGCA
Organism: Desulfopila aestuarii DSM 18488; assembly: GCF_900143695.1. Taxonomy (GTDB): domain Bacteria; phylum Desulfobacterota; class Desulfobulbia; order Desulfobulbales; family Desulfocapsaceae; genus Desulfopila; species Desulfopila aestuarii. Next base: position 145,453 of record NZ_FRFE01000011.1, read on the forward strand.
GTAACTCATTGGATTTATCCGCTGCGGTTTCGCCGTAATCACGGGTGACGGTTACAGTAATATCTTCAGGGATAAGGGTGGGGCGCAGTGTTTCTATTTTCGCCAGCACCTCTTCCACCACTGACACTGCATTAGCACCTGGTCGTTTGGCGATTGACAGGGTAACGGCAGGCTCGGGTGCTGGCAATCCAGGTGCACCGAAAAGAACGTAATTGTTGGGTTCCTCTGGCCCGTCAATGATTGTGGCCACATCCTCAAGATAGACTGGGAGCCCACCATATACACCTACTACCACTCGTCCAAGCTCCTGTGCGCTGCCGAGAAACGTGCCCGTCTGCAGCAGGATTTCCTGGTTCATTGACTGCAGATTGCCGGAAAAAGACTGCAGATTCACCTGGCTGATATGCGGCGCCAGATCGGTGACGTTGAGATTTCGTGAGGCGAGCAACAACGGATCGAAAAGGACGCGTACCTGGCGTCTGGCACCACCGATAAGAGTGGTTTCGGCGACATTGGTGATACTCTTGATTGAGTCGTCTACCTGGGCGGCTAATCGTCGTAACGTCAGGTGGTCGTAGTTTCGACTGTGAAAGGTAAGGGCGAGGATTGGCACATCGTCGATGGTGTGTGGTTTGATCAGTGGCTTTGAGACCGAATGGGGGATACGATCGAAGTTGGTTGCAAGCTTCTGGTTGAGCCGGACGATCGAGGTCTCAAGATCTTCACCAACATAGAAACGGACCACCAGAAGGCTGTGGCCCGGCATCGATGTCGAATAGATGTATTCAACCCCAGGCAGCTCGTAGAGTAGTTTCTCCATTGGAATGGTCAACCGCTGTTCCACCTCTTTCGGAGTGGCTCCCGGCATGCTCACCATCACGTCAATCATGGGTACTTTTATCTGTGGCTCTTCTTCCCTTGGCAGCAAAACGATGGCAAGAAGGCCAAGCAGGATGGAAGCGAGAATGGCAAGTGGTGTCAGCCTCGAGTTGATAAAAGCCTGGGCCAGATGGCCGGCAAAACCTGGAGCATTTTGTTCTGTCATTGTTCTTCAGGAGGTAGTTGAAAATCGTTGGTTAAAGGACACTCTGGCTACTGGAAGGTGACTGGCTGGCCGTCTTTCAGCAGGTTCTGGCCTTCGACCACAACCCGTTCTCCCTGAGCGAGGCCTGAGAGCACCTCGAGAGTGTCGCCATAGCGACTGCCGGTGCGGACCAGACGCAAACGGGCGATATTCTCGTCGACAACAAACATCTGTTCCATCTGCCCGTGCATAACCAAAGCCTTGTTGGAAACAGTCAGAGTGTCAGTGTTTTTCCGAGTGAGAACAACTCGTGCAAATTGGCCGGGACGAAGATCGGAATGGGCTTGAATATCCAGTTTTACAGGTCCGCTACGAGTGGAGGGATTGGCGGTAGGTGCCACCTCCGTGACAGTACCTATGACTGTGAGGTTGGCGGAAGGGAGCCTTACGGACAACTGATCCCCTTGTTTCATATGGATGATCATTGCCTCGGGAATTTCGGTAAGAACCTGCAATTGTGTTTCATCTTCGATGTCGAGCAACGGTTTACCTGGAGTGGCCAAGTCGCCACGATTGGCCATCTTACGAGTTACTCTGCCGTCAAATGGCGCGGTGATGTGAGTGTAACCCTGCATGGTCTGGGCTTCTTCGTAGGCGGCCTCGGTAATGGTTAACGATTCTTCAAGGGATTTGACAGTTTCCGGGGTAGCAGCATTTTTGGCGAGCAGCTTCTTTTCCCGGTCCAGGTTGCGGCGGGCTTGTTGAAACTCCGCCTGCGCCCGGCGAAGGCGGGCGTCGATTTCACCGGCACTGATTTCAAGCAACACATCTCCTTTCCGCACTTCGGAACCAAGAACTACCGGCATGGTGGAGATGGTGCCGCTGACTTTTGTTGAGATCTCTGCCCGATTCTTTGAGGCCACCGTGCCAAGCACCTCAATTTGATTCGTCACGGGTGATAATTGCACCTCTGCCACCGTCACCTTTTGGATAGGCAGCTCGACTTTCGACCTGGCTTCAGGGTCTTCTGTCCGGCAGCCGAACAACAGGGAAAATAGTAGGGCAACTCCACAGGCTCGCCACAATGATTTCATCTTTACGTCTCCAGTTAGACAAGTTTTTCTCATAAAACATCACGAAGGGGATACGTACCCCTATGGAATTCATTCATAAACAACACAAAACGAATGTCTCAGGTACTAAAACTGTCCGGCTCCGGTGGCGCGCCGCAGATTGGCGATAGCTATCCTGTTCTCGGCCTTGGCACTTGCCCGTCGTGCCCGGGCATCGGTAAGGCGCATTTCCGTATCGATCAGGTCAGAGGCCAGGATAACACCCTCCTGAAACCTGGTTCGACTCAGCTTTGCGCTCTCTTCAGCCACCTCAACCATTTTAGCGGTGAGTTGAAGCCGCTCCAATGTCTGCATGTAATTGATCTCGGCTTGCTGCATTTCAAGGTCGAGGGCCAGATCGATTTTGGCCTGCATCGCCTGCATTTCAGCGAGGCGGGCTTGGGCCGCGGAGATTTCGGCTTCGGTCCGGTTGCCGTTGTAGAGGCTATAGTTGAGCCGTACGCCGGCCTGCCAGGAATCTCCGGATTCACCAAGCACAGTGCCGTATTCATACTGATAACGGGCATAACTGTCGATAACGGGTTTCTCAGTGCTCCGAGCTCCTGAGAGTGCAGCCTCGGCTGCGGAAATCTGGTCGCGTATGACCTCCAGTTCTTTTCGGGCGGCATGGGTGAACTGCTCCGGGACTTCCTGCTGCTCCACGATTTCCGGCAATGTGCCTTTGCCTTGCGAATGGAGACCGAGAAGGTTCCAGAATATCTTGCAGGCCAGATCAAAATCGTGGCGGCTGCGTATGCTGTTTTCCCGCTCCCGTGCCTGTTGCAGTTCAAGGTTGAGTATATCTTCCTTTAACAGGTCACCTTCCTCGTAACGGGCCCTGCCGACTGCAAGCGAAGCCTCGATGGAGGCGACTGCGGCATTTCGCACATCTACCATCTCTTCTGCCTGGCGAATGTTGTAGTAGCTGCGCACCACCTCATAGGCTAGTTGATGATGAACGGCGCCGAGTCGACTTTCTGCTGCCCGTTTTGTTGCGTCGGCTTGCTCAATTTCAGCCCTGGTCTTGCCGCCGTCATAGAGGCGATATTGGAGCATGGCCTGCAGTGCGAGACTGTCTGTTCGGCCAGGGTCATTGAAATCGATGGAGTTGTCGAAGGCACCTTGGTTGAGGATATTGCCAAACGAATACATTGGGTTATCGGTTTGGGAGTATTCGCTGCCGAGCGTTACAGTCGGTAGGGTGGCAGAAAGTGCGGCAGTGGCCATCGCCTGTGAGGAGGCGATCCGTTCCAAGGCAATATGGATTTCCGGATTGTTCGTCAGTGCATATTCGACTGCCTGAGCAAGACTCCACTCTCCCGGTATCTCAAGAGATAACGGTTGCGTCTCAGAGAAGGCTATGTAAGGTGTTGCTGGCAGTAAAAAGGCGAGCATGGTGAGGGCTCGAGCAGATTGATGAAATAATGAAAGCATAGTTATTTACATAAGATATTAAATTTAATTATTTGATTAAATAGAGTAAGTGGTATTTTAAATTCTGTCAAAGAAAAATCTCTATCTCTCATCCATGTACAACATATGTATTTAAATATACATAAAAAAAAGAGAGTGAAAAAATGCATCTATTCAGAAATAATGACAAATGTAATTATATTGTATGTTAGGCGAAATGGGTAGTGTTTTCGGTGAGGTATTTTTGAAGTTCGTCTACCAGTAATTGATTACTATCGACAAAGGTGGGTCCGCCAGACGTCAATCTTTTCCTCAAGTGAATATCTGGCATTGGCAGGGCTGGTAGAAATCAGGCGTTTGACGCGGATATGGTCGAGCAGCGTATCCAGGGAGGGGATGACATACCTTTTGAAGGTCTGTTCGGCTTTGGTGCCGTTGAAAAATATCTGCTCAATTGATGGATAGTAGGTCAGCAAGCTACGAAAATCATTAGATATAATGGAGCTATCATCGATATCGGTGTCGAGACTGGATGCTCTGGTGCAGGAAGCGATGACGTCCCAGAGGCCGATACGGTTGGCCAGGAGGATCTGAAGCCGTCGTTCGTAGTCGAGCTCAAAACTCGCACCAATGATTTGGCCCATGATATGCCAGAATCCGTTTCGAGGATGGGCATAATACTGCGTTTCAGATAAAGAGACCCGGCCGGGCATGCTACCAAGGATGAGGATGCGAGTCTGTTGATCAACAACCGGGGGAAAGCTTTGCAGAGTGTTCATAACAGCTTTGAAATTCTTATCTCACTTTGGGCCTTTAATTACTGGTAGGCCTGGTACCGTCTTCGGAGAAAGTCGAGTCGGTGGTCAATTTCCTCCTTTTCTTCCAGAACATTTTGAAAGCGACGCTCAAGGTCATAGTGATCATGCTTTAACTCTTCAATGGTTCGGTAAACCCTTCGACGTTGGTCTTTGGGAGTCGCATTGTCGAGCAGAATATGTTCATTTTGACGAATCTCATGTTCAATATCGGCAATGCGGCTGTCCATGGATTGAAGTTCGTTATTAAGGGAATTGCTTTTGACGGTGTGCTGATAGATTTCCCGTCCGCCGTCATATCCCTCAAGGAATCCGCTTTCCAGCTTTTCAGGGCAGATCCCGGAATATTGATAGCCTCCTTTGCCTTTGATGAATCCATTGCGCGGTGTGCAAAAGAGCAGCAAGCCGTTATCGTAGCCTTTCTGGTAGGTGTTGAAATCGGGTGCGATACCATATTCTGAACAGGCTTCTTGATGAGCACCGATTCGCTCGCGCGATTCGCCTTTGGCTCCATCTTCATAGCCAATGGTTAACCAGTCGCCGTTCAAACACTCATTTTTGCTTAAAGTGGCGCAACTGGAGAGGGAGCAAATAAGAAAAAGGCAAATGACTGGAGACTTCACGCCGTTACTCCAAAGTAGGATTGATGGGAATCAATGACACCAAAGTATTGCACGACAGAAAAATGACCTGATCAGCACGAACCATGCTGCTGGAGTATTTCTTCCAAGGCATGGATATCCACAGGTTTTGAGAGGTAATGATTCATGCCGGCTTGTAGACACTGTTCTTTGTCACCGGTCATGGCGAAGGCCGTGAGGGCAATAATTGGAATTTGAGCAATTTTGCTATATTCCTGTTGAGAACGAATACGGCGTGTTGCCTCAAAACCGTCCATTTCCGGCATCTGTATGTCCATCAGTACACAGTCATATTCTTTGGTGAGTAAGGTCTGTAAGGCCTGACGGCCATTATGGGCAATGGTGACGCTGTGGCCGAGTTTTTCCAACACTGATCGGAGAATCTGTTGGTTAATGAGATCATCTTCTACAAGCAGGATGTGTTGCTGTGTTACATTTTTTGCATGCTTGCAGGGGGGGATCGGTTTGCTGGCTGGTGGTGCCAGGGGCGGTGCAAAGCCTGCTTCTATTTCAAAAACAACCTGCGTGCCTCTCTGGCTCCTGTTGGAAATGGTGATGGTGCCGCCCATGAGCTTGACGAGTTGTCTCACGATACTAAGACCAAGTCCCGTCCCTTTGTATTTTCTCCTGAAACTGCTTTCAAATTGAGAAAATGGTTCGAACAGTTCCTTGTCTGAATGTTGAGGCAAGCCGATGCCGGTATCGGTGACCGTGCACTGCAGAGTGGTTTTGTTCCCTTTAGGCTGATCCTTCATCTGGACATGAATGGCAATTTCGCCGTTATTGGTGAACTTGACAGCATTTCCGACGAGATTGGTAAGTATCTGGCGAAAACGGATTTGATCGGCGACAATGAGATCGGGCACTTCATCATCGATCCGGCTGACAAGGGCGATTTCCGGCGTCTTGATCATGGTCTGAAACGAGGCGATGAGGGAGTTAATGACCTCCCGGGGGGCAAATATCTCGTTTCGTATTTCTATCTTCCCGGCTTCGATTTTCGAAAAATCGAGAATATCATTTATGATTGTAAGTAGGCTTCTGCCAGACTTAAGGGCCGTGTCAACATATTGGCGCTGTTCGTCGGACAAAGCTGTCATTCCCAAGAGCTGCATTGTGCCCAAAATGCCATTCATGGGGGTGCGGATTTCATGACTCATATTTGCAAGGAACTCGGATTTGGCGCGATTGGCACGGTTGGCCTGTTCCTGGGCAGCCTCAAGTTCCAGCATGATCATTTTCCGGCTGGTAATATCTCGGGTAACTCCAATGATACCTGTAAAAATGCCGAGAGTAGACCAGAGAGGAGAGGCGATACTCTCGATCCAGATGATAGTACCATCTTTCTTGGTAAACTCCATCTCCCAGTGGATGGGCTGGTTGCGGCCTTTTTCCTGTTTGGAGGGTGTGCGCTGGAAATTTTCAAAAAGCGGTGACTCAAGAATAATCGAGCGGTAGAGAACCGGCAGGGCCTCGCTGGTTGTGTGGCCGCTCAGATTGATCATCGAAGGGCTGATAAACATTGGTTTTAAAGCGGTGTCTGTAGTCCAGATAACATCATGGACGTTATCGGCCAGCAAGCGATAAAGTCGTTCACTTTCGCGTAGATCCAATTCGGCTTTCTGGCGCTCGCTGATATCGCGGGCGACGGTAAGGATCAGTTCTTCTCCGTCGACGTTGAGCATTAGGGCATTGATCTCTACCGGAATTTGCCTGCCGTCCTTGGTGATGTGGACACTTTCAACGGTATCAGAACCTTTCTCATAGAGACGTTTGGCCCGATCGTTCATAGCCGAAGCGTAGGCGGGATGATTGATATCCCTGGGCGTCATGGTGAAGAATTCCTCTCGGCTGTAGCCAAGTCGTCGAATTGCCTCTTTGTTGACATCGGCAAAGGCGCCAAAGGTCATGTTCTCCCGGTCGGGAAGAATGACAAACATGGCGTCGGTAGCGTAATTGAAGTATTTTCGGTACCTGTTTTTGCTTTTACGCAGCAGTGTCGCGGATTGGTGCAGGGCTTCTGGGCTGTCCGATCGAATCTGGGGTGTGGCCGGTTGCGGGGATGTTGCCTGTTGCAATGCCTCTTCAAGTTCGGCGATACGTTGAAGGGCTCTCGAAAGTTGTTCTCGCAGAGGCGGCGTCTTGTGTTTGCGTATTGAAGGCATGGGTGGTTGTGACGGGCGCGAGATTGAACGTTAAGCACCTGGTCCCGAACGGTTTATGCCGGGACGAGTTCGTGTGGGCGTGCTGGCAATGGTACTGTATCGATTGAGGAGGGTCAAATGAAAAAGAAGGACTGATCGGCCCTGACAGGTTTGAAATGGCACTCTGTCATGTCTTCTTATATATGTCCTGCTGCGTTGCAAATATCTCCGGAGCCTGATATCTCAGGAAAATGGCAGCGATGATAGCCAATATAAGAAGAACGCTACCGGTGCAAATCAGGGAAAGTGAGAGGCTGGCATGGCGTGAACCGATGCCAATCATTGGTCCAAGGGCTGCGAAACCGAGACGGATCAGCAGGCTGCGAATTGAGAGGACTGTGGCCCGGATAGTCGAGTCGCAGTACATATTGGTGAGGTCTTTCAGAAGTGGGGTTGCATAGCCCCGGATAAAGTAAAAGGCTGAAAGGGTTATGAGACCCGGGATCAGTGATGTCGCGCCCAGCAGAATATATCCAGCGGGAATCAGCAGGATGATGAGAAGAATAGCCATGCTGTTGCCGATTGTGGAGATCAGTTTATGGGAATAGGCGGAGACAATGGCTACGATGAGATTCAAAATCACCCATATTGGAGTAATAGCCGTTTCATCAAGGCCCTTATGAACAAAATAGACCTGACAGGTCCAGGCCATGCAAAGGGTGGAGGTACCAATGACGGAGGAGAGCAGGATGGCTGCGCTCAGCTTGAGGTTGATGAAAAGCGATTGGTGGCAGATCCTGATGATCTGGCTGAAGGAGGGCTGTGTTGCCAGTTTTTCCCGCTGTGGTTCTACAAGCAGCAGAGATGCGGGGATGGCGATTGCGGCGATCAGGGCCTGGGCGCCATACACAGCCCGGTAGCTGATCATGGCAGCGATAAGGCCACCGCAGATGGCGGCGGTGGTTTCCGCAAGGTTGCCTAAGGCAGTGATCCTCCCTTCATACTGAAGATACCGGTTCTGGTCTCCTGTTTCGGCGAGGCTGTCGTAAAGGAGTGCGGAGTCGGAGCCGGAGATAAAACTCCCGCCAAGGCCGAGAATGATTTCCGCTATAAGAAAATGGCCGAAACTGCTGGAAACCGAATAGAGGACAAAACCGAGCGTACCGAGGACAGAGCCGAGAATAAGTGAGGTTCTGCGACCGATCATGTCGGCCATATAGCCGGATGGTATCTCCATACAGGCAACACCAAGAGAATAGATGGCCTGCAGCAGGTAGATGTCAAATTCATCAAGGCCGTTCGCGTTGTAAAAAAGAGCGACCACCGGCATGATCAGCATGAACCACTTTGATAGCTTGATCAGATAGAGGTAATAGATATTGGTGTGAAGGGATAAACGCATGTCGTACCGACAGAATGGCAAGTTGTTGGATGGTTTGGGTACGGTTCCCTGCAAGTACGCAAAACGGCTGTGGTTGTGTTCGGTAGATCAGGAAAGGATTGGAAGTAAACGAGAGGTTGCTCTCCTGTCAGGAAGCAACCCCTCGTGGTGTCGCCAGGCTGACCGCAATTAGAAGAGGTGCTCAAGTCCTGGTGCGGGGAAGGCTGAGCAGAGTTTTTTGACTTCCTCTGCAATCTCTGCATGGAGCGCTACGTTTTCCGTATCGTTTATGACCGAATCGATTTTATCACCGATGAAGATCATCTCTTTTTCAGTGAAACCGCGGCTTGTGACGGCGCATACGCCGATACGGATTCCGCTGGGGTCAAATGGTTTGCGTATATCAAAAGGAACGGCATTGTAGTTCAGGACAAGGCCCGCAGCATCAAGGGCCTTGGCGGCTTTTTTGCCAGGCACGCCCTTATTCGTCAGGTCAACCAGCATCAGATGGTTGTCTGTTCCGCCGGTGACCAATTGGAAACCTTTAGACATGAGAGTTTCAGCCAGCATTTTGGCATTTTTCAGTACCTGAGCCGTATAAGCTTTGAACTCGTCTGTTGCCGCTTCCTTCATGGCAACGGCGATTGCTGCAGTGGTGCTGTCGTGGGGACCACCCTGAATGCCTGGAAAGACGGCCTTATCGATAGCGGCAGCATGCTTTTCCTTGCAAAGGATCATGGCTCCACGTGGCCCACGCAGTGACTTATGGGTGGTTGTGGTTACAACATCAGCGTAGGGCACAGGTGAAGGATGAGATCCGCCAGCGACGAGTCCTGCGAAATGAGCCATATCTACCAACAGGATTGCTCCAACCTCGTCGGCGATTTCCCGGAATATCTTGAAATCGGGAATGCGTGGATACGCAGAGTGACCAGCGATGATCAGTTTAGGTGTACAGGCAAGGGCCGTCTCTCGGATAGTTGTGTAGTTCAGCAGCCCAGTTTCACGATCGAGGCTGTAGGATTGGGCATCGAAAAACTTGCCGGAAATGGAGACCGGTGATCCATGGGTCAAATGACCGCCATGGGGTAGGGCCATGCCGAGAATTGTGTCTCCAGGGTTAAGGAAGGCCAGGTAGACCGCGAGATTGGCGGGAGAACCCGAGTAAGGCTGGACATTGACATGCTCGGCGCCGAAAAGGTTCTTCGCACGCTCTATGGCGAGGTTTTCCACCTGGTCGATGATTTGCTGACCCTCGTAGTAACGCTTTCCGGCATAGCCCTCGGAATATTTGTTGGTCAGAACGGAACCGCTGGCCTGCAAAACGGGGGTAGAGACGTAGTTCTCAGAGGCGATAAGACGGATTTTGTCAGCCTGACGCTGCTCTTCCTGGCGGATAAGTTCGTGGATAGCCAGGTCTGATTGTTGTAATTCTTTCATTGTTGCTCCTGCTTGCTGCCGAGGAAAACTTGTGGTTCGGCTGGTAATTTCCGCATGACGTAATTGGTACGTAGCAAATATCCTGCTGTGTATGGTGCGACGGTTCCTGGTGATGGTGTCTACCAGAGACTGTTCACTGGAGAAACCGCATACAGTGGAAGATTATTGACGATACTGACCAACAGGAAAAAGGGACCTGTTGGTCAACAGGGTGCCAAATATACCCAAATTGTCCGGAATTGAACAGGGAAATTTCAGCTATTGCGAAAAGCGTAGAAAGTTTAGGTGGATAGTTTTGGTTTGTTACGCATTTGTGTTTCCAAATATCTGAATAGATAGCTGAAATGCTATAATTGGCATGGGTGCTGAAATCGTAGTAAGTCCCTTTTGTCTTTGGCGGATCCGTAATCTCTCCCCTTGATTTTTGTCAAGATGGGCAGGACAGATTCGACATCTATGAAGATCCAGGAATGCTCTTTCCTCAAATTACCATAGCGTTTTGTTTCTGCATCGTCCGATTCAGTTTTCTCCTCTTACTGGCAGGCTGAGCTTGTGGAGGTCTTTGGTCCATCCGCTCTGTCGCGTCCGAAAAGATAGCAGATCAGGGAGAAAACACCGGTCGCCACCATTAATTCGAATATCTCAGAGGCAGTAAGCGGGGTAACATGAAAGATAAAATGGAGCGGAGTGTACATGATGAGGACCTGCATCATGAGTGAAAAGATTACAGAGAACCAGAGCCAGCTGTTGGTGAGCATTCTGACCTGGTAGTTATTGCGGATTACAAAGACCAGCATCATTTCGTAGAGAACGATATAGTTGAAGACCATGGTCTGGGCTCGTTGAATTTCTATTGGGTCATTACTGTTTCCGCCGCTCAGCAGAAATAAGCCAAGACCGATGAGTGAGCCGGAGAATCCGAGGGCGATGAGGAGCCGCAGTCGTTTGGATGGCAGGATGCCTTCGCTGATTGGAATTGGGGGGCGTTGCATGATGTTTTTGCCGTAGGGATCGACGGCGTAAGCCAGGGCCGGGGCACCATCGGTGATGAGATTGACCCACAGCAGCAGCAGTGCAGTGAGTGGCAGGTTGAAGCCCAGTAGTACCGCCAAAAGAATGATCAATACCTCCATGAGGTTGCCGGAAAGGAGCAGCATGATAGATTTCTGAATATTTTCGTAGATGCCCCGCCCCTCTTCGACTCCAGCAACTATCGAGGAGAACGAATCATCGAGGAGAACAAAATCAGAGGCTTCACGAGCCACATCCGTACCGCTGCCGACGGCAATCCCGATATCGGCACTTTTTAGAGCCGGGGCGTCATTTACGCCATCACCGGTCATGGCGACAATGTGGCCCTGCTCCTGCAATGCTTTTACGATTCGTTGTTTGTGTTCGGGTATGACCCGGGCAAAGATATTGGTGCGGGTAATTGTTTGCGAAAATTCTTCGTCGGTCATCAGGTTAATCTTTTCGCCGGTCAGCATCTCTCCATCGATGCCAATCTCTTTGGCAATAGCTTTTGCTGTTTCCCGGTGATCCCCAGTGATCATGATAACCCTGATATGGGCAGATCGTGCCTTTCTGATCGCATCGATCACATCATCGCGAGGGGGATCGATCATGGCCTGGAGGCCGATGAAGGTAAGGCGTTCTTCCTGGGTATCATCTGGGGAGTCTGCTTCCCTATAGGCAAAAGCCATTACCCGCAAGGCCTGCGATCCGAGATGCTGATTAGCTTTGAGAATGATGCTGCGATATGTATCATCAAGAGGATGAATTTCGGAGCCGATCTGGACATCGGTGCAGTGGTTGAGTAGTTGGTCAGGTGCGCCTTTCGTGCAGAGCAGGGTGTGATCATCTTCCTGCACAACCACGCTCATCAGTTTGCGGCTCGAATCAAAAGGGCGCTCATGGATTCGTTTGCCGTTATGGCTGACCCCGGCAATTTCTGCAGCCTGAAACAAAGCAATTTCTGTGGGGTTTCCACCTTTTCCAGCTGCAAAATCTGCCTTGCTGTTATTACAGGCGATGCCGATGGTGAAAAGCAGTCTCAGATCCTGATTGATTGACGTCCTATGTTTGATGTCGTCGTGGTTGAAATCGAATTCGCCTCCAAGCGTCCATGCCCGTTGAACGGTCATCTGGTTTTTAGTGAGGGTGCCGGTCTTGTCCGAACATATCACATCGCAGCAGCCCAAAGTCTCAACGGAGCTTAGGCGTCTGACCAGCATGTTTTTGACCAGCAGCCTTCTGGTACCAATAGAGAGAGCGATGGTAACAACCGCTGGCAGGGCAGTGGGTACGGCAGCGACCGCCAGGCTGATGGCGATAAAGGCAAATTCCAGAAAAGCCGAAACATGAATGGTGGTTTGCTGGAGGTAGTAGCGGCCAAGGCAGAGGCAGAACACGAGAATACAAATGGCGATGATAACCAGACCGAGATTTTTACCGAATCTGTCGAGGCGTTGTTGCAGTGGTGTTTTTTCTTCTTCCGCCGAGGCGACGAGCTGGGAGATTCGCCCGATTTCCGTTTCCATGCCGCAGGCGGTCACCACTGCTATGCCTCTGCCTCCGACCACAGAAGTTGCGGAAAAGACCATATTACTTTGATCTGCCGGGCCGGGTTCGCCCGCAATTTTCGTCAGCTGTTTGCGAACCGGCTCGCTTTCTCCTGTGAGAGCAGATTCTTCGATCTGTAACTCAATAACACTAATCAGACGTGCATCTGCCGGAATCTTATCTCCGTTTTCAAGATGGATAATATCGCCATAGACCAGTTCGGCTGCGTCAATAATGGCAGTGATACCATTGCGGGTGACTTTTGCTTCAATAGTTACCAGTTTTTTAAGGGCTTCCAGTGAGCGATTGGCTCTCAGTTCTTGGAAAAAACCGATGAGTCCGTTCATGAGCAGAATTGCCAGGATGACAAGAGAGTCGGTATATTCACCTATGATAACTGAGAAGATTACAGCGATAAGTAACAGGTAGATAATGAAATTGGTGAACTGCGCGAGCAGTATCTTCCAGGCAGGAACCGGTGGGCGAACCTTCAGTCGGTTGTATCCTTTTTCTTGCTGGCGGAGATTCACCTCGTGATCGGTGAGGCCGCTCAGTCTGGTTTTCAGGTGGCAGAGAGTTTCCTCAACTGAGAGCTGAAAATAGACGGGCATGTTTTTTTCCTCTTGATATGGCCGGCAAGACCATTTTTTTGTGTTGTTACAAAGACCGGCAGCTTCGCTACATAATCACGATGCAACTGATAGAATAAAAAAAATCAGGTTTCTTCCTATTAAAAGTATTACCTTGAAATCCTCGGAATGCAAAGTTGTTCCGGTGTTAATGTGTCAGGCCTGGCGGTCTGTTTGAAAATGAAGACAAATACGAGGATACAAACGATGCACGTAATTATAGATCTCTGTGTGGTGCCACTTGGTGTTGGAGTCTCTGTTTCCCAGTATGTGGTGGCTTGTGAGCAGATCATAAGAGAGGCGGGTCTGAAGAGCGCTCTCCACGCTTACGGAACCAATATCGAGGGGGAGTGGGATGTGGTTATGGCGGCTGTAAAAAAATGCCACGAAACCATTCACGCGATGGGGGCACCCCGTATCACTACTACCATCAAGCTGGGAACCCGGATCGACAGACATCAGACCATGGCAGATAAGGTGAAGAGTGTTGAAGATAAAATGTCCTAACGAAGGTTCATCCAGGAATGAGCATTCATTCACAGAGCGGGCTGAGGATACGAAGTCTTCAAGAAGAACCCGTTGAGTGAAATTGTCTTTACACTGGCTGTTGATATAACCCATTCATTACATGTTATGAATGATGTTGCAGAAAATGTGAATATTTTCTGCAACATCTGTTGTCGTCAAGATCTAGCTCCATCATAATAGCAGGTGCGAATGGACAGCAGCTCGCTATGTCCTTCGGCGATGTCATGAAGGATGCGCAATATCTCCGGTTCGAGAAACACCTGAAGTGGTTGCTCTACCAAGGCCATGTCGGGGAAGGCCGCTGCAAGTTTTTGGTCCCAGATTCCGGCGTAACGGAGCAGGTCGTCCGGGTATACTACCGATCGTTCACTACCTTCGGCTGAGGCCGTAAACGGTTCGATAATGTTGAGATAGCCGTAATCGTCAGTAATCTCCTCACCTTCATCGATATCGCGGATGGCAACTTCGAAGTTGTAAGGGGTGAGGCAGCAGTTGGCGTTGAAGCTGTGGTTGATGTAGCGGCCGTTATCCCAACAGAAAACATACTCGCCGCGGTTATTGCGAAAGGAGTATTTCATTAAAATGTCGTGATAACGGGAATCCTGGCGGGCCATTTCATCCTGGGGGATCACGCGGTCGAGGTGGTCGAGAGTCCAGGTTATAGTACCTCGCGGGATCGGTCGGGTGGCCACGAGCCCGTAGCCTTTTTCAGCATCAATATATTTGACGGCGGTATGTGGGTGAATCATTGGGCTGTATCCTTTGGGAATATTTCTTTTCTCATGCACAGGGCGTTGCAGCCGTCTTCGTAATAGCCTGGTTTCTCTCCGTGCCGTTGGAAACCGGTTCTCTCATACAGCTTGATGGCGCCAATGTTCTGTTCGCAAACTTCAAGTGTTACATAGCGAAGGGTGTTTTCCCTCGCGAATTGTTCAGCAAAAGAGACAAGCTCTCTGCCATAACCGAGATGCCGGGCCCAGGTGCTGATGCCGATCGAATAAATCCTGAGGTTCTGGCTGCGGCGCCGTCGGAGCAGAATAAGATAGCCGGCCAGTTTGCCCTCCTGTTCAATCTTGACCGCAACACTGTTGGCCCGGGTCAGGAGGTAGCGGAACTGGCGACGGGGGATCCGGTCTGAAGTGAACAGCTCATGCTCAAGAGCGACGAGCGCATCAAGATCGGAGAGGGTAGCCGGGAGGATCAGGGCCATATGCTTTTCGTTATGACCTGCTTTTGTGGCTCAATCGTTCGGCAAATTCGCGGAGGATGATCCGGTACAGCTCGTTGCCGAGAATCTTATCCTCAATGCCGTGATCGATGGAGGGGTTGTCGTTCACCTCGATGACTACCGCGTTACCGTCAACCAGCTTGATATCGACGCCGTACAGTCCTTTGCCGACGAGGGCCGAAACTTTGGCTGCCACCTTGGTCACCTGCTTGGGAACAGTGTGGACAGGGACGGTCTCTACCTTGCCGGAGCGGGTAGAACTGCCAGCCTTGTGATGGTAAATCTGCCAGTGACCACGGGCCATGAAATATTTACAGGCATAGATGCAGTCGCCGTTCAGCATCCCAATCCGCCAGTCGAACTCGGTGGGCAGGAACTCCTGGGCGAGCAGGATCGAGCTGCGTTGGAACAGGGCGGCGAGCAGATCGTCGTAGTCCTGTTTGTTGCTGACCTTACTGACACCCACGGAAAATGAGCCGTCAGGAATCTTGATAACCATGGTTGGGCCAAGTTCCGTAGATAGCTCTTCATAGTCGGGTGGGCTCATGCGAAACAACAGCCTAGATTTTGGCGATGGAACCCCAGAATGGTCTTGCAGTTCTTTTAAGAACACCTTGTTGGTACAACGGATGATCGAAGACGGGTCGTCGATGACCACCATGTCCGCCTGCTTCGCTGCTTGGGCCAGCCGATAGGTTACATGGTTGACGGCAGTGGTTTGCCGAATAAAAAGGGCGTCAAATTCCATCAGCCGTGATGAATCGTGCTCGGTGATGAGCTCGGCATTGATATTCATCTTTTTTGCTTCGCTGATAAAGAGATTGAGCGCCGTCTTATTGCTAGGTGGAAAAACTTCGTCAGGATCGTGGAGGATAGCGAGGTCGTAACGGGCCGCCTTTTTGCTGCGGGGCTGGCGCCAGATTTTCCGGTTAAAACTATCGAGGCTGTCGGCAAAGAGATCTTGCTGGCGATCGTTCAATTCATCCAAGGTGAGTGGGCGGATACGGGTTATCTGGGCTTGCTGGGTGCCACTGAATGTGACCCGCAAGATTGGTGCCGGGTACTGATCAAAAATAAAACGGGCCACCCGTTCGAGTTTCGGGTCCTGGCATTTGCCGAAGAAAACATCGAGATGAAATTCTCCGTTTTCCGAATCAGCCGGGAGGTTGTCATGACATCGACAAAGACGGAGCAGAGTGTTGTCCAGCTTGACCGGAGTGCTGCTGTCGAGCCTGTTGAGTGTCTCAATACTGGGTATGACTTTGTGCTTGCGGGCCTGGGCGAGCAGTGAGCAGTAGTATCCGAGCGAATGGTAGGAGAGGTCGGAGCAGAGGTTGATGACAAGATTCGTCTGCAGGGCCTGTTCTTTACTTTGCAGATACTCGAGGGCGGTGATAACGCTCTCGGTCTGGTAATAGGGGGCCCATTGACTGTTGGTGTCGATAATGATGAGAACTGAATTCATAGTATGCTCTGATTTGTCCGGGTCTGGTATATCCCATCACCCTATGCTGGAACTAGCCGGTAGGTAATTTCATGAACCGGCAGCTAGCGGGAGTGGAGTCGGTATGCCGTTGCCTGAAGAGCGTTCCTCCAATGGATTCTAGGTAATGTTGGTGAAATCGGTATATTCGGCCCTCGGCCTGATCAGCCTGTTGTTGCTCAACTGCTCAAGGATATGGCAGGTCTAGCCCACGGTCCGATGTAATGCAAAAATAGGAGTGAACAGTTCCCGTGGCAACCCCATGGCGTTATACAACGAGGTGATGTGGAGGTCAACATTTGGATATGCTCAACATCGGGATATACTTTATTCCATTCAAGAGTATACGTTGATTTTTTTGGGGTACATTTTGTAATGTGCTGATTATTATACGATTCTCTAGTGTTTATTGTAAACCGTTGTAAAATTGAGATCTGCTCGCCCTTCCATCGATACAAACGTTGCCTGAATTCAGGATTTTTCATCTTGTTGGCTTTTTTTCGGATCACGGTTTTGGCTTTGTCTATGGTAAATCTCCTCACATGCCATAATTATTTGACGAGATAACCTATTATTCAAAATCGATGCAAAAAGTCGAACTTCAGAAAGAGACGTAAGCATAACACAGGAAATTGCACTATATGGACAAGTTGATTACCAAAAAAAAACTTCCCTCTCTGGTGGATACCCATTGTCATCTCGATATAGAGCGCTACTTCCCTGACTTTGAAGTAACCTTGGATCGATCACGTATTGCCGGTGTTACAGATCTGGTTATTGCTGGTGTCGATCGAGATGGCTGGCAGCGGATTGTGGAATTGAGCCGTCGCTATGTCGGAGTACATGCTGCGCCTGGAATGCATCCCATGTATCTTGAAAATCATCGGCCAGGAGATCTTGAAACCCTGGCGCAACTGGTACAAACGGAAAACGTAGTTGCCCTGGGAGAAGTTGGACTGGATTATCATATTGATAATGCAGATCGTAGCGCCCAGCAGAAACTCTTTGAAGCACAGATTGATCTTGCTGCCGCCTCTCACCTGCCGCTCTTGCTGCATGTACGAAAGGCCCATGATCAGGTTCTGGCAACGCTCAGGCGCAAGCGGTTTGCCGAAGGCGGGATTGTTCATGCTTTTAATGGAAGCCATCAGCAGGCTCTTCAATTTGTCAATCTTGGCTTTGTAATCGGTATTTGCGGCACCATTACGTACGACCGAGCCAGGAAAATACGTAGGGTTGCAGCAGAATTACCGTTGGAGTCATTGGTACTTGAAACCGATGCTCCAGATATCCCGCCTGCAAGCCACTGGAGGGAGTGGAACTCTCCGGAATATCTTCCTGAGATTCTAGAAGCTCTCGCGACGATCAGGTCTGAGAACGTTTTCGATATTGCCGGGCAGACGACCATAAACGCTCGTCGAGTGCTCGGACTTGGCTGAACTGAGTGACAATTCTTCCGAGTGTATTGCACATTTTTGGTTTGCAGTTTAAAGAAATCACAAAGTTTATTTGTAATGGTGCGAAGTTGGTGTCATCACCTGTTTCTCGTCGGTAAACTCCCAAAACCAGTTGTCATTCCTTTGCTTATGGGGTATACGTTTGATAGGAGTTCGTGGGTCTGTCTTTGCTACTGTCGTCGATACAGTGGGCTGTTGTTGCAACTTCGCTGCAATCCTCATTTTTTGTCTATCATCTTAATGCCTTCTGTTATGTTCTGACGATTGGCAAATCGATCGCCGTGTAATATATGGATGAAATCATTTTTTTCATCTGTGGTATGCCGGGTGGTAAGCGGATATCTATGTCCATTTTTTCCTGTATTATAAAGAGCATTGGCATATGACCAGTTCCTGGTGATCAGATTCGGTTGCCTGGGGTTTTGGGGCAGCGAGAATGAAGCGGCGTAAAAACGATGCTATATTGTCACATTATGTATATATATATGTAGGGGAAGTAGTTCGAAGAGTAGTTTCTATTCTTCGACGTGATTTATAGGGGATAATAATATGAGAATGCAACAACATGTAGTGGCAGCAAATGATGCTCGTCAGAGACTGCGGGTATATTGCGATGCTGAAGTCGAGGTGGTAACCGGTGACCGTCGGGTGGCCAGAGGGCAGATGCGCGATGTCGGCCTTAACAGCCTCTATCTTTTTGTCGATGAGACCAATGAAACATTTCTCATCGAAGGTGAGCCTGTCAGGGTGCGAATAGGCATGAAGCGAGATGGCAGTAACCTGACAATTGAACTGGAAGGTTGTGTCTCCAGGATGGATGATTTTGGCTTTGTCGTACAGTTTTCCAAATCCCTGCGATGGTGGCCTGTCTTTATTATCTTTCCCGACCAGAAAGAACATTAACGGCTGAAAAGCTGGAGTGATCGAGTATGGTGCCTGGGAAAGAACTTGCTGCCGGCATGAGAATGCCCGGTGGCAGAAAGGTTTTTCTGCGTTTGCAGAAAAACCTTATCTGTCTTGAAAAGGGCCGATACGACGTACTGGAAGATGACGGCTTTGTAAACGGTCTGGCCGGCTATCTCTTTGATCTGTATCGGTTTCAATACTACGATTTTGCCCATTCCATTTTACATATCTTAGGCAATTGCAGCGTCTGTCCTACAACGCTCTACCGGGAGAAGGCCCTGTTTGTTCTCTCTCTTTTTGCCGAAAACGCCTTGAAAGACGACAACGATCAGGCTGTGCAGACGCTCTCCTGGATTTTTTCCCGCTGGCTGAAGCAGGAACAGGAATATCTTGGTTGCTTTGAATATGTCTGTAATCAGATCCAGCTGCTGTTAAAGCGAATGCTGTCCCGAGGTTTGTACTGTCAGGTGCTGCTTTGGCTGCAGCTCTTTAAGAGTATCTCGAAAAAAGAGGTGCAGCGCTCTTCTGCCATACAAGCGGTGGTGAGTAGAATGCACGACACTCTTGCTGGGCAGCTGAGAAAACATAATCCAAAAAAATTAGGAAATCTTGAACCTGCCGCAGAAGAGCTTGAGTGTTTATTGAACTATCAGGCCGATAACAGCGCCCAGACCATGGTGGATGAATTATATCGTTCACCCGACAAGGAGCGGCGCCTCGCACTCATTGAGAGACTGTCGCGACTTGAGGACGATGTCGCCTTTATTCTTATCGAAAAACTTGGTGTTAACGCTCCATGGTACGCGATTAGAAATGCGGTACAGATTATTTCCAGACTGAAAACCGTTCGTCATTTTCATCTGATAAAATCATTTCTCGAGTATCCGGATGCTCGCGTTCAGCAGCAGGTTATCGCTTTTATCTCTCGGCTTGATCGGGAACGGGCTCTCGAACAGTTGTTGCGTGGGCTTGAGGTGTGCGATGATTCACTGAAATTTCAGCTTATCCAGAGACTATCGGTCACCGGTCAGAAAGCTGCGGAAAAAGGACTACTTCGGTTATTGGAAGGCCGAGATGAACTCGACCAGAAGATCCGTGAGGATATAGTATTGCTGCTGTGTTCCGAGCTAAGTCATTTCCCGTCCGATCAGGTTGTTGAGGCGCTGCAGCAACTGGTCGAAGAGCGGAAAAATAGCAAAATGAGTAATGACCCTGTCCTGATCAGGGCTCAGCAAACCCTCAAAATGCTCTCTTCTTTTTGAATAGTTCAACTTCTTGACGTTCTTGTATAATTAGTAGAAGGCCGAGCTTTCTTCACTTCGAAGAATTCTACCCAATTTTTGCTTTAACGTGTAAATTTCAATCGTGATTCCTCCGAATGGATCCAGGAATGTCGAGTTCATCGTAGCGTTCAAGCGTTTGCCATACAGCTTCCTTTTTTGAAGGCTGAAGAATATAGAGTACATTTTGTTGGGAGAATTCAATGATCCGGAATGCAGAGCATGAATACAAGAAAACAGTCTGTCCACTTGATTGTCCAGACAGCTGTGGAATGATTGCCAAGGTCGAACACGGTAAGGTCGTCTCGTTGGCCGGAGATCCCGAGCACCCTGTGACCAACGGCTATATATGTCGGAAGATGCGTAATTATCCTGAACGACTCTACAACCAAGAACGGATAGTATATCCACAGGTACGCGTTGGGAAAAAAGGTGAGGGGAGGTTTCAGCGAATAACCTGGGATGAGGCTTTGCACATCTTTGCCGAAAAGATAAAAGATGTTAGCGCCCGTTATGGGGGCGAGGCTATTCTCCCGTACCAGTATGCTGGCAATATGGGCGTATTGAACCGTAATGCCGGTTACGCTCTTTATCATAAAATAGGTGCAAGCAGGCTGAATGAGACTATTTGCTCGGCAGCAGCCGGAGCAGGTTGGGACATGCACCTTCAGGGTGTGCCAGGAAGCCCTCCGGAGTTGGCAAGGGATGCAGATCTCATCGTAGCTTGGGGTATCAACCTTAAAGTGACGAATATCCATTTCTGGCAATATGTGGTCGCTGCTAGAAAAAGAGGGGCCAGGTTGCTGGTGATCGATCCCTATCAAGGCGAGACAGCAAAAGCTGCCGATGAGTATCTGCAGGTAAAGCCGGGCGGCGATGGCGCCCTGGCTCTTGGCGTAATAAAGGCGATGCTGGAGAAAGAGCATGTCGATAGGAATATGCTCGCACGGGAGACCACCGGTTTTGCAGCTCTCGAGAGCTATCTCAGCTGCACATCCTGGGAGGAGTTTGGGCGACTTAGCGGTGTATCGCGCGAGAGAATCGAGGCGCTTGCCGGGCTACTGTACCAACATCCCAAGACCTTCATCCGGATCGGTATCGGTCTTAGTCGAAACAGTTGCGGTGGCATGAGTGTTCGGGCAATCGTCTCTCTGGCTGCCGCTTTAGGACTGTTTAATGGCGGATCGGGCCGGGGAGTGCTTCTTACCTCCAGAGCGTTTGTTGGCGATACGGCAAAGTTACGATTTCCAGAACTGTTGGCGAAGCCGACCCGGATGATCAATATGGCTCATCTCGGCCATGCCCTCACCGCGTTGACACCTCCAGTACGCCTTTTTATCGTATATAGTTGCAACCCTTTGAGCGTTGCCCCTGATGCATCGATGGTCAGACATGGTCTGTCCCGGGATGATCTGTTTACCGTTGTTCATGAACAGGTGATGACCCCGACCGCTCGCTATGCTGATCTTTTACTGCCTGCGACCACATTTCTCGAAAATACCGATCTGTACACAGGCTACGGGCATTTTGAAATGGCGGTTGTCAAGCCGGTCATTGAACCAGTAGGTGAGGCCAAAAGTAATTTTGATCTTTTTCAAGAAATTGCCAGCCGACTAGGCTTCACCGATGTACCATTTCGGCAGAGCTCCGAGGAACGGATCGCATCCTATATAGCAACCCTGAAGGGTCTTCCTGAAGATTTTACTTACGATGAAGGTCTGGTTGCTACAGGATGGATAACCTCGACCAGAAAACGGTTAGAGGAGTCAATTAGGGGCCGATGGCAGAAGCCATTTCGTTTTGTCAGCCATTCCTCCGAGGAAAATCCCCAGGTGCCGCCCATTGCCTGCCTTATGGAGCCTTGTGAACAGGGCGACGTTGAGTTGATCGCAAGACTACCATTTGCTCTGATCACTCCGCCCCATCCTGACCTGCTCAATTCCACCTTTGGAGAGCGCTACAAAGGAGAATTCGGAACGGTACTTGTCCATCCCGATGATGCCCGTTCGCTCTCGATCAACGATGGAGACAATGTGAAAATTATCAATCTTCGGGGGTGGTCGGTTCGAGTGGCACGGGTGACTGAAGATACCTGCAAAGGATTGCTTGTTGCCACAGGTCTGTTCTGGGAAAGCGATGCTTCCTCCTCAGGGATCAACGATCTCACCTCCCAGAAAACCACAGATATTGGGGATGGGCCTACCTATCATGAAAGCAGAGTTTCCATGGTGCGGCTGTGAGCTATATTTGTCCTGTTGTTTCACGGACGGATGAAATGGTATTGAAGGCTTAGGGGGAATAGTGATGATCCCGTTCGGAAGCCATTGCCTTTCCCATTTATCGTAATCTGTTGATGTAATCATCTCCAACTCCTCACAGATAGGGGTATGATGCAGTAGTTGTCTGTGTGCTTGACGATTCTACTTCCAGCGTATAGCGTTGTCTCAACGGAAACTTACAAGATTTTTTTTGCCATGAGGCAATGAGATGGATAAGAACCAAAAAGAAATAGATGAAAGCTGGGAAGTTCAGCCGGGCAAGGTGGTGTTGAAAACACCGGTGGTCACGATTAATGCAGGACCGGTGAGATGTAAGCGAAGCGGTAGGGAAAAAGAGTTTTTTCTTTTTGACTTCCCGGATTGGGTCAATATCGTTGCAATAACGTCTGAGCAACAGATAGTGCTTATTCGGCAGTTTCGGTATGGTACCAAAAAAATGGAAATTGAAATACCGGGTGGCATGGTTAATCCCGGTGAGAATCCTCTTGCTGCTGGCTGTCGTGAACTCTTGGAGGAGACCGGTTATGCCGGGAATTCAGCTCGAATTATCGGTAAAGTTTGTCCCAACCCGGCGATTCAGCGAAATGCCTGTTATACTGTGCTGGTTGAAGATGTGAAGAAGGTTGCAGACCCTGCTTTGGATGATATGGAAGATATCGAATGCCTACTCTATTCAGAAGCAGACGTGCGGCAGCTCATCAAAACTGGAGAAATCGATCATGGTCTGGTTTTGAATGCTTTGATGTTTTACGATGACTTGAAAGGTTAGGAGAAAAAGGCAAATTTTCTATTTTTGCATATTTTAACCTCAAATAGAAAGCATCACTGTTTGACGTGTCATGAATGAAAATCATTTTGTCCTTCATTGAAAAACCTTGTTAAATAAAAGTATTGCCGTCTTGACAACAAGCTGTGAATCGCCGGATGAGTCGTGCAACCTGTAAAATTGCCCTGTGTGTGTCCCTTTTACCTCACAGACCTTTTGAGAGCCTGTCGCGATTTGACATGGTTCGACCTCTAACTTGGTAAAGTAACAAAATAAACAATGAGTTATGATGCTTATAATTTGAGCAGGGAGTATGTCGACGAGCTCTGGCTACGTATGGAGAGACTACTGGAATCAGCATCTCCTGCGGAAATGATGGACAATATTCTCCAGAATGTTGGGGTGATGCCTACTCGTGAGCATCTTGCGATGATCATGGACGGCGCATTTTGGACAAGTTTTTCCAGAGATGAAGGCAATGAGGTTACTGTCTCGATTATCTTTACCGAGGCGGCAAGATCATTTGACACCTTTTTCTTTGACGAACCGATCCCCTTTGATGTGCGAAATCTGGTCAAGTTGGGAGCTGCGCTGGAAAATCCGCGTGCAGATATCGGGGTCTGGCCCGATGAAGATGGACAATTGCAAATCTGGGGCTTTAAAACCCGTTCAGAAAATGTTCTCATAGCTAATCTCTGGATTCAAGCCTTGGGCCCGGGGCAAATTCTGGTCACTTTCGGCGGTAAGAGTATTGGAGCGTTGATCAGTAACCAGGCTGTTTTTGTCGATCATGCCAATCTGATGCGTGCGGTTATGCCGAGGCTTTCTCTTTCCCAGGAAGAGCGGACGAACAAGATGCTCAAAATGGTCCGCTACACCTCGCTACTCACAACAGCTCGAGCCATGCGAGGCCATGGCCGTGGCGGAACTCTTCTTGTTGTACCTGATCCAGAGGGATGGCGGCGATCGATTGATGCCCCTGTGCCGTACACCGGTGGCGCCAGTTTTCTCGAAAGCGATTATGATGTTTCGCAAAAGCCAACATTACTCGCACCGATAACGGATTTTTTCTCTGCTCTGATCAAGAAGAAAGAGTCGAGCCAACGGGATAAGCTCTCACGAATGAAAGCACAGGTAGACCAGCAATGCCAACACATTGCCCGATTGACGGCCGTTGACGGTGCTTTAGCGATGACATTTGACCGTTTTGTTTTCTGTTTTGGTGCAAAGATAATTGCGGCTGAAGGCCAGGATGTGCCGGCTTCACTCAGGGTTGTCAGGCCCGTTGAGGGCGACACTGGGAGGATTGTCAGTCTGACCGATATTGGTGGCACCCGCCACCAATCTGCCGCGATATTTGCCCACGCCCAGCCCGGGGCAGTGGCTGTGGTGGCCTCGCAGGATGGCGGGGTGACATTTTTCACTACCGATTCGGAGAATGGTGAGCTTTTCGCTGTCCAGCAAGCCGAATTGGCGGTAATGCATGAAGGGCTTGGGGCGGCGTATTGGAATTATTTCAGAGTAGCTGAGATGGATTTGCTCTAGGTTGCAATTCAAAATGAACTGAGAGCTGGTTAACTATGAGGAGAACATTCATGACGTGGTTGCGTGTGCTCATACCGTTATTGACGATATTGATGGCGTCCTGCTCGAACTCTGATGAACAGAAAGTGCAGGAGGAAACAGCGCAGGAGAGGATAGGGCGTGAGGCGGCAGAGCAGATCAAGTCTACCTTGCAGAGCGCTGAAAATGCCCGTGAGTTACAAAATCAGCACACCCAGCAGATCGAAGAAGCTGTGCAGCAGAACTCCAAAGAGCAATAACTGCTTTTATGCATTAAAAAACATCTGCGAACTGTGGTGGCAAAAAGGGAGGCCGGTAGTACCGACCTCCCTTTTTGCGTTTTCACATTAAAGTCCTTTTCGGCTACGAAACGTTGTTTTTTTTCTTCCTGACAAATGAAGTATTGACATGGGGTGAAAATTCGCATATTGATACCGTATCAATACAGTATAGATATGGTGAATGATATGTATGAAATTGACAGAGAGCTTGATGTACCCTTATACGTCCAGATTCGCGACAACATCGTAGCTGCAATGAGTGCAGGTCGGCTGAAGCCTGGGGACAGGCTGCCTTCAGTATGCAGCCTCGCTAAAGAGATTGGCGTTACTCAGGCAACTATACGACGAGCGCTGCAGGATCTGGTGGATGCGGGCCATACCGAATGTCATGTCGGGCGGGGGACCTTTATCCGCGACGCCAGTGCAGGCTGTGAGGCAACTGCCTGTACGTATACCGGAACCCTTGAGGAGATTGATGACGAATCTGGGCGTAACTCCATGCGTGGAGATATGCGTGAGCATGCAGCCAGGCGTCTGCGAAGGAGTGTCAGTAAGGCGTTGTACGATATTATGCCGTTGGCCCATAAGCCTGGGATAATAGCCATGACCAAAGGGACTCCTGATGAAAAAATGATACCCGAAGGGTTTTTAGAGGAGCTCTGCCAGTTGACCTTGGAGCGGGGCGCTGCACGTTATGTGCAGGCCACTGATCCAATTGGGTTAGCTGACTTGCGAGAAGAGATCGCTAGAAGAGCCAGCCGTGATGGTTCCAAAGTTACTCCAGATATGGTGATGATAACGAACGGGGTCATGCAGGCGATCACTTTAGTTGCCCAGCATTATATGGAATCACGACCGGAAGTTATCTGTGAGACACCTTGTTTTCAGGGTGTTTCAAACTCTTTTGCGGCAATGGGGCATTGGGTTGAGACGGTCCGGCGCGATGACAATGGGCCGATGGTTGATCAACTTGAACGGTTTTCTACCCAGGCAAACCGGTTGCTCTATCTTTGTCCCTATGCGCACAACCCAATGGGCACCAACCTGAGTCCTGACCGTTCTGCATATCTGGTGGAATGGGCCAGGAAAACGGGGAGCGTGCTGATTGTTGATGAAATTTTCAGGGAGCTGCAGTTTAGCGGGGAAGGTCATCCCAGCCTGATAAGACAACTTGGCGGTGAACAGACGATTGTGGTCAATTCGTTGTCAAAATCCATTATGAGCGGTCTCCGGATTGGTTGGATAATTACCTCGCCCCGGCGAATTCAGGAACTGGCTCAATTGAAGAAGTTGATGGACCACTCTGCCCCCACGTTTATGCAGGGTATGGCGTTTTCGCTGTTGCGCTCCGGCAAATTTGAAACGCATACTCAGCAGATGGTTGAATGTTACAAACGTAGAATGAATACCATGCTGAAGTCTTTGCAGAAGATGATGCCTGCCGGAGTACGCTGGTCTCAACCGGACGGTGGCTTCTCCATATTACTAGAGTTGCCGACCGGATACTCAAGTGTAGCCTTGTTGTTTAGTGCCATTGATATGGGAGTCTCCTTTCTGCCCGGACCGCTGTTTGACATCGATTAACGTTATGTGAATGGACTTCGGCTTTCAACCGCCTGGTCAGATGAGCATGAGATCAAGGAAGGAGTTGAACTGCTGGCCAGCAGTATCGAAAAATTTTTAGCAATGCCGCCATGTGATACCGGTTTGAGCGGCATGGGCGGATTTCAATAAGGCCTGTTATGGAAAAAGCATACCACATTACCAAGATGACACGGGCTGACCGGGAGCAGGTCATGGCAATATTCAATTATTATATTGAGCACTCGTTTGCCGCATATCTCGAAGAGCCATTGCCACTTGAGGCCTATGACAGAATGCTTGAGGCTGCTGCAGGTTATCCGACGGGATTACTCCGTGATGCGACCAATACTGTTTTAGGCTTTGGAATGCTTCGTCCCCATAAACCAATCCCCACCTTTCGGCATACTGCTGAGGTGATGTATTTCCTGCATTCAGAATACAGGGAGAGGGGATTGGGTAAAATGATGCTGCAATATCTTGAATCAGAAGGTCATAAGCAGGGCATTACGACTCTGCTCGCCCACATCTCTTCACGTAACCCGCAAAGCCTCCAATTTCATGCCAGAAACGGTTTTCGCCAGTGCGGACGTTTTGAAGCAGTGGGAAGAAAAAACAACGAATCGTTTGATACGGTCTGGATGCAAAAAATGCTCTGATGAGCCGGCATCTATGAATGTGAAAATAAAAAACTGAGAAAATGGTACAGAAAAATGAATCCGCAAGTCATAGAATTGATGCTTAGAGAAAAGCGTGAAGACATGCTTCGCGAAGCGGAGCGACAACGACTTATTACCTTGTACGAAGAGGGACAGCCTCAAATAGACAGTAAAATTGCTGTTGTCGTTGGCGATATTTTGATTCGGCTGGGGGAACGACTAAAAAAACGTTATGGTCTGAAGGTGGAGATACCGACCACCTCTTTATAAATTTCTGGTGCTACATGTTGATCTGCAGGATGTGATTATGGAAAGTTCTAGGAGGTTATAAAGTACTTCATGATAACTGCGAGTTGACTTCAGTGTGGTGTTTATGTCAGACTTGAATGAAACGGCGAGTGGGAAAATCGATCTTGCCTTTATCTGGGCTAAAAAAATTCCCACAGGTCTCTGCCACGGATGGTAGGGTAGAGACGTTATCTGAAAATGCAATATAAACGGAACTTCGTAAGATCACATGCCTGTATCAATTCTCATTGTTGATGATCATCCGGTCATCTGTCACGGCTTGACGCGGATCCTTGAAAAACAAGGTGACATGGTCATTATTGGCGAAGCGGGTGACTGGAAAAGTGCACTTGAGGCGGTAAAACTGCATCAGCCTGATGTGGTAATCCTCGATATAACCCTGCAGGGTATCGATGGTGTCTCCCTGATTAACAGGATGAAAGAGAATGGCGTAAAAACCAGAATTATCATGTACACCATGCATAATAGTCGTGACTATATTACCCGGGCATTTCAGGCTGGTGCCCTTGGGTATATCTTGAAAAGCGATAAAATGGAACAGTTGGTGACAGCCATCAGGGAGGTCATGAATGGAAAGGTTTATCTGAGCAACAGCCTGTCAGAGACGATCATGACCGATTTGCTGGGGGGGCGAAATATCGCAGAGATAAGTGGAACGTCATCACTTACGCCCAGAGAGTATGAAGTGGCTTCACTTGTGTCGCAGGGATTAAGCATTGAACAGATCGGTGAGACATTGTTTATCAGCCCGCAAACTGTACGCGTCCACCGAACGAGAATTATGCATAAGCTTTCCTGTAGCGGTGTGCATGAATTGCTGTTGAAATTGCGCGAGTATTTCCCTCAATAATATATATTGTCCTTATATTTCGGGATAATCCCCTCTCAGCCATCACGTTCCGATCTCAATGCAGGCGGTCTCTTTGAGGGGGGTGGTCTGTAAAATGAGGTGATGGAGCAATCCTTCCTTTTGAATAATCAATGAATATATGATATGACTAAAAAAAAGTAGGTGGAATCCTATCATCGTTAACAACGAATTACGGGAGGTGACTATGACACGGGCAAGCACGTCGTCAGTATATGATCTGAACGGACAAATTCATTTTCTTGGTCGGATCTACACTTTCCTTGGCTGGCTGGGCCTGATCGGGTCTGGCTTTCTGCTTTTCGCACTTTTCTCATCGCAAACGACGCCAGCGGGTGGTACCCAGACGGGATTATTTGGCATCTCACCTCATCTTTCAGTATTCCTGCTCATCTGCTGGTCTATTCTGCTTCTCAATTTTTCCAAGGACATTACCGGACCACGAAAGTGGTCAACAGGTATTGCTGGTGTGGTTATCGCCGCCATGAACCTCATTTCTGTTCCAGTTGGAACGGCAGTTGGGCTTTATACCCTGTGGGTTCTGTTCCAGTATCGGCGTATCCAATAGTTTGACGGGATAAAGGATGGCTGTGTAGTCCTTGCAGCAACATGGCAGAGCTGATGTAGCTGTTGCTGCAGTATAGCTCGTTGAGAGACATCGTCTGACATGATTGTTCGTCATCCTGAGAAACTCATTGCCTGTGCCTGCAGGACAGGGTAATACGCTGCGTGTACAATAAAGTTACAGAACATTAACAGCTCACAACCACCTTTTGCGGGAAGTAGAGCCTTCAGTACAATACATCATAGGACAGTGAGGAATTATGATCAATCGAGCAGCAGTTATTGTGCGCCTGAAAAAACCTTTCATTAACTGGATTAATACGGTCGATCCGTATGATAAACGATCCAGTGTCACCCTTGAGGAGGCCAATGAAGACAGAACTGTCTACCTGATTGATGATGCTGAGGCTGAGCATGTGGATGAGTGGGTAGATCTCAATTTCATGCAACTCTTTGAGTGCGAGCTTGAGGACTGGTATCAGGATGAGTCGCTCTGGCCAGAGAAGATAGACAAAGACCTTTTTGACGCTTGGTGCGAAATCGAGTGTCATACCGTGGTCATTGATACCGTCGGTGGAGAGATGAGCGAAAGCGATATCTGAAGCGTTTCAATAGATTGAAAAAGAATGAAAATATTTGACCTCACCCATCCCATCCAATCCGGGATGCCGGTTTTTCCAGGGACGGAATCACCCGAGATATTGACTGCTTGTACTGTGGAGGAGCATGGATTTCTAGAGAAGAAAATCAACATGTACTCCCATACGGGAACCCATATCGATGCTCCGGCCCATATGCTGGCAGATGGGTTTACCCTTGATCAGTTTTCTGTCGAAAAGTTCATAGGCCGGGCCTGCATTTACCGCCATACGACTCGGTCCACCAGAATCGCCATAGAACATCTGCAAGACCTGACTGATCAACTCCATGCTGCTGACTTTTTACTGATAGGTACGGGCTGGGATCGGTATTGGGGGCAACCCGAGTACTTTGCAGATTTTCCTGTTTTGGACTCTGCAACCGCGAAATGGCTGCTCCAATTTCAATTGAAAGGAATTGGACTTGATGTCATTTCAGCCGATGCCATGGATTCTCAGGAATTTCCTGTTCACTTCACCTTGCTCGGTCATGGTCTGGTGATTATCGAAAATCTCACCAATATTACGATGCTGCCTGATGGAATCTGTAGCTTTCAATGTTTCCCCCTCAAGCTAAGGGATGCCGACGGCTCCCCAGTAAGAGCTGTTGTGATAGTGGAGTGAGCATCTACCGGATGAGAGGGGTGAGGAGTAAGGGGTGAAGTGTAAGGCGAAGGAGGTGAGGGCAGTTTTCTGGTGAAAATGTGCCACATTTTCACCCCTCACGCTTCACTACTCAGCCTGGTTCTGCATTTATCTCAGGATAAAACAAAACGCCCCGATCAGAGTGATCTGATCGGGGCGTTTGTATAAAGAATCGGCGGTGACCTACTCTCCCACACGGCTTCCCATGCAGTACCATCGGCGCTGAAGAGCTTAACTTCCGTGTTCGGAATGGGAACGGGTGGATCCTCTTCGCTATGACCGCCGAAAATCTCGGCTGTGAGGTGTAAGGGGTGAGGGGGAAGGGGACTCGAGTTTCGCGCCGGAGGCGCCAAACTGTACACTCCTTACTCCTATCACCTAACTCCTCACTATCAATAAAAAAGATAATCGAATAGTAGAGTAATCAGTAGTCAGTGTTAATCAAAAAAATGTGGATAAGCCTCAC
>NZ_FRFE01000004.1 GCF_900143695.1 Desulfopila aestuarii DSM 18488
TGGCGTTTTATGATTTCCCTGCCGCCCATTGGCAACATATTCGTACATCAAACCCTATCGAGTCAACGTTTGCCACTGTACGACTTCGGACAGCAAAAACAAGGGGATGTGTCGCAAGACATACTATCTTGTCGATGGTTTACAAACTCGGCCAGAGCGCCCAGAAGAAATGGCGTCGGCTAAGGGGATTCAAGCTACTTGCTGAGGTCATTCGAGGGGTGAGATTCAAGGATGGCGAGAGGGTTGAACCAGTAAAAGAAGGTGAGCTGACCAGGGTGGTCAATATCTAAGAATGATTCTTCAAACACCAGATTTGACTATAACTCATGTTTAAACGGATTACGGGTTATATCGTTCGACTGCTATTATTTTTCCTGTATCTCGGCACCGGCAGTGCGATAGCTCAGGAGATACCATATCAGGCGAAAGTGAGTTTGGCGTACGATATCCGCTTTTGTTAATGTCATATTGCCTCCTGTAAAGTCCTTTCAAGATAAAAATCAAACCATTGCAGCACATACCAAAATAAATAATCACTTATGTAACTCTCACATGATTGATTATCAATGCTTAAATTGATTATTTTATCAAGGAGGCCAAATAGGATTTTATGAGTATTTGCAGATAACTATCTGACAAAGCCATCACAGAAAGAAATTCTAGAGATTGAGTGGGACGGACATTGCTTCACACGGTCGTCTCCTCAATCATCGAATGACGATTTAAAAGAGGCCGGATGATCCAAACCTCACGATATTATTCTATATAATTGTTTACATTTCTCCTTTAAATTGCTTGTGTGATACGGGCCTAATAACCTTCTTAATACAATCATTTGATTTACCGAGCTTTTTGAGAAAAATAAAAAGATCTGAAAAATAGTCAATCTGTGTATTTACTTGTTTGTAGAATACATTACTACTTTACCATTGGTAAAAATCTACCTCGTGGGGGGGGGAAGATGCTGCCATGTAACAGGTATGCAAGGAGAAATTATGAGTTTTAGAAAGTGCAGTTCATTGTCAGCGTTGCTGATACTAGGGTTGACGATCTGTGGGACCGCTAGTGCGAATCTCATAACCAATGGGAGCT
The DNA here is from genome assembly GCF_900143695.1 of Desulfopila aestuarii DSM 18488. Lineage (GTDB taxonomy): Bacteria > Desulfobacterota > Desulfobulbia > Desulfobulbales > Desulfocapsaceae > Desulfopila > Desulfopila aestuarii. The sequence goes on from NZ_FRFE01000004.1 coordinate 1,093, forward strand.
TTGAATCACCGGAGATCGGTGAGGACGAAAGCGAAAATGCGCACATCATCTATAGCGGAGGTAATAGTTGGACAGTTTTCAGCTATATAAATGGGTGGTCCTCTATAGCCCTCGAGTCAAATGGTGGTATTGAAATTCAGGAAAATGGTACGGTATCTGGGGTTTTCGCACAGGATGGTGATCAGTATGTTGAGTTGGACTCACATCCAGCACCAGGTGATGCTCGTATGCAGCAAAAGGTTAATTTAGATATCGGCACCTATGTCCTCGATTTTTATTACCGTTCAAGAACCAGCAACCATTACGGAACAAATGGTATTTCATGGGGTTATGAAGATATCACCACCTCAACAAGCTTCGACCTGGGTAGTGTAAATTACAAGAGCGATTGGACCCTTTTCAGTTCAACTTTCAGTATCGCTTCAGCTGGTGATTACAATATCTGGTTTGAATCATCTTTTGACAGTAACACTGTTGGGGGATTTATCGACAACGTTAGCTTGACCCCTATTCCCGAGCCTGCAACTTTATTGCTTTTTGGCGCCGGTATTTCCGGTATTGCAACTTTTTTTAGGCGTAAAAAATAAATTTCGTCTGTATTGTTTTTTAAAGGACCGTCTTCTTACCTAGAGGCGGTCCTTTTTTATGCTCGGCGTGTGACGATCACAGCTTATTCGCTGCTATCCATTTGGGAGTCTGTGCAAAGTGGTACATGTAAATATGCTCAGGTGATGATTTTGTTATACGGTACTTGCAAGCATCACTGTAACATGTCAGCTATTTACTTTACGGATTAATACTGGGTTATAGAACTTAGCAAAAATTCTTGTCCATTGAATTGTGATCGTCATTTGTAGCAGTTGGGATGACCGTTCTTTATTCGTTCAATGGCACATTACATTTTTTTGCTCTGACAATCTGTAAGATTGTGTAATTTTCTTGAAAAAAATTGTTCAGTTAAGCTACGTTGTTTGCCGGAGAGGTAGTATTTTTGCCATCTTCGGCCCGTTTTCTTTTCATCCATTCTTTAAACATGGGAAAAGCATCCTCAAGCGATGCTCTAAACCATTCTCTTCGGTAAGGTTCCTTTACCACTACTTCTGAAAGCCATTGATTTACATCCTCAAGAATAGGGAAATTGTAAGCTTTTTCAGTGCCCAAATCTGAGAGACGTTTAGGCCCTTCACCTGTAAGAATCCATTCTGTTAACAATCCAAAAGTCTTTGCCACTGGATAAGCCCAACCGACGGGAAACAAATTATCTTGTTTTCGTATAGACACATTTTGCTGCGTAACGCCTACCAATGCGCCCAAATCTTTAAGATATTTGACATCCGTTTCTTGGATGATCCTCTCCCAAACCTCTTTGAAGTCTGCATAAACGTAAGGATTATTGTTTTTTTGTGTTGACATGTAAGTATAGTTGTGTTAACTGATGGCTATGTACAATATTATTTGTGTGGAACAGTTTTCTTTAACCAAATTTCAGTATAACCCCATTCTACAACAAAACTCGACACTTTATCAAAGCAGCCCAAACGGCACCTGACACAAAATGAGACCCTAAATGACCAAACGAAGAGCCCCAAAAATCCACATAGCCCAATTCATCGTCATGGGTACCGACAACCTGTTGACCGCTAACAAGGCAATTCAGAAGCTCTTGAACTCCGATCGCTGCCAATTGCAAGAAGCCCGCTATCGGATCGACGGCAAAACCATCACCATCAAACCACGAACCGTTAAAAACCTTGCCTGAGGAAACGACCATGGGCGTCCAAATCGAACTATTTCAACCAGTTTTGCAGTTGATCGACATTTCAACAGAGATTGGCGGTATTGCCAGAGGCAACGGTCAATACACAGCCGGTTTGATGAGAAGGATTCAAGAGACAGGCAAAAACATCGAGGATCTGACAGTCGGTGAACTGCTCAAGCTCAACCAGGAGCACAAGAAATGGTTCAACGGACTGTACCTATAAACGGTCAACAACCACAACCAACCACGGAGAAAACGACCATGGCCCAGACAGAAAACGTAAATCCGATCAAATTCAGAAAAAGCTGCCTCGAAATCAGCATTCATGGCGTGATCAAGGCAATCGAGCAGATCCGGTCAGAGCGCGGCGACTTTTACGCCAACACAGTGATTATTCCGGCAGAGGGTCTTCTGCACAAGCCGACGCAACTGGTGGTCTACTCCCATCGGCCGCTCGGTGAGGAAGAAAGCGTTGTTGATACCACCATTACCGTCCGTCCTTCGTTTCGGAACAATAACGGTAAATGGTTTTTTAACTGCAGCCTCTGGAAGGAAAAGGCTGCCCACTGAGGCTGAGGATATCGATTCGGCAACCGGAGTCCGGGAGCCACAGCCCGTTGGGGCTGGGCTTCCGGCTCCGGTCCCGGTGAGTACCTCAACCCAACTGAAAGGAACCAGATATGGAATGGACACCATTGATTCAGGCCAGCTGGTTTGAAGGAATCCGGACCGATCTCTTGACCACCGTCGGCGGGATCGTGAGCTGCATGCTGATCGTCGTCGCCCTGGGGATACTCTACAAGGTATTCCACTAACCCCTAATCCTTAACTGGAGGAACACACATGGATGCATTGTTTACCGCCGTGGATGTAACCGGACTGAGCACCAACATCACCACGCTGATGACTGCCTTCATCGTCATCGGTCTGCTGTTCGTTGCCCGCCGTTACATCGGTCGCACCATCAAGGCACCGGTCTAATTGGCCAGCAACCCGCAACCAGGGGAAGGTTAACCGCCTTCCCCTGAACCCTTTGGAGCAAACGAATAAATGTTCACCATCGACATGATCTTCGACCAGATGTTCCCCATGCTCTCAGAGATCTCCTGGGATCTGGGAACAGTGCTTACCGGCATGGTCTTTCTCTGGCTGATTGCCGAGGCAGCAACACTGCTCTGGGAAATGATCGATGGACGGCTCCAAGGTCACGTTGCCCGACGTAATGCAGATACCTATTTGAGCCGGGCGGAAGAAGCGCGTAGAGCACGGGACACCAATGCAGCCGGTTCTGCCGCCTGGATGCAACAGGACATGGTCTATAAGAGATTCCTAAGAAAATCAGCTGATTCATCAGTGAAAGGGTGGAGGTAATACGATGTGTGAAGATTGCCCATGCAAAACAGAAGAACCCGAATCTTACGACCCATGGGACTATCGACATAATGAAGATGGCGAACCGATATTCTACCGGGACTATGACCGGGAACATAGTCAAACGCCTTCTGATTACGAGGACTATTAATCATGCCTGGTCTCTTTGATTACGACAACAGCAACGGTGTCTACGATGTTGAGACCAGGGCCGACCATGAATGCCGCGAAAATGAGTACTTGCAAGAGCAACGCCGCCTCAGGTTTGAGAACGCCACGCCTGAGGAACGGGAAGATCCTTTCTTTGACGTACCTTATTAAGCCATGACTCTGAATCTGACCTTATTCGGTGCCGGTATCGGCTTGGTGATGATCGGCTGGATTTCTGGCCTGGTGGTCAGCTATCTGTTCTCGATCAATATCGGGATCAGCCAGATCCCGCGGAGGAACTGACATGGAACTGCGTGTAGCTTTACTGATGATCGTCATTCCGGTTGCAGTCATTTTCTACACCACCATCTACCCGCTGCTGCAAAAGCTATGACGAGCGAAGCATTGACTGCAATTACCCAGATACTCATCACCATTGCTTCAGGGAGTTTCTACCTGTTGCTGATGCTGCCACGACAGAAACGCTTATGACACCCGAAGAGCTCAGCCTGATATTGACCAATATCGTTGTCCAGCTTGCCGACATCATGTCGTTTGGCCTCGGCGGCCTGGTGGGTATAGCCTTTGTCATCACCGCAAACAAAAGGTGGCTGTAATGATCAACCTGCCAGAAGGCTTTGACGCCGCCCAACTCTTTGCTGACTTCTTTTCTCTTGCCGCACCATTCGTCGGTATTGCCTTTCTCATTGCCTGCGGCTTTCTGATCGTTAATTACCTCGGTAGCGTGGACTTTCACTGATGAAGATTCCTACGCCATCATTTTTCAGAATCCGCCTGACCATCTTGAGCATCGGGTTTGTTGTACTGTGCTTTGTGGTGGGAATGGTAAAGGATGTGTTTGGGGCATATCCGGGTGAATGCACCGTTGAAATAGTGACTACTAGGAATTGTGTTATCGAACCAAATGCATCTCATTATGCATCTGATTTTATCGTTGACCTTGTGAGCGGCTCATATTCGCAACCTAGTGTTGGGGTCATTCAGCCATATGGCTATTGTTATCAAATCCAATGGCAATTGTGGTACAGGGAAGCAGGTCAATGGAAAAATAAAACTCAAGGCGGCCCAGCAGGTTTCACGACGCCTGAAGTCGTGAATTATATGAATAAGCTGCCTATGCAGTTACCTTCAGACTGACCTGTCTGCATTGATGAAACTGCAGCGCTTACAGCTCAATGTGGTGGTGCTGAAAATGATGCGTGGCGATGGACTGACAAGGAGAATTGTAAAGGTGAATGCATACCTCCATGTGAAGAATATTATGCCGCAATGCATGATGAGTGTACCAAATCTGGAGGTACGCTCAATTTAAGCAACTATGATACTGAAACATGCACCGGAATTAAATGTGAATATCCTAAATGCACAGGCCCTGGTGAAGAAACATTAGCAGAAGCCAGAAAGCGCTGTTTCGTGCAGGAACAATCTTTGAACTATTATGATGCTGAAAACTGTATCGGCGTCTGCAAGTGCTCAAGCGGAGAATATCAGACTCAACGAGCCAATTGCGGTGAAGGAGGAATAGCCTATTTTTCTGAAGTAACCTGTACCGCGGTATGCAAAGGGTGCAGTGAAGTATTTAAAAAAGCCGATCAGGATTGCAAAGAATCCGGCGGCACGCTTATGAATTTCAATTGCACAGAAGATCAGACTACTGGCGCAATTCTCATTAAACCTTCCTGGGATTGTGAAGGTGCTCCCCAATTCTTATATCCACCAGAAACCGACCCTGCTATTCCGCCTGAAACGATTCCCCAAGCTCCCAATGAGTTGGAGCCAGAACCTGTTCCTAATGCCCCAAGCCCATCCGATCCAGCTGCAAACCCCTGGGACGAATCAATTAAAAAGGAATTGGAAAATCAAACTAACCAGCTGAACAATTCCTTAAAAGATCAAGCAAATCAGACATCTTTGCTCAAGTGGATTGGTAACAGCCTCGGTATCGTTAATAACAATATTGCCAAACTGTTGAACCAGAAGAAGCAAAACCAATCATCAGACTCAAAAGAACTTACCAAACTGCGTGGAGAAGTAAACGATCTCGTAGATGAGGTGAGTGATATGAGTGAAGGAAATTATCACGCTCCACCAGGTACACCTGACTATACAGTTCCAGAACATGACTTTGGCATACGAACCACTCAATTTTTCAATGAGATGAAATCAACGGGACTATTTTCTATCCCCAATCAACTCAAGGATTCCATCCCAGGTGGCGGATCTTCGATCCTGACTATTCAATCCGGTACCACTTTCGGCGGTGAGCATACCATCGATTTCAACTGGCTCTCTGCAGGACTGACCACCTTAAAATATCTCTTTCAGATTGCTGGTATGGCGTTGGCAATTCGGATTGTTACGTTGAAGAGGTGATTCTATGCAATGGCTCAAGGATTTCGTCAACGGTTTCTTCGGCTATCTCATGGCTGGCTTTCTCTGGCTGGTGGAAGCGATCGGCCAGGTTATCAGCTATCTGGCCTACACCATTTATGATGGTCTGCTCACTGTTCTCTATGCATTTGCCAATGCTGTGGATTTCTCTGCTGTCATGTTCAATATGAGCGCTCAGTATGCAGGGCTTCCTACTCAGCTGATCTGGTTGATCAATGCCGTCAATATCCCGCAATCTGTCACCTATGTTGTGACCGGTATCATCATCCGGATGATCCTGAACATCTTGCCGGCAGCCGTGACGAGGATCTGATCATGATCATTGGTTATGTCGGCACACCCGGGAGTGGGAAAACATACGAGGCGGTGAAGTGCATCCTCGATAACCTCAAACGCGGCAAAGTTGTCTTTACCAATATCGACGGCCTGGAGAAAGATACCTGCCGGGAGATGATCAAGAACGTCTGCGGACTCTCAGATCTGGCGATCACCCGCCAGCTGAAGATCTTCGAACCGGATCAGCTGGAAGACTTCTGGAACCACGTTGAACCGCAATCAATTATCGTCCTCGATGAGGTGCAGAAGATCTTTTCCAGCAGGGAATGGCAATCAGAGAAGAACAAGCTCTTCGGCTTTTGGGCCTCTACCCACCGTCACCATGGCTTTGAAGTCATCCTTATCACCCAGAATCCGGAACGAATCGATTCAGCCGTCCGAGCTTTGTTTGAGTGGACCTATCTTTTTCGGAAGGTCAACTTCTTCGGCGGCGCAGTTCAGAAGAAATACATCTGCTACGCCTATGCCGGCGACGATACCCACGGCAGTCCCTTAACCAAACGGATCGAGACCTATAACCCGCTGGTCTTTCGTTGCTATAAATCGTACGTCAACGATGATATCCAGGAGAAGGACATCAGAAAGCATGTCAATGTCCTGAAGCATCCCATCTTCTTTATCATCCCGGTTGTGCTCTGTTTCACCCTCTACATGCTGTTTGGCAAATCATCTCTCGCTACCGGTGACATCTTCGGCACCAAAAAGGTGATGGCGTCTTTTGATAAGAAAACTGCCCAGAAAAAGGAAATGAAGGTTGCGCCGAACCCGGCCCGCTATTCGGACTCGATCATCATCAAGGAGCAGAAAAACGGCGTTCGAAAATTCTCAAACAGGATCTGATTATGAAAACGGAAAATCCCAACCATGATATCGTTATCGCCATCGTATCACTTATCAATATCCTGCTTTTTCTCTGCTATGTGGAGACAGGACATGCCGAGCTCTCTTCAGAACAGCAGGCCCGGAACAATACGGAAAACTACGTGAGTGTCGAGTTCAACCAGGCTCCGCTTGAGGATCTGCTGTTCTTCGTTGCCGAAATGACAGGGCAGGCCTTTGTCTTGAATGCGAAAGAGGTAACGCTCTCCTGGGTGCAGAAAGATATATACAAAGACGATCTTGTCACGGAGTTTATCAATGTTGTCATCGCTTCTGGATTAACTACCCTACGATCAGGTTCAAGCGAACAGGTCATTATTATCACAGACAACACGAATGCAGCCGCCAACGTCCAATCAATCACCAAACTCGACGGCGGCAAGAAGCTCTATCTCTCGGAGATCACCGACGACACCGGTCGTTACATTGTTTTTCTTGGCATCATCTACAAAGCCAACGAGTTCCCATTCCCGATCATCGAATCCCCACTTGGCCCGATGGCCATCGTTCCCCAGGACGTCTTCCAGGCCGACCAGCACTATAAATCCCAGATCGCTCAACTAACAATATCGAACCAACTAGATTCTCTCCCATCACATGACCGAGAAGATTCTGTTCAATAAAAAAGCATCAAAAAATTAGGTTGTTTGCAACTCCGCCCCAATAAAAATCGAGTGAAAAAATGACTGACAAATCTCTACAAGCTGAAAACAACAACCCCATTAAACCTTCAAAACCGGCTGAACATAATTTCACTCGGTTTTTAATGGGTACCGACGCGCCGAGTATTTGCCCTCGAAGAACAGACTATCGTTCGCGAGGTATTGAAAAAAGCCCTGACCAACATTTCGGGGTTCATGATGCCTTAGTGAAAATCGTACTGAATTGCCTTGCGCATCTCAATCGTGCGGCTAACACCCCACAGCCGTTTTCAGGTTACTGGATTGATCCGAAACTCTATCTGCCGGATATGGATATCACCGTAATGCTGTTTGATCCGGTGCTCCAGGAAATGTATCTCGGCTCCCTCTATGTGGACGATGAAGATAATGAGATCTGGGTGGATCAATACGGGATGAAGCTGGATAGGATTGCGATGTGGGCTGAGCTGCCATATCCCCAAAATCAAATGGCCCTATCGTAAGATGGAGCCTCGGGGGAACAAGGGCATCTCGATAGGGCCAGTCGATAATTGGTGTCCAACCAATACTATTTCCCTATAGGAAAATAATGGCAAAAAATAACCTTAACAAACAAGGAAGTAAAGTGAAAAGTGAAATACCTATTCCCCAAGACCGATTAACAAGGGGGGTTCAAATCTCCAAAGGTCTTGATCGCCTCAAAATTGGCCTCTACGTACAATTTAATTTTGAGTTGTTGTTTGATGTCCTGGGAGACCGAAAAGCTGAAGCGCAAGAAGAACGCCAAACAATCCCGATCCGCCTCGGCGCGGATGAAAATTATGACTACAACTGTCACGGTTCTGGCCGTAAGGGTGGTTATAACTTTCATATCTCCAGGGGGGATGTGAATATCTTTGTCTCGACCAGGAAAGACTGGATGAAAACCCCAAACATCCTGATTGATATCGGCTCCGCTTCGTGCTGGGCTCCAGGTTACAAAACCGTTCTTGAATATGTGACCAAGCTGCTCAGGATCTACGGCGGTAAGGTGGTCAGGAATAGCGTTTCTGAGGTGCATTTCTGCGTCGACTTCATCGGCCTACCTATTGAAGAGCTTGACTTGGGAGATCACAACAAATGGATCACCAGGGCTAACAAGTTCAACAGCTTTCAGGATCGAGCGAAGTTCTCCGGTATTCAGCTCATGCAGGATGAAGGTGATCTGGGCTTTTCTATTGAAACAGGAATCCGCCTTGGCCTCGGTGACATCTGTCTGCGGGTCTATGACAAGGTTTATGAGATTAAACGGAACAACTCTAAGCAATCACTCTTTGCCTCCGTTTGGGGCAAGGAAGGATACAACGATTGTCCAGTTACCCGTGTCGAGTTTCAGCTACGAAAGAACGTATTGAAACAGTTCCGCTGTATCTCCCTTGAGGATCTGTATCGTAAGGCCTCCGGTCTCTGGGCCTATTGCACCTATAAATGGTCGAGGTTCTGCGAAGAACCATTTGACCGTGAAAACCGGCATCAGGACCGCGCAAGAATCCATCCATGGTGGAAACAGGTTCAAGCCGTCAAATGGGGCGGGCTACAGACGGTGATCCGGAAGAAACTACTTGCTCAGAAAGATAAGAAAATGCTGCGCGACATGATGGGCGGCTGCGCTCTTAATATTGCCGCTATCCGTATGGTGAATTCACAGAATACTGAAGAGATTATCGCTGTTATGACTGCAGAAATCGAAGAGTGGGCAAGAGCCCTTGATAAGCAGAAGAACCAACGAACTGGCCGGTCAGAACTGCAGGAAAAGATGGAAACAAAAATCAATGAAGTCTGGCCGTATGGCCCAGGGGAAGTGCACGGCCCTACTGCTCGTGATACCGGATTTGGGCTTCATGCCCAGTGTAAGGAATTCCACATTAATGAATTCAATTAGAATTCGATCCTAACCCATCATGATTACGATCATATGAAATTGAACTCTTCCATACAAACATGTATCCTTCGAACAAATGGAGGTGTTTGCATGAAAGGGCGAATTTATACGACACAAAAGTGTTTTGTTTGTCAGGGGGCATTGAATTATGTTGAGGGTAGGGGACACCTATCTTGTGTTACCCATCCTGATCATCAGTGGAAGGGAGCGTGCGTTGTTCGTTTTGGTCGTAATCACACCAAGCGTTTCAAAAGTGTTCTTGAAGCGGAACGACACTTGATCTACCTTCGAGTACAAACAGATCTTGGAAAATTCGATCCACGTGAGTGGGCGAAAGATCAGCCGTTATCCTTTCTGGCATTACGACTGAAATTCATAGAATATAAGAAATCGACAAACATTACTTTGAAGCAGGTGAAAGATATCGAAAGAGTTCTGATCAGGGCTGGGCAAACATGGGACCGGATGCAGATCCGTGATATTGCTGAAGCAGAGATCGAAGATTTTTTATTTCAGGACCATGGGGTTTCTTCAAAAACGATAGCCAACTGGAAAACGGCGCTGCATAATTTTTTTGCTTGGGTTGTCAGGCGTGAGAAGAAAAAATCAAACCTGCAAATGCCTTCTTTTCCCGTGACATCCTTTAAGATGAAAATGAAAGCTGTTGTTTCCATAGAAGATCAGCAAAAAATCATTACCGAGGTTAAGAAAATCTCTTGGAACCATAATCCTCGGATCTGGCTTGCTATCAAACTATTGGCGCTTTATCCAAGAGTTCGACCTGGTGAACTGATCAATGTCAAAGAAGGACATATAAACCTGGTCGATCTGTATATAGTATTTCCACAGCCGAAAGAGCGGGAACCAAAATACATTCATCTCCTTAAAGAAGTTGCTGAAGAGATACGAGAATCGCAAAGACTATACCCAGCTATGCCCACAATGTATTTTTTCAGACACCTGAAAAGAAGAAACGGTCTTAAGGTAGGAACTCAATTTGGCCCGGTGTATCTAAATAAATGGTGGAAACAGGCTTGTGTAAATCTTGGCTTTTCGGATGTCACCTTGTATCCGGGTACCAAGCACTCAACGGTTACCGCTTTAGGAAAAATTATGAGCCCAGAACAAATACAGCATAACGTTACCGGACATGCCTCTGAAGCCTTTAAAAGATACTTTTTGCCTGATTACCAGGAGAAAATTTTGGCAACGAAGCAGATTTCCGATATGCAAAAAAAGATAGCGAGTGACAATGTGTTTAAAATTACAGTTAAAAAAAACAAATAACTATTCAGATACTGTAGGCCTCAAACGTCACATCAAGCATATCTCCATTGTCATCACTAAGCCACTCATGGAGAATGTTCTTTTCGTCTATATATTTAATGAATTCTTCTGTTGATTGAAAATCATATATCAATAGGCAAATAGTATGCAAATTACAGCTGTCAATGTCAGTGATTTTAAATCCGGCCACGTCCCCATTCGCGTGAATACCAATAGCCTTGAAGTTGATATTCCCACGACTATTAGTTGAAATATTGACATCAAATTCAGTGTCACCAAAAGATGTGGAAGGGCAATCAACGCGAAATCCGCCTTCACTGATATCAATAGTCTGAACCTGAATTACAGTGCCTTCTGTGGTGGATAGTGTTCCATGGGCTATGACAGGTATTCTGATATGTATTCGTTTGTGATTTACCATTTATTTTGTCGCACCAAAAGTTCCCCCTTGGAAAGGGGCTACGTACTCCAGCTATACGTAGAATCATCTTATAGAAACAGAATAATTGTTAAGCGGTAAAAGAGGGTTCTGGGCTACAGGTGCTTAACAGTAAGTCGGCACCCTCCCGCAAAATGAAGCTAGTCTTTATGAATCAGCGGGATCGCCAGTTTCATAAATTCAAGAGGTAGAATCCGAGCTCCTTCTCTTCAAGGGCCAAGTCAAGAAATTCACAACCAAGGATGTTCTCGTTGGCGAATATGACTTTAACCTGTTTATCAATAACTACTACTTTTTTGCCATCAAGTTTGAACCTGACACGAAGAATTGAGCCTATCAACACTTCAGTTAAAAACTCCAGCTTCATTTTGAATCCACCCATGGAAAGATCCAGAATTTTTACCGGTGCCCATGTGACAATTTCGGCATTGGGATTAGTGTATTGACCGAACAGATTTACTGGTCTTCTGTAATATTTTCTAAAGTTTAACTTTACAATGAACTTCTTCCCACATGAACATTTGATTGTGATTTCATGTTTAACGTTCTTGAATCTTGCAAGGGAGACTTCTTTTACCTTCGCACAGTGAACACACTTAATAGCAGCCAAATTGCTCGGCGGAATATGAACAGTAGTAGATATCATGAGGACAATTCCATGACAATGGTAGGCAATCGTAAATAATGAAACAATAAAAAGAGAAATTATCGTTTACGAGATTGACTCCCACATGCCTTGAAACCAAAACGAAGCTCGCAGTTGAGAGAATTACGTATGACGAAAAATATCAATAAATTACACAATAACAGCGTGATAGCATGTTGAGCCTATGGCTGTATAGGTAAATATACCCAGTAAGCAGATACTTACTAGGTATATTTACCTATTTAATTCCCAAGTGCATAATAATCAATAGCCAATTTGACTATTTGACAGTCAGTTCAATTGAAAAATAGCATGTGTTTACGATTTGTTATAGGGATACTAGATTAGAGGTTCAATGACTAGCCAAATTGCAGGTGGTTTCAAACGTTAAAATTTTCCTGCTATCGATGTTGGTATAGAACAGAGAAGTGTCGGGCGTTGATCAAGCGACTGAAGATTGTATGTAATGAGATATGTAGGTCATCCCTACTTACAAGCGAATAGTCGGATATTTTGAGGTTATTCAATTGAAATGACTGCTTTTGAATAGCATATTTGATGACGGGAGTATTGGCGTTCGGTGACAATCTTGCCACCACTATCCATTACATCAAAGCCACGACTTTTTCATGAGAGCAACGAGTAACAATGGCACTCAAAGTGAGACCACAAGACGATAGTCAGATGTTCAACCTCATGAGCTATGGATGATTAGCTGATTAGGAAACTTCCTGTGATGCTGGGAGCTGGTTAGCTTGAATTTTAGGCAGGGTCAGAGCTGCAAAATTGTTTTATACCAGACAATACAGGTGCTCTATACTTCCATGTCTACCACCAGCCTGAAAAAACAAAAAGCCCGGATACATTTAATGCATCCGGGCTTTGTCGTTTCTGAACAACATCTGAACAACATCAACAGCTATCTTGCTCAGTGTAAGCAAATGTTATTTCAGCGAAAAAATGGGGTGGATGATGGGACTCGAACCCACGGCCTCTTGGGCCACAACCAAGTGCTCTAACCAACTGAGCTACATCCACCACCTGTATTTCGCTGCGAAAGTCGGGGTCTTTATACTCGTTCCCCCCCCTTATTGCAACAAGATTTTTGCTGCCTTGTCATTTCACTCATCCTTCTGACCAACCGAAATATAAAAGAAGTTGATACGTTGGCCAGATAGCAATTTCACAATCTGTTTGTTGAGAGAAATGGCATCGACAGGAAAAACATCAAATCCAATAACAATGGTCTACAGATCTGTTTTGCAGTGCATGCATTTATTTGCCTGAGATTTGATGATCTCGCAGCAAAAGGGACATTCTTTGGAAAAATTATTCTGTAACAGCTGGGAGATCACCATGTTCACTTCCTGTTCAATAGAAGAATCCTTGAATGAGTGGTTGCGAATAGGATCGATACACTTCAGGTTATTCAACTGTAGCAGTAGCTGAATTGCCTTTTTCCTCTGGACCTTATCGGCCCCTTCGTCAAGAATGAGAGTCATCACCGGGCCAAGGTCATTATTTTCCAGGCAAGAGTCAAGGGCCTTGGTAGCCTCAATTTCTTTTTGATAGCGTACATTTTGTTTTTTCAGAGCTTCTGGGTCGACGATACTCCCCTTAAAAGCCATTTCATTGCCAACCATCATCAAATTGCTTTCTTTGCTGCCTGGCAGTTCCATATACCTATACGATGCAGAATGACCGTATTGCTGTTCGATCCTATCCCAGCCCTTAACAAAGAGGGGACAGTCGTCGTTTAAGCAGATAAAGAGAACGTCCGAGCCCCAGCCCAGTCCATCACCGACGTGGAACTGCGGCGCATCGCAGCATTCCATTTTTTTCTGGCAGTGCGGGCAGGTGTGCACTTCCTCTAAAAAGCTGTAGTCTTTGCTGAACATGCTGAATACTCCTGTTGAATAAAGATATTATAAACCGATACGGTTGTGTTTCACTTGTCGCGTCTTTGTCAGCTGGCAGCGGATCCTTTTTGTGGAAATGCTACAAATCTATTTTTAGTCCCCCGTCACTCAGCACATTATCCACAGCTTTTGCCTGCTTCATCCTGCTTTGAAGAAACTGGGGTGTCATGAATTGACGGTTTTCTTCCATCATGTCGGAAATTTCTTGAATTTTTCCTTCTTCAGCCAGTTTTACAATTTCCAGAAGATTCTTGGCAAAGCTCTGCACAATCTTGCGACCGTCACCTTTGGTTGCCATAATCTCCGCATAGGTACGGGGATTCTGATTATGAACCCTGGCCATGGCAAGGATGCCGTAAATGGAGGTGAGAGTAGAGTGGCTACTGATATCTTCGCAGTCGATATTGTGCTGGGACAGGGTCTTTGCCAGTGCCACGGAGATGGTGGTTGGCAGCTTTTGACCTACACCCATTAACAGGTCGTGTTTTCTTGGGCTGTCCTGGTAGATATCGGCTCCATGCTTGTACATAAACGCTTCAAATTCGCTGCAAAAGCTGCCGCTACGAGGAGTGCGAACGATTATTGCGTTTTTGTCCTTCATGGAAATAGCCTGGGGGCCCCAGAGATTGTGGACAAACATAATCTCTACAGCCGGATCGGTTGTGTCCATTGCGGTCTGGAGGGTATTTTCCGATTCTCCTGCGAGAATGATAAGGGCCTGGCCACCCCGTAACATTTTGCCATACTGGGCAATGGTGGCGGCAGTGACGGAGATCGGTACACAGATCATCACTACATCGACCTTATCAATCATGTCTTCTGGCCGTAATTCGGTTGACCTGCCGGTAATATAGGTTTCGTAACCCTCGTTTTGCAGTCGATCGGCAAACCAGGTAGACATGGCGCCGGAACCAATAAAGCCGAAGGACTTGATTTTTTTAACCCGCATGTCGACCCGTGGAAACGAGCCAAGCACCTTTAGCGAATCACTTTCCTGTATGACCACCCGCTCAAGTCGTTCGACCGCCTCCCGCATGGAACGATTGGCAATGTGACCTTCAACCTCGATATAGATCCGTAATTTCTGCGTTTTGATATCGTTTTCTGATTGAAGATCGAGAATATTGATACCGCGACGGGTGAATTCTCCCAAGATATCTGCAAGCATGCCGACCCGGTCCCTGAGAGGGCGGGTGATCATAGCGGTAGCGTCATAGCCAGTTGAAGGGGCAAGGTTTTTGCCGATAACGGCAAAGCGTGTACGGTTGTGAGAGACGACCTCACGTTCTATCAGCTCAAAGCCGAACTCTTTAACAAGCTCTTCTGACTCGATTACAGCATAATTACCACGCTTTTCGCTTTTGATTTCCTGAAAAGCACTCTCAATATCCTGGACTGCCATCAGGGTGGCCTCCGGGAAATGACCATCGATATACTCATCGCACTGGCGAAACACCGAGCCACGACCAACTATATATTGGAGAGGTTGGTGAGAGCCTTCCGAAATAGGCAAGCGGGCGAGTGAGAGATGGATAGGCAGGACAACATTATCGATCCAATACCCCTCCTCAAGTTGTGAGACCAGTCGGAAATACTCTTTCACCTCACCTTCACGCGTGTTATAGACAGGGATAATTGCGTAATCAGCACTGTTGCTACTGAAGGCGTCGACAATCTCAGAGATGCGATTAAAGAGAAGTACAGTGGCCTCCGGTGCATATTGCAAAGCCGCGTGAAATCCATCGGAGCCTTTGGGGCCAAGTGTCGCGATACGAACCATTTCTTCCTGTGATACGTAAAAAATCAAAAACTACTGTTATGCCGATAAAAACCTCAGAATGTGGTCGTCGACGTTCCCTGTTTGTTACCCTGAATCGAACAGCAAGCGCTCACATTATCCACTCTCCCCTGTTAGCGCAAGAAAATATGGATTTTTTGCTGATAGAGCCCAATACCACGAGATATACTCTCAATGTTTTTTGGTTGCAGAAATATGATAATGAAATCCAAACTGCACAAATCAGTAGAACCCGCGTTTATTTTCACCTTGGACTATAGAAATGAGTGAGTCGAAGGGAGTGCACGAATACCTTTTAGCGCTTATCCAATCAAGAAAGTTTGGTCCTCAGGTTATCGCGCGTAAGGTTCTGCCGGCCAAGGAATCTATGAAGGCAGATGTGACACCCTCTCTGACAGTCCAATTACGCGATCATCTGAAAAAACAGGGTATTGATAAACTTTACTCGCACCAACAGCACGCTCTCGAATTAATAAAAGCTGGTCATGATATTGTTGCAGCCACACCAACAGCCTCTGGCAAGAGCATGATTTACAACCTGCCGGTGATGGATATGCTGCTATCTGCCAATCCAGGGAACAGCCTCTATATTTTTCCGCTCAAAGCGCTGGCTCAGGACCAGTTACGGGTCTTCAATTCCTTCACATATCTCCTGCCACAGTCCCGCAAGGTCTATGGAGCCATTTTCGATGGCGACACCTCGCCTTACACCAGGCGTCGCATTCGGGAGGAATCCGTACCGGTCCTGATGACCAACCCGGAGATGTTACACCTCTCGCTCCTGCCGTATCACGGAAACTGGGTCCATTTTTTTAAAGATCTGAGGTTTGTCGTTATCGATGAAGTGCACACCTATCGCGGTGTGCTGGGTGGGCATATGGCCTGGATACTGAGACGACTGCAACGGATCTGCTCCTATTACGGATCGAACCCGCAGTTTATCTTGCTCTCTGCTACCATTGGCAACCCTGGGGAGCTTGCAGAGAAACTCACCGGCAGAAAGGTTACGGTAATCAGTGAGAATGGCGCCCCAAGTGCTGAGAAGCATGTGGTTCTTTTGAACCCATGGGACAGCGCTGCCTACACTGCCAGCCAGTTACTGGAGGCTTCGATAAAGAGAGGTTTGCGTACCATTGTCTATACCCAGTCGCGGAAGATGACGGAGTTAATCAACCTCTGGACCCGGCCCAAACTTGGTGACAAAGAAAATATGCTCAGCTCTTACCGGGCAGGCTTTCTACCAGAAGAGCGTCGTGAGATAGAGGCAAGGCTCACCAGCGGTGAACTGCTGGGCGTCATATCCACTTCCGCACTTGAGCTTGGCATAGACATCGGCGATCTTGATGTCTGCATCCTGGTTGGATATCCAGGATCAATCATGGCCACCTGGCAACGAGGGGGCAGGGTGGGGCGCAACATGCGTGAGTCGGCCATCATTCTCATTGGCCAGGAAGATGCTCTAGATCAATATTTCATGCGGCAACCGGAAGATTTTTTTGCTCGCAAGGTGGAATCTGCACCTTTAAATCCTTTCAACACGGCGATTATGGAGCAACATCTCCATTGCGGCTGTGCGGAACTTGTTCTCCGAAAAGGAGAACCGCTGCTTGAAAGCGACGAAATAGCTACGGCACTCAAGAGCCTCACTGACAAGGCGGTATTGCTCCAGTCCGCCGACGGAGCCACCTGGTTTTCCAGTAGGAAATATCCACAACGACATGTGAGTCTGCGTGGCGGAGGTACTCAACTTTCTATTATCAACAGCGAATCCGGTGAGATAATCGGCGAAGTGGATAGCTCCCGGGCAATGAAAGAGTGTCACCCAGGAGCGCTCTATCTCCATCGAGCAAGGACCTGGGTAGTGGCGAGCTTAGACTTTGAGGCTCGAGAAGTAGTAGTGAGCGAGCAGAGTCCTTCGTGGTTTACCAGGCCGATGTCAAACAAGAATACGACTATCCTCGGTTGCGAAAAGCAGACCATGAGTTTTCGGGGAAGAGTATCGTTTGGCCCCTTGCGAGTGACGGAACACGTGACCGGCTACCAGAAAAGAAATAACTCCAGCCAAAAGCTGATCGCCACCTATCCGCTTGACCTACCGGAACAGACCATCGAAACTGTTGGATTGTGGCTTGACATTCCGGCCGTGATAAAAGAGACGATGGAGGAGGAAAAGTATCATTTCATGGGTGCGATCCATGCCGTAGAGCATGCTATGATTGCGCTTTTCCCTCTGTTGATACTGTGCGACAGAAATGACATTGGCGGCATTTCCTGTCCGTTGCATGACGAGACCGAAGAGGCAACCATATTTGTCTATGATGGCCACGCCGGTGGGATTGGCTTGTGCGAAGAGGCATTTGGGCGAATAGACGAGCTACTCACCGAAACATCTCGGCTCGTTTCCTCCTGTAGTTGTGAAAACGGTTGTCCCTCCTGTGTGCACTCACCCAAATGCGGATCCGGCAATCGACCTATCGACAAGATAGCTTGCTTGCGATTACTTGAATTATTACTTGAAACCCCATCAGGTGAAGTTGCTGAATTTACTCATACTGAACCTGTAACTCTTGATAAAAACCTAGCAATTGATGTTGTCAGCACACAGGATACATCCACAAAGGTACAGCCTGACGGGCTTTCGGTACTACCTGAGCGCTATGGGGTATTCGATCTGGAGACCATTCGGTCTGCAGATGAAGTGGGTGGCTGGAATAGGGCTGAGAAAATGGGGATATCGGTTGCAGTAGTCTACGATTCAGCCCTAGATGGATGCGTCACCTACCTTGAGCATGAAATCTCCGGATTGATTCAACATTTGCAGAAGCTGGAACTGATTATCGGTTTCAATAATAAGCGCTTTGACAACCAGGTGTTATCGGGCTATACGAATATAAACCTGAACAAATTGCCGACGCTGGATTTACTGGAACAGGTCAGTGACCATCTTGGATACAGGCTGAGCCTTGATCGCCTGGCCGAGCACACTCTAGGGGAGAAAAAAACGGCAGATGGCCTGCAGGCACTGGCCTGGTACAAAGAGGGCAGAATCGATCTGATTCAAAAGTATTGCAGAAAGGACGTTGAGATCACTCGGGATATTCTACACTTTGCTCTGGAAAACGGATATCTACTTTTTCAGAACAAGGCCGGGAAAGTAGTGCGCTTACCCTTGAATCTTGAAAAACCAATACGCCGGATTCTGAAGAAGTAAATCGTATGCAGAATCCGGCGTCTGTATTTTGAGTGGGCAGGAAGCTATCAGGGCCAGAGGAGTGGCTTATAGATCCAACCAATGGTACCGCTACTGTGTTTAAGCTTGACCCATTTGCCATTTTCTTCAAGCTTGGTCATGATGACCCCGCGCTCCACATCGGCAACAACAGCGCTGTTGGTATTCGGCTCAGCCCGCATATTAACACTTTTTGAGGCGTTGATAATGACAGTATTGTTTTTGCCAACAAGCGATTGATGTATCCAACCAGTGTCGCCTTCAAAGTCGCTGATCTGCAGCCACTCCCCATCTTTTTTCAAGACTTTCAAAGGATATCCCGCGAACAACTCCATGTATACCTGACTCTGAGTGTTGGGGGCTGTACGGACGTTAACATTATCCTTGGTAACACTTACATATTCCTCAGCCATTGCCGGGGTAGCGAGAAGAAGACAGGTAGCACTGAGAGCAAGAAGAGAACGTGCTCCGGATCGTAGAATATTCTGAACATGCATGATATTTCGCTTCGTATATTGATGTTATTTTCAAGTGTATGCCTGTTAAAAACCAGACTATTCTATAGCAGACATGGCCTGTGAAGTCAAATGGCTTGTCCGTCGAATTCAAAAAGCAGTCACGGTATATGGCGGCCTTCCCGCAGCTTGGTACTCATGAAAAACTGAGCTCACCGCGACCAGAGTCCATCACGGCGTGTGCACCCACGGGAAGCGTAATATTTTCTTGACAATGTCCGCTTGGGAAGTTGCCCCAGACAGGAATACCACTCCCCGCTGTGAGTTCTAGAACTCGTTGCCAAACATATTCAGTGTAACGCATCTTCTCCAATGTATCCTGATCGCTGCTCAAGGTGAAGTCTCCAAGGATAATGCCTGCTGCCTGAGAAAACTTGCCAGCGAGGGCTAATTGGGTGAGCATTCTGTCGATACGATAGAGCGGCTCACCGATGTCCTCAAGAAGCACTATGCAGTTTTGCCAGTCGAAATCGTAAGGAGTTCCGAGAAAGGTCATGATGCTGCAGAGATTGCCGCCGAACAGACGACCTTCAGTGTTTTGCTCGCCGCGTAAAACTTCCAATTTTGCAGGAGCGACAGAGCGTTGCCAGTTGCCGGTGAGACAGTTATAGAGCCTCTCGAGTGACTCGTTGGAAGAATCACTAAGCGAGGTGACTACCGGGCCGTGAAAACTGATCATGTTGACCTGAAGCGCTGCTTGGTTCAGAAGAAGGGTGATATCGGAAAAACCTACTAAGGCTTTGGGAGCTTGACGGAGCAGTGGGAAGTTGAGATGCCCGAGGGTTCTCAGGCATCCGTAACCTCCTCGGGCTGCCATGACACCTTTAATTTCGGTATCGGCAAATATTTCGTGGAATTCACGGGCCCTCATTTTGTCGGAATCAGCAAGATAGCCGGTTCCTGGCCACATTTCTCTAGGGAACCTGGGCTCAAAGCCCATTTCGGCCAAAATGGCAATCCCACGCTGAAAACGCTGCAGATCGCTTATCTGGCCAGCTGGTGCAACTATGCCTATAACATCACCACGCTCCAGAGGTGGGGGGGCGATTGCTTGAACTCTCATATATTATGTTTTGCGTAGAATATGTGTCGCAACCCTTCCAGGGTGAGGAGGGGATCGATATGGTCGATTGTCGTGGAATATGGTGCAACAATGGTAGCCATTCCGCCGGTGGCGATGACTGTCATCTGCGGATCTTCGGGAGTCGTTAACTCAGTTTTAATTTTTGCTATCATGCCGTCAAGCATGGCACCATATCCGTAAAGTATGCCGGCCTTCATTGCCTCAACAGTGGATTTGCCTATTACATGGTCCGGACCATCTGAGACATCGATATGTGGCAGTTTGGCCGTTTTGGTGGATAAGGCCTCAAGAGAAATGGCCACGCCCGGCACAATCGCTCCTCCGAGATATTCGCAACGCGATGTCACACAATCAAAGGTGATTGCTGTCCCGAAATCTACGACCACCAAGTGGGTTCGAAATTTTCGGTATGCGGCAATGGCATTAACCAAACGGTCTGCACCGACTTCACCAGGATTGGGTAATTTTATGGTGATCATTTCGTTAACGTTGGCGTTTGAAACCACCAGCAGCGGCTCATCAAGATGCTGGAAAAACTTCGTTTTACAGCAGGTAGCCCAGGCAGATTCGAGGGTAGGTACTACACTGGCAAGCACAACACCCTTAATCTTTCCTGTATCGATTCCTTCCATACCAAAAAGTGTATGGTAGCTGATTGCCAGTTCATCTGCGGTCTGCTTACGATCGGACTTCAACCGCCATTTCCCCACCAGTTGTTCCCCGTCGTAAAGGCCTGTCACGGTGTGTGAATTACCGACATCTATGACAAATAACATTAACGTCCTCCATGGACAAAATAGTATGCGCAGTATCAGGAAAAAGAAGCCGCCAAGCACGTGTAAAATAATCAGTTCAGCGCAACGTGATGCTGAAAAACGTATTTCTTGCAAAGGTCTTAAAAAACTATTCGATGACTTCTCAATTTTCCACTTGTGTTGAATTTTTTGTGAAATCCCTGCTAGAATATTCGAAGGTTACGAAAAAGAAAAGAGCGATGACGTGCCCCAGGTGTTACATGTCTTTTGGTTCTCGATGGCAGGTCGTCAAGTTGCGTCAGTAAAAAATTATAGAAGATGAACACAATGGAAGAACCAATTCTTATAAGCACCACGTTTGAACGCCAAGAGCACGCGGAAGAGCTAGCCAATTCATTGTTAAAGAGACGACTTGTCGCCTGCGCCCAGATCCAGGGTCCGATCAAAAGTATGTACTGGTGGAAGGACAGTATCGCCGAGTCGGTGGAATTTGTCCTCACCGTAAAAACTTTTGGTGAATTGTATTCCGAGGTCGAGGCAACCGTTCTGGCTGAACATCCCTATGATGTACCTGAGATTATTGCCGAGCCTATCGTTCACGTGAGTGCAGGTTATCTTGCCTGGATGCAGGGAGAAATACGGGGATGAGCGAAAATGAACCGAAGAAAGGATATCGCCGTCGACGGCTTGGTGAATATCGCTGCCACTGCTGTAAGGAGAAAAAAGAGTTCTGTTGGAGTTGCCCTTGCGGTTTCCAGATCTGCAAAGAGTGTTTCGAGGAAAATAAGTGGGGTATCAGTAACGGTCCTACCTGGATCTGTCCTGACTGTGAGCGCATCCGCATGATGTGAGGCGCACGGCTCGAGCGTCAATCCCACTGTTGATTTTTGAAAAATGACAAGAGAACCATGTCATATCAAGTATATGTCAGGGTTTCTCTTGTCAACCGATCATGCGTCTTGTCAGACTCACGATCGTAATTGCTGCCCCTCCTTCTGGCTGTTGCCAATTGATCCCAAATACAATAGTATGTCCGTAATCTATTTCATGCTTAACCTCTGGGATCGTGCTCTATATGAACGTATCTGTACATAATTACGACGAAAGTAAGATCAAGACGCTCAGCTCTCTTGAGCATATTCGCAAGCGTCCCGGCATGTATATCGGTAGGCTTGGGGATGGTTCCAATCAGGATGACGGCATCTACATCCTTCTAAAAGAGGTGGTTGACAACTCTGTTGATGAATTCATCATGGGTGCCGGCAAGCGCATCAATATCACCATCGAAGAAGATGGTTGGGTACGGGTCCGTGACTTTGGCCGTGGCATTCCATTAGGAAAGATTGTTGACTGTGTATCTACCATCAACACCGGTGCAAAATATAACACCGATGTTTTTCAGTTTTCGGTGGGTTTGAACGGAGTAGGTACAAAAGCTGTCAACGCCCTCTCATCCCACTTCAGGGTGACCGCTTTCCGCGAAGGCAGGTTCGCTTCTGCCGATTTTGCCCAGGGCGTTTTGCAAAGCAAAGATGAAGGTGAGACAACCGAAAAGAACGGAACCCTCATTGAGTTTCTGGCCGACCGGGAACTCTTCCCTGAATTTGTCTACGATCCGAAATATATAGAGAGGCGGATGTGGCGTTACGCCTATCTCAATGCCGGGTTGAAGCTTTACCTTAACAAATCATTATACTACTCCGCCAACGGCTTACTCGATCTTCTGGACAAGGAATTGGATGGTGAGAACATCTATGCGCCCATCTACTACAAGGACCCGACCCTTGAATTTGCATTCTCCCATCTCGATTCATATGGTGAAAATTACTATACCTTTGTCAATGGCACCTATACCAGTGAAGGCGGAACACATCTGTCCGCTTTTCGTGAGGGCATACTGAAGGGGATTAACGAATTCTCCAATAAGAAATTCATTAATACCGATGTTCGTGACGGCATTGTCGGCACGCTTGCCATCAAGATTAAAGAGCCGGTTTTCGAGTCGCAGACCAAGAACAAGCTTGGCAACACCGAGGTCCGCTCCTGGATTGTCAATAAGGTCAAAGATGCTGTTTCCAGTACGCTGTATAAAGATACAGCCATGGCTGAGAGGCTGATCGAGAAGATTCTACGCAACGAATCTGTCCGCAAAGAACTCCAGTCAGTTCGCAAGGAAGCACGGGCCAAGGCTCGTAAAGTGGCGTTTAAAATACCGCAGTTAAAAGACTGCAAGTATCATCCTTCAAAAGAAAAGCCTTCTAAAGAGGGTGAAGAAAATATGATATTTATCACGGAGGGGCAATCGGCAGCAGGCTCCATCGTCTCCTCGCGTGATCCTCTCACCCAGGCGGTTTTCTCTTTGAAGGGCAAGCCAATGAATGTGCTTGGGCAAAAACTGGCACTGCTCTATAAAAACGAAGAAATGTATTCCTTGATGCAGGCTTTGAATATCGAAGAATCGATTTCCGGTCTGCGGTTTGACAAAGTGATACTGGCCACCGATGCCGATGTTGACGGTCTCCATATCAGAAATCTTCTGCTCACCTTTTTCCTGCATTATTTCGAGCCATTGGTCAAGCTTGGCCATGTGTACATCCTTGAAACACCTATTTTCCGGGTACGTAACAAGCAGGAGACGATTTATTGCTATTCTGAGAAGGAGAAAGTGCTTGCCACCAAAAAACTCCAGGGGCGCGGGTCGCGACAGTTAGCCGTAGAGACGACTAGATTCAAGGGCCTGGGTGAGATTTCACCAAAAGAGTTCAAGCAGTTTATCGGGCCGGATATCCGTATTAAAAACGTCACCCTCGACTCCTTGAGCGAAGTGAGCAAGGTCCTGCAGTTTTATATGGGGAAGAACACACCTGAAAGAAAACAATATATTATGGAAAATCTGGTGCCTGTTGACCAGATTTAATGTTCTGAATTAACTTTTTGCAGCGATCTTCAAGTGCTGCTCTTTTTGGCACGTTTAAAGTATGGATTCTACACCTGGAAAGCTTCACAAACTGTTTGACCAGAATTTTCTTGAATATACTTCATACGTTATCAGGGAGCGGGCTATTCCGGCAGTTGAGGATGGTCTGAAGCCCGTGCAACGGCGCATCCTGCAAACCCTGTTCAATATGGAAGACGGGCGCTTCCACAAAGTTGCCAACGTCGTCGGGGAGACCATGAAGCTCCACCCCCATGGCGACGCCTCTATTTTTGCAGCCCTTGTCAATCTGGCTAACAAGGGCTACCTCATCGATCGTCAGGGAAACTTTGGCAATATCTATACCGGCGATCAGGCCTCTGCCGCTAGATATATCGAATGCCGCCTTTCACCTCTGGCAAAAGAAGTCCTATTTAACAAAGATCTTACCGAGTTTATCGATTCCTATGATGGCCGAATGATTGAGCCGGTAACATTGCCAGCCAAGATCCCCTTGCTATTACTCCAGGGCGCTGAAGGTATTGCTGTTGGCATGGCCACAAAAATCATGCCCCACAACTTCTGCGAACTCCTTGAAGCACAAAAGGCAATTCTGCGAAACGAGGATTTTCAATTATTTCCAGATTTTCCCCAGAAAGGGTATGTCGACGTCACCGGTTACGAAGATGGCAACGGCAAGATTCGCTGTCGTGCACGAATTGAAGAAAAAAACGATAAAACAATAATTATTCGCGACATTCCCTACACAACCACGACCCAATCATTGATTGAATCTGTGGAAAAAGCCGCAAAGGCTGGGAAAATCAAGATTCTCTCCATTAGTGATTACACAGCGGAAGAGGTGGAGATCGAGATTAAGCTCGCTCGCGGGATTCATGCTGGCGATACCATTAAGGCGCTTTACGCTTTCACCGATTGTGAAGTCCCTATCTCCCCGAATCTTACCCTGATAAAGGGGGATCACCCGGACACATTGTCGGTTTCGGAAGTCCTGCGTCAGAATACCACAAAACTTGTCGATGACCTGACCCGTGAGCTACAGATTGATCTGGGTCGCTTAAAAGATAGACTGCACGCGCGAATGCTTGAACAGATATTTATCGAAGAGCGACTCTACAAAAACATCGAAGAACAGGTGAGTTACAAAGCAGTTGTAGAATCTATTGAGGTTTCTCTTCAGCCGTTTTCTCAAGAATTGATTCGACCTGTTTCACTAGAGGACATTGAACGCCTTCTCGAAATAAAGATTAAGAGAATCTCTCGTTTCGATATAGAGCGTCAACAGAAAGAGATTCGGGAAATTCAGAAAGCAATCAAGGCAATTGAAAAATCTTTAAAAGATATGGTTGGATATACAATATCTTACCTGGACGGATTGCTCACGAAATATGGGCCAAACTTCCCTCGATTGACCGAGATAGCCGAGTTTTCGGAAGTGAGTGTAAGAAAGGTTGCACTTTCAAATCTGTCTGTAGGCTACAACCGTGAATCCGGATTCCTTGGACACCTTATCAAAGCCGAAGAAGAGCAGGGTGATCCACAGCCAATAAGCTGCTCGGAATACGATCGGTTATTCCTTCTCTATGATACTGGAATGTATAAGATTATTCCAGTTACAGAGAAACTGTTTGTTGGCCATAATCTGGAGTGGATCGGAAAGGTCAGTAAAGACCTGATTTTTAATATGATATATCGGGATGGCGATGAAAACATGACCTACATCAAGCGTTTCAAGATGCCATCCTTCATTTTAGATAAGGAATACCACCTCTTTCCGGAACACCCTCGC
This sequence comes from Desulfopila aestuarii DSM 18488, assembly GCF_900143695.1. Lineage (GTDB taxonomy): Bacteria > Desulfobacterota > Desulfobulbia > Desulfobulbales > Desulfocapsaceae > Desulfopila > Desulfopila aestuarii. The sequence continues at coordinate 26,958 of NZ_FRFE01000004.1, forward strand.
TCAAAGATTATGCTGTTGCTTTTTGGTAAAGAAAGGTATGCGCGGGCAAATTTAATGCCTTCCCCCCGGGCTAAGACCAATGTTGTGGATATTGACTTCGACGAGTTTCTTTTAAAAGGTGCTTCTGCCAAAGGAAAGCGACTATCAAATAGAACGGTGCGAAGAGTATACGAAACTACAGAGAAAATGCAGGCAGAAAAAAAACAGAACCTGGTACTACCAGGTCTTGTTGAAGAGAAAAAAGATCAGCCGCTAGAGAAAGATTACAGCGACGATCAGGAATCCGGACAGGAGGATCAGTAATAAAAAAAGCAGCCACCATGAGAGGTGACTGCTTTCTTGATCGCTTTGTGACAAGCGAATCGTGACGCTAGAACAAAAAATCAGACAATTTTGCCCTTCAGGGAGTGTTGCCCCGCATGGTAGATTTCTACATCGATGAAATCTCCTGGCTTAGCGACAACATGTTCGTGAAGGTGAACAATATGATTCGTGTCGGTTCGACCCTTTAGAGATTCCGGACCAACGTCCTCGACCATTATATCTTTCACTCTGCCTATATATTCACGATTTCGTTCGAGGCTTATCTCATCCTGCCGGGACTGAAACCGCATAAGCCGTGCGGTCTTTACCTCTTCAGTCACCTTATCGCTAAAATCACTTGCTCGCGTCCCAGGCCTGTCTGAATACTTGAATGAAAAGGATCCATGATACCGCACTTTGTCCAGTAGATCCATGGTTCCCTGGAAATCTTCTTCGGTTTCACCTGGAAATCCCACTATAATATCGGTACTCAATGCTATTTCAGGACAATATTCACGTAACCTGTCAACAAGATCAAGATATTGGGCAACCGAGTATTTCCGGTTCATGCGTTTGAGAACTGCATCCGAACCAGCCTGGACAGGGAGGTGAAATTGTGGACAAAGCGAAGGGATGTCGCGAAACGATCGCATTAATTCATCAGAGAGATCCTTCGGATTGGAGGTTGTGAAACGTAGCCGGGCAAGCCCTTCTGTCTCGGCAACCTTGTGCAGTAAATCAGCAAAAGAACAGGGGAGACCATTCTCAGTAACTATGTTAGTCTTACCATACGAGTTGACGTTCTGGCCCAACAAAGTGATTTCTTTCACGCCGGATTCAACAAGAACCTTAACCTCTTCTATGATGTCATTGACTTTACGTGATATTTCACGTCCACGAGTATAGGGCACAACGCAGTAGGCGCAATAGTTGTTGCAACCCTGCATAATAGTGACAAACTTACGAAACACTGCTGATTTCGATAATTTGACATCGTCCCCAGCCTGAAGCCGTTCACTTATTTTCTCGTTCCTTGCCGGCATAAGGCGCGGAATGTCATAATTTTCCTGCATTGCCACTGCCACGTAGCCTGGCCGTGTTCGAGCGAGATCGAGCAACTCGCCTATATTATATATATTCTGGGTTCCAACAACTAAATCGACATGGGGCATTCGTTCAAGAAGGTGTTCACCTTCCTGTTGAGCAACGCAACCGGCGACACAAATCTGCATATCGGGTTTTGCAAGCTTCACCTTTCTCAGCATACCAAGCAGACTCATAACCTTTTGTTCAGCTTTGGCCCTGATGGAGCAAGTGTTTAAAATAACGAGATCCGCAGATTCAAGGTCCATGCCCTCAACATAACCATGCATGGAGAGTGATTGTGACATGATTTCCGAATCCCGCTCATTCATCTGGCATCCGAAAGTTTTTACAAAAAAGGTTCTCTGAGTCATAACTTCGTAGGGTAGGGGTGACGCATTAAGCGTGCTGATTGCTACTGCTCAATTTTCCAGCAATAGAAGCAAGCAAGAGAAGGAGATCGCACCGCGAAGAAGAAAGATAGCGAAGGCGCACTAAACCTCGCGCCATATCGAAACTGGACAATATCGCCATATTATCATATCCCTCCAGGATAAATTTCAAAAAATGAAATTTATCCGGAGAAATTCGCAAGAAGAGTTCCTCGTGTCGAATCATATGATTAAACGGAAAGTGAGGCGTCGAAGTTCCCAATTGAGGAAGCGTTCGCCTCTAAAATAGGAAAGACAATTTCCTGTAAAAATTCAGCAGTCTGGGCAGCGGCACGGCCAGTAAACTGCTGATAATCACTGGTCATCTCCTGCAGCTCATCGAGACTAAAGGGAATACGTTTATCTTCTGCCAGACGAACGAGTAAATCATTCTCCAAACCTTCCTCCTTCACCACTTTGCCGGCAGCGACTGAATGTTCCTTAACAACCTCGTGCATTTCCTGTCGACTCTCTCCGCGCTCAACTGCGGCCATGAGAATCTTCTCGGTGGACATAAATGGTAGCTCCGCACGCAAGTGACGCTCAGTTTGTTTCGGATATACAACCATATCCGAAGTAATATTGACAAATAACTTGAGTATTGCATCTGTCAGCAAAAATGCCTGCGGAATGTCCATTCTTCGGATTGCAGAGTCATCCAGGGTTCTCTCAAACCACTGATTGGCATAGGTCGCGGCAAAATCCTGAGGGAGGCCCATGAGTTTACGAGCCAGGCCGGTCATACGCTCCGAGCGCATGGGGTTCCTCTTGTACGCCATTGCTGAGGAACCTGTCTGATTTTTAGCGAAAGGCTCTTCCTGCATCTTTAAATTTGAAAGTAGTCGCAAGTCGACGGCAAACTTATGAGCAGTCGCACCTATACCAGCCAACGCTTCGGCGAGTTTCATGTCAAGCTTCCGGCTATACGTTTGACCTGTAACTGGAATAGTACCGGAAAATCCGAGCTTTCTTGCAACAAGTTCATCTAATTGTCGAACTCTTGCACCATCCCCCTTAAACAACTCGAGAAAGGTCGCCTGAGTACCAACCGTGCCCTTAGCACCACGGGCCTTTATGTTGGAAAGAAACATTTCAACATAATCAAGATCTGTTAGCAAATCCTGGATATAAAGAGTGTTTCGTTTGCCAACAGTGGTCGGTTGGGCAGGTTGGTAATGCGTAAAACCAAGCGTCGGCAAATCTTTAAAATGATCACAGAAGCGTGCAAGATTCTGAATGACCTGGAGGAGGGCGCTCCGAACCAACTCCATCGCTTGTTTCTGAACGAGAAGATCGGTGTTACAGACAACAAATTGAGACGTTGCACCAAGATGTATGATTCCGGCAGCTTTGGGACACTTGGAGCCGAACTCAAAGACATGAGCCATTACGTCATGGCGAATCTCTTTTTCTTTTTGGGCAGCGACATCATAATCGATATTTTCGACATTCGCCTTGAGTTCAGCAACCATCTCTGCGGTGACTATGTCACTCAGGCCAAGCTCATATTGGGCTTCGGCCAGTGCAACCCAGCATTTTCGCCAAGTGGTAAACTTGGTCTTTTCAGAAAAAAGCTGCTGCATCTCCTTGCTTGTATATCTGCTTACAAGCGGTTCCTGATAAATTTCTCTATTCATTAACACACCAGACATTCAAGGGGAACAAATGCGAAAAAACAGGCATTTGAATTATTTTGTTCATGCAGGATAAAACGTAGAGGAGCAGGCAGAACAGGCCAGCTACCGTTGAGAATCTCGCAATATACCACTTCTGAGGAAAAAATAAAGTCAACAGGCGCATTTCCGGCGTGGAGCTGTGTGGATCGAAGGATCGCCTTCAAAAATATAATACATCACACACAATGTCGCATAATATATATTATGTATATAATGATACAAGAATGTAATATCAATTGCATGCGCGACAATTCCCTCTCTTTATTTCAGAATGCATGTCAAAAGGCAATCGTGGCCCGGAAAGAATTTCATGTCGCTTTCTCAGGGCGGAATTCTGTTTTATTGCAGCCCTGCCTTGAGATTATTCAATCCTCAGAGGGATGTTTTATGAGTGACTACTCAACAGAAAGAAAGGAGGATGAGATATTGTAATGCTCTTGTAACCTGCTCTTAGATATCAGTAACCCGTAACTGCCATTCGACAACACCTCTAAATCGGTTCATCATGGGCGTAAAAGAAATTTTTCTAACTGGATTTTGCAGGATATCGTTTCGCATTTTACCAAGGCCAAAAGCTACACCTCGATAGTTTTCATATTTGCCCCGCAATGTTAGTTGCAGATGTCTGCCACTGTCACCAATAGCTCTGCAAGATACAACAGATGCTAACGAGTCAACGAAAACAGGCTGCTCGTTCTCTGGACCAAAAGGCTCCAGGCGCTGCAAGTATTCCAATGCATTTTTGTCCATGACCTCATCCATGCTGCATTCAATGACATTAGAATCTAAGTACTGAGAATGCTTAGTATTGAGTATCTGCAGCTCCACCGCCCTGTCAAACCCAGAGAGAAAATCGCCAAGAGCGCCCTCTTCGACCGTCAGGCCGGCTGCCATTGCGTGTCCGCCATATTTAAGAATAGTCGTCGAGCAGCTATGAAGACAATCGAGGAGATTTACGCCAGGGATAGAACGCCCTGAGCCTTTTAACAGAGTGGTTGTGTTACCGCTGTCTGATCTGGCAAAAACAATAGCGGGCTTGCCGTACATTTCCACAAGACGTGATGCAACGATACCTATTATTCCAACGTGGAATTTGCCAGTAACGACTATTGAATAACTTTTACTATCAGTTCTCTTACTGATTTCAGTTAATGCTGTTTCGAGGTTTTGTTCGCAAATTTTTTTCCTCTGCTCATTGAAACTCTCGAGTTGTTTTGACAATTTTGCTCCGACGATGTTGTTGTCACTGGTCATAAGCTGTACGGCGACATCGGCTTTGCCAAGTCGACCTGCGGCATTAATTCGCGGCCCAAGCAGAAAACTAATATCTTCTGTGGCGATTGATTGCCCTTGTAAGCCTGCGCTCTCAACAAGTGCTCGCAATCCAGGTATTCCGGAATTCGGCAAAGATTCCATGCCGGCTCGTACAAGAATTCTGTTAACCGCTGTTATTTCGACGAGGTCGGCAATTGTTCCCAGGGCGACAAAACCGAGATAATCTTTCATGTTCGGTTTTGTTCCATTTTTGAAATAGCCGTCTTTCTCAAGAGCAGAACGGATTGCGGCGGCAAAATAAAAAGCCACACCAACACCAGCCAATTTTTGATCCTTGAACCCGCAGCCTTCCTGGTTTGGGTTAAGGGTTATACAGCCGGGAAGCTCGCCAATAGGCAATTGATGGTGATCGGTGACGATGGCCTTCCCTCCTATCGCTAAAATGTCACAAATCTCCTGGAAATTCGAAATTCCGCAGTCCACAGTAATGAGTAAAAACTGTTTATCCGGAAAGAGTCTTGAGCGTATTTCGTTAAATGTATGCGAGTTAAGTCCGTAACCATCTGTCAATCTGTTGGGAATATGCCAGTGCGGTTCAATGCCTAACTCTCTAAAAAAGTTGACCAACAATGCTGTTCCCGTCGTGCCGTCAACATCGTAATCGCCCCAGACAATTATTTCGCTCTCGCGCCCTGTTTCCTCCAGGAACAGCTCAACAGCCTCCTTCATACCTTTCATCAACATGGGGCTGGGTAGCCGTTCAAGCCGCGGGAATAGGAAATGATCGATTTCCTGATCATCATGAAGATTGAGCACTGAAAGGATTTTCCTGATAATGGACGGGACTTGCGTTGTCATTGTTAATGCACTACATTAGATAATGTTTTTAACCAATTGAATATATTGGAAGATTCAATTGATATTTAACCAGTCATCAATTCTCTTGTTTATTGATTCGGTATCCGCAACCTCAAACCACTCTATCCCCCGTATGCCTCTAAACCACGTGTATTGGCGCTTGGCATAGCGCCGGGTATCACGTTGCAACAATTCAAGCATTTCGTCGTAAGAACATACTTTGTCAAGATATTGCAACATGTGTCTGTAGCCAATCGCATTCATCGGGTGCAGATCCCGGCCATATCCAAGGTTCAATAGGTTCTCCACCTCAGCCTCTAAGCCCTCTTCGAGCATAAGCCGTGATCGGTGGTTGATACGCTCATAAAGACGCTCGCGATTGCAGGTTAGTGCTATTTGAAGAGCATCGAAAGCGCCCCTCCCCTCCTCCTCTTTCTGACGACGGAGGTGGGTTGACCACGGTATACCACTGCAAGTGAATATCTCCAGCCCCCTGATAATCCGCATTGAATCGTTGGGGTGAATCCTGCTTGCTGATTCCGGGTCGCAGTCCGCCAATTCTTCATGTAACTTCGAGCTTCCTTCACTTTCGACTCTTTCCTGCAACTCTTTTCTTACTTCTTTATTTTCAGGAAGTACTGTGAAAAGACCTTCCGTTAATGCTTTCAGGTAAAGGCCTGTCCCGCCTGTCAACAGGGGCAATTTACCCTTCTCGCCAATGATGCGGATTGCCCTCGTTGCATCGCTGACGAAACGGGCTGCATCATATTCCTCATCCGGATTGACGATATCTATGAGGTGATGGGGAATTCCCTGCATCTCTTCTGGGCGAATCTTGGCTGTTCCGATATCCATGTGACGGTAGACCTGCATAGAATCAACACTGACAATTTCGCAGTTGAAATCACGTGCAAGCTGCAGGGAAAGCGCTGTCTTGCCAATGGCCGTAGGCCCAACAAGGGCAACAATAGGTGTTATTATGTGTGGTTCTGCATCAGTCATGAACTACTCAAAAGAAAGAGAATGTTGCAATGCTTTGATTCGTTTCGCGCCAATCCCATTAATCATGGCAAATTCCTCAATGCTTGTGATCGGCCCATGTTGATCTCGAAATGTGATAATTTTATCGGCCAACCCTTCACCGATACCAGGCAGAGTCATTAATAATGATTTACCGGCCCTGCTCACCGGCACGGGAGCGAAGAAGAATGGCGAGGCGACAGCGCCTGCCGCACCTGAAAGGTCCGGTCTGTCAAGTTCATAAGTATTGCTCTTGATGGCCAGGGAAAGCGTAGCATCCTGAGAAATCAGGTCCGGAACGGGCGAAGCATGTTGTGGAAAAGTGCGCATCGCGGTGAAAGTTAAGATAATCCCGGCAAAAATGAGTGCAACCAGCATGCGGTCGTCTCTACCATGTAACCCCTTAGTATTCATACTATTTTCAGAACGTTGGCGTTAATTGTCAGCATTTGCAGGATTTCTTAAAAAGAATGCTTACTCGAAAAGGTTGGTGGTAGTAGCCTTGCAATGTTATCTCCTATATCATCTTTTGCAATGTCCTTTTGGCAAAGTTGTGTGAGCTTTATTGGAATATGCAGTTTTTCCTTGTCCCCTAAATCTTCAGCAGGTATAAACTTCGTTCTCACTTCTTTAGAAACAACCTCTTTCATCTCTGAACAATGACTTCCTCCGACAGTTTCAATATCGTTCTCGTTGAGCCGGAAATTCCACCAAACACCGGGTCCATCGCCAGGCTTTGCGGGGCAACCGACACCATTTTACATCTCGTACATCCTTTGGGATTTTCTACTGATGACAAACACTTAAAACGTGCTGGCCTTGATTACTGGCAGCATGTCCACATCGTCCACTGGGACAGCCTCGACGACTTTCTCTCGGCACAGGATGAAACACGACTCTACTTCTTTACCACCAAGACAGATCGACCTTTTTCCGATGCCGTCTACCGTCCAGGGGATTATCTGATTTTCGGTAAAGAAACAAAAGGCTTGCCGGAGGAGATTCGGACGTTATATTCTGACAGATGCTATACGCTTCCCATGAAAAATCCACATATCAGAAGCCTCAACCTCGCAATGACAGCTGGTATTGTATTGTACGAGGCTCTCAAGCAGAACAGTTACACAGTATAAATACGGGGCAGTGCCGATTTTAACACAATTGCTTACCAGAGGAGATACAACCCATGCCAGAAAGAGTCTATAACTTTAGTCCGGGTCCGGCTACCCTTCCCTACGAAGTTCTGCAGCAGGCAGCCAAGGATATTGTCAATTTCCAGGATTCTGGAATTGGCCTGATTGAGATCAGTCACCGCTCCAAGCAGTTTATGGCGGTTATCGAAGAAGCAGAGCAACTGCTGCGCGAGCTGATGGATATTCCCGCCAACTACAAAGTACTTTTTCTGCAGGGCGGTGCATCTAGCCAGTTTTTCATGATACCTATGAATCTCCTTGGTGACGGGAAAAAAGCTACATACCTTAACACTGGTGTTTGGTCCAAGAAAGCTATCAAGGAAGCCAACCAATTCGGCCAGATCGAAATTGCCTACTCCAGCGAGGAGGCAAAGTTCAATCGTGTTCCTGCCCCTGGAGAGTACGTGGTTGCAGATGATTCGGAGTATCTTTATTTCGTTTCCAACAATACGATCTACGGTACCCAGTTTCCGGAAATGCCCAAGTCAGAGAAGATGCTTATTGCCGATATGTCATCAGATATTCTCTCCAGGAAACTTGATGTCTCCAAATTCGGCCTGATCTTTGCCGGCGCCCAGAAAAACCTCGGCCCAGCCGGTGTTACCCTGGTGATTATCCGTGAAGATCTGCTGGAGCGGACCCCAAAAAACGTTCCGACCATGCTGTCGTACAAAACCCATGCGGACAACGGTTCGATGTTCAACACCCCACCCACTTTCTCTATATATATTGTGGCTCAGGTGCTGAAATGGCTGAAGGCTCAGGGTGGCGTTGATGGAATGGAAAAGATCAACAGGGAAAAAGCTGAGATGCTCTATAACGCCATCGATTCTACCGATTACTATCGTGGTCATGCTGAGCCTGGTTCCCGCTCGATGATGAATGTCTCCTTTAATCTGCCTACGGCTGATCTTGAAAAGAAATTTATCGCTGAAGCCGCCGCGGTCGGACTCGACGGGCTCAAGGGCCATCGTTCCATCGGTGGTTGCCGTGCGTCCATATACAATGCATTCCCGCGAGAAGGTGTTGTGAAACTGGTTGAGTTTATGAAGGAGTTTCAGGCGAAGAACCCTGCCTGAAAATAGCAACTGCAATTCATGGATTATGTAGGTCAAATCATCCGACCGCCCAGCGAGGCGAACTCTATCATCCTCCAGGTGACGGTCGGATGCTCCCATAACAAATGCACATTCTGCGGTGCCTACAAAGAAAAACGCTTTTCGATTAAAGAATTTAGCACTATCGCAGCTGATCTCGATTTTGCTGCACGCTATTGCCAGAGGCAGCATAAACTGTTTCTGGCAGATGGTGATGCACTGATTATTCCGTACCCTCGGCTTCTGACAATTTTCCAGGAGATTCGTGAGAAGCTTCCATGGGTGCGTCGAATTTCGTTATATGCCAGTGCCCGTTCTATTCGCAGCAAAAGCGTTGAGCAATTACAACAACTGAAAGCGCTTGGCCTGGATCGTGTCTATCTTGGTTTAGAGAGTGGTTGTGATAATGTGTTAAAGGATGTTACCAAGGGGGAAAGCACTGCAAACATGATTGCAGCCGCCAAAATTGTCAATTCAGCCGGCCTTTTCCTGTCGATAACTGTTCTTCTTGGTCTTGCCGGTCTTAGCGGTTCTCGCGAGCATGCAGTTAAAAGTGCAGAAGCTCTCAACCTGATGCAACCACGACAGATAGCTGCGCTTACGTATATGCCGCTTGCCAATACCAGCCTTGGAAAGCAATTCCTGGCTGGTGATTTCGTGCTGCCCGGGCCCGAAGATATTCTGGTTGAGTTGCAAACCCTTGTTGAACACATCGAGACAGCGGCACAGTTTCATGCCAATCACGCTTCAAATTACTTGCCTATTACTGGCCGCCTGCCTCGCGACAGACATAAGATTATTGCAGCAATAGAGCAGGCGCAAAGCGATACCCGGCAACTTGTGCCAGAGAGTTTACGACGATTATGACAGCCACAAAGACAGACCTGAAAAACTTCGATCAGGAACAATTGGTAAAATATGTGCAAAGCCTTGGCCAGCCGGGGTTTCGCGGCAAGCAGATAATGTCCTGGCTTTATCGGCCTGGTGTGACAGATTTCGCCGAGATGACTGATCTCGCCAAAGATTTTCGCAAGATACTCTCAGAGCATGCCTATATCTCAAATTTTACCGATCCAATTGTTGAGTTATCATCTGATGGTTGCGTGAAGTTTGGTTTTCGACTAGAGGATGGCCATATCATCGAGTCTGTACTTATTCCCGAGCCGGATCGTAATACCCTTTGCATCTCCTCCCAGGTGGGCTGTGCCATGCACTGCTCGTTCTGCCTCACCGGTACCATGGGTTTTCTGCGCAACCTCACACCCTCTGAGATCGTCAATCAGGTTTGCGCAGTGCGCGATTATCTGCTTGCAATGCCGGATGATACGCGCATTGGCCCCGATCGGGTCACGAATCTCGTCTTCATGGGCATGGGTGAACCTTTGAATAATCTGAAAAATGTTCTCACCTCACTCTCCATTCTAACCGAACCGAAAGGTCTCGACCTGACCACTAGAAGGATTACCGTCTCAACCTGTGGTATTGTGCCAAAGATGCGAGAATTCGGTGAGAAAACATCTGTTAATCTCGCCATATCGCTTCATGCCGTCAATGACAAAACTCGCGATGCATTGATGCCGGTCAATGAGCGCTACTCAATTGATGAGCTGTTGCAGGCTTGTCGGGATTACCCCATGCCAAAGAGAAAGCGCATCATGTTTGAGTACATTCTCCTGGCTGGGGTTAACGATTCCGATGCCGATGCTCGGATCCTTGCAAAAAAACTCCGTGGAATTCCATGTAAGATCAATCTGCTTCCCTACAACGAATGCCCGGAGTTGCCATTTAAGAATCCTGGCCGTGAGAGGCTGCTCGCTTTTCAGAAAATCTTAATGAATGCCCATTATTCGGTATTCATTAGAAATAGTCGAGGAACTGATATCTCAGCCGCTTGCGGCCAACTCGCAGGTAAAGAGCAGGAGAGCAAAGAGGAGCCCCCGTGCCCAAACTCCAACAGCTGAAGTCGTTGCGGTTCATGGCGGAGACAGCGTTATCCCGACAGGGTATCCGTCATTACAAGCGACCGGAGATTTCCCCGGTCGCAACCTTTAAAAACTATCCTGCTGCGCCGAGAGTGGTGTTGCCACGAAACTGGACACTCAAAGAAGCTCGCCTTTCCCCCTTGCTGCAAAATCGCCGTTCCCGGCGCAGCTTCAGCACAGAGCCCCTCTCTCTGAAATCTCTTGCTTATATGCTCTGGGCCGGACAGGGTATAACAGCTTCTGCCGGTAATCATCGTCTTAGAACTTCGCCTTCTGCTGGTGCGCTATACCCAATCGAGACCTACATCTCTGCCCGGGAAATCGATGAACTTCCCGCAGGAATCTATCATTTCAATGTCGCCGAATTTGAACTCGAGTTGCTCGTTCCAGGCAGTCATGCCGATGAACTGGCTCTTGCCTGTCTCAACCAGCAGTTTCTTGCCCAGGCCGCTGCAGTCTTTATCTGGACGTCGGTCTATCGTCGTAATGCCTGTAAATATGGTGATCGAGGATTGCGATATGTTTTTACGGATGTGGGCCATATCTGTCAGAACGTGCTTCTGGCCGCAGAGGCTACCGGCAGTAATGGTTGCCCGGTAGCTGCTTTTTTCGATGACGAGCTTAATCAGCTTATCGGGGTGGACGGCAAGGAAGAGAGCGCTATATACCTCGCTGGAGTTGGAGCTAGGCCTGAAAACAAGGAAGACTGAATAGGCAGAACCCTCCTGGAAAACATTAATCGACTTCTCCCTCTACCTCTCAATAAGGAAGGCGGTGCAGCATGTGAGTTGAGATGTTATTTCAACTGACTATCTTTGCTTCCTCGTCGATTGTAACCCGAGAAGGCTTGATGCTGTTTTTCCATCTCTGACTGGCATTTTATGCATAATCTGATACCAGGTATCGCTTTTCGGCGGGCGACGGGAATTGGCTCTTCACAGTTCTCGCAATTCGTCAAGCTTTCGCCTTTCGGTAATTGGCTTCTGGCTCTTTTTACAGCATCTTCAACACTCGCGTCTATCTGATCCTGTACGGCTCCATCCCGGCTCCATCCGCCCGCCATTCCGCAGTCCTCCTCTCTTTGGGAATTGTTTTTTCCCTAAACGCTAATGCATTTGTAGAAATATCAAATTCAGGCAGCCGATCAGAAAACCTAACAACGCCCCAAACAGGTTAATATATTTAAATTGTTCTTCCATGATAGAGAGCAGCAGCCTCTCTAACCGTAGCAAATCAAGGGAATTAATCTTGTCTGCAACGATGCTCTTTATATCCAGAGAGGCCACCAGTCCTGGGACCTCTATTGCCAGCATGTTCGAGGTCAGTTTCTGAATGGAAATATAAATCTCTTTACGGACATCGCTAGGGAGCAGATTAGAAAGCTTGCCGACCGGTTTGGCAAGCAGTGTATCAGCGAGAGTGTCGATCATGTTACCTATTGTCTTCAACGTTTCCGGGGCCCGCAAAAGACTAACGCTTTCAATTCTGATCCAGTTTCGTGCTGAATCAACTCCCTCCGGACCAAGAAGATCTGTAAGTGCCGTGCCGATCCTGATTTCGCCATTCTCCAGATGAATCTCAATATTTTCCCTGATCATTGTTAACAATGCGCTCTGAACTTCTGAGCCTTGGAGAATGAGGGTGAGCTGCCTGGCGAAGTGGCTGCAGAAATCATCGACCGTTTCGACGTCTTCAACATTAATAATGGCAACAAGTGGTGTTGAGGCAAAATTGGCAAACCTTTCGGCGAGAATAGCACCAACCTTGAGCTGTAGATCTTCAGAGGAAAGCCAATTACTGATATCCTCTTCCTTTTCATCAAGGTATTCGCGAATTTTCTGATCAACGACCTCCATGCTGATGAAGTTTTGAACCATGGGTGCCATCGGTCCCAGTGAAACAATGAAATTTTCCACCCCACCGCAAGCACCCCGAACAATTGAATCACGAACCTCAGGTTCTTGCAGGATTGCAGCGAGCTTTTTCAATAGGTTCGGCGTTTGCTTTCGAATGGACTCTTCAATAAAAACCATAAGAGATTTAGGAAGCAGCTGACCGAGACTCTTTTCCTGCTGTAACGCTTCGTACACTTGCTGGCGGATAAAGCCGTTCAGCCAGTCAGCCATGGTGTTGCTGGCAAACATCTTTTTCATAGATGTTTCGATAAAGCAGTATGTTGCCTCACGCCCGTTGACACCGAACACCTCTTCAACTTTTCTATCAAGCAGATGTTCAACTCTGCCGTCAATTGCATCCTGAACTTTTTCCGCAAAAGCAGGAGAAAGGATAAATTTATTAATGTTATCTCTTAACTGTTGTTTCAGGGATTTGATGCCGAGATCACGATATATGGAAAATTTGTCGGGAATCAACTCCGGCAGCGGCGGCAGGTCGGCGTGCAGGATGGCCCCTACCCTCTCCGCGATAACATTGAGCAAATGTTGCTGAAATTTTTCTTCCTGCAGCGCCTTGCCGATCTCGATACTTGTGAGCAAGTGATCGCCAACCACTTCTCCCATATTGTCGGCAAGTCGCTCTCGTTGCGAAGGAATAACCCCGGGGGTCATAGGAACGCGACAACCAAAGACATACCATGGCTTCAACGGTCGAAACAGCATGCGGATGGCAATCTTGTTGGTGAGATAGCCAATAAACGCCCCAACAAGCGGTGGTGTGGCGTAGGTAAGATACGGGATATAATCAACCGGCGGAAATGACATGATCTACAATCTCCATGGGGTGGTCTACTATCAGATCTGCATTGTTTTCTCGAAGCTCATCAAAGGTCCGAAACCCCCAGAGAACCCCAATTGTAAACATGCCGGCACTCTTTCCGGTCTGCATATCCACTGCTGTGTCTCCGACGTAAACACAGTCAGCTGGTTGAACGTCGAGTTTTGCAGCAATCTCAAACGCGCCGGCAGGATCGGGTTTCTTTTTCACGTTTTCTCGCTGGCCAAACACCAGATCAAAGCGTTGTCCTGGAAAAAAACGATCAACGCAAACGGTAGTGAACTGGTGCGGTTTATTGGAAAGAATTGCCAATCGAACACCTTTTTCCCTTAATCGTTTGAGCATATTTTCGATGCCAGGGTACAGGGTTGTCCGCCTATGCCAGCATTCACCATAGATCCGATTGAAAATCGTACAGCATTGATCGATCTTCTCTGGCGTGCAGGTTGAAGGCGCGATTCTCTCCATCAATACACGCATCCCGTCGCCAACAAAATATTTGTATTTATCAACAGGATGCTGAGGAAAGCCGCATTCGGCAAGCACAGCATTCCCGGCATAGGCCAAATCTTCAAGAGTGTCGAGCAGGGTTCCGTCGAGATCAAAAATGACTGTTTTTTTATGCATGGCTCAACCTCTCGGATTGTCGGAAAACGGTAGTGAGCGCGCAGGGTTGCGTGTGGTGAGAGTAACAAGATTATCCATATTTAAACCATTGAACATATTAGTAAATAAAAAAATATCTTTCTTTTTTTTTTGATTCATATAAATATGGTTTTTGAGTAAACCATAGATGATCGCCTCGCACATAGCTGCATCGGATACGATGCCACGATGTAACCGTTTGATTTTACACGGTACGTTTTCCGATTGCGTTATTTTTTTGAAAAGTTCGGTAGCAGGCCTCGTTATTGGTTGTCGTGTGCTTTGTATACGTCCCCTGTCATTCAGATGCGGAAACAAGCGAGCTACACGGTAGCAAATAATGAGATTTTCACGCTTCACCATTTCAACCTTTACCCAAAAGGTGCGCGCATGTGGTTCATCAACTTTCTCAAATCGTCCATCGGTAAGAAGTACATCATGGCGACAAGCGGCTTACTGCTTGTTCTTTTTCTTTGCACCCATGTTTTCGGCAATGGGGCAATCTACATCAGTAGTAAAGCATTTCAGGGCTATGCTGACGCCTTGCATAGCCTGCCAATGCTTGTTTTCATCTTTTCCATCTCGCTCTTGGTCATTATTCTTGCCCATGTCTGTATCGGCCTGATCCTTTTCTGGCAAAACCGGGAAGTCAGTAAGTCCCGCTATGCCGTCGAGGTCGATATTGTCCAGGAAAAAAACAGCATTGCGGCGAAGACCATGCCTTACTCAGGCCTGTTTATCCTGCTTTTTCTTTTGGTTCACATCTCAGGATTCACATTCGGCCCGGAAGATGTCCCGGTTTCAGAACATGTGAAAGAGCTGTTCAGTGGATTCTTCTACGGTGTTTTTTACCTGGCAGGCTTTGCAGCTCTGGCCCTTCATCTCAGCCATGGTTTCTGGTCCATGCTGCAGACCTTCGGCGTAAACCACCCGCGGTTCAATTGTCTTATCGGAACACTTACCTATATTGTTCCGCTGTTCTTCCTTATCGCATTTGCGGGCATTCCGCTCTATTTCATGACCGGCCTGGGTGCTAATTATTAAGTCCGGTCCGATTCTGATGGCGAAGCAAACTTACCAAAAATTTCTGCCCGCAGATGTTTACCCTCTGTCGCAGAGCCACGTCAAGGTTTTCTACCATGGAACTCAACTCCCGCATACCCTCAGGCCCCCTTGCAGATAAATGGGACAACCATAAGTTCGCCAACAAGCTTGTCAATCCGGCTAACCGCCGGAAATTCTCTGTAATTGTGGTGGGCACCGGACTTGCTGGTGCCTCGTGCTCGGCAACCCTTGCTGAACAAGGCTACAAGGTTAAGACGTTCTGTATTCAGGACAGTCCGCGCCGGGCCCACTCCATTGCCGCCCAGGGCGGTATCAACGCCGCAAAGAATTATCAGAATGACGGCGATTCGATCCATCGACTTTTTTACGACACCATCAAGGGTGGCGATTTCCGTGCCAGAGAGGCTAACGTCTATCGTCTGGCCCAGGTGGCCAACAACATTATCGATCAGTGCGTTGCCCAGGGAGTGCCATTTGCTCGAGAATATGGCGGAACCCTGGCAAACCGGTCTTTCGGCGGTGCACAGGTATCGCGTACTTTCTACGCGCGCGGCCAGACCGGACAGCAATTGCTACTTGGTGCCTATGGCGCCCTTTCCCGGCAGATCCATAGTGGCGGAGTAACCATGTATACCCGCAGGGAGATGATGGACCTGGTTGTTGTCGATGGCAAGGCCCGCGGCATCACGGTCAGAAATATCATTACCGGACAGATTGAAAGTCATTCAGCGGATGCTGTTATTCTTGCTACCGGTGGTTACGGCAACGTCTATTTCCTTTCCACCAACGCCATGGCCTCCAACGTGACGGCAGCATGGCGGGCGCATAAGAAAGGTGCTGGCTTTGCCAACCCCTGTTTTGTCCAGATCCACCCCACCTGTATACCTGTTCATGGCGATTACCAGTCAAAACTCACATTGATGAGTGAAAGCCTGCGAAACGACGGCCGGGTCTGGGTACCAAAAAAAGTTGGAGATACTCGCCCTCCCGCCCAGATCCCCGAGTCGGAACGCGATTATTATCTGGAAAATAAATATCCGAGTTTCGGCAATCTTGTACCGCGCGACGTTGCCTCGCGTAACGCCAAAGAGCAATGCGATGCCAACAAGGGGGTTGGCTCCACCGGTCTCGCCGTTTACCTTGACTTTGCCGACGCGATAAAACGGGACGGTGAGCAGACAATTTTCAAGAAATACGGCAATCTTTTCCAGATGTATGAAAAGATTACCGACAGTAATCCAATGCAGGAACCAATGATGATCTACCCAGCGGTCCATTATACCATGGGTGGACTATGGGTTGACTACAACCTGATGACCACCATTCCGGGTCTCTTTGCCATTGGAGAGTGCAACTTCTCTGATCATGGCGCAAATCGGCTGGGGGCAAGCGCCTTGATGCAGGGTCTCGCTGATGGATATTTTGTCATCTCGCCAGCTATCGCCAACTATTTTGGCACCACCAGTATTGAAAAAATCTGTGAAGATCATGTTGAATTTGCGGGCTCACGTGAGAGCGTCAATAATCGACTGCAAAAGATTATGCGTAATAGTGGTCGTGGTCCAAACGGGGCTGTGACTGTTGACGAAGTTCACAAGGAGCTCGGCAAACTCATGTGGGACCATTGTGGCATGGCGCGCAACAAGGAAGGCCTCGAAGCTGCCCTCTACAAGCTTCCTGAGATTCGCCAAAAATTCTGGGATAAGGTCTATATCCCCGGTTCCGGCTCTGAATTGAACCAGTCGCTTGAGCGTGCTGGCCGCGTCGCCGATTTCCTCGAGTTCGGCGACATCATGATTCGGGACGCCCTGGAGCGTGGGGAATCATGCGGCTGCCATCTTCGCGAGGAGAGCCAGACTGAAGAGAATGAAGCAAAACGTGACGATGCCAACTATAGCCACGTCTCTGTGTGGGAGCACAAAGGCGTCGACCAGTTGCCGCAAATGCACAAGGAGGAATTGGTCTTCGAGAACGTCACACCGAGCCAGAGGAGCTATAAATAAGCTGCTGACACAAATACTTCGGTCACGTTTTTCAAGCTTCAACCAGAACCCAATACAGGTAGAGATACAATATGAGCACCATAGACCTTACCCTGCAAATCTGGCGTCAGAAGAATTCTGATTCTCTTGGCAATTTCGAAACGTACACCTTAAACGGTATCAGTACCGACATGTCCTTTCTTGAGATGCTTGATGTGTTGAATGAACAGCTGACGAAAGAGGGCAAAGAACCGGTTGCCTTCGATCACGACTGTCGTGAAGGCATCTGTGGGCAATGTGGTTCAGTCGTCAATGGCGTGGCCCATGGCCCGGAAAAGGAAGTAACCCTTTGTCAACTGCATATGCGGAATTTCAAGACCGGGGATAAGCTGGTAATCGAGCCGTTTCGCTCAAGAGCTTTTCCCATAAAACGAGACCTGCTTGTTGATCGTTCGGCCTTTGACAGGATTATCCAGTCAGGCGGCTATGTTTCGGTCAATACCGGCGGTGTTCCCGACGGGAACACGATCCCCATTCCGTCTCAGGTTGCTGAGTTGGCAATGGACGCAGCGGCATGTATTGGCTGCGGTGCCTGTGTTGCCAGTTGTCCAAACGGAGCCGCTATGCTCTTTACCAGTGCCAAGGTGAGCCAGTTGGCGCTCTTGCCCCAAGGTGACTCCGAGCGAAAAAAACGCGCACTTGCCATGGTGGAAACTATGGACAAGGAAGGCTTTGGCAACTGTACCAATCATAAAGCGTGTGAGGCGGTATGCCCTAAAGCGATCTCAATCCGCAATATCGCCCGGCTGAACAGGGAATATGCCAAGGCCATCTTTACTGAAGGATAGCACGCAGGCAGAGAATTGAGTATATTAGGGCCTGCGCGCTATCCAGCGCTCGACAGGCCCTTTTTTATTATGAAGCTTTCTTGTCGTTTCGGAAGGTTTTACTTTGGCAGTAATTCTTAGAAACATATTTATATGCATTATACCGTTGTCATAGCCGGAGCCGGTCCCGCCGGCCTTGCCTGTGCCAAAATTCTCGCGGAGAACCGTTTCGACGTCCTTGTTCTTGAGCGAAAGCCTGTGGTCGGGCCGAAGGTTTGTGCGGGCGGCATTACCTGGTCTGGGCTCATCAACAGGATTCCTGGTCAACTAGAAGAGAAGCGATTTCTCAGCCAACAGATCCATACCCGGTTGCAAAACGCCAAGATCACAGAACAGGAGCCGATAGTTGCGACGGTCAACCGGCAAAAACTTGGCCAGCATATGGCCAGACGAGCTCTTCACTCCGGGGCAAAAATCAAAACCTCTTGTCAGATTCAAACCATCAATCAGAACTCTCTCGTCTGCCTTGATCGACAGTCACATGCGAAGAGTACGATAACTTTTGACTATCTGGTGGGTGCTGACGGTTCCAGCTCTCTGGTTCGTCGTTTTCTTGGACTCGATATTGAGAAAATGGGGATCGGAATTAACTATCAGATTCACCGCCATCTTCATCAGATGGAGTGGCACCTGAGCAGAAAGTATTTTGGCAGTGGTTACGGTTGGATCTTTCCACATTCAGAAACCGCCTCAATAGGGGCATACGCCGATCGAAGGTCGCTGTCCGCTCAGCAGTTGAAAAGTGGCCTTCTCGCCTGGGCAGCGACACGAGGTTTCGACCTGTCGAGATACAAGGCAAGCGCCGAATATATCAACTATGACTATCGCGGCTGGAAGTTTAACAATATCTTTTTAGCGGGTGATGCGGCCGGGTTCGCCTCAGGGCTTACCGGGGAAGGCATCTATCCAGCCATTGTTTCCGGCGAGTATATAGCAAGACATATCGCAGAGCTCCCAGACAACATGAAAAATTTTAAGCGACTGATCAGGATGCAGAAACTGCATTCACGACTGGCAACCCTGGCTTTTAGAAGCGGTGTGTTCTCAGAACTTATCGCCGAGTCTGTAACTTTTGGCCTGCGCACCGGTCTGGTAAATTTCCGCAAACTGGAAATGGCGCATTGATTTTCACAACCAAGGATTTCTGGTTCACCGTCGAAGCGCCAACCTCTGGAGATCATGAAAGAGCGAAATAAGAAGAAAATACTGCTACTCAACTGCGCCTTCATTCTGACAGCTGGCGGAATCCTGCTTTTTTTACTGAACGCCCCGGAGGAGACTACCGCCCATCTGCCTAAAGACGAGATTCACGCTAAATTTCATGAGATAGCAAGCAAGAAAGAAGCAGAAAAAAACTGCACTGATTGCCATAATGAAAACGGCGTTGCACCGCTCCCTGACGGACACCCCCCCAAATATCGTTGTCTCTTTTGTCACAAGAGAGACTGAACTATTTCCGGTACACCGCTAACAATTCAAACGGTTCACTGCGAGTCACCATAAATCTAACCAGCTTGGCGATTCCTTTTGATAATCACAAAGCTGGTTCTTGATCACAAACTTTTTTTCACTATCTCAAAAATGTCGCCGGAGAGATTTTCTGTATTCACGATACGCTCCAGTTGATCCCGCATCATATGCTGACGCTCTCCATCATATTTTTTCCAGGTGGTAAACGGCGAGACCATCCGTGCACCAATCTGCGGATTGATAGTGTTCAACTCTATGATACGGTCAGCCAGAAATGCGTACCCCAAACCTTTGTGGTCATGGAAGCGGACATGATTCATGGCACAGAATGCCCCAACCAGAGACCTTACTTTATTGGGATTCTTCATTGAGAAAACGGGATGGCTCATCAATCTCTTCACTTCATCCAGTGTATCCTGGCGTTTCGAGGTAGCCTGGATAATAAGCCACTTATCCATGACCAGCGGGTCGTTACGCCATAACTCATAAAAATCACCAAGAATTTCCTCGCGGACATCGAGCTCGCTGTTGGCAATAATTTGCAGAGCGCTGACGACATCTGTCATATTCTTAGCGGTTTCATACTGGGCCAGACACCGGTCGATTATCTCCTGCGGAGGAGCATCGATCGCCATAAGATAATCGAGGGCGATATTTTTCAAGCTCCGCTTGCCCATAGCTTCTGGTGTAAGTTGATACTCTGCTTCGTCATTTTCAAGATAGAGGGCCGTGAATTTATCAATTAACCTTCCTGCTAGCTCGCGCTTAACGAAATTTCGAGCAGCGTGCAGATTATCGGGGTCGATCACTGTCATCTGTCCAGCAAGATATGTTTCCGATGGCAATTGCAGTGCTTGGCCCAGTAAAGCCTTGTCATTCTGTCCGCCGGAAATATTCGCAGAAACTGCCGTCAAATACTGATCATCAAGTACTGGTTGACCGCCTGCCTGCAATGCTTCTAACGCGGCAAAAATGACCTGTTCAGCCAATTGAAAAGCGGCTTCGCAACGGTTATACAAATCACTGTCATGGGCCATGAGAAAGGCAAGTTCTTCTTGTGACTGGAAGGGCTTTACCCGCACCGGTGCAGAAAAATTCCTGAGGAAAGAGACTACGGGTTTCTGTTCGATACCGTAAAATACAAAGGTTTCCTCGGCTTCTTTCAGTTCAAGAACAAGAGTGTCGTCGTCGGTTATGCGAATATCCTTACCATCCTGATCAAGGAGACCGATTGCCACCGGCAGGTGAAACGGCTTCTTCTCTGGTTGACCGGGCGTGGGGGGGCAGGATTGCTTCAAATTTAAGCTATATTCCTCTTTTTCCGAATCGAAATGCTCCGACACCTCTATTACAGGGGTTCCTGACTGGCTATACCAACGAGTAAATTGGTCGAGATCGTAGTCGTTGGCATCCGCCATGGACGCCACAAAGTCATCACAGGTCACGGCCTGCCCGTCATGACGGGCAAAATAGAGATCCATGCCTTTGCGGAATCCTTCAGCGCCAAGCAGCGTGTGCATCATACGGATGACTTCAGCACCTTTGTTATAAACTGTGGAGGTGTAGAAATTGTTGATCTCAACATAAGAGTCTGGCCGAACCGGGTGGGCCATCGGTCCACTGTCTTCGCGGAACTGTCCGGTTCTGAGTATCCGTACGTCGTCGATGCGCTGTACCGGACGAGAATTCATATCTGCGGAAAACTCCTGATCCCGGAAGACGGTAAGCCCTTCCTTCAGGGAAAGCTGGAACCAGTCACGACACGTCACCCTGTTTCCTGTCCAGTTATGGAAATATTCGTGAGCAACCACCCCTTCAATTCCGAGATAATCGTTATCGGTGGCAGTTTCGGGAAGAGCAAGGACATATTTGGAGTTGAAAACATTCAGTCCTTTATTTTCCATGGCCCCCATATTGAAGTCATCAACAGCTACGATCATGAAAATGTCGAGATCGTACTCAAGTCCGTACACCTCTTCGTCCCACCGCATCGCCTTTTTTAGCGACAGCATCGCATGATCGCACTTGGTGATATTACGTTCCTCCACATAGATACGCAGGCAAATATTTCGCCCGGATTTTGTGGTGAAGAAATCCTCAATATAACGAAGGTCGCCGGCCACCAGTGCAAAGAGATAGGAAGGTTTGGGAAAAGGGTCGTGCCATACCGCGTAATGGCGACCATCTTCTAGTTCCCCTTCATCAACCTTGTTACCGTTGGAGAGCATCACCGGACAATTGCTCTTGTTGCCTTCAATCCGGGTAGTAAAAGGCGCAAGTATATCTGGGCGATCAATATAATAGGTGATTTTCCTGAATCCTTCCGCCTCACACTGGGTGCAGTAGTTGCCATTGCTCCGATAAAGACCTTCTAGGAGTGTGTTTGCATCGGGCCGTATCCGGGTAGCGATCTCAAGAGTGAAACTGTCACCGGGTGCTGTAAGGGACAGACCTTTTTCGTTCACCTGATACATATTGGCAGCGAGTTCATCACTGTTGCAGCGAATCCATAACAACTCCAGGTCTTCGCCATTCAAAAACAGTTGATCGCCCTCTTCTCCGGCGTCTGGGTTTTTGCGAAATCTGGTTGTGGCGAAAACGTCGGTGTGGTCGTCTTGGAGTTGAAAGATAAGAGAAATCGATTCGACAATAAACGGTGGGACGCGATAGTCTTTCCGATAAATTGTTGGATGTTCCACATTCTTCATCAGGGATGGTTCCTTTTATAAAGAAGATCTTCTTTGGCTGGTCATGTTTTTGCCTGTTGACAGCTAAGGCACGACAATTATATTCATGACTGCTTTAACATAGTTGCTTAGCGTGTCGTATTGTATTTGCAACAGACGAATATACTACGTATTGGACGCTATAAAGAATTACACATCCTGCCTAAAAGACAGGAGTGTGGAATGTAAACATATTCGTCCTGGGCCAGAAAACATCATACTGTTTTTTACGCAACGACTCTGAATTCAACTTGTTTCTTAAATTGCAACCCGGCTTAATCACATTGTCTTCAGATTTTTTCCTGAACGAACAGAATCGTCTTCTGAGGCAACTTGATAAAGATAACGAAGAGTTGGCATGTTGAGTGATTTCAGGATGAACCTTAAGTATTTTACCCAAGAAAACAACTGAGAAACCTTCCAATGATTACAATTAACGAGAATTATCTTAAGCTACAGGCATCCTATCTTTTTTCCGACATCGCAAAACGCGTTGCGTCTTTTCAGGAAAAAAATCCCGACCGTGAAGTAATCAAGCTCGGTATCGGCGATGTTACTCGTGCCCTGCCGAAAGCCTGTATCGATGCGTTCCATAAGGCCGTTGACGAGATGGCGGTTGACGCAAGCTTTCGGGGCTATGGTCCCGAACAAGGGTATGCGTTTCTTCGTGAAGCTATAGCTAAAAACGATTTCCACGCAAGAGGTGCAAATATCTCGGCCGATGAGATTTTTGTCAGCGATGGCGCAAAATGCGATACCGGCAATATCCAGGAACTCTTTTCTCAGGATATCACCATAGCGATTCCTGATCCGGTCTATCCTGTGTATCTTGACACCAACGTAATGGCGGGCAGGACGCTTAACTTTGAGGATGGTCGTTTTAAAGGAATCGTCTATCTTGACTCGACCAAAGAAAACAACTTTGTCCCTGCCCTGCCCAAAGAACCTGTCGACCTTATTTATCTCTGTTTCCCAAACAACCCTACCGGTTCCACCATCACTAAGGAAGAGTTGAAAACCTGGGTGGATTATGCGCGAGCCAATAAGGCGCTGATCCTTTTCGATGCAGCTTATGAAGCATTTATTCAGGATGAGTCGCTGCCGAAAACCATCTATGAGATTGAGGGCGCAAAAGAGGTAGCCATCGAGTTCCGCAGTTTCTCAAAAAGCGGTGGCTTCACTGGAACACGCTGTGCATTTACCGTTGTGCCGAAAGAATGTGTGGCTTACGATACAACAGGCAAAGTCCACTCGGTGCATGCGTTATGGAATCGTCGACACTGCACAAAGTTCAACGGTGTCTCCTACCCCGTTCAGAAGGCAGCCGAAGCTCTCTACAGTGAAGAAGGCAAAGTACAGGCCAAGGAACTGGTGGATTATTACCTGAAAAACGCCGAGCTGATCTGTACCACTATGGAAGAACTTGGCTTTACCTATGACGGCGGCAAAAACTCACCGTACGTATGGATCTGGGGCAACATGGATTCATGGGAGTTCTTCGACATGCTGCTGAATAAGGCCGGAGTGGTATGTACACCGGGAGCGGGATTTGGCAAGTGCGGCAATGGCTATATTCGCATCTCCGCCTTCAATAGCTACGAGAATGTCGTGAAAGCCATGCAGCGTATTCGCGAGGCATTCGGCAAATAGATAGTTCTTTTCTGTCATTAGGTTTGAAGTGAAAATAAAGGGAGGCGTAGCAATTCAATGCTGCGCCTCCCTTTTCATTTCTTCTATCTTTTTTGATCGTTATAACGAGGCCGGACTGAAATGGACGGATTCCTCCAACCCTTCAAGGGTGAGGACCTCACCTGCTCCATGCTTGCGCAGGTATTCGACAACCCCTCGAACCAACCGTTCTGGAGCAGAGGCCCCGGCAGTAATACCCACCCTGTTAACCCCCACAATACTGTCCGGATCTATATCCGAGTAATCATCGATCAGAAAGGCTATCGTTCCAGATTTGAGGGAAACCTCCCGCAACCTGTTGGAGTTCGAGCTGTTTTTTGAGCCAACCACAAAAATAATATCGGTCATTTCCGCTAATGCTCTCACTGCATTCTGTCGATTTTCCGTTGCAAAACAGATGTTCGACTTCGGCCCTCTCAACTTCGGAAAGCGCTCGAGCAGTACCTGTTGTATGCCAACGATATCTTCCCGGCTGAGGGTAGTCTGGGTAACATAGGCAACCATATCATTGTCGTTCAAGGTAACAGTTCGCGCTTCATCGACTGTAGCGACAATATGAACCCCATCAGGGACCCTGCCGGCAGTTCCTTCAACTTCAGGGTGGCGATGATGACCGATAATAATGACATCGCATTTTTCTTGGTGGTATTTTTCAACCATGCGATGAACGCTGCTGACCAACGGGCATGTGGCATCTATAGTGCGAAGACCGAGTCTGGCTGCAATCGCCTCTGTTTCAACTGATACACCGTGGGCACTGAAAATACAGATTCCCCCGCGTGGAATTTCCTGAAGCCGCTCGACAAAGATTGCACCGAGACTTTCAAGCTCCTGCAACACATGCTTGTTATGCACTATCTCATGTAGAACGTAGACCGGGCTACCATGGTCTCGAATTGCTTTTTTTACCGTCTCTATGGCCCGCTCCACTCCGGCACAAAATCCACGGGGAGATGCGAGAATAATCTGAAACTTTTGTGCCATATATCCGCTCTTGACTCATCTGGTTGAATAGGAATTAGCGTTCAGCTATAAAAAGCTCATCTAAGCAACAATGTAGTCAAGTCGTGAAGAGTTTTCAAGCATACGAAACATGTGCACAAATACGGTTGTCCATCAATTCAAGGTCTGGCATTGGTGTACATGCCTGAAACATACATAGCAGGAAAAAGTCAGGGCCACACTGTTATAAAAACAGTGTGACCCTGAGGTATCGTCAAGCTGTAATGGGGTTGTATTTCAATATCCTTGCAGTTTATCAATCAATTCAGGAAGGAAAAGTGAAATCTGTGGAATATAGGTAATCATTACAAGGAAAATCAGGAGAACAGCCAGCCATGGCAGTGCTGATTTAATAGCCCAGCCGATACTGCGTCCAGTCACACCTGAAATAACAAACAGGTTAAGTCCGACCGGTGGAGTCAGCATGCCGATCTCCATATTTACCACCATTATTATACCAAGATGGATTGGATCAATCCCCAACTTGAGGGCAATGGGGAACAAAATCGGCGCCATAATCAACAGGATTGCTGAAGGCTCCATAAAGTTACCGGCAGCAAGGAGCATCAGGTTCACTACTATCAGAAACATCCATGGCGAAAGTCCCATGCTGACTATCATCTCGGTAAGATGGTGCGGGATGCGTTCGGTTGTGAGCACATGAGCAAAGAGCATGGCGTTAGCAATGATAAAGAGCAACATGATACTGACCTTTGATGCATCGAGCAGCACCTTGTTCACATCCTTATCGAACACGCATTTAGGTAGTGCAATAGTGCACTGAATAATATTTCTGGTAATCATCGAACCGATTGGTTCATCTTTCTTGCGCCAGGGCTCATTTCTCATGGGTCCTATATCACGGTAGCCGAAGACCGCCACGCCAAAAGCGTAAACCGCCGATACCGCCGCTGCTTCTGTAGGACTGGCAATACCACCATAGATAGAACCAAGCACTATCACAATGAGCATAAGGCCGCCGGAGGCGCTTATTCCTGAGGTGAGGACTTCCTTTATTCCTGCCCATGGCTGGCGAGGGATTTTCTTCACTCGGGCGACAACATAGATTACCACCATGAGCATGAAGCCCATCATAATACCGGGAATAAAACCAGCCATGAACATCCTGGCTGCAGAAACTTCGGTTGCTGCAGCATAAACAAGCATGACAATCGAAGGTGGAATGAGAATCCCGAGTGTTCCTGCATTGGCGATGACACCGGCAGCTATCGATTCCGGATAACCGGCTTTTACCATACCGACAATTGCAATTGAACCAATAGCCGCAACCGTTGCAGGGGAAGATCCAGATACAGCGGCAAAAATCATACAGGCCATAACAGAAGCCATGGCAATACCACCATGAATATGGCCAACCATGCTCAGGGCAAAACGGATGATGCGTTTAGCAACTCCACCTGTAGAAAGAAATGCCGATGAAAGGATAAAAAATGGAATGGCCAGCAATGTGTAGTGACCCGAAAGTGCTCCAAACAATTTCAGCGCGATAGAAGGAACAGAGTCGTTTGAAAAAAGCAGAATCGTGGCAGTACTGGAAAGACCAAGGGCGAGTGCAATAGGCATCCCCAGCAGCATGCACCCAAAGAGGAGAAAGAAAAGAAAGGCAGTTGTCATTTCAGTCCCTCCCCTTGTTTAATTTCTTTTGCGATCTCCATGCTATCCTTTGCCTCATCAGCATGCCGGAAACAATCAATATTGCCGACAATGACGTCTTTTAGCAGTATCAGCAGTCGGATGGTGAACATGCCAAAACCTACGACCATCACCCCTTGTGCTATCCATGCTGGAAATTCCGGTATATCCTCAAGACCAATGCCGATTTTTTTTATCTTCCCTAGATAAATATAGCTGCCGTACAGGATAAGCGAACAGTAGGCAAGGCCGAGTAAACACCCAATTGCTGTAAGAATTCGCCGAATATTCGGCGAAAAGATTTTCACGAAAGCATCCATTCCAATGTGCGAGCCGACCTTCAACCCGTAAGATGCACCAATGAGGACAAACCATGCGGACATGTAAAGCGTCAGTTCCTGGGACCAAAGAAATCCCTTATTGAAGCCAAACCGCATAACCACGTCCATGAACACTAGGGCCGTCGTCGATACCAGCAGCAGGCATATAAGAGCTTCCTCAGCTCGATTGAGGATGCGCATAAACATAGATACACTCCTTACGCGGTAATCCGCGGGGCACATTGCCCTGCGGATTACCAAATTAGCACGAGACTTATTCTTATGTTACAAGCCAGGAATTTTAGTTGTTCGCAGCATAAGCGGCATCGATCATGTCTTTTCCGATCGTGTCTTCAAACTGCTTCCAAACAGGTTTCATTGCCTCAACCCACTGTGCACGCTCTTCAGGTGTGAGCTCAATTATTTCTGAGCGTTTCGACTCAACGACTTTCGCTCTCGCTTCGGTATCTTTATCGCCGGCGATCTGGTTGCCGTAAGTAATAGCCTCATCAAGAGCTTTCTTCACTTCAGTTCTTACGTCATCAGGAAGACCGTTCCAGAATTCTGTTGAGGTGATGACCATATAGTCAAGAACACCATGATTGGATTCGGTAATATACGGTTGTACTTCATGATACTTTTGAGAATAAATATTTGACCAGGTATTTTCCTGACCATCGATAGCCTTGGTTTGAAGAAGAGTAAAAACCTCTGAGAACGGTTTTTTCAAAGGAATGGCGTTGACTGCCTGGAACTGTGCGGCGAGAACGTCGGAGGTCATGATGCGGAATTTTTGGCCGGCTGCGTCGCCAGGAACCCTGAGAGCCTTATTAGATGAAAGCTGCTTGAGGCCATTATGAAGGTAGCCAAGACCGACAAAACCTTTACTTTCAAGTGATTTTAAGAGCTCCATGCCCTTATCGCTCTTCTGGAATTTTTCTACCGCGTTCATGTCTTTGAACAGGAAAGGCAGGTCATAAAGATCGAGTTGTTTGGTGTAGCGACCGAATTTTGAGAGCGCAGGAGCGGCAAGTTGCACATCGCCAAGCTGCATGGCCTGAAGGACCTGATCGTCATCAAAGAGCTGGCTTGATGGGAAAACTTCTACGACAACTTTATCAGGCATGCGTTCGGCGACAAGATCTCTGAACTTGTTGGCTGCTATACCTTTTGGTGTATTTTCAGCAACAACATGGGAAAACTTGATGGTAATTGGAGCGGCAAGAGCGGAGCCGGCAAAAATCATTGCGGATACAGCGGCTGTTGCAACCAAAGTGGTGATCTTACGGAACATAAGTTTTCTCCTCCAGTAATGATACAAGCAATCCAATTGTTACGGCGTGAATCACAACGCCGCGCCATTTTAAGAGACGTCAAGCGCCTTCTGATACATCTGTTTAGCAACAATCAGACCATTTCTACTGGTGTTTGCAATTTACTGATATCGCAAACAAATAAAAATGAAAGAGAAACCTGGTTTCTGCATATCGGCGGAAAACCGCCAAACGAAAGCCTGGCCATGGGGGATTTACGCCAATTGGTATATTTTGTAAGCCAGATCTGGTGGAGGATTTTACTTATAATCGCTCTTGTCGAGGCCGTATTTACGCATCTTGTCATAAAGTGTTTTGCGCGGAATATCTAAGGCATCCATCACATCCTTAATGCTTCCCCTCGCGGCCACCAAAGCCTGCTCAATCAGGCTGCGTTCGAAACAATCTACCTGTATCGGAAGGCTGCGCTTCTGTTCATTCACTACAGAACCTGAAAGCAATCTGTCGATTGACCAACCCATCTGCCCACCAAGTAATACATACCGCTCGGCAAGATTCCGTAATTCGCGAACATTGCCTGGCCATGAGTAGGCCATGAGTGCATTCATCTGTGCGGCTGTTGGTTGGGGTATTTCCTGCTGGTAACGATGACCGGCAACCAACAGGAAATGATGGAATAGCAGAGGAATGTCCTCTCGCCGATCACGCAAAGGCGGAATCTCAAGACTTACCACATTGAGACGGTAATAGAGGTCTTCACGAAATTCACCCATTTCCGCCTGTTGCCTGAGATCTACTTTCGTTGCTGCCACAACCCGGAGATCCAGATGAATCAGTTGGTTTGAGCCAAGTCGTTCAAGAGAGCGCTCCTGGAGAACCCGCAGGAGATGAATCTGAACTCTCAGTGGCATCGATTCAATCTCGTCGAGCAAAAGTGTTCCGCCATTAGCGTGCTCAATTTTTCCGATTCGCTGCGTTCTTGCGTCAGTAAAGGCACCAGCTTCATGACCGAAAAGTTCGCTTTCAATCATAGATTCAGGTAATGCACCACAGTTCACTGCCACAAAATTCCTGGTTCTGCGATTGCTGTGTTCGTGAAGTGACCGTGCGACCAACTCTTTTCCCGTGCCTGTTTCCCCAAGAACCAGTACGTCAGCCCCGGTATTGGCCACCTGGGAAATGGTGGCTCGAAGTTTTTCCATGGCCGGTGTTTTGCCTATAATTCTTGGCCCTGGAGTGGAATGTGCTTCAAGTTCACGGCGCAGATTTCTGTTTTCGAGTGTCAGCGAACGCTTTTCCAATGCTCTCTGGACTGTTTTCACCAGCCTCTCTGCCGAATAGGGCTTTTCAATAAAATCATAGGCACCGTCTCGCATTGCCTGGACGGCCGTCGAGATATCGCCATGACCGGTAATGAGTATAACCGGCAGATCCTTATCGATCTTCTGAACTTCGACCAGAAATTGCAAACCATCCATTTTCGGCAAACGAATGTCACATACCACCACGCCCTGCCAGTCCCGGTTTATGAGCGAATATGCATCCTCAGCTGATTCGTGGCAGATTACCTCCAAATCGGCAAGTTCCAGGGTCTGCCGATTGGCCTGGCGAATATGTTTTTCATCGTCGATAAAAAGTACTTTGTGAAGCGCATCCATGAGCGATTATGCCTTTTCTAACGATATTTCAAAGCAAGCCCCCTGCCCTTTGGCCTGAGGGATAACACGAATACTGCCGCGCATTTCCTGAAGTATGCGCTCACTGATGGTCAAACCAAGCCCAAGCCCCTGTCCAGATTTCTTGGTGGTGAAAAAAGGTTCGAAAATATGTGGCAAATCTTCTGCGGTAATACCTGGTCCACTATCCATTACACGTATCAACACAGCATTGCCGTTAAGTTCGGCTGTAACATGGACGATTTTAAGATCACTGGGTTCCGCTGCTTGAATAGCATTGCTGATCAAGTTAATCAATACCTGCTGCAACAGCAAATTATTGGCTTTTACTTCAATATTTTCAGGAACAAGACGAACATTCACCTGAACGCCTCGCTTGCGGATAGATGGCTTGAGAATCTCAAGTGCTCCATCAATGACACCATGGAGGGGGACAACTGTCATCTGCCCGCTCGTCTTTCTTGAGAACAACTTGAGCTGCACACCAATCTGAGCCATACGCTCAGTCAGCTCGGCAATCTGCTCAAGATTCCAGAGAGCCTCTTCGTGGCGTCCTTTTTTGAGAAATTCCTTACCGTTATCCGTATAACTGCGAATGGCTGCCAGGGGTTGGTTCAACTCATGGTTGATACCGGCTGACATCTGACCAAGAACAGCCATTTTCGCTGCATGAATAAGCTCGTTTCGTGTCTTGCGTAAGGTCTCTTCGGTTCGCTGGCGGTCCTGGATCTCGCGTCGCAGGAGTTTATTAATAGCAGTGAGCTCTCTCGTGCGCTCCTTTACCCGTAATTCAAGCTTTTCATTGGCCCGTTGCAACGTCCTTCTGGTTTTCTCACGAATAAGGGTAAGTTCTGCCAGTCGATATTGCCGTTGTTTCAAGAGAAGAACAAGCAGGAAGGTAAGCAGAAGAGATGCACCAACCATGATATTGACCCACCACACTCGCTTCTTCACCGTCTGGATGTCGGTCAGAATGTGCACACTCCAGCCGGCTTCCGGCATATTGCGTGTAAGCAAGAGATGATTTCGACCGACTGGATTATTCTGATCGTGGAGATGGACAATTTGACGATTTCCTTCCAGGTCCTGCCGGGTGTCAGTCAGTACCGCAAGCGAGGCGTTTGGGTAACGTCTGCTTTCAATTATCTGCTTACGCACCGTTTCTTCGAGTGGATGAAGGGTCTGATACCTCCAATCAGGTTCGGTGGTAATAAACACTACACCATCAGGATCGGTAACCAGGAAATTATCGCCTCGTTCGCCCCAACTTTGCTCGACCGAATCAATGTTGACCTTAATGACGACAACGCCAAGTATTTCCCCTGCCCTGCGGACGGGATAGGCAAAATAATATCCGCGCTTTGAAGATGTAGTTCCTAAGGCAAAATAGCGACCGAGCTGCCCTTTCATGGCCTCAAGGAAATAGGGCCTGTATGAAAAGTTACGCCCGACAAAAGGGTGTTCTTCCTGCCAGTTACTGGCAGCAATGGTCAGCCCTTCCTTGTCCATGAGATAGGTATCTGCGGTGTCACTGATAGCATTGATGGTTTCAAGGTACCGGTTCAGTTTATTGATCCGCTGGTCTTCCCTGGGGTTCAACAGGGCATTGACCAGATTATCATCTATGGCAAGGAGCTCCGGCAAGGATTGATATGTCTTCAACACCCCTTGAAGATAGGTGACAAAAAGCTCAAGCTTCACCGTTCCTTGACTAGATAGATCCTCTATCCCGCGATGATACATGACCCTCGAGGTAAGCCAAAGCATAACGGTGCCGATAAGCAGGAACGCCATACCGGTGACGAGGAAAAATCGTCTCTGAGGTTTTTTGATCACACTCATAAACAGATATCAATCGCCCCGGTGAAGGTTCAAGCGCAGGCTTGCCCAAAATACCAACGTCTCTGTGAATTGCACAAAAGCATCGAGGGTTTTAATCGTTATCACTTCTCTTTAATTGTCTTACATTTCTCTTAACGTGTTTCAATTCCGGCTTCGGCAACAGCTCTTTTCACAGAGGAGATCTTCACTTCACCGCGATGAAAAATTCCGGCGGCAAGCGCTGCTTCCGCACCGGTTTCAAGAAAGACTTCTGTGAAATGGGCGGGGCAACCTGCACCACTTGAGGCGATAACAGGAATGGACACAGCCCCTTTCACCATCCTGACCAGTTCCAGATCGAAACCGCTGTTGGTGCCATCTTTGTCGATGCAGTTGAGCAGGATCTCGCCGGCACCGAGCTCTTCACAGGCTGTTACCAACTGGACAACATCTACATCACGCCCCTCACGGCCACCTCGGACTGTACATTGGTACCAACAGTATTCCTCCCCATTTGGACCAGGGAACTGTGTTTTAACCGTGGTGTGCGAAGTCTCGTCAGAACTTTTGACATAAACCCTTCGCGGGTCTACTGAAATGACGACCGCCTGAGCACCATACACTATGGAGATCTGCTCAATTGCAGTCTTTCCTGTTTTCTCTCTGTTCTTCAGATACTCTTCAACCGAATAAACAGCATCGCTGCCAATTGAGACTTTGTCGGCTCCTGAACGGAAGTACTGTGATGCGACATCGAGTGCGGAATAAAAATTGCCTTCGCTATCGGTAAATTCCCGAATACCACCACCAATAGTAAGCGGCACGAAAACATTTTTTGAGGTCTCTTTCAGTACCTCAATCATTGGCTGATCTTGTAGGGGGAAATCTCGAAAACCGGTAATATTCAGGAAGGTCACTTCGTCTGCGCCTTCTTCGTAATAGCGTCGAGCAAGTTCCACCGGTTTTCCGAGATTGCGTACCTCACCTTCCTGGCGCACATCATACTGATCGCCCTTAGTGACCACTAAATCTCCCGCATCGTTGCTGCGGACGTCCAGGCAGGCAATAATCCGCCGAGCTATTTGGGTTTTCTCCCCTGCTATCAGTGTATTTTTTGCTCCGCAGACAGTGAGCGTTTCGGAGTCTTGTAAAAAACGTTCCAGAATACCAAGACCAGCAGCCCCACTTTTCTCCGGATGAAACTGGGTCGCAATTACCCGACCTTTTGCCACTGCAGAGATGAACTCCTCACCGTAATCGGTCGTGGTGAGGATCCAGTCACGGTTATCTGGATTGGCCGATGCTTTGTAGGAGTGGACAAAGTAAAGCTTTTCGCCATTGTAAGCGGAAAAAAGAGAACTTTCTTTATGCAGTTTAATACCATTCCAGCCAATCTGAGGAACAGACAACCCACTATCTGTAAAACGCTTGACCTGCCCTGGAATAATACCGAGTCCGGCAACTCCTGGGGATTCCTCACTCCCGTCAAAAAAGGCCTGGAGAGCAACACAGATGCCAAATGTCGGTTTATCCTGACGGATGCGTTCAACTATTTTCTCGGCATAACCGTCTCGCACCAATCGTTGCATGACGACACCAAAATTACCCACCCCAGGAAAGATAAGTTTATCTGCACTGAGAATATCCTCAGGCTTTTCAACATCACGCACTTCAAACCCAAGTTTACGAATAGCGTTTCTCACACTGCGGACATTCCCCGCACCATAATCAAGTAAAGTGATCATCAGCTGCTACCTCTCACAATATATTCAATACATCGACACGACTGAAATGTCATTTACCCCTGTAGTTGTTTGGGGATAGGCTTTTACCACAGTCCTGCAGAACAATTTTTAAGACCCTTGCACATTCTTCGATATGCATCAATAATCAAACCCTTGCTGGGCGGAAATTCCTTGCCGGTATGGATGTTTAATATCCTTCATTTCCGTCACCAAATCAGCATTTGCAATAAGTCGCTCTGAGGCGTCTCGACCAGTAATGACCACATGCATATGAGGCGGCCGCTTTTCAAGCGCCTGCAGAATTTCCTCTTCGGCTACCATCTTGTATTTAACGAGATAGGTCAACTCATCCAAAACCAGAAGGTTTACCGTTCCTTCTGTGATTATTGACTGAGCCAGTTCCCAAGCTTCCCTTGCACGTGCAATATCCTGAGAAGGATCTGCAGAATTCCAGGTAAAACCACGTCCGGTAACATGAAATTCGAGGAGTTGTGGAAATTGGTCTGCGAGCTTATTCTCGCCTGTGCTTTTGCGTCCTTTGATAAACTGTACGATAGCAACTTTCTGACCATGCCCCAAAGCCCGGAATGCAAGTCCAAGGGCAGCGGTAGTTTTTCCCTTACCATTGCCGGTATGAATGGCAAGGATGCCTTTACTCTCCACAGCGTGCCTCTCTGGTGCCGTGGCTGAAGCTGCTGTCGTATAGTTTTGATTCGGCCGTCAAGGGATCTTTACCAAAAACCCTGCCAACACAGATCATGGCTGTCTTTCTTATCTTCTCGGCATTCACCAATGACGCAATTGTTGCCAGAGTGCCGTTAATAATTTTCTGGTTCGGCCATGTAGCGCGCTCTACAACCGCGATCGGTGTGGACGTCGGATACCCACCGGTAATCAGTTCGTCGACTACCTTCTCGATCATCCCTACAGAAAGAAATATCATCATTGTGGTCTGATGTCTGGCAAGATCTCGAAGTTTTTCACCTTCGGGTACAGGCGTGCGTCCTTCCTGCCGGGTAATGATCACTGTCTGGGCGATTTCCGGCAGAGTCAATTCAGCCTGAAGCGCGGCAGCAGCACCAGCAGCGGAAGTGACCCCCGGCACGACCAGGTAGGGAATGTTCAACTGGTCTAGACGGTACATCTGCTCTTTGATCGCTCCGAAAATTGATGGATCACCAGTATGCAGTCGAACCACCTTCTCTCCACGTTGCCATGCCTCATGCATGACCTCGAGAATCTGGTCGAGATCCATACCTTGGGAGTCGTGAATTTCTTTTGCTTTGCAACCATTCAATAGTTCTGGATTGACGAGGCTGCCTGCATAGACAATACAATCAGCCTCGTCGAGAAGCCTCCGCCCCTTTACAGTAATAAGTTCGATATCGCCGGGACCCGCGCCGACAAAACAGATAGGGTTATTGGTAACGTTGGTCACTTGCCAGTCCTCTTATTTTCTGCAAAGTTTTATTGAGATTTCAATCATTGGTATGTCGGTACCATAATCGAAGAAACAGGTAACTTGAATAGCTGTTATCTGGATACGCTTCTGCCGACTATCAGGGTAATGGGGTTGAATGTTGTTGTTTGTCCCGACGGATAGCAGCAACGCCGCACCTCGATTTGTCTCAGGTCGACCTTTAATCCGCATTGGTAGAGTATTTCAGGGGCCTCTTTGCGGGTTTTTTCCAGCACAGCCGAGACGACTATTCGTCCATCTGGAAGCAATTCATCCGCTCCGTGACGGAGTATTTCCGCAAGATTACCACCGCTACCACCGACAAAAATTCGATCCGGTCGTGGAAGTCCTGCCAGCATTTCCGGGGCTCCACCGGATACAAGCTGTATGTTGGCAACTCCATAACGAGCTATGTTAGCTAAAATATTGTGTTGCTGCTCTTCTTCTTTTTCAATAGCGTAGACTAGTGTATCCGGCTGCATCCTGGCTGCTTCAATGCTCACTGACCCGGATCCGGCACCGATATCCCACATGATTGCGTTAGCTGGAATGGCAAGAGCATGTAAGGCCGAAGCTCGGACCTCATTTTTCGTTATAAGTCCCCTGCTATGAATGATCTCATCTTCGATGAGCCCAAAGCTTGATTTGCCACTGCTGTTTGAGACTTCGTTGCGTACGATAATCATGCATGAAAGATTGCCAAAAGTCATTGCTGCAATTTCAGCAAGAGTGCCGCTCACGCATCGCTCATCAGGCATCCCAAGATTTTCAGCAACGTGAATCTTCATCATCTCATCATTTTTGCCGACAAACTGCAGAAGCTCAGCAGCTAGCATCTCAGGCCTGTTGATGTTATCCGTCAGAACAGCGGTCAGTGGTCGAGTGAGTAAAGCAGCAACGCGGTTGTGATGCTTGCGGCCATGGAGGCTGACAAAAGCGGCATCATCCCAAGGGATTGCAAAACGAGCAAAAGCATATTGAAGAGAAGAGACTGCAGGAGTTATCTTCACTCTGTTTCGCCCGAATTCCTTAATCAGTTTTTTGCCGATTCCAAAAAACAGGGGGTCGCCGGAGGCAAGAACAGCTACATCTCCTGATGAAAGATGGTCTCTGATACTTTCAATCGCCCCAGTAAGCGGACTGATGGGAATACGTTGCAAGCTTTCTGCAGAGGCCGGCAGGCAGCAATGAAATCTGCCGGTAAGCACAACTGCCTTGCAACCGGCAAGCATGCTTTCATTGACCTTCCCTTCACCCTGCTGGTCGACACCAATTACTCGAATAATTCCTTCAGTCATTGTTCATCTTCCGTTTGCACTTCAATCCTGCCGTTATGATGCACGAGGTAGACGGTGACAGGTTTTCCTGAAAGCTCCTGATGGTAGTTCCGGGCTTCTTCACATACCAATCTGATAATTTCCTGATCGTTATTATCAATCAGTCGCTCGTAAAGTTCGCGCGCTGTATTTGATCCGTGGAGATAGTCGCGATTTCGAGTTCTCCCCAATTTATTAATAAGGGAAATTGCCTGTTCCATCTCGAGAGCGCCAAATCGAACGTGTGTCTGGGGTATTCGTAATGCCGCTTTCATTATCTTGGCCCACATGCCGGCAAGATGTAGACGGTTAAATGTGTATTTGGCGGATTCTTTCAGGGCAAATTCGAGATAGTCCCCCATCATAATAAAGGCTTCAGGCTGAAAGACGCAAAGCTGCTGCAGCGCTGCCTCGGAGGTTCTCCCCGTAGAAAGAACAATTTCAGTATTGCCAGTGGCCTCGGCCACTTCCATTGCCGTGGTGATGGTGGCTGTCCATGCTTCCGCCGATACGGGTCGAACGATGCCGGTGGTACCTAGAATGGATATCCCTCCGATAATTCCCAATCGCTCATTCAAGGTTTTTGCGGCAAGTACCCTGCCCTCCGGCACGACAATCTCCACCCTCAGATGTATTGGTGAAGATCCGCAGCATTGCTCTACAGCCTCAAGCACAGCAGACTGAATCATCTTCCGGGGAACAGGATTAATGGCAGGTTCCCCTACCTGAACGGCCAGACCAGGCTTGGTGACGGTTCCCACCCCTTCACCTCCGACAATCGTAATTGTTGCCGGGTGTTTCTCTGATGGTTCGTGAATAACTGTGACCGATGCACCAATAACCGCACCGTTTGTCACATCCGGATCATCGCCGGCGTCCTTTATCACAGTCACATAGCAGCTCTGCTCCCCAGTTACGGTTGGCGTGCAAGTGTCGAACGCAAAACGCACCCGGCGGCCATCAGGAAAGGGGATTTCCGCTTCAGTGACAACATGACCTGAAAGAAGGCAGAGGGTCGCACCTTTTGCGGCTGCAGCGGCACAAGCACCAGTGGTATAGCCTGAACGGAGTTTTTTCATAATAAAAAAAGGTCGTCCCTTGTGCAGGAACGACCTTTTACGCTTTGCATATTATCCAGCAATATGTCTCTGCTAACTCTTCTCTTGAGTCCTGTAACTCTGGGCAGGGATTTTACAGCGAGTATTGCAGCTGTTATCACCTGCACTCACCAATCCTCAGGGGCATGGCTACAGCAGTCAGATTAACAGTAATACTTCCGCAAATCCTTAATCAAAAAACAATCCAGGACTTTAGTTGATTGCCTCGGACAATTTGCTGCCTGCTTTGAATTTAGCAACCTTCCTGGCAGGAATGTCGATGGTGGAGCCGGTCTGAGGATTTCTTCCCTGCCGTGCTTCACGAGTGGAAACAGAGAACGTTCCAAAACCAACCAAGGTAACCTTGTCACCTTTTTTCAGACTTTCTGCAATTGCAGCGAGAGTTCCGTTAAGGGCCTTCTCTGCAGCAGCTTTACTGATATCGGCTGCACCTGCGATGCTCTCAATAAGTTCCTTCTTGTTCATGAATTCCTCCCTGCTAATCTTTCTTTTCTTTTACCGGTACAGCTTTCGCTGTTTCCTTTCTCCTGAGATTGATGCTTTACTCAACCAACTTATAATTGTCAAAAGAAAAGTCCGTCGTTTTTCGTTTGACGAATAACAATTTTGTTCTCCACAACCCTTTAGAATCAGGCTTTTAGAGCAGCAACGGATTCACAATAATGGAATAGAAGGCCATAATCAAGCACTAAATAGCTTGTTTTGGCAAGAAATGTCTTTTATGCCGTACGTTCTAGCGACCTAAGAGGCATATAAATGGTATTCCCAGCCCCTGTTCCTGGAAGTATTGAGCGACATTCTTGCGACAGACAGGATCAAGTATTTTCGACAGATCCTCATCCAAAAGTTCAATATGAACAGATCCTTGAAAAGGTCTGACCCGTACACCACGGAATCCCTGAGTTGTTAGAAATTCTTCAGCTTTCTCTATTACAGAGAGTTGCACAATTGTAATTACATTACCGGTGGGAATTCTGGTGGCAAGACAGGAGTTTGATGGGAGATCGTGATTGATGAGCAATTCACGCCGCGCATATTCACGAATGTCATTTTTCCCAATCCCAACTTCAAGAAATGGCGAGACAACACCAAGTTCCCGAGCTGCCTTCATGCCAGGTCGATACTCCTGAAGATCGTTTACATTTGTTCCGTCAAGTAAAACCTCTACGCCTATCTTCCTCATTTCATCTTCAAAAAGCAGAAAGGTTCGTTTTTTACAGAAATAACAACGATTGATATCGTTCACGACAAAATCCGGCCATCCTATCGGTTCGCACTGGATCTCAACAAAATTGCAAGACGAGGCAAAATGGGCTGCCACCACGTTTTTCGTAGTGGCAGCCGCCATGGCTGAATGAAGACAGGAACTGGCATGCAACGCCAGGATATTCTCAGGTGGAAAGACCTGGCAACAGTTATGGAGCAAAACGGTCGAATCGACACCTCCCGAAAAAGCTACGGCCACATTAGTATATTGCCGTAAAAAATCCCGAAGTACTGTGATCAAGTCGTCGAGCATAGTTGCCTTTTAAATCTTACCGGCCATCCGGCAAGGTTTCTGCCGGCCTATTGAGGAGAAACTGACCTTGTGAAATCTGCTCTTTTAAAATATTCGCAATCTGCCGGGCTTTCGGCAGGCTGGACAGCGGTGCTGTAGGAACCTCTTTACCATTGACGATGATGGAGCCTGACTTCAGCTGGGCATAACTCACTTCACCATAGTTACGCGCAATACCATTTGTATAGTCGTAGCCATAATCGACTACCTGGGTAAAAAGATCCTCATCTGAAACACCTGTGTAAGCAGCCATTTCAGCGTCAAGAATCGGGATAGGAATACCCAAACCCACTGCAAGGGTATTACCATAGCCAAGAATAGAGACACCGCGAACCCAATCATGCGACATCTTTTTCAGATCACCCTGCACCATTATGGTTCCAGCAGGTTTCCGGGGAGCTCCGCCAGGAGTCCGCGGAACGTGTGGGTTATGCTGAGTGCCATGCCAGGTAACATAGCCTGTTGCGCCACCAAGGAATATCCGTGTACCAATGCCTATGGTCCGATAAAGAGGATCGTTCAACAAGGGGCTGAGTTCACCGGCACTGCAGTAGTTGGCATTACGACAATTTGGTTTCAGCATTCCCATATATGTATAGACTGCTTTTTCAGAAAGGTTTACAGCGCAGTTGTAGTTCTGATAGCCATTACGGGGGTTGCATAGCAGTGCATAGGGCAAATCGGCAAGAGTGACCTCTTTCTTCATCTTTTTAGCTGCATAGCAATCGGTCCCATACGCTTTGGCTTCCAACAGCAACTTCTTCCCCCTCAGCAAGTCTTCAATAACGTGACCGCCACCGTATCGAAACTCGCCGGGGTAAATTTTATTTAACGGATCATCTTCTGCTGGTTCCGTTACACCAAGATAACAATCCACCGCTGCCAGTCCTGCATGGGCAGGCACCTTATTCAGCCAGACATGAGAGGCTTTGATGGTTGGAGTCATCTGGCCAAAGTTAAAGAACATTCCGGAAGAGCACATCGGCGCAAAAGTACCAGTGGTCACTACGTCCACTTCGCGGGCAGCCTGCTCTGGACCACGATCCCGTACGATACCGACCATTTCCTCAGCAGTAACAACCACAGCCTCACCTGCTTTTATCCTTGCATTAATCTCTTCGTAGCTCTTTTGCACTTTTGCTTTACTCATATCAAAAATCCGTTACTATTTATGGTTACAGGTATATGGGTTAGCTCATCCTCAAGAGCAATACCATGTCCCGTTGGCTGTTGGGAAGAGGGAAATCGCCAGCAATTGTTTTTACGCCTTGACAGAGTTTCAGGTTTTACCTAATTTGATTCCGCAAGAAGCTGTTTCTCCCGAACATTCACCAGCATTACCTCCGATTCATTTTACACTTGTTCAGTTCACCCGACAGGAAATACATGACTAGCACAAAGAAATCTGAAATAGTCCAAGTGCGTAATCGCATTGACGAGATAGATAATACCATTCTCAATCTCTTAAAAGAGCGTCTTGCTCATGCCAAGGAGATTGGTAAGTTGAAGGATGACAGCAACCGCGCCAAATGGGATCCCTTGCGCGAAAGACAGATTTACGAAAGGCTGTTTAATCAGAACCAGACAATTTTCCCGGAAGATGCGCTCCGTTCAATATTCCATGAGATCATAACAACCTGCCGTTTATCCCAGCGTAAAGCCGAAGTTGCCTATCTTGGTCCAGAAGCGACCTTTACCCACCTTGCTGGCGTAAAATACTTTGGACATTCGGCAAGTTACAAGCCAATGGAAACCATCATTGATGTGTTTGCCGAAGTAGAAAAAGGACGGACCAATTATGGTGTTGTCCCAGTAGAGAACTCCATTGAAGGTGCCGTTTCTTCAACGCTTGATTCGTTTATGAAATATAAGGTGCAGATCTGTGGCGAAATTCAACTGGAAATCTGCCACAATCTTGTCTGTCGTTCCGGCAATATAGAAGATATACAGACCGTCGCCTCTCATGCCCAGGCCCTTGCCCAATGTCGTGACTGGTTGCGGAAAAATCTGCCTTCAGTGCCGACGTTGCAAGTTTTTTCCACCGGTGCCGCCGCCCAGATGGCTGCCAACAATCCCAACATCGGCGCTATTGCATCTTCACTTGCCATTAAAACACATGAATTGCAGGTAGTAGTTAAAGGGATAGAGGATTACCGTGGAAACACCACACGCTTTCTTGTCATCGGTCCTCAATCCCCCTCGCCCAGTGGCAATGACCGCACCTCTCTGCTTATCGGTCTCATGGACCGGCCAGGCTCACTCAATGAGATCCTCACTATACTCACGGAAGAGCAGATCAACCTTGCCAAAATCGAATCCCGACCGATTAAGGGCAAACAGTGGAAATATCTTTTCTTCCTTGATATGCTTGGCCATATTAACGACGAACAGATCTCCCGGGGCTGTGAGCGCATCCGCGAACTCTGTTCCTATTACGAATGGCTTGGTTCTTACCCACGAAGCGAATCTTGAAGCTCGCTGTACGATGAGGTACCAATAATTGTCGGCACCGGTGATGTTTCCCGAAGCCGACAATTATTGACTTTACGGACATACACTTTTATAGTGCCGTTCCCGTGAGATTGTTTGACACATAACTCATCAACGAAACGAACTTTAACGCCATTACTTTGCAGCATGCTAATTCTTGGAATCGAGAGCTCCTGTGATGATACCGCAGCCGCCGTTCTGCGTGACGGCAGGCAGGTGCTGAGCAGTGTTCTCAGTAGCCAGGATCAGATTCATAGCCGGTTTGGCGGAGTCGTTCCAGAACTCGCCTCTCGCAATCATCTGGAAAATATTACTCCTATCGTCCAGTCGGCACTTGAAACAGCAGGTTGCGGTTTAGAAAATATCGATCTTATTGCCGCCACCCAGGGGCCAGGACTCATAGGCTCTCTGCTCGTTGGTTTTTCTTACGCCAAAGCACTCTCTTTTCAAGCGGGTATACCGTTTATTGGCGTCGACCATATGGCTGGCCACCTGCTTGCTGTTTTCCTTGAATCAGATGTTACTTTTCCCTACGTGGCACTGATCGCATCTGGTGGAACAAGCTCTATTTTTCTCGTGAAAAGCCATACGGAATTCCAGCATCTCGGTCGTACCAGAGATGACGCAGCCGGAGAAGCATTTGACAAAGTTGCCAAACTGCTGCAACTGCCCTACCCAGGTGGTCCACACGTTTCGAAGATGGCAGATGCAGGTAACGGCCAAGCCATAGCTTTTCCACGAGCCTGGCTCGACGAAGACTCCCTCGACTTTAGTTTTAGCGGTGTCAAAACGGCCGTTCTCAACCATTGCCATCGTGAACGCCAAAGTGATTCAGCCCTGCAAATTGAAGATATCTGCGCCTCATTTCAAGAGGCAGTCATTGAAGTGTTGGTTGAAAAAACGGCTCGAGCGGCTACATTACACAATGTTGATACCATTGTTCTTGGCGGCGGCGTTTCTTCCAACCTCCGGCTTCGGCAGGCCTTTAGCGACCGTTGTCATAAAGATGGCCGTACGCTCCATGTTCCGCGCCCAGCATACTGCACAGACAACGGGGCTATGATTGCCCTTGCAGGATACTATAAATATCACCAGTTCGGAGAGATGCATCACGGAGAAGATGTTTACTCAAGATCCGTTCTTGGCTGAGTTCCGGAGAGCATGAAACCTGACCGTCTCGGTAAATATTATTTTATACGATTTCAGCGGCTTAAGGGAGATCCTCACTCTCTAGCCGGCGGGTTTGCCATTGGCGTGCTTATCGGTCTCACCCCAACCATGCCGCTCCATACGGTGGTTATTGTCTTGCTGGCCCTTGCCACTCGCACTTCAGCTATCGCAGGCATCTTGAGCAGTTGGCTGGTGTGCAACCCGCTAACCTATATACCCATCTACTATTTTTCACTGATGATTGGCAACGCTGTAACGCCCTATCATCTTAACTGGGAGAAAATCAAGACTGTACTTGATATGTTATTGTCTTCTGAGTCTTTTTCCCATTCAATGAAGACCATTACCGGTCTCGGCTTTGAGGCCGGAGTTGTAATGGTTAGCGG
This sequence comes from Desulfopila aestuarii DSM 18488, assembly GCF_900143695.1. Taxonomy (GTDB): domain Bacteria; phylum Desulfobacterota; class Desulfobulbia; order Desulfobulbales; family Desulfocapsaceae; genus Desulfopila; species Desulfopila aestuarii. The sequence continues at coordinate 70,061 of NZ_FRFE01000004.1, forward strand.
GGGGGTTATTCTCGCCATCCCGTTTACCGTTGCCAGCTATTACCTCTCTCTGAAGTTCTTCGTCGCTATGAGAAAGAAGCGCATTCAGAAGCAAATTCTCAGTTAAACTATCTTATTTGCAACCCATGACCAGATACGGCCAGACCAGGCAATCCCTCGACAAACACAGCCTTGCCCCCAAAAAACGGTTCGGCCAGAATTTTCTCGTCAATAAGCATACCGCCGAGGCGATCGTTCGCGCAGGTGGCGTTGACAAAGACGATGTGGTCGTCGAGGTCGGAGTTGGCCTTGGTGCCCTCACCCAACCGTTGGCCGAACAGGCCAGAAAAGTCATCGGTGTCGAAATTGACAGCGGTATTATCCGTTTCCATGAGGATGAGAACGATCTCCCCGAAAATGTCACACTCATCCATCAGGATATACTGAAGGCCGATTTTCGTGAATTGATGGAACAGTGCGGCGGACCGCTGAAAATCATGGCCAACCTGCCCTACTCCATCTCCAACCCATTTATTTTCAAACTCATTGAAAACCGCATTGCAGTCACCCGGGCAACCATTATGCTCCAGAAAGAAGTGGCGGAACGGCTGATGGCCAGGCCGGCAACGAAGGAATACGGAGTTCCTTCTGTTCTCTTGCAGAGTTGCGCTACCATCCGCAAGATGATGACCTTGAAGCCGGCTGAGTTTCACCCGCGGCCAAAAATCGATTCCGTGGTCATCCGCATCGACTTCAGTCACACTCCATTTCAGTCGGCTGACGGTACGCCATTTTCATTTAAATACTTGCAACGCATTGTCCGGACAACCTTTAACCAGCGAAGAAAGACCATCCTAAACACCTTGAGTGGCATGAGTTTTTCAAATGAAGAGGGTATTGCCGATAAGGCCCAGGCAAAACAACTCGCGGAGCAAGCGATCATCCTTGCCGGCCTCACCCCTTCTCTTCGACCAGAAGTTCTATGCCTTGAAGACTTTATTCGGCTGGCCATCGCTGTTGAATCTCTTGTTCTCCAAGGAACCTAAGCTTCCAAAGCTCGATGCATAACTTTGTCTTTCACAATCCCACCAAAGTACTTTTTGGTCAGGGCACAGTCCCTATGTGCGGCCAGGAAGCTCGACAACTTGGGCAAAGGGTACTTCTGGTCCATGGCAGAACTTCTGCCGCCAAGAGTGGTTTACTCCAGCAGGTTCAGTCTTCATTACAGGATGCGGGGATGGAAGTCGTTTGCTTTGGAGAAGTGCAGCCAAATCCTACGCTTACCCATGTTCACCAGGGTATCACAACGGCAAAAGCCCACAACATAGACGTTATCTGCGCTCTTGGAGGCGGCTCGGTTATCGATTCCGCCAAAGCGATCAGTGCCGGAGCACTGGTGGAACATGATGTCTGGAAATTTTTCACCGGCAAAAAGTCTGTGAAAGGCGCATTACCGCTGGTCGCAATCAGCACCATGGCAGCATCCGGCTCGGAAATGAATTCAGGGATGGTATTAACCAAAACCGAATCAGATCTCAAATTCGGTTTTGCTCACAGGCTGCTTTTCCCGCGGGTCGCTATAATGGATCCGCAAACCACATATAGTGTTTCTGCAAATTACACCGCCTACGGTGCAATTGATGCCCTTGCTCATCTTCTCGAGTTTTACCTGACCACCACACAAACAGGGATCCATGTTCAAGAACAGTACATGGAGGGACTGGCCCGATCCATTGTATATGGATGCGATGCGGCTCTCGCCCGCCCTGACGACTATGAAGCACGAGCCACCCTCATGTGGGCTGCGGGGCTTGCCTTGAACGGTATGGCAGCAGCGGGTCTTGGCAAAGTTGGATTTCCGATGCACCTTATTGAACACTCACTTTCCGCACTCTATGACATTCCACACGGAGCTGGTCTGGCGATTATCATTCCCGGCTGGCTGAGAAGTAATGCCGAGGTTATCCCCGACCGCATCTCCCGTTTTTTCAGTCGGGCATTTTCGCTTGAGTTTTCCGGTGCTGATGCAGCTCAACAGGCTATAGAGGTATTCGAAAAATGGCTTTTCACCATGGGGCTTCCAACGACGCTTGCTGCTATTGGAATACACAGTGGGCAGATTGAAAATCTGGCCGAAAACAGCTTGCCCTTGGCACGAATATGGAGGATACGCGAGTATGACAAAGAAAAAATTTCCAAAATCCTCTTCGCCTGCAGACCGTTATAGATCAAGTTGTTACGCCGACAAAAACAGATTCCATAACAATAAAAAAATCCCCTGGCTCAATTGCACATGAACCAGGGGATTTTTTATGCTTTATTGTGAAACAAAAATCAGTTTGTGAGCGGCTCTCCGAAAGGATTAAGTCGACCGGAAGCAGCCATATCCACGGTAACATAGAGTGTTGCGTTGGTGTAGCCATATTTCCCGCCAAAACCCTCTTCAAGGACGACCATGCAGGTCTTGTTCGGCTTGGTAAATGCAAGCAACGTCCTTTTGGTTTGGGCCTCACCAACCAGTTTCCATTGTTTGTTTTCCAGTGCCGATATCATGAAAAGTTTCAGAGAATCAAGTTCAACCCTACCACTGTAGGTGAGGATGCCACCCTCGAAGGATGTGGTACGAATGACCATGCTATCATCGTTGTTATACTTCATGTCCATAGGTATTTCGAGATCATCAAAATCGGCAACTTTCGCTGAAAACGGCTCCATGTCTGTCGGGGCAACCTGAGAGCCGCTCGAAGAGCCAAAAGGATTTGATGTCGAACAGCCGCCAAGCATCATCAGGGAGAGAAGCGCGACGCACAGATAAAAAACAGTAGGCCGAACTGCGGTTGAGCTGGACATATAATTATCCTCCTATATTTTTAAGTATAAAATCATTTACATGTTTTCTGTGTGATTTCTGATTTCTGTGCGCAGGATAGCCGATAGCAAGCATAGCCGCAAGATTATACTTTTCGGCAATGCCTAACTCGATATTAATCTTATCGCGGCAGTCTTGAATGTCACCAAGCCAGACGCCACCAAGCCCTATATCTTCCGCAACGAGTAACATATTCTGGATAGCTGCACCAATCGCCTGGTTACCCATTGCCGAGCTGGTGCCCTTGTCATCTTCAAGGTAGACAGCAATGACGACAGGGCACTGTGAGATAATAGTGGAATAAATGGAATGTTCAGAAAGTATCGCACGCATTCCCGGGTCTGATATAACTACAAACTTCCAGGGTTGATTATTACGTACCGACGGGGCCCAACAGCCCGCTTCGAGTATGTTCATAATATCGATCTGCGAAACAGGCTCATTCGTGAATTCCCGCACGCTTCTTCTCTCTTTTACCACTTGCAGAAGATCTGTATGCATAGTCACCACAGTTATTCGAACTAAAGGTTGAAATGATTATTGAATCTATCTGTGATTAGTATACTTTTCATTCATTGTCGAGCCATTTTGTAGGCTCTACAAAATGGGAACATCTTGTTTTCACTCAATGCCTTTCATTGATAATTACTGAAAAAACAAATAGGATCGTAGAGATCATTCGGATACTTTTTCTCATACAGTATCAGAGGTCGTTCAGGCTATTAGCGAGCCATGTTGTCCTCTATTTATTTTCCAGACTACTCAGGAGCTCCATGCGGTCTTTACTCGCACTACAATTTACAATTTCAGTTGTTCTCTTTTTAGCGACACTCCAGGTCCAGACTGCAATTGCAGGGGTGGGTAAGGAATTTATCACCGTTTACTCATCAAACCTTTATGGGGAATCCGAACCATGTGGCTGAAAGTCCAATCAACTGGGCGGTCTGTCCAGGCGCGCAACAATCATAGAAGAGTTGAAGAAAAGCGACACACCGGTTTTGCTGCTTGACTCAGGCAATATCCTTTTCAAAGCTGCAGACAAAGCACAAATCCTTGACCAGGATGTGTTGACAGCCAAAACCATAGTGGAGGTATATACCACCCTCCACTATGATGCCATGGCTATCGGCCCATACGATCTCACGGCCGGCCTGGAACTGGTTACCAGGACTTTTGCTTCAGGAACGCCCTGGATTTCTGCAAACCTTCTGACCCCATCAGGAAAACCAATATTTTCACCATGGGTCGTGAAAAATATCGGCGAGACGAGAGTGGGTATCGTCGGGCTTACAGGAAATATCACACCTGCGACCGATTATGTTACGGTAAGTTGGCAGGAGTCCCTGCCCCAGTATATAGACGAACTCTCCACTGCCTGTGATTTTATAATCTTGCTCTCCACTCTCGAAAAATCAGAAAACGATGCCATTGCTGAGCTATTTCCACAGATTCAACTGATCATCTCCTCTGATCCGAAAGCTGGCAACGTTGCCCCGCTGATCAAACACAATAGTCTTTTCACCCAAACACATACCCGGGGAAAGTACCTCGGCATTCTGAATGTCAGCTGGTCCAAAAGTGTTGTCTGGCAAGCAGTCCTGACGGATAGCCCAACAATTATTGCGGATCTGGAAAAACGGTATCAGCAGCAACTGCAGACAGTAGAAGCAGACAACAAAGACAACACCACGAAAGTTGATCGGTTACAGAACAACCTCCGGGTCTTGAAGGAGTTGCAGGCCAATCCGCAAAATGTTCAGCCAGACACTTACACTTTCAGATTCCGTTCCCTTGCTGATCATATAAAAAAGAATCCTGCCATCGACCAACAGCTTGAGCTCTTAAAGCAGGAAATCGCCTCGACTAATCGCAAGGCGAGGATGGCCAAGCCGCCAGAGGTGTCCTCCGGCCCTGTTGATAGTACGTCATCTTCCCAAGGGGGATTTACAGGTTCAGGACAATGTGGTGAATGTCACAACAAGCAATATGCAAAGTGGCTGGACAGTGCTCATGCTAGAGCTATTGAGAGTCTCACCAGAGAACAGCAGCAATACAATGTACGCTGCCTAAGTTGTCACGTTACCTGGGATATGAATGGCAATATCGGCAGTGAAATGCGTTCGAATCTGCTGACGCTACCGCAAGAGCTTACCAATGTTGGTTGTGAGTCTTGTCATGGTGCGGGGAAGATGCATGTGGATTCGAAAGGAGAGGCTAAAACCTTCAAAGAGGTCACGAAAGCCACCTGCACCATCTGTCATACTCCGGAAATGGATGCACAGTTCAACTTTCAAACTCGACTTAGTCAGCTTGGCTGCGTTCTGGATTAATATCTTTTTTCATATTCAAAAAAAGAATAATAAAAAAGGGCTGCCCTCATTGAAGGACAGCCCTTTTTCTTACTCCAACCGATTCTCCAGTTGAAAGCTTAAATAGCGGTTGCGTTATTAGCAGCCGAAAGCTTTCTGCAGGTTCGGAATGGTCTGCTTTTTACGGCTCATCATGCCGTCAACCCACATGGAGCTATTGGCAAGCTTACCATTGAAAGCGCTCTCGATCAGAGCAGGATCATCGGAAAGAACGACGAGATCGGTGCCTTCTTTAACAACGTCGGTGAGCATCAACAGTACAGAGTGACGACCATCGGCTTTAACGGCTTCCATGGCTTTCATGAGATCGGCACGAATGTCAGCTACCTGGTCAAGGGTAGCAAGTTCAAGCTGGCCAACGCCAACTTTGTTGCCTTTCATGTCAAAATCTTTGTAATCACGGAAAAGCAGATCTTTGGCAGGAACTCCAGCAACTGAAGATTTTGCTTTCAGCATATCCATGAAGAGAGATTCGGTGTCTTCAACACCAGCAACAACTTTCAGGTCTGCAACAGCAGCCTTGTCGTCGTCGGTACAGGTCGGTGATTTGAAATTAACGGTATCACTCAGGATAGCTGCCAACATACCGCCAGCAACAGCCTTAGGAATAGCAACACCAGCATCCTTGAACATCTTGTTCAGGACGGTTCCGGTGCAACCTACCGGCTCGGCACGGAACAGAATTGGGTTGTTGGTGGTAACATCGCCAATTTTATGATGGTCAACGATCGTAACGACGTTTGCTTTGTCAAGACCAGCAGGTCCCTGCGCGATGTCGCTGAAGTCAACAAGGGCGATGTCCTTGCCAGCTGCATCTGCAATCTGCTCTGGAGCAGCAAGACCGAATCGCTCAAGTACCATAGCACTTTCGGGATTGAGGTCAGCTGCGGCACACTGCATACAGGCTTTTGCTTCCTGGCCCTGAGCATTCAGAAGAGCTGCAAGAGAGATAGCAGAAGTAACAGAATCGGTATCCGGGTTGGAATGTCCTACTACACAAATTGCCATTTTTTCCTCCATTAAAATTAAGTTTTAAACCATTACTACTGAAAATATGCACAAAGTCATGAGGACTGTTTTTCGTTAAAAAATTGACTGCTTAACATAGTGTTTTCGTGCTTCTCAGTCAAGAAGAAAAAGGCATAAGGAATGCTTCCGCCGACAGTATCCAAGCATGTCTACCAAGTATCCGATTCCCTATGGTTTCTCATCTAATACAAGGAAGAATATTTGACCCGTGACTTTGAACCAATGCTGGATTATATTTTGGCATCCTATCAATTTATTCAACGCATTGGTCTGCCACCCCTATTATGCAAGCAAAAATCAATGAAGCTACCCGACAGCCCCGAAAAAAGAAAAGACAACGGAGTATGCTGCCTTTTCTACTGCTCATTTGCAGCGTAGGTGGAGGGGCCGTAATTGCTTTCCAATATTTTCAGCAAAAACCAAGCGAAGAGATATTGGTCGTCCGAGAAAATGTACCCGTTGCCGCCCAGCCATTGCCTGCTGCCTCACTATCTGACGGGAGCCAGCAGCAATACAATCTCACTTCTCATTCGCCCTCCTCTCAAAACGGCTCAATCGCCATTGATCAGGGAGAGCAATCTGGTTCCATTTCACAATCCGAGTTACCAGCATCTCAACTTGCAGTTCAACCGGAGGAACAGCAAGCTGGAACCATAGATCAACCTGAAGCGCCAGGATCAAGTCACCAGGAACCTTCAGAGTCCCGGGCTGCAATTGAAGCATTCTACTCTCATCTTGATCAGCAACCGTATGTCAGAAATTTCCATTTTGACTCCGCCAGCAACGTATACTTTTCTCAGCTTATTCAGAAAATGCTTGATACACCGCCAGTTGTATCCGGAGAAACCAATGACCTTTTCACCATTTTACAAAATACCGCACACTTTTTTCGGGTAGTTGGCCGGCAGAATATACTTGCCATGAAAGCCATCATTTCCCACGAGCATCAGAGCTACGAAAAGATTCTGTCCGACTTTTACAGCATTTCCAAACAACCGGATTACCTACGCGAATCCTTTTCCATCGACCTAAAAGAGGACGCGCTATATGATTATGCAGGCTTTTTTCTCACCACCATGGGTGGCAGACTGTATCTTTTTCGGCGTGACTCCTCGCTCCGGATGATAGTCAGCTATTATTCAATTCTCGTTGTTGAAGAAGCGGTTCAGAGCGGCCGCAACCGCCATGGTATTGATATCCGTCCTGCGATCGACAACCTCATCGGAGAAATTGAAAACAGTGGCAACCAGTTGCAGCTGAAGGAACACTATCTTGACAACCTCTATGATTTGAAAGAAAAATATCTCTAGCATGGACCATAGAATAATCGATTCAGATGATTCAGTTTTTTCAATTACTGCTCTACGCCTTGTTATGAATGCTGGATATTGCTTTTGCTATTCTAGAAGAACAACAACTCTACAGGAACTGCTATGAACACATGGTATATCGCGCAACATGGACAACAATTGGGTCCTTTTTCTTCGGCTCAGATCAGCCAGGGATTACAGTCTGGCACCTACACCAGGGAAACACTGGTGTGGCGTCAGGGCTTTCAAGACTGGACCCCCATATCCGACATTGCCGAACTCCTGCAACCAGTTAACGTAGCTGCACCACCCATGCCAGGCGGTAGAACCATCGCCGCGCATGAGATCGACTACGAGATCTTTGGCACGGAAATGCAGTTTGTTGAGATAGAGCTCGACCCACAGGAAAGTGCAGTGGCTGAAGCAGGGGCCATGATGTATATGACCGATGGCATCCAGATGGAAACCATCTTCGGCGACGGCAGCCAGAGTTCCGCCGCGGGTGGATTTATGGACAAAATGCTCGGTGCCGGCAAACGTCTTATTACTGGCGAAAGTCTTTTTACCACCGTCTTCACATATAATGGTACCAACAAAGGCAGAGTCGCTTTTGCTTCTCCCTATCCCGGCAAAATTATTCCCTTAGACCTCCGCAATTACCAAGGTAAAATAGTCTGTCAAAAAGATGCCTTTCTCTGTGCCGCCAAAGGCGTTGCTATTGGCGTTGCATTTCAGAAAAAGATTGGCGCAGCGCTCTTTGGCGGTGAAGGGTTTATCATGCAGAAACTTGAAGGCGATGGCTTGATTTTCGTGCACGCCGGTGGGACTATAGTCGAAAAAGAATTAAAAGCCGGTGAGACACTTCGAGTCGATACAGGCTGCCTGGTTGCCTTAACCCAGCAGGTCAATTACGATATTGAATTCGTTGGCGGAGTAAAATCGGCTCTCTTTGGCGGAGAGGGATTTTTCTTTGCCACATTGCGAGGGCCGGGACATGTTTGGTTACAGTCGTTACCTTTCTCTCGCCTCGCTGGACGCATTCATGAATCCGCTCCCCAGAACAATAGTGGTTTTTCAAACAAGGGCGAGGGGTCGGTACTTGGCGAATTAGGTAACCTGTTTCAGCGCTGATCGATTTTGATATACTTTCATTACCTATCATTGCGATCTGGAGACATACAAAATTAAGGAGACATTGCCTTTGCGCCGCCGTTGTACTATACTTTAATTGAAGTACAGCATTAGCAGGACGTGTCCGATGGAAACAGCAGTTTCTTCATATATTGCGGTTGGATCAGGATTTTCAGGGGCGCCATCAGGTGCTCGCTCAAACCCCGGTGAATCTCAAGGCAATCGCTCAAGCGTCGAATGGTCTTACACATCACAATCAGACCGTGTCGAGCTCTCACCAGAGGCTCGCGAAATTAGCCAGACTGCAGATGAGAATAATGAAAAGCAGGAAACGCCCGCTGCCAATGCCAATCCAAACACATCTCCTACGGAAGAGTTGAGTCAGGAGGAATATCTCAAGCTCACAAACCTGAAAACCCGTGATCGGGAAGTTCGTACACACGAACAGGCACATCTCGCAGCTGCAGGTCAATATGCAGCTGGAGGAGCCAGTTTCACCTTTCAGGTTGGTCCCGATGGCAACCGTTACGCTGTCAGCGGTGAGGTACCTGTAGACATAAGCAGCGGAGCAAGCCCGCAAGAAACCATCCGTAAGATGGAACGTATCAGGGCCGCCGCGCTTGCCCCGGCGCAGCCTTCCGCTGCCGACAGACAAATTGCCGCCCAGGCCTCCATGAAGGCTTCACAAGCCCGGCAGGAAATCATGATGTCACGTCAAAGCGATTTGCTGGCAAATGATCTTGTGGACACAGACCCTGCTGAAGATGAGGGAGTTCATGTGGAAGACCCGCTTGCCGGTGCAGTCGGTCCACGACCATCAGGCATCTCTCCTGGTGGTGTACTCATTAGCGTCATGATCCGGGCATATAGAGATATGCAGGCTCAAGACCAGCGATCTGCATAGTGACGTTCTGCCCTCCAATCCATCCAACAATATAGATATCCAATATACTATGACCACCAATTTCGTGGAGTATAACGACAGTCTTTTCCGTTATCTGGATAATTCTCCCACAGCCTTCCATGCAGTTGCCGAGCTTAGGCAGCAGTTATTGAAAGCTCATATGACAGAGCTGTTTGAACATGAACGCTGGCAGCTCGATAAAGGCAAGGGGTATTTTGTGATCCGTGAGAACGGAGCTCTTGTTGCCTTTATTCTTGGCAGCAAAGAGGATGTGAGTAATGGATTTCGGATGGTGGCCAGCCACAGTGACAGCCCCTGCCTGCAATTGAAACCACGCGCTGATGTTCACTCGCCTCCCTACCTGCAACTGGGAGTGGAAATTTACGGGGGGCCACTGTTAAATCCATGGTTCGACCGAGACCTGTCGTTGGCTGGCAGGCTCTGCTGTGTTGACGCTACGAACAACCTTGTCGACTATCTGATCGATTTTAACCGGCCGCTGCTTACTATTCCGAGTCTAGCCATTCATTTTGATCGTGAAGCCAACAACGGTCGAGCCATCGATAAACAAAAAGCATTACCGCCACTGCTTGCCCAGATACTATCAGACCAGTTGCCACAGTTTCATGAAATTCTCTCAGTGCAACTCCTTAAGCAGTATCCTGGCATAAAACTGCAGACCATACTGGGATTTGACCTGTTCTGCTACGACCACCAGAAAGCCACCACCCTTGGCTTGAATAACGAGTTTATTGCCTCCGGCCGACTGGACAACCTGCTCAGCTGCCACACCGCCTTGCAGGCCATCACCGAGGCTGGAACTGATCGCAACAGCCTTTTTCTCTGCACGAACCACGAAGAGAACGGCTCGACCTCAACCACAGGAGCCAACGGGGCTTTTATCGATGCTGTTTTTTCAAGACTCGCGCCCGACCCAGAACTTCGTCAGATCAGCTTGCGGAATTCGTTTCTTATTTCGATTGATAACGCCCATGCTGTTCATCCAAACTTCAGAGATAAATCAGACTCCGGCCACGACATCATATTAAACGGCGGCCCGGTGATCAAGATCAACGCCAACCAGCGTTATGCAACCAACTCTCGTTCAGCAAGTTTGTTTAAATTACTCGCTGCTGAGGCGGAAATTCCCGTTCAGGAATTTGTCATGCGTACCGATATGCCATGCGGCAGCACCATCGGCCCCATGACCGCTGCCCGGTTGGGTGTTGAGACTATAGATGTAGGCGCTCCTACCCTTGGTATGCACTCTATCCGTGAGTTAACGGGCAGTAACGACCCGTATCTTCTCTATAAGGCAATCAGCACATTCTTTGCTACAGAGAACATTCACCGTAGAGGCTGATCTTGCATCGTCTTCCCTTCTTTATCCTGTTTTTTGGCGCAATGGTACAATTATGCCTTCCAGGATCATCACAGGCAAATCTCAGCGAATATATAAGGAAATACCGGTCAACCGCCGTTTCATCTGAGGCGTTAGAACGTCTCAACCATTACAATCATCTGATAGACTACTTCACAAGTTTCAGCTATTTTCGCCCCCGGTACCGGGTAAGTGCAGATTTCATCCGGGCGCTGATTCTGGCCGAATCCGGCGCCGACCCTAATGCTGTGTCATCAAAAAATGCCATAGGTCTTGGCCAGATCATTCTGACGACAGGACAAATGGCTGCCCGCGATCTCTATGGCTCGTCGACACACTTTCGCTATGTATCCAAGGAAAGATTAAGAGATCTTAGCCGTGACGATCTCTTTGACCCGGCCACCAACATCCTGCTCACCTGTTACCTGATCGCAAAATACAACCATATGTTTGACGGCAGGCTGGATCTGGTGATTTCGGCCTGGAATGCCGGAGAAAACACGAGCTCGCTCGCTATCGGCCAACATGCACCCTATCTTGAAACGAAAGATCTTATCGGCAAGGTTAACGGCTACTACATCTTTTTGCTCAAACAAAAAGGTGCACTGCGTTACTGAAAACACAGCACACCTCTGGAAGTTGGAAATACCTGTGGCTTTTACAAGATTGAATGAGCTCTACACAGCTAAATCTATCTGCTGTACCGTTCCTACCGAACCGTCCTCCCGGATGAAAAGTCCAGTGTCACGAACCTGGCCCAAGAGCATGTTTTCTTCGTTTTTCAAAGAGAACGGAGTTGAGATGTGATTGAGATATATGGCCCCGATTCCCACCTCGCCTAGAGAGAAGAGCTGGTTCTCACCTGAGCTGTTCTTCGACCATATACGTAATTTATCAAATATGTTGTCATTCTCATCAATCCAGCCGTTGCCATCTTCATCATAGGTTGCCAGCTCTCCGAATCCACTGCCGGTGGTGGGCCCAAAGAGTTCACTACCATTGTTTATTTGGCCATCTTCGTTTTTATCAAGAGCAAGAAAACCACTACCTGGCTTGGTAAAAGCTATCTGGTCCTGTCTGCCGTCCATATCGATATCAAAGGCGAATGACGTCTGGGTCAATTCGGCAGAACTTCCGTTATAGTTGATAGTGAGAGGATCTTTCACCGCATCGCCTGCTCTTATGCTGACCTGCTGTTCCTGCATAAATTCACGGCTCATGTTCATCTGCACATTGAAATCGATTTGCATACCGTCCGCTGTGGTAATTTTACCATTTGCGTTGAAGCTAGTAGCTTCATACTCGTAATGCGACTGGTAGTAATCGTATTCCAAACCAAATCCTGCTGAGTCCCGTGCAGGTGCATCAACGGCCACTTCATTGTTACCTTCAGCTGCAGTCTCTGGAGCGACATCCTGGGGCAATTTAATATCCATTACCTTACCGGTTAAACGCTGGATCATCGCTCGCAATATCCTGATATTCAAATTGGCAATGTTTTTTTCCTCTTCCGGCACATCGGTGGCCACTGCTCTTTGAGGTTGTGCCGCCTGCGCCTGTTGAGAAAGAGCGATACGATCGGCATGACCAGCACGTCTACCCTTGCCGTGGTGACCAAACAGACTGTTGTCTTTTTCTCCTGTTGCATCAGGTCGTCTCTGCCACATCCGGAGACTCTCCATGCGCTTGTTCTTTTCTATTGCTGTATGTTCCGAATGAAGTTGAATAGAAGAATCCTGAATTATCATAACCGGCCCTCCTTGGCGTTATAGATACCGCAAATCCCGAAAGCCTTCCCTGACCGTCGAGCAGAATCCAGCTCTATCTGTCTCGACACTCTTTTTCACAAACTTTAGCTAAAAATGTTGACAGCCTCACATTATAGTATTTAATTAATTACCTATGGATCAGGATGCGTCCATACGACATCCAATTGATTTCGCGAAATTTGTAGATAAAAACGGCGGTCAATGAAGGTAATATTACAATCCTGACCAATAGAATGTCCCACTGTGTGGCAATTGACAACAGTGGTACACAACTGTAGATAGTCAATTTAATTATACATGGTTCTGGCTTTTCCCTCAGCTCTTACCATCAGCCAGAATATCACCCGTCACCCAGCGTTGTTTACCATGATAGAAACCCCAGCCGAACACATAGGCACCCTCTTTCGATTCTGTGCTCAGTCCATGCACTACCCGGAAGCGGACTGGTTTACCAATCAATATCTCGATAGTCTCTATCTGCTTCTTGATGCCCTGGATGCACGACAGGAAAAAGAATCGATTGAATTCACCATTGCCACCTCGGATGATCCGCTTGAAGACCTTCAGGTGGAATACACTCGACTCTTCATTAACGGAGTCCCCCACGTCATAGCCCCGCCATATGGCTCGGTGTACATTGACCGTTCCCTGCAAGGACTTCACGCCGAGAAAACACTCCGTTTCTATCGCAAACACGGCTATGATCTAAAAGACGATGCAGACCTCCCGGATCACCTGATTCATCAACTTGAATTTCTGGCGATACTTTCGGAAAAAAACGATGTCGCCGCATCAAACGATTTTCTTAGAACAATATTTCTTCCCTGGTTTTCCAGATTCGAGACGAGAGTACGACAGGAGGCAAAGCATCCCTTCTATTCCGTCATTGCACAACTCATAGATTATCTCACGAAGGAGGATGACGAACATGGCATTCAACTTGACGAGGCGTAGATTTCTCCAATCTGCCTCACTGGCCGCTGTTTCCGTTCCATTAGCCAAGGTTGTCTCTGCAGAGACGGGTTTGGTCGAATCACCCCTTGAGGCGAAAGGCTCATTGAAAGAAGAGACGGTACCGGGTGGCGTTTGCGAAATGTGTTTCTGGCGCTGCCAGCTGGTTGGCAAACGTCGTGAAGGCAGGCTCATTAAGCTTGAGGGCAACCCGAAATCTATCGACAACGGCTCCCAGATCTGCGCCAGAGGCAATGCGGGAATTCAACTGCTCTACGATCCGGATCGTTTGAAATACCCTTTAAAAAACGTCGGCGAACGTGGCAATCCTGTCTGGAAACGTATCAGCTGGGACGAAGCGCTGACGGAATGTACCACCCGCTTGAAAGGCGTGATTGATAAATACGGCCCCCAGGGAATCTCTGTTTTCCCTCACGGCTCAACGGCCAAATATCCGATGCATTTTTTTGAAAGAACGGTCGGAACCCATAATGTGAGCGAGGCCTCTTTTTTCCAGTGCCGCGGCATCCGCGATACTGCCTATTTGGCCACCATTGGCAAAGCCCCTGGCGAGAAAGTGGATATGCCAAATGCCAAAGCTATTCTTCTGGTAGGCTCGCATATAGGTGAGAACATCCACGTCTCCCACGTAAAAGCCTATATCCAGGGGCTGCAAAACGGCGCCAAACTCATTGTTGTCGACCCGCGTTATTCAGCTTCAGCCGCCAAGGCCGACATCTGGGTAAAGATCAAGCCAGGCACCGATACCGCATTTTTGCTCGCCATCATGAATTACCTTGTTCAGAACAAGAAATTCGATGCCGACTTCATTGATAATTACGCTGACGGTTTTGATGAGTTCGCGGCTGGTATTAAAGATTGGACCATTGAAAAAGCCGCTGCAGAGTGCGATGTACCTGCAGCCCAGATCAAAGAGGTTGCTGAACTGCTCGCTGCCAATGCACCTCATGTCAGTGTCCACCCTGGTCGTCACGTTTCATGGTACGGTAATGATTTCCAGAGGCAACGCTCCCTTGCCTGTCTCACCGCCCTTCTCGGTGCCTACTATGTGAAAGGTGGCTGGGTTCCTGGCAAGGGCCCGAAGGTTGGGGGCATCAGCTGGGCCAAGCATGATCACGGTGTTGAGCATAACCTGAACTACGATGAGGACGAAGAACGTCGTTATCCATATTCGCCTCCGGGAACACCTACCGAGCTTATCCGTGATGCCGCCCTTACCGGAAAGCCCTACCCCATCAAGGGGTGTGTCATCTGGGGACAGAATCCGATTCAGACCATTCCTGGTCAGGAGAAAATGAAGGAAGTCCTGAAGCAGATGGATTTCGTTATGTGTGTCGATGTTATGCCGACTGACGCAACTATGTGGGCGGATATTCTGTTGCCTGAGGTGAGCTACCTCGAGCGCTATGACCACATTCAGACGGGGACACAATGGGATTTCTCCGAGAAGAACCAGCAATACATCGCAGCTCGTATGCCGTTGGTTGAGCCGATGTTTGAGCGTAAGGACCAGGTATTCATTACGAACGCTATTGCCACAGGTCTTGGGCATAAAGAGGAGATTCCTGTTCAGACTGCCGAAGAAATGGTGGAGAAGAACCTTGCGGTTGCTGGTCTTTCCCTCAAGCAGCTTCGCGAAGAAGGCGGTATCCACATTCAGGAAGGTAAGGACCCGTATGGAGTTCCTGAAGATTTTGAAGTGCGCCTCTATAACGAGGACATTGAAGACTACGGATTTCCAGGTGTTCCTACGTATATTCCAGTTGAACAACCTCCTGCCGGTTATGCTCGCCTGTTATATGGACGCGTTCCGGTCCACACCTTCAACCGCAGCCAGAACAATGCCTGGCTCCATCAGGCAATGCCGTCCAATCCTGTTTGGATAAATGATGAGACCGCCAAAAAGATGGGCTTAAAAGATGGCGATACCGTCGGCCTGATCAACAGCGAAGGATTCAAATCAAGGACCACGACCACTGTCAAGGTTACCCCGGGTATCCGTAAGGATGCTGTGTATATGGCCCACGGTTACGGATCAACCAATCCGCTTTTAAGTGTTGCGGTCAATTCCGGCGTTGACGACCAAAGCCTTATCACCAAGATTGCAGTTGACCCGGAAACAGGCGCCCATGGCATGAGGAACAACTTCGTTAAACTGATTAAAGACGACAAGGTACTGGATATCCCGGCCTGATCATCTTCGACCATACTTCGTGTCCTATTGGAGAAAAGACTATGCAATATGCAATGATAATAGATCTCGAACGATGTGTAGGCTGCCACGCCTGCACCATCGCCTGCAAGGCAGAATGGGAGGTGCCGGTTGAATTTGGCCGTAACTGGGTCAGGCGCCTTGGACCGTCTCTTGTGAATAATGAAATGGCATCCACCTACTATCCTGGTCTTTGCAACCACTGCAAGGAACCGGCATGCGTACCCGAGTGTCCTGCCGATACCGTGGAGACGACCTTCACGAACCCCAAGACGGGGGAAAAAATAGTGCAGGAAATTGCCGCGACCTGGAAAGATCCGATCGATGGCACAGTTCAGGTTGATAAATCGCGATGCCTTGGTTGCGGTGCCTGCGCCGACGCCTGTCCGTATGGTGCGCGATATGTCAATCCGGCTCTTACTGACGATGTCTCCTCTGACGGTAAAATCGACAAATGCACGTTCTGCAAACCACGGGTCGATGCAGGAGCAACACCGGCATGCGTACAAACCTGCATTACCGGTGCGCGCATCTTCGGTGACCTGGATGATGATAAATCGGAAGTCGCTGCCTATGTAAAGAAACAGGCCAAAGGTATCGAGCCTAACGGCGGCAGTCTCGGGCCAAATGTGCTCTATTATGGCAAAAAGAAAGATATTGATCTGCTTTTTGCCACATCAACCCCTGAGCTTGCCGATCTTGGTATGGTACGCCGCAGATCCATGCTAGCCTCACTCGGCCGATCTGTCGAAAAGAGCGTTAAAAGCCTGGGTTTGCTCGGTATCGCCGGCAGCCTGCTCGCCGCTTCTGCAACACATGAGGATGACGATTCGAAATAAAACACAGCACAATTCGTAACAGTGTTGAAAAGAGGCCATAATCTCCTATTTGATTATGGCCTCTTTTTTTGTATTATCCGATCTCACAATCACCTCGCCCCAACTTTATAACCGGGGACATCACGAAACGAACTCAATAAAGGTAAATTATGAGTACTGACGATAAGAAGATCATCTATTCGATGATCAAGGTATCGAAATATTATGACAACAAGCCGGTCTTAAAAGACATCTCACTGTCCTATTTCTATGGCGCCAAGATCGGTGTTCTTGGACTTAACGGTTCAGGCAAGAGTACCTTGCTGAGGATTCTTGCCGGTGTCGACAAAGAATTCAACGGCAAAACTATCCTTTCTCCCGGCCTTACGGTTGGCTATCTTGAGCAAGAGCCGCAACTGCCTGCCGAAAAAACGGTGCGGGAGATTGTTGAGGAAGGTGTACAGGAGACGGTTGATCTGATTGCGGAGTTCAATCAGATTAACGAAAAATTCGCCGAACCAATGACTGACGACGAGATGAACGATCTGATCGACCGGCAAGCCAAGGTTCAAGAGAAACTTGACAACCTCAATGCCTGGGATCTTGACAGCCGTCTCGACATGGCCATGGACGCTCTACGATGTCCGCCAGCCGACTCTCTTTGCGGGGTACTCTCCGGCGGGGAAAAACGTCGTGTAGCCCTTTGCCGAATATTGTTGAGAAGACCCGACATCCTGCTTCTCGACGAACCGACCAACCATCTGGACGCAGAGTCTGTTGCCTGGCTTGAACACCATCTACAAGCTTATGAGGGCACAATCATCGCAGTTACCCACGATCGGTATTTTCTTGATAACGTCGCCGGCTGGATTCTTGAGCTTGATCGAGGGGTTGGTATTCCCTGGAAAGGCAATTACTCGTCCTGGCTGGAACAAAAGGAAAAACGGCTGGCGAACGAAGAGAAAAAGGAGAGCAGCAGACGAAAGACCCTCCAGCGCGAACTGGAATGGATCAAAATGTCCCCCAAAGGACGCCGCTCAAAATCAAAAGCCAGAATCAGTTCCTATGAGAAGCTGCTTGGTGAGGAAACAGAAAAGCTGGAAAGAGAGCTGGAAATTTTTATTCCTCCCGGTCCTCGGCTGGGCAAGGTGGTTATCGAAGCCGAAGGTGTTCGTAAGAGTTACGGCGACCGAATTCTGGTAGAGAATATGACCTTCAATCTGCCGCCGGGTGGTATTGTCGGTGTCATCGGTCCTAACGGTGCAGGTAAAACCACCCTGTTCAGGATGATCACTGAGCAGGAGCAGCCAGATTGCGGCACCATTAGAAAAGGTGAGACGGTCAAACTCTCTTATGTAGATCAGTCTCGTGACAATCTTGATCCAAATCAATCCATCTGGGAAGCGATCTCAGATGGCCAGGAGACCATCTGGCTTGGCAAGCGAGAGGTAAATAGCCGCGCCTATGTCGGCAAGTTCAATTTTTCTGGGTCGGATCAGCAGAAGAAAGTGGGAAATCTTTCCGGCGGGCAGCGTAATCGTGTGCATCTTGCAAAGATGCTGAAGGAAGGGGGGAACGTCCTGCTACTCGATGAGCCGACCAACGATCTGGACGTCAACACCCTACGGGCGCTGGAAGAAGCTCTGGAGAATTTTGGCGGCTGTGCGGTTATCATCAGCCATGACCGCTGGTTCCTGGACCGATTGGCAACCCATATCCTTGCCTTTGAAGGCAACTCCGAGGTCGTCTGGTTCGAAGGAAACTATTCCGATTATGAGAAGGACAAAAAAGCACGACTTGGGGCAGAAGCCGACCAGCCGCATCGAATCAAATACCGGCAGCTGACACGATAAGCTGCTTTTTTCACCTCCGTAGCACGCTGCGATATCCCAAATCCCGGTGTTTGCAGCGTGCTACAACCCTTCAACCTCCTGCAACATTTTCTCAAGCTTTCCGATCAGCTTTCCGGTTAAATCCAATTTGCCGGTCTTACCCTCGTCCTCAATGATCTTTGCAACTTCAGTAACGCCCTCGATACCGAGGCTGGAGGATGCACCTTTGATAGAGTGTGCAGCTCCGGTCACCTGTTTAACATTACCCGCAACCACGCCAGAGCGGATCAACTCCAGATCGTCAGCAAAAGATGTTTTGAAAATATCAATGAGTTCCTGCAGCAGCTCCTGGTCGTCGGCCGCCTGTTCCATGGCAAATTCTTTATTCCATTTCAATAAGGTCATGCGTCCTTTCTCCGCTCCGTTCTGTTTCTCGTTGGATATTTACCGATTCTGCATCTACCGTAATCGATGTTATCACCTATTCAGCAAAAAAAACAAATAGTATCAGGAGATACTGTTTGAATTATCCTCCAACAGTTATCTCTTTTTAACGCTCGGAGGCGCACTCAGGCAATCCTGGTAGATCCACCCGGCCTCTTCTCTCGATACAGAGCATGTGATCAACGATATTCACTACTGTTGAACCAAGACCTTCGTCTGCCGGGCCGCCGTCGATAATCCAACCCAGACGATCGCCGAAGTAATCTTTCACTTGCCTGGCTGTCCTGGCCGGTTCATGACTGGATAAATTGGCACTTGTGGCTGTTATTGGCCCACCTAGCTGTTCGATAATACGACAGGCAACGGGGTGTGGAGTCAAGCGGATACCAATAGTTCCGGTCCCTCCGGTTAATATATCAGAGATCTCGGGTCGTGCGGGAAAAACGAGAGTGAGCGGTCCGGGCCAGTAACAATCGATCAGCGAAAGATAGGGGAGAGGAATGGTTGCCGCAAATTTTTCAAGCTGTTCTAGCCGGGAGATGAGGACGAGTATTGGTTTATGTTGAGGTCGCTTTTTCAGGGTGAACAACTCCTGCAAGGCCATTTGGTTGCAGGGATCGACAGCAAGACCATAGTAGGTTTCGGTCGGAACAGCAACAACCTGCCCCGACCGGATCGCTTCTACAGCCCTACGGATATCTTCATCCGCAGGCGCTAATACAGCATTAACATTCTTCAACCCGTTTGGCCTTTTCTTCGACTTCCTGTACCATGTTCTCGCGAAAAGCTACAAGGCGGGAAGCAATTTCCGGATTTTCCAGGGCAAGTATTCTTGCCGCCAGTACGGCACCATTTTTTGCACCGGCCTTGCCAATGGCCATAGTGGCAACAGGAATACCAGGAGGCATCTGTACCGTCGCCAACAAAGCATCCATACCTTGCAACGGTGAGGCATCGAGGGGAATGCCGATGACCGGCAGATCGGTATGCGACGAGATAACACCGGCAAGATGGGCTGCCATCCCTGCTCCGGCAATGATAATCTTAAGTCCCCTTTCTTGAGCTGATCTGGCATAATTCATCGCCTTTTCAGGGGTACGGTGAGCAGAGGCAACGGTCATTTCATAGCTAATGCCCATTTCCTTGAAAAAGTCTGCAGCAGCTTTCATAACCGGAAGGTCTGAGTCACTCCCCATCAAGATACCAACGAGGGGCTTTTTCGCATCTTTCTGAAATCGTTTCATAGCTTTGGCGCCAATATCCCTTCGACAATAGCACCCTTCCCATTCTATGCAATCAACCGCCCTGTATGACGCGTCAATTGCGTTTTTCAGATCATCGCCAATGGCTGTCACACCGAGCACCCGGCCGCCATTTGAGACAGTATCGCCATCCTTATTAGCGGTACCTGCATGAAATACCATGACACCTGGCACTTTTGCAGCTTTTTTCAAACCTCGAATCGGCAAGCCCTTTCGGTATTCACCGGGATATCCTCCTGCAGCCAGCACCACGCATACTGTCGGCCGAGGGTCGACTTCCAATGCAATGGAGTCAAGCTTGCCATCAATAGCAGCGTCGAGGATATCTACAATATCGGTTTTTAAACGCATCAAGAGTGGCTGGGCCTCGGGATCACCAAACCGGCAATTAAATTCCAGAACATTGATGGAATCACCGTCTATCATCAGCCCGGCATAAAGCATACCTTTAAACGGTCTGCCTTCACTGGCCATCCCTTGAACCGTTGGCAGCATGACCTTTTCCATGACATATTTGCTGATCTCTGGGGTCACGATCGGAGCAGGCGAGTAGGCGCCCATGCCACCAGTATTCGGGCCTTTGTCATTTTCAAATATAGCCTTGTGGTCCTGGGAGGAAGGAAGAGGAAGAACAGTCTTTCCATCGGTAAAAGCAATAAATGAAGCCTCTTCTCCTTTGAGACAGGCTTCCACTAAAATAGTGTTGCCGGCTGACCCAAAAGCTTTGTCTTTTAAAATCATATCGACAGCTTCGTTCGCCTCTTCAATGGTTGAGGCAACAATGACGCCTTTTCCTGCCGCGAGCCCATCGGCTTTCACGACGATCGGTGCTCCGCATTTTTTGATATATGCCTTGGCCTTACTGCTGGTGGTAAAAACCTTGAATTCAGCGGTGGGGATATTGTATTTGGCGAGGAATTCTTTGGTGAACACCTTGCTTCCTTCCAAAATCGAAGCAGCCTTTGATGGTCCGAAAATGCGAAGACCGTTTTCTTCAAATCGATCAACAATACCTTCTACAAGAGATGCTTCCGGGCCAACCACGGTCAGATCTATTTTTTTGGCAAGAGCAAACTCAAGCAACTTGTCGATATCGGTCGCTCCAATATCGACACATTTTGCCATTTTTTCGATACCCGCATTTCCTGGAGCGCAGTAAATTTTTTCAACACGGGGACTCTGGTTGATTTTCCAGACAAGGGCATGTTCCCTGCCTCCTGAACCTACGACAAGTATTTTCATATCAGTGACTCCAGTATTTTTAAATGACGCAACACTGCCTAGTTTACTATCATGCGAATACGGCAATATCTATACGCAGTTTTTTGCACATTGACAAATCGAGGTTGAACCATTAATGAATGAATAACCATTCAGTAGTTTTTACTTCTCAATCAAGTGAGATAACGTACCCGGACAACCAGGCTCCCCTCAGGAATGAAAGCTGTCGACAAACACGCACGGATCATTAGCGCAGCAACGAAAGTCTTTGCTAAAAAAGGCTTTTTCGTTGCCAGAATATCCGATATTGCCAAAGAAGCCAAGGTTGCAGACGGTACAATATATCTCTATTTCAATAATAAATATGACATATTAATCTCTGTCTTTGAGGAAGAAATCGGAAAACTCGTTCTCCAGGCTCAGAAAGCACTCGAGAAAGAAACCAGTCCTCAGAAGATGCTGGAGATTTTTGCCGCAAGACACCTTGCGGCCATGAAGAAAAACAAAAACCTTGCAGAAGTCATCCAGATTGAGTTGCGGCAAACTAATAAAATTATAAAGGATTACCGAAACAAAGCCTTTCTTGAATATATCGATATTGTAGCAGAAATTATACGCTCCGGGCAACGAGACCAGGTATTCCGCGACGATATCAATCCCGAGTTGGCCAAACGTATTTTCTTTGGCGCCCTTGATGAAATATCAAGAGTCTGGAACATCTCCCTGGAGAGCCACTATACCGTTGACGAGATCACCAATCAGGTGCTGCTCATTTTCCTGAGTGGCTTAAGAAACGAAGCGACGCAGTAACAGGGCAATGCAGAGGAGGAAGGGAATCTTCCTCCTCTGCATTGTAACATCTTTTATTCAAAGGTCGATTTCTCAATCTCCATGACTTCAAATTCTCGGTTACCACCGGGAGTGACCACAAGTACCTCATCTCCCACTTCCTTTCCGAGAATGGAACGACCAATCGGTGACATTACCGAAATCGACCCCTTCTTCACGTCAGACTCTTCTGGGCCCAACAACTGATAGGTTACCTCCTCGTCGCTGTCGAGATCTAGAAGGGTGACAACTGTACCGAAAACTGCCTTATTTGTACTCACTTTCGAGCAGTCGATGACTTCCGCCCGTGAGAGTTTATCTTTTAACTCCAGAATGCGTCCTTCGATGTGACCCTGCCGCTCCTTGGCCGCGTGGTATTCAGCGTTTTCTTTGAGATCTCCATGCTCTCTGGCCACTTCAATAGCCTTGACCACTTCAATACGATCTACTTTTTCCAACCGGCTCAATTCTTCTTTCAGCCTCAAGTGTCCGGCTTTAGACATCGGAATACGTTCAACCATGGTATTTTCTCCATAAAAAAAAATTCCTGCCAGGTCATTCCTCCCCGGGCAGGAAAACAGTGCATTACGTTTGGCACTACCAGCGATACATAAGGGACACGGCGGCACTCTCTTCCCTGTAGTCATCACTTTCAGTATAAAACAATCTACCTTTTACTAAGAAATTGCTGCCGATTTCAAGGAAAATATTGGCTCCACCACCAATGGTGAAGTCCAATTCGGATTCATATCCGACAGAGAGATCAAATGAATATGAGCTTGGTGGGCGCTCAATCTCTTCTGGATTGTTGAGCAGATGCTGAACTTTGATAGAGAAAAGATGTTGCCAATACTCATCTGGACTCCAATAAGGGAGAACAGTCTCTACGGTAGGGCCACCATCAGCAACAACAGCCGTATCATCATCTCTGTTTGTTAATATCTCATAACTGTATTTCATCTCATAGGTGGTTAAATCGTCGAAAATGGAATACGAGCCAAAAAAGAAAAGTCGGTTCTGGGTATTATTGTCCTCATACCAGAGTCGCTCTAACTCGCCACCAATAGTAAAACCTTTAGTTCCCTCAAGAACCAGACCTCCAATAATGCTGTTGGTGGTAAACCCAGTATCGACAGCCTCAACTGTATCGTCTATGAGCTCTTGATTTACTTCAAGATAACCCGAAAGAAGTGGATCAAATTTCCGATTAAGGCGGGCCGAAAACGTCACCGATGAGTCACTATCAGAGTCAAGTATCTGCAAACCTGAATCGAGTTCAATTGAGGTACGTTCATTAAACTTGTAGCGGCTGGAAACTGAAAAAAGTCGCCCATCAACGCTTTGACCTCCGCCTTCGGCAGGTTCAAAAAACAACTCGCTATAACCAAATTGCAGGCTGCTGTTGAGACTCGGTAAATACTGAAAACTCACACCAGCACTCATTTTTTGCAGATTAATAAGATTTTCCCTGCCGCTTTTTTCAAGATATTCGTAATTCAGCCCAAGTGTTGGGGCGAGCGCTACCTTGTTACGTTCAATGGATTCCTGCAATTCAGGTGCACTCTCACCTCTTTTTTCAAGAGAGCTATAGACCTCAGCCTGTTTGCCATATTCTCCAAGTCGCTCATATATTTTAGCCAGATCTTTGAGACTTTCAGTAGATTGACCTTGTTCAGCGTTTTTCCGATACTGCGTTTCCGCCACTGTGTACTTGTTTTCTTCAAGTGCTTTACGGGCTAAGAATTCACTGCCAACTAGCCGTTCCCATCTATAGCTGTCATAGAGTCTGGCGGCTGTAGAGCCTTCCAGAGTTCGAGATTGTGCCAGGAAGCCTTCATCTCCCTGCAACTGGTTCAATTTATCGAACCAATCGGGTTCGTCATAGCCGAACATTTTCCAAAATGTTTGTTCTTCCTGCTCCTGCCACGCGACACGAACTCCTTTCGTTGACATTTCATCACGGTATTTACTCCGTACTGAAGGGTGCAAAAGACTCTCGTAAATTTCGAAGGAGTCAGCCTTCTGGTTGGTGGCATACAGTGCGCGAGCCTGCAAAAGTTTGAGCTCAAACGGTAGTGTTGCAAATGGCTGATTGCTCAGTTCGGCAAGAACAGCTTTATTATGACCCTGTTTGGACTTGACCTGTAAATATTGAACATAGAACCATGACTCTTCGGGGTTTTTCTGGTGCAGCTCATAAAAAGCATCGGCTGCCAACCCAAATTTGCCAGCATTCTTCAAAAGAATGGCCAAAGCCACCCGGCTTCGCATTGAGGCAGGATACAATCTTTGAGCCTCCTGGAGAAAACTGATAGCCGCTGCCTCCTTGCCAAGTATCTTGGAAGCTTCGGCAAGACGAAGCAGCTCTGTCACCCCTCCTTTATGGTTTTCCCTGCCGGGAAGATTGGTTATCAGCGCTTCCGGATTCACCGTTCCGTTACCGGCTGCTATGTATTTGACCAATCGCATTTCAGCCGGTGGATTGCCGTTCTTCTCATATCGGCGAACAAGGTCAAGGCAGCTTTTTTTATTCCCAATTTTAAGATACAGGCGACACAATTCCAGTTCGAGGCGTAGAAGCTCTTCATCAGTATCGCTCGGATGAACTGCTGCTTTCTTTCGGTAACCCGTAAGATAATTTTCCAATTCTGTTTGAGCAGCGGCACTTCGCCCTTCTTTCACGAGAAGATGAACATAGGAGAGAAAAAACGCACGGCCATCTTCTCCATAACTGGTCTTCCAACCACTATTTTCTGATTTTTCCGTGTAATAGTTGAAAAGTGTTTTTCCATCTTCACCCGCTCCAGCCAGAAGTGCGTCTTCAATCAAATCCGCAAAAATTGCTGGGTCTTTGTCGCGGCCTTCTACTAACTGGGTTCTGAGAATACGTTCAGCCTGGTAAAGCCGCTCCATAGTCATCAAATCCCTGGCACGGTCAAGAAGCAGAGCTTTGCGGGTGGAGATACTGAGCCAGGACTGGTCAAGAATTTGACCAGCCACCACATCGGCAGCTGTAAACTGGCCGCTAAGTCGCAAGCCATTATAATAAGACTGGTACAGAGGCAGGCGTTTTTGTTGCAAACTGCCATTAAAGAGTGGTCTTGAAAGTTCCTGCATTGCCTCCATAGATCCAAGCCGACCTGCAAGTTCAAGGCACTCGAGCCGAAGTTTATCATTATTGGGTCGCAGGACCATGGCATGCATCAAAGTGGTGAGAGCTGCGATATCGTAACCAATTTGCAGTTCCAATTCACCTTTGTCTCTATAGAACTGGTAAGTAAGATATCTTGCACTTGTGATGTTTTCATACATCAGATAAGCAGCTTCAGGCCGTCCCGTTGCCAGGTAGAGTTCTTTTAATCGTAAAGCAAGCTCTTCGGAATTATTACCTGGTTGACGGTAGATAATTTCCAAAACCTGAATAAGCGATTCTCTCTTATCCTGCTTTTCAAGCTTTTCTGCCATTATACGAAATATCTCAAGCCGATGCGCGGTAAAATGAGAAAGGTCTTGCCATAAGAGTTCGGCGCCATCATTTTCGACGATGGCCAGAAGCTGGTCGGCAATCTGTTGCCTTGCCGTATTGAGCTCGGCTGAAACAGTTTGGTCATGAGGATTCAGCTGCAGATATCGTTCATAATAGGGTAAAGCCCTGTCAGCTCTTCCCTGATCCTTCATATATATTCTTGCTGCCTCCAATAACAAGGCAGAATTATCGTTTTCTTTGCCATCTACAAGGGCTAGCAAATGCGGCAAAGCCTCACCACTTTCAGCTGTCTTCCGGTAATGAGTGAGCAACTGTCGGTGATATTCATCATTTTCAGGATCTACCAGGAGTAATTTTTTCCACAGCGGTGCAGCTTTATCCTCCTGACCCGTAGCGGCAAACACCCTTGCAGCCTCGTCAAGAGCATCTCTATTTCCCTTTTCTCCGTCAATGAGAGCACTGTAATACTCCCTGGCCTTATCATCGTAACCAAGCTCATGAGCCAATCTGGCGATGTCGTGTAACAATTCAGGATCATTAGCCGTTCGTTGTCGCAATTGCTCCATCAAAACGAAGGCGTTTTCCTTTCTATCGAGTCCTATTAACCCGGTAATGAGTCCACGCAGTATCACAACCCCCTGCTCCCCTTCAGGCTGGCGCGAATAAGCCTGCCCAAGATAGCGCACAGCCCTATTATATTCTCTGATATCAAGCGCAACCTTACCTGCAAGGACCAGGTAATCGATACGGTTAGGGTTGAGTTCTATGAGACTTTCGAGAAGTGTGGTTGCCTCCTGATATCTTTTTAACTGCACAAGCAGTTGGCTAAATTCCCAACTGGCTTCCTCAATTTGCGGTTTTTCCCGCAAGACCATCTCATAAAACTTCGCTCCACCTTGCAAGTTGCCTTTTCGTACCGCGTCGCGGCCCATATCCCAATGCAGTTTCCATTGGGGGAGCAAAGGATTATCCAAGGGAACGATTTCTCGTTGAAAGGTGATTTCTGCGTGAAGTATAACGGGCACAGCAAGAGTTGCCGCCAAGGAGGCAATACACAAGTGACTGCAGAACTGTTTTCTGAGTCTGGATGATGCCATGGTCAGCGCCTTTGCCGGGTGTTGGAAGAAATAGAACGGAATCGCCCAGTCGAAAGCGGAGCTGACAACCGGGCGATATAGAAACAGACTTACTTATAAAAACGAGCTATTGTTTCAACTACATACATTTGCATTTCATCTGTCAGTTCAGGATAGATGGGCAGCGCGATTGTTTCAGCTGCGGCCTGTTCGGCATGCGGCATGGATGGCTGAGGATCGGTGCCAAGGCAATCCTGCCTGTGTAATGGAACTGGGTAATAAATTTCACAACCAATATCATTTTTCAGCAACCAATCACGAAGTGCATCCCTCTGTTCAACCCGAATAATATACTGATTATATATGTGGCTCATGGCGCCACTTTCTCGTTCCCGATCTGCATAAACGGCAACAGGCAAGACGACCTTTGATGATGCAGTCAAACCGCTTTCGCCAAAGAGTCGATTATATAGCTCAGCATTTGCTCTGCGCCCTTTATGCCAGTTATCAAGATGACGCAGTTTTACCCGAAGCGGCGCCGCCTGGATGGCGTCCAAACGAAAATTGCCTCCAACCATCGAATGATAGTATTTAGGGTGAGCGCCATGGTTGCGCAACAATTCAATTTTTTTAGCAAAGCTTTCATCCTGGCATGTCACCATGCCGCCATCACCTACACCCCCTAGATTTTTGCTGGGGAAAAAGGAAAAGCAGCCGGCTAGGCCCATGGCACCGGCCTTTTTCCATTGAACATTACCATCAATGGTCATTGGATATGCTGTCCCGATCGCCTGGGCGGCATCCTCAATGACTGGTAGGTCATACTCTTCGGCAATCTTCATGATTGCTGTCATATCTGCACATTGACCGTATAGATGCACCGGTATTATTGCCTTGATTTTTTTCTTCGTATCGGCAGCAAGGACCTCCCGCATCTTTTCCGGATCGATATTAAAGCTCACCGGATCGATATCGGCGAAAACCGGTTTGGCCCCAAGACGCAACACGACCCCCATGGTGGCAAAAAAGGAGTAAGGAGTTGTCAGCACTTCGTCCCCAGGACCAATATCAAGCGCCATGAGTGCAACTAACAGCGCGTCGGTCCCACTGGATACTCCAACACCAAAATTTGCTCCAGAATACGTTGCGACCTCCT
The DNA here is from genome assembly GCF_900143695.1 of Desulfopila aestuarii DSM 18488. Classification (GTDB taxonomy): domain Bacteria; phylum Desulfobacterota; class Desulfobulbia; order Desulfobulbales; family Desulfocapsaceae; genus Desulfopila; species Desulfopila aestuarii. Next base: position 98,110 of record NZ_FRFE01000004.1, read on the forward strand.
CTTCGAGCCCAACAACTTCAGGACCATGAATATATCGGGTTGAGCGCAGCACCCCGGTCACAGATTCAACTAATTCATTTTCAAGAGTGGCAAACTGCGCCTGTAAATCAAGCAAAGGTACTTTCATGATAGTCAGTAGGTGGGAAGATTGTTATGTATTGTTGGAAAATGTGGCCTATTTAGTTCATGGAGCTGGTGATTAGTCTTTTGAACTGATAACGATCTTCTCGCCATCAAAGAAATCGACAATATCTGGCATCTCCGACTCGATATATTTCTTCATCTTCTTTAAGAGATTCACCTCGATCTGCCGCACGCGTTCACGCGAAATGGCAAATCGGTCAGCAATATTCTGCAGAGTCATCGGTTCATCGGTCAGGAGCCGCTCTTCAAGGATCATTTTTTCCTTGTCATTCAGCTTGTCTTTCAGCACTTCAAGCAGATCTGCCAGTTTGGCCCTGATCTCCTTGCCGGCAACTGTCGATTCGATATTCGGACCATTACTCGGGATGAAGTTTTTCTGTTCATCCTCTGAGTCTGAACGCAAGGGACTTTCCAGTGAAACATCCCAGTTGTCCATGCGTTGACTCATCTCCACCACTTCACGTTCCTTGACGTTCAGCCGCTCGGCGAGAAGCTTCGGCTCAGCCTGGAATCCTTGGGCTTCAAGGAGTTTACGTTCTTTGTTAAGGCTAAAAAAGAGCTTACGCTGGGCCTGGGTTGTGCCAATTTTCACCAGACGCCAATTGTCCATAATAAATTTCAGGACATACGCCCGAATCCAATAGGCGGCATAATACGAGAATTTTACACCTCGATAGGGGTCAAATTTCTTGGTGGCCTGAACAAGCCCCACGTTGCCTTCCTGGATGAGATCCATGAAATTCTGCATCCAGTATTTTTGGAAATCCATGGCAACTTTGACCACAAGTCGCAAGTTCGAGGAAACGAGGCGATAGGCGGCTTCCTGATCTCCGTGCTCACGAAAACGAATAGCCAGCTCGTCCGTTTCCTCCCGTGAAAGCAGCTCATATTGACTTATTTCCTGCAGATAGCGGTGAAGTGCAGGATTACTGAGCGCGGGAAGATTTTCATCTTCATCAATGGACACAAGTTGCTGCCCATGAAAATCGTTATCGGGAACGTCTTCTTTTTCGTCCTCAAATTCAATCTCTAAATCTACGGAACTCTTACTCATATGTATCAGTCTCCGACTGTTTTTTTACTGCGGCTGTTGAAAAAGACTATAATTTTACCTTCCTGTGGTGAAAGTGCAATCATATTATACAAACCACTGCCTGAAAGTGAGAAATATGCTACTATTGATCATGACGTGAAGAAGGGCTGGAAATGCGGAAAATTGTGTTTTATTCTTAACTTTTTTATGCTATTAACAACGGTCTTTCACTCTTTCCGCTTAATGAGTATACCCCTTTGCTTGTGATTTTACCAATTACACCCGATGAAACATATACGAAACTTTAGCATCATTGCTCACATAGACCATGGCAAGTCAACCCTCGCCGACCGGATGATCCAGCTTTGCAGCGGTATTTCTGCTCGAGAGTTCAAGGATCAGTTCCTCGACAGCATGGACATTGAACGAGAGCGCGGCATCACCATTAAAAGCCAGACTATTTGCTTGCCGTTCAAGGCCCGTGATGGCCAGGAATATGCACTCAATCTGGTCGACACGCCTGGCCATGTTGACTTCAGTTATGAGGTTTCACGCGCACTCACCTCCTGCGAAGGCGCGTTATTGCTGGTTGATGCGGCTCAAGGCGTTGAAGCACAGACCCTGGCAAATCTCTATCTTGCCATGGAGAATGATCTGGAGATCATCCCGGTAGTCAACAAGATAGACCTGCCGTCCGCAGAGCCCGAGAAGGTTGCACTGCAGATTGAAGAGGACCTCGGCCTTGATGCGGAGATGACTCGCTATTGTTCGGCCAAAACCGGTGAAGGTGTTCAGGAAATTTTGGAGAGTATCGTCTCCTTTCTTCCACCGCCGGAGGGTGATCCCAAAGCAGAACTGCAGGCACTCATCTTTGATGCGAATTACGATGCGTTCCGCGGCACCATCATATCCGTCCGTATTGTGAACGGGACACTCCGACAGGGCGATACCATCCGGTTCATGTCAAACGATGCCGAATATCGTGTTGAGGAAGTAGGTACCTTCAGAATTCAGCGACAGTCTGAAAAAACACTCTCAGCCGGAATGGTCGGCTATATTATTGCAGGCATCAAAAGTGTCCAGGATGCCCGCCCTGGTGACACAATCACCCTGCGCGACCGGCCATGCGCAAAAGCACTCCCCGGCTTCAAGGAAATCCAACAGGTGGTTTTTTCTTCTATCTATCCGATTTCCACCGACGATTATGAAGACCTGGCGGCAGCTTTGGAAAAGTTGCAGCTCAACGATGCAGCTCTCACTTTCCTCAAAGATTCTTCAGCCGCTCTCGGCTTCGGCTTTCGCTGTGGCTTTCTTGGACTACTTCACCTTGAAGTGGTACAGGAACGCCTTGAGCGTGAATTCGATGTCTCGCTCATCCTGACTGTTCCGTCTGTTCGTTACAAATGTTTTTTAAAAGACGGCTCCCTGCAGGAAATAGATAACCCCGCCTACTATCCGGACCCAGCAAACATCGATTATACTGAAGAGCCGTATATCAAAGCCACTATCCTGATGCCGGATCGGTACATGGGCTCGGTGATGAATCTCTGCATGGAGCGGAGAGGCGAAAATACCACCTATCATTACCCAACCCCGGGGAGGATCGAACTCAGTTGCGAAATCCCCCTGGCCGAGGTTATATATGATTTTTATGATCGACTCAAATCGATCACCCAGGGCTATGGCTCATTTGACTATTCGTTGATCGACTATCGAAAAAGCGATCTCGTCAAACTCGACATCCTGGTTAATGGCGAGCGCGTAGACGCCCTCTCCCAGCTTGTCCATCGTAACAATGCCAGGGCCCGTGGCCTCCACGCCTGTGAGATGTTGAAAGAAGAAATCCCACGCCAGATGTTCAAGATCGCCATTCAGGCTGCTATAGGTGGCAACGTTATCGCGCGTACCACCATTTCGGCACTCAGAAAGGATGTTACCGCCAAATGTTATGGTGGTGACATAACACGTAAGAGAAAGCTGCTGGAAAAACAAAAAGCTGGAAAGAAACGGATGAAGACCGTCGGCAATGTCGATATACCCCAGACAGCGTTTCTGGCAGTTCTGAAGTCTGATCAGAAATAGATTTTAGCCACACTGCATAATGATCATCAGGGCCGCACCGTTGAAAAACGCTGTGGCCCTTTTTTATTGTACTTATTCGGCACCACTCTTCGCCCTGCCCTGCACCACAAGCCCGGCAATGATAAAGACCAATCCCCAAAGTGTTGACGGCAGAATTTTCTCACCCACCAGGAAATAGATAAAAACAAGCGACAGAAAAGGTGACAGAAAAATGAGGTTGGCAATTCTGGCAGTATTATTGGTGAGTTTCATGGCCGCAAGCCAGAAGAGAAAAGAGATCCCCATCTCAAAAAAACCTAAATAAACAGCACCCGCCAGTCCAAGAGGGGCAACCGCACGCAACGGCTCGAATAGCACCATATAAAGACCGATGAAAGGCACGGCGCAAAGAAAATTCATGAATAACCCAACCACAGGATCTCGGCTGTCACGAGTATTGCCGATCCAATAGAGTGCCCAGAAAACAGTGGAGAGAAGAGCAAGAAACACCCCAAACGGATTGTCAAAATGCAGTTCCAGCAACTTTCCGCCAGTTGAGATGACAATTACACCGAAATAGCTGATAAAAATGGCGACCAGCTGCATCCGTCCCAAACGTTGTCCCAATAGCGGCACAGATAACAGTGATAACGTTATGGCCCAGGTGTAATTGATAGGTTGCGCTTGCTGGGCCGGCAACAAGTCATACGCCTTAAACAAAATCAGATAATAGAGAAAAGGATTCAACAGACCAAGCTTTACGGCAAGTAGCCATTCCGCTTTGCCCATTTCTCTTAGGAGATGGATTTTTTTTTGGCTCACTAGAATAATGGCCAAAAGCAGGCAGGAGGTGAGAGAACTGTAGAATACCAGCTCAACGGGGGAAATGAAACGAAGCGACAGTTTACATGCACTGGCAACTGTCGACCACAAACCTATAGTCGCAAGGCCGTAGATATACGCTCTGCCCTGTCTGGTCATATTGCTTGCTTCTCCATGCGTATCCCCTTATTTGTTATGCAGGTAAACTCAATACATCAATCAAGCTGAAAAACCAAAAGAATATCCAACGATATAAAACACAATCGGGGGATTGTTTCCTCTTCTATTTTTGCAAACATGAAAAGGAATTCCCCCGATAATAACGTCACAGGCAAGATTTTGCCTTCTACCTTACCCCTGTTTCTATTCCTCGTTCATAAAGGGATACGCAAAGTTTGTTGGCGGAACAAAGGTCTCTTTCACCGTTCGTGGTGAAACCCACCGCAGAAGATTACTCATTGCACCAGCCTTGTCGTTTGTTCCTGAAGCCCTGCCGCCACCAAATGGTTGCTGGCCAACAACAGCGCCGGTGGGCTTGTCATTTATGTAGAAGTTACCAGCAGCATTTTCAAGTCGGCTAATGGCCACAGACGCAGCCTGACGGTCTCGAGCAAAAATAGCACCGGTCAATCCGTAAATCGAGGATGTGTCACACAGCTCAAGAGTCTTGTCGAAATCGGCGTCTTCATAGACATATATGGTGAGGACCGGTCCAAAAATCTCTTCAACCATGGTTTTAAAGTGAGGATTCCTGGCAAGTATCACCGTGGGCTCAATATAATATCCGACGCTGTCGTCATACCCGCCACCGATAAGAATCTCTCCACCATCATTCTCTTTCGCGTAGTCGATATATTGAGTTATGTTTGAAAAGGCGTGTTTGTCTATCACCGCACTGACGAAATTCCTAAAATCAGTAGTCGGTCCCATTTTAATCTTACCAATATCTCGCCTCAGCAGGCTCTCGACCTGTGGCCAGAGTGACCGTGGAATATACGCCCTGGAAGCTGCAGAGCATTTCTGGCCTTGATATTCAAATGAACCACGAACCAGAGCAGTGGTAAGTTCTTCTACATTTGCTGAAGCATGGGCGAAAACAAAATCCTTACCGCCTGTTTCACCGACCAGACGAGGATATGCATGGTAGCTGGCAATATTTTCACCGATCAAGCGCCACATTTTCTGGAATACCGGGGTGGAACCAGTAAAATGAACACCTGCGAGATGCGGGTCGGCAATGCAGATGTCGCCAACCGAAGCACCCGATCCAGGAACAAAGTTGATGACACCCGCAGGCAGGCCAGCTTCTTCGAGAATGCGTATAAAAAGGTACGGAGTGTAAACCAACGAAGATGCAGGCTTCCAGACCACGGTGTTACCCATGATGGCTGGTGCTGTAGGCAGATTCCCGGCAATTGCAGTAAAATTGAACGGGGTTACTGCAAAGACAAAACCTTCGAGAGGCCGGTACTGAAGATAGTTCCAGACTCCAGGTGACGAGATTGGCTGATTTTTATAGATCTGCTCGGCAAAGTAGACATTAAATCGCAGGAAATCGATCAATTCACAGGCTGCATCAATCTCTGCCTGAAACGCAGTCTTGCCTGCACTCAGCATTGCACCGGCATTTAACTGGTATCGATATTTACCAGCCAATAGCTCCGCAGCTTTTAAGAAAATTGCACAGCGCTCTTCCCAGCGCATGGCCTGCCAGTCATTTTTGGCGGCGAGTGCAGCATCAATCGCCATTTGCACTTCTTCCGGACCAGCCTTCTGATAGGTTGCCATCACCTTCTGGTGATCGTGTGGCATCACAACTTTGCCTGTATTACCGGTACGAATCTCTTTACCGCCAATGACCAGTGGTATATCCAGTACGACTTCACTCATTTCGGCAAGAGCACGCTTAAGACTTTCTCGCTCATTCGTACCCGGTGCATAGTCGTAAATCGGCTCATTGATTGGTTTAGGGACGTTGATAATTGCATTATTCAATACATTCATTAATTCTTTCCTCATGTATATATTTTTTCATATAGGTCTGGGCTCAAGGTCGGGTGGGATAACCTAAAACGCCATTGGTCTTCGTTTCAGCTTTCTTAAAAATAGCCTTGATAATAACACCTGCCATCGCCGGGTTGAGTAACCAAACCACTGTTTACCAATTGGCACATAAACTCTCATACGATAACCACCATCAACATAAGGGTGTTGATCCGTGCGGTCTACCTGGGTTGGATAGTAAAAAGCTATGCATCGGGAACTCAATATTCAATGTTGTATCCATCACACATGAGCGGCCAACAAATCTTTATTTTGCTAGGGACCAACAGGGCATGCTGTATTTATTATAAAATAACAAGCATATAAATAGCTACAATGCACAAAACTGCATTTGTATACAATCAATGGACACAATCAATACGCCAACACCCATCCTCTTGTCAACGCTTTTATTACTGCACGCAACATACAAGTAGTTTTTCAGGATGGTTGCGACCGATGAGAACTCGCAATATCTGTCATGGTCTGCTACATTGAATCGATACATCGTAAGTAGGTCCAACATGACTGTTCATCATTCCAGTGACATAAGCTTCTGGACAACTCCCAGCGACAGACAGATGTGAAAATTCCATTTTCTTCCTTTACCATCACTTCACGGCTCCTTCTGTTGCTTTTGGTCTTCGTTCTCACATTCTACGGAACTCTGGTGAACGTCTTTGTCCACATACAGCAGATGATGAACATATCTGAGCAAATAGTAAATATAAACAACAAGATATCAACACAATCAAAGTTGCTTATCGAGCAACTTTTGGAGATGGATGATCTCGCCAGAAAACATGGCCTGGTTCAGAGCGTTCTCTATCGAGACCAGTTCGCGTCCTCTCAGTTGGCCTTTACCACCGGCCTGCAATCGATCAGTCATCTTTCTGCCCGTGGCTACACTGCACCCGCCGTATTTTCTCTTTTCCTTGAAGAATACACCGCATATTCCCTTAAGGCACAAAAGGCTAAAGAAAAAAATCCTGACATCATCATCTGGGTAGACAAAAACACCGTCAACAGTTGGCTCGCCAAACTCGATCAATTTCGCGACAACAACCAGGCCGATATTGAAAAGAACCTCCTGCGTATTCACAACCTCACGCAAAAAGCCACAAGAAACGGTTTATTGGGTCTGGTACTCTCGATCTGCATTTCCCTCATCGGGATATGGTATATAGCAGGGTCCATTATTACTCCCTTAAAACAACTGACAAGAGGGCTCCGAAATCTACCACATGGCGGGCAGGCAAATATTATTCATGTCAGCGCTTCACACGAGTTTCAGGATCTGGCCACTGCCTACAACGAGATGCATTCGGAATTACAGGAACAGGAAAGCCTGCGTGCCGATTTTATAGCTGCCCTGAGCCATGAAATTCGCACCCCGCTCTCATCTATCCAGGAGTCGGTCAATATGCTGACCGAGGAATTACTAGGGGAAATCAACGAAAAGCAACGGAAATTTCTCACCATTTCGTCTCAGGAGCTTGCACGCATTACAGGGCTGCTCAACCAGTTGATGGATGTCTCCATGCTTGCCTCACCCACATACGAGCAGAAGATTGCCCGTCAGATAGACCCACGTCGCATGGTATTAAACTGTATCGCCGCACTTGGCGCTTTTTCCGCCCAAAATAACGTGAATATAGTAGAAAAATGCCAGCCCAACTGTGGAGTAATTCAAGGTCGTCCCGAGGAATTCCAACAGGTGCTTATTAACATTTTAGGGAATGCCATTAAGTTTTCACCTGCCGGCAGTGAAATAACCATTCAGGTGGTCAAAAATGAGAAAAAGGAACAGGTTGTGTTTAAAATAAGCGACCAAGGGCCAGGCATTCCTGAAAGTGAACGTTCTCTTATCTTTAAAAAATATTATCGCAGCACATCGGTACGTAAACATATGAACGGCGTAGGTCTCGGCCTCTATATATCCAGCAGAATCATCCACACCATGGGTGGTAGCATTGAAGTCGAAAACAATCCCGAAGCTGGTTGCACCTTTTCGATAAGCGTGCCTTCCGCCTAAGGATTACCTGCAGATGTCTGCTATATTGTTTGATGGATTCCCATCAGCGTAGGAAGGAATTTTCACTATGAGCAAGAATCAATATTCTCTTTTAATTGTTGATGATGATATCAATATTCTCGAAGTGCTCGATGCGCGGCTTACCGCGGCCGGCTACACCACCTATAAAGCAGCTGACGGCATGACCGCCCTCACCATTTTGGGTACCAAAAACATTGACCTGGTGGTTTCCGATGTAAAAATGCCGAACATAAGCGGTCTGCAGCTCTTTCATGAGATTGAATCGGTTCGTCCCGGTCTACCTGTTATCTTTCTTACCGCCTACGGCTCTATACCAGAAGCAGTAAGCGCTGTTCAGGCAGGCGCAATTGACTATCTCACAAAGCCCTTTGACGGTAAAACACTCGTGGGTAAAATTCGTCATTGCCTCGCCAATTTGCCAACAAAGAGCGAAGTTGAATCTCCCCTCGCAGACACAAACCACGGTGGCTTCATCTGGGGCAGAAGCCCCCGGATGGCTGAACTGCGCAATATGGTGATGCGAGTTGCCGCCAGTAAGGTTAACACGCTTATCCTTGGTGAAAGCGGTGTCGGAAAAGAATGTATCGCCAGAGCCATCCACAGACATAGCGAACGTAGCAACGGCCCTTTTGTCGTTATCGACTGCGGATCCACCCCTGCAGGCATCCTGGAAAGCGAACTCTTCGGTCACACTCGAGGCGCTTTCACCAGTGCAGTATCCGATAAAAAGGGTTTGATTGAAGCAGCCCATGGCGGCACCTTGTTTCTTGATGAAATAGGAAACATTTCGCCGGAAATGCAACATAGGCTCCTCCGTTTTCTTGAAGAAAAAATCATTCGAAAAGTTGGCTCTGTTGAAGAACAGCATATAGAATGCCGCGTCCTGGCTGCCACCAACGCCAATATAGTTGAGGATGTGGAGTTGGGAAAATTCCGCCAGGACCTCTACTACCGTCTCCGGGTTGTTACCCTGAATATCCCTCCTTTACGAGAGCGACAGGAAGATATCGAAACGTTGGTCCGTTTTTTCGTGGAGAGTCACTATACTGTGCACAACCTGCCACCGGTCACAATTCCAGACGAGACCATGCGCTGGATACGTCAATACAGTTGGCCGGGGAATGTCCGACAGCTGCGTAATGCACTTGAAGCAGGAGTTGTTCTCTGTGCCGACAATATCCTCAGAGTTACCGACCTCCAACTCGAGACCGATCCTTCATTACAGAAACACAGTGGTTCAGAAGTGATTGCCACAGAGCCATTTTCCCTCGAAACGAGTGAAAAAGAAGCTATTATTCGCGCCCTCAAAGCCACAAATGGCGTTCAAATAAAAGCTGCCGCTTTACTCAACATCAGTAGAAGGTCAATGCACGACAAAATCAAAAAATATGAGATAATACCATCTGATTACAAATAGATAAAATTTACGTCACGATTCAGTATCATTCCGATGCCAAAGGACATATCTGACTATGGCTGGCGTCGGGATAGGGGCGACGACACATGAAAAGCAGCACCCGCACTTGAACAGGTTCGTTACATTTCATATAGTACAGAGAATTGCTTAAGTTTCATGGACTCTCAGCTATCTTCACAGCTCGACTTATTCACCTAACGCCAGGAACAGATGATTTCACCTTCCACCCCTCCACAAGACAATGTGGTCCATTACATTGAGCCCTATCGACTCTTCACCTCCATCAGGATGGAGATTGGAGAATCTATGGGAGGAGAGGAGATCATGGTCTCAGAATTGGTCCGAAAGGATCAACTCCTACTGGAATTCCCAAATCTCATTGCGCCTGAGACCAATGAACATCAGAAGCAGCCTGTCGCACTTGGTGCCAACTGCTACTTTTCAGCCGATCACAATCAGGTCTTTGCCGCAATAACCGGCTATCCTAAAGTTACTCTCTCTCCGGTTGAAGGTAAGGATACAGAAATTCTCAACATTTCTATTGAACCCCTCTTTCGGATTTCCGCTGACGGGATGAAAGCTGCCATAGCCATCCATCCTGCTATTTCTGGAACACGATCATTGAAGGATTTTTCCCTTACCGAACTCATTGCTGAAGCCGGCATTATTTACGGCATCGACAAAGCTATGGTCGATAAAGCCAACAAGTGTATACGCGCCCAACTACCTGAGTTTAACATTATTGTTCTTGCAACCGGCACAAAACCCCGTGACGGTAAAGACGCCTATCTGGAATTTGAGGTAGAGACAGGGCCTGTTCCCGGAAAAATTCTCGAAGACGGCACCATAGATTTTCGCGAACGGATGATCTTTGTACCGGTAACCCAAGGACAGGTTGTTGCAAAAAAAGTTTCAGCTACGCGGGGCACAGCAGGAAAAACAGTATTAGGTGAACGTGTCGAACCGCAACCCGGTCGCGATATCGCTATCAACACTTTGAAAGACGCCTCCTACTCATCGAAAACCAAACAGGTCACCGCCACCAGTGATGGTGTACTTTCTGTCGTAGGCGATACAATAATCAAGATCTGCAGTCGCCAGGAGATCATGACCGATATTGATTACAGTACCGGCCACATCCATTCACGCAACAGCGTTGTCATTCATGGCTCGGTACAACCCGGCTTCAAGGTCACCACGGATGGAGATCTGGAAATACGAGGAACGGTAATGTCGACCGCAATTACCAGTCGTGCAAACATTGTCATAAAAAGCGGCATCTTAGGCAAAAACAGTACAATATCAGCACTCGGGGACGCAGACCTCTATTTTATCGAACAAGGTGAAGTAGAGTGCGGCCGGAACTGCATCATTCGGAGAGAAATCTATTACAGTACAGTAATTGCAGGAAAAAATATTCTCTGTATGCCCAATAGCGCCGTGGTCGGTGGTAGACTCGTCGCAGCCGGAAACATCATTCTTGGCAACGTTGGTTCCACCAACGCTTCACCAGCCCTCATAGCCGCCGGAGTGGATGGGAGGCGCCTGATCCAGTACAACGATCTGCAGAAAACCCTCATTGAGCAGCAGGATTCCCTCATCAAATGCATCCAACTGCATAAGGGTACGTCAAGGGCAGGGATGATAAAGAAACTTGAAAAGGAGATAGAAACCACTCGGCTGCAGTTACAGAAATTGAACCTCATCCCTGGAACGGGCAGATTATCACGCCCGGATGACGATGATGAATTTTCGCCATCTGGCGGAATCACCATCCAGGATATCAAGATCGAGATCCACGGCATCATTCACGCCGGCACTGTGATCCAGATCGGTAACAAAAGCATGACACTCAACAACACGATTTCCAACAGGCTGTTTAAGCTCAACGACTCTTTCAGCGACATAGCCCCCCTGCCCCTTCGTCGTCGTAGAACGTAATCGCCTACGGCTTGACAACAGAATTCTCTGCTTCGTCCCGGACCAATTCCAGCTGTTTTTTTAACCAGCCTACCCGGATATAGTATTGCTGACCACTGGTTTTCCAGGCCTCACAGTTATCGTTATGAGCCATTATTGGATAATTCGGGAATAAAGACTTATCAAGGCGACACACTCCGTTCTCGGTATTTTGCGGGCGAAAATATTGACAACTTAAACAGATCTTCTGCAAATGCTTCATCATGCGTTCCTGGGAGGTTGTTACAATGGTATCGTGATGCTGCGTGATTATTAATAGGTGGTGTTATGCCGAGAATCACAGCTCCGCATCAGGCGCAGAGCGAGGCAAAATGAATGGATTCACCGGAGTTTACGTAATTTTGCTCATCATACATCTCAACAATCGGACAATCAAAACCATATTTTGGAAGATAGCTTGAGATGATTTTCAACGAATCCTCTGCAATATACTGTTCGGTCTCTTGGTGATGGTTATATATAATCCCGGCTAACTCAATACCTCTGTTCTGTAACGCTTCAAGAGAAGCCAGGGTATGATTGATTGAACCGAGCCGTGAGCTGGTCACAACCAGAGCAGGCCATTGCCGTTCTGCCAGGTAGTCAATCAAGGTATATCCATATTGCAGGGGCACGAAAAGCCCTCCAGCTCCTTCCAACAGCACAACGTCATACCGCTTACTCAACTGTTCTGCTGCCTGGGTTATCTTGTCCGGTTCGATAATAGTATTTTCGATTCGTGCAGCCAGATGAGGGGAACAGGGTGTCGAGAAGAGATACTGGCAAGTAAGACCATCGGTATCCTCGGGTAGCATCCCAATCCCCATGAGTTGCCGGTGCTTGACAATATCCTCACTGATACCGACACAGCCGGTCTGAACCCCTTTCTGGGTTATTACCTTTTTACCCGCCTCCATCAGCCCTCTGGCAATGAGTCCGGTGGCAATGGTTTTCCCGATTCCGGTGTCTATTCCGCTGATAAAGAAGATCTTCTTGTTATTCATCGCACACTTTGTCCTTTTCTGGCAATAACACAGGTAGACACATAGTCGAGAGGCACCCCCTTCTCCGTCCCGAACTGCAGACGATAGTCGCGTTCAAAGACGCGCAATTTTCCAGGGGTCCAATGATACGCACCGGCACCACCCACCCCAGTTGCCTGGATATGGCGGAGCACTTCCCTGGCGTTCTGGAAGTAGAGAGTACAACACGATGTCTCGATTTCAACCAGTGAAAAGTTTCTTTTCAACATCTCTGCCAGATCACCTTCACTTGTATATTCGAGGCCTACACCTATGAGTTCGCGAACCTGGCGCATGGTCCCAGGGCCAAACATGGTAAAAGCAAGAAAACCATTATCATGTAATGACGTAGTGAATTTGTTAAAGGCGAGAGGTAAATCTTTCAGCCATTGGAAAGTCGATGACGAGATAATGAGATCAAGGCCATCAGGAATTGCCAGCCGCTCAATATCACCAGCCAGGAGACGAATGTCACCAGCTACGGCACCAACACGTTCCGCTGCCTGGTAACAACACTCCGGCACAAGATCGTTAACCCAGAGCTCCCTCACAGACTTCATCCTACAGAGCGTCTCGGTCATTGACCCGGTACAACACCCTATTTCCAGCACTCGATCATATCGGATATCACCCAGGGCTGCCATCTTGGCAATAAGCGTATCGCCAACCAGTTTCTGCACTTTGGCACCGTCATCATAGCTATGTATGCTACGGCGAAAATGCTCAATTATCCGTTGTTGTCGGGAGGAATTCATGATGGAGATGATGCTCGCTAAGATTCATTGGCGTGAATGTCGGAAAGGAACTGTTCCCAATCATTTGATCTGTAAAAGGGAAAATGTCCCCCAGGATGCATAACGGTCTCCTCACCCCAAAAAGACAGTTGGTTTGCAGTTGGAACGATTCTATCATTGTCGGATATCACCACCTCACGATAGATACTCTGCTCCCGTGATATGCAATCAGCCTCTGAGAGATAATATGCTAACTCCCGCTGTTGATCAGTAAGCGATCGTTGTGGCTGGTATTGGAGAAACTTCTGTTCTATAGTTCCGCCACCGGTAAGGCGTCTGTAAAATTTTCGCCGGCTAAGTTCCGACCAGCCAGCCATAGTCCCGGCAAACAGGTTCCGAGGGATACCGTAATGAGTATCCACAGGACAGAGGGTGCCGTTTACAGCAATGGCTCTTGAAAAAAGATGCCCATGACGATCAAAAAGATGTTGACCAGCCCAAACCCCCATTGACCAGCTCAGCAAAATCCGTTCGCTGTAGGGCGCTATATCAGCCAAAACTGCATCAATCACTGGCAGTTCGCTGAAATCATAGAGATGGAGTATATCACACTCATTGGAATCAAGCGGCATAAAAGGATGCGCATCCATCCCCCATCCATTACAAAAAACAATGAGTTTCTTTCGGCCTTCCCGATATTGCCAAAACAGCTGCATGCCACTTCACCCTGTTGCAAGAGAGTTAAGGCATCTTGCAATTTTTGACGCCAGCGGTGCAAGATCAGACCAGCTCATATCGGCGGTAAGTGAGAGCCTAAAACGAGCCGTTCCTTCCGGCACCGTTGGTGGTCGTACCGGCAGCACAAGAAAACCCTCGTCCTGCATCATCCCGGCGGCATCTACTGCTAACTGGTTGCCACCGATAACAACCGGCACGATGTTGGTTGAGCCGTAAGTGTGAAGGCCATTGGCAACGAGTTCATGCCGCAGGTTTTCAATCAGGCTCTTCAAGTGTTGTCGTTTATCAGCCATTTCCAATATTGACTTAAATACGAAAAGATTCCAGCTTGCTATGATCGGAGGTAAGGCGGTGGTGAAAATCATTGATCGGCAGTGATTCACGAGAAAACTGCGGATTTCGTCAGTACAGAGAACAAATGAACCGATTGAAGCACAGGCCTTGCCGAACGGCCCAACCAGGATATCAATTTTCTCAAGTACCAACTGTGCCTCAGCCTCGCCAAGACCTTTGGGGCCACTGACACCCAAAGCGTGAGCCTCATCTATGTAGAGGAGGCAGTTGTATCGCTCTTTTAATCGCACCAGTTCCTGCAAGTCGGCTACATCGCCATCCATACTGAAGACCGACTCGCTGACAATGACAGCACGTTCATATTTCGGCCGATTCTGAACGAGTATAGATTCGAGATGATCATAATCAAGATGGCGATATCGTTTATGAGCAGCAAGGGAGAGGCGCATGCCGTCATGAATGGACGCGTGGTTCAGTTTGTCGGAAATGATGATATCGCGTTTGTCAAAAAGGGCCGGAAGTATCCCAATGTTGGCATGGTAGCCAGAATTATAAAACAAGGCTGACGGAAAGCCATAGGCGACCTTAAGTGCATTCTCCAACTCATGCAAAGGCTCACAGTCGCCACTCAACAACCGTGAAGATGCTGACCCCAGGCCATACCGGTCAAGCAGGTCTGCCCCCTTTAACCCGTTGTAAAAACGAGCATGGAAATCTTTATTACCAGCGAGGCCAAGGTAGTCGTTGGACGAGAGGTTCAGTAAAGTGCGACCGTCCCGCTTTACCCAGCAACCGGCCCTGTTTGTAAGAGGGTTGAGTTCACGAAGACGCCCGGTTTTCGCAAGATTGGCCAGTACCTCACCATAATCTTCTTTCATGCCTTCCCCTCCAACGCTACCACTTCACAGATCGCTTTGCAGAGTAGCGACAGGTCATGATCAGAAATGCAATATGGTGGCATAACATAAACCAGCCGGCCAAAAGGCCGCACCCAAACCCCTCTATCGACAAAGCGTTGCTGGATAACAGCCATGTTTACCGGGTGATAGAGTTCAACGACACCGATGCCGCCAAGTATCCGCACATCGGCAACCTGCGGCAGGTTGTCACAATCTCCAAGTCCACCCCGCAATTGTTGTTCAATACGTTGTATATTCTCGCGCCAGTTTGATTCTGTCAGCAATCGTATTGAGGCGCACGCCACACTGCAGGCTAGAGGATTGCCCATAAAGGTCGGGCCGTGCATGAAAACACCAGGGTCGGCAGAAGATATCTGCGTTGCGATTTCAGTGG
The DNA here is from genome assembly GCF_900143695.1 of Desulfopila aestuarii DSM 18488. Lineage (GTDB taxonomy): Bacteria > Desulfobacterota > Desulfobulbia > Desulfobulbales > Desulfocapsaceae > Desulfopila > Desulfopila aestuarii. The sequence goes on from NZ_FRFE01000004.1 coordinate 113,726, forward strand.
TGGCAAGTACAGCTGCCAGTGTCATGCTACCGCCGGTGAGAGCCTTGCCAAGACAAAGGATATCCGGACTGACAGAGGCATGATCGCAAGCAAACAGCTCGCCACTACGGCCAAAGCCGGTGGCAATCTCATCGGCTATGAGCAGAACATCATGTTCGTTGCAAAGGCGTCGAACTGCTCTCAGATATTCAGGGTGGTAGAAATACATGCCACCGGCTCCCTGAACAATAGGCTCGAGGATCACTGCACAGAGTGAATCGGAATGTGCTGCAATCAATGAGGCAAAATCATCAATATCATCTGAGAGCCAGGTTTCATGAAAACGGCAGAGCGGTCGAGGGGCAAAGAGGTATTCAGGCAAAACTCCCCGGTAGATCTGATGCATGCCGGTGACCGGATCGCAAACAGCCATCGCATGAAAGGTATCACCGTGATAACCGCCACGAATGGTGAGAAATCGATTCTTTCCTTTTTTGCCTCTTGCATACTGGTATTGCATCGCCATTTTCATGGCTACCTCTACGGCTACCGAGCCGGAGTCACAGAGAAAGACCTTATCGAGCCCTGCAGGTGTGCAGTCTATCAAGAGTTCCGCAAGCTCAACCGCTGGCCTATGGGTCAGTCCTCCGAACATCACATGCGACATCTTTGCAGCCTGTTCCTGGATCGCTGTTACCAGTGCAGGATGACTGTATCCGTGAATAGCCGACCACCAGGAAGCCATACCGTCAATCAATTCGCGGCCGTCTTCAAGCTGAATGCGCACTCCGAGGGCAGACTCTACCGGGTAAACCGGCAACGGATTGGTCATGGAGGTATAGGGATGCCAGAGATGCTGGCGATCGAAGGCGAGAATATCTTTGGTTGATGCAACAGCAATCGGTCGCATCAGAGATCCTCCTCAGGCTGGGAAATGTCGAACCCCAGATGCCGAAACATGTCGATATCTTGCTGCAGGTTGTTGCCAGCAGTGGTCAGGTAGTTGCCGACGATGGCGCCATTGGCACCTGAGGTGAAACAACGCGATTGTTCTTCGCCGAGCATCCCGCGGCCTCCGGCCAGTCGAATAATCGCCTGCGGGTTGATGATTCGAAACATCGCTACACAGGTTAAAATATCGGAAACCGATATTGGTTCAAGATCGGCAAAAGGTGTATTGGGAATCGGTGTCAGAATGTTCATTGGGATAGAGAGGATACCCAATTCACGTAATTCAAAAGCAAGCTCCAGTCGATGCCGAAGACTCTCTCCCATGCCGATGATCCCCCCGGAGCAAACTTCAAGACCAACCTCCTGGGCAATTCTTATGGAGGCGATTTTCTCCTCCCAAGTGTGGGTTGTGCAAACCTTGGGGAAATAGCTGCGACATGCTTCAAGGTTGCAATGGTAACGGGTCACGCCAAAAGATTTCAGCTTCTCAGCCTTTTCCCTGGTCAGCATGCCCATGGATGCGCAAAACGACATTTTTGTCTGCGCCCGTAACTGTTGATATATTTCTCCAAAAAAATCGAGATGGTTATCACTGACAGTTCTGCCGGCAGTCACCAGGGAAAAGCGTTGTACGCCCTGCGCCTCATTCTCCCTGGCCATTTTGAGTGCAGTCTCTTCATCTACTGTTTCATAGCTTTCAATGGCAACATCGTACCATGACGATTGCGCGCAAAACTTGCAATCTTCAGAACATTTCCCGGATTTTGCATTGACGATTGAGCAGAGGTCAAGGTTGTCGTTGTGGAATGCCCGCCGCAACTGGTCGGCCGCCAAAAACAGTTCTTGAGGATTCTCAGTTGTTGCCAGTTCCATTGCCTGGTCGAAATTGAGCAGGCCTCCGCCTCGAACGAGCTGCATATAGTGTTTCAGCATACTTTTCAATCCGCCATCTTTATTGCCTCACCATATCGGGACAGTGAGTCTTTTGTTATATGGATTACAGCCTCATTACGGTAAAAAAATAATGCAGCAACTATAGACGGCAATATCCAAGGGGTGACAAACGTCGCTATCACCCTGCCAAACAGCCGCTTTCGATCAGGCGAGGTCAAAGACCTTAGCGTTCCTGAAGCGGCTTTTCGGTTTGGCAAGCGGTTATGGTGTCACATATCCTTTGACACCAACAACTCTTTTAGCTTATGGAAAGTTTTTCAAGACAACCAGCGAGCGCATCGGGGGTGTCAAACTGTAATGCGGTAATTTCAACTCCTTTGGGTTTGATCTTTCGCATCATACCTTTCAGCACGGTTTTCGGACCAACCTCAATAAATGTATCAACCCCATCGTTGATCATGGCCGTTATTATTTCACACCACCGGACCCGTGAGGCAATCTGGCGCCCCATCATGTCGCGGATCTGATCAGGGTCAGAGGAAACTGCTGCAGAAACATTGAAATATACAGGTGCACCAGGTACCTTAAATTCAATACTATTCATAAACGACGAGAATTCTGGGACCGCGTTGGCAACCAGAGGGCTATGATTTGCGACACTGACATTTAATGGTATAACTTTTGCGCCTTTTGCTTCGGCAAGCGGAGAGACGGCGTCAAGCGCGTCCATGCTGCCTGAAATGACGATCTGCTCAGGTGTATTATGGTTTGCAGCAGTCACAACTCCGGAACCATCGTAGCTTGCAAGCACGTCTTCAACTGCCTCAATGGACAGGCCGACCACCGCTCGCATTCCACCAGGATTGGCCGCCCCTTCCCTCTCCATTAAAGCGCCTCTTTTGGCCACAAGGCGCAGTGTATCTGTCGGGCTCAATACACCTGCGGCACAGAGGGCGGAATACTCACCTAGGCTATGACCGGCAAAGCAACTGACCTTTACATCTCCAAGTAGCTTTTTCAGTGCAGTCCAGCAAATCAGGTTGGTAACCGTAATCGCAGGCTGCAGTTTGGCGTTTCGGGTCAATTCCTCCATAGGGCCGTCATTTATAAGTGCCTCTAAAGGCAAACCACAGGCCTCCTCACCAAGCCGCATCATTTCCCTGCAATCGCTGTCCTGCTCAATGAACTCCCGCCCCATGCCGAGAAATTGCGATCCCTGTCCTGGAAACAGAACTGCTATTTTCATGCGAACTTCCTCTCATTTTAAACGTTATCGTTGTTGGCTTCACACAATCTGCGAAAGCCAACTTTTTTTAGCGGATACTGGGAGTATTGGCGATAACGCCTGCTACTCCTTGGTACTATTTTTAGGTCTGTCTAGAATGGACAGAACGATAAAAATTCCGGCGCCAACACAGATAGCCGAATCGGCGACGTTAAAGGCTGGCCAATGATAATCCTGAATATACACATCGAAAAAATCGACCACTGCACCGAGCCTGACCCTGTCAATCAAGTTGCCTGCAGCACCTCCGGCAATGCAGGCAAAGGCAGGGCCATACCATCTGTTCTCGCGCCGCATTATAAAATATCCGGCGGTGAGTCCGACAATTGCAACAATCCCGACGCCTACAAAGAAATAGTGCCGCCATGGTGAATCCACGTCGGCAAACATGCTGAATGCGGCACCGGTATTGGTGACATAGACCAGATTGAAAAATCCAGGGATTATCTCCCTGGATTCATAGAGGCGAAATGAACTCAGTATCCACCATTTGCTCAACTGGTCGGCAACTATTACAACAATTACCAGAAGGAAATAGCCCACAGATCAACCTTCCTCCGGAAGATCAAGTGTGGCGACAACCTGCGCACAACGTTCACAGATCTGCGGATGATCACTATTGTCGCCGACGGTTGTTGAGCGAATCCAGCAACGTTCACATTTTTCACCGGAGGCGGCCTTGACTGCTATTTTCATTCCTGGAATATCCTCGCCCTCGAAAACCTTCAGCCTACCTGCAGCGTCATCAAGTAATTTCGAAAGTTCCGAAACGATACAGATCTCTTTGATTGTCTTCCACTCTTTTTCTACAAAAGGAGCAAGGTCGCCTTCTACCTTCAGCAAAACTTCAGCTTCAAGAGGATGGCCAATCACCTTATCCCTTCGAGCTATTTCCAGCACCTTGGTGATTTCCGATCGAATCTTGATCAGATTGCTCCACCGCGAATCAAGGGCTTGATCGATCTCGGCATCTTTCTTTTCGGGGAACTCGGTAAAGAAAATACTCTTCTTAAGCGGTGTAGAATTATCGTGATTGTGGAGCGACTCCCATGCCTCCTGAGCGGTAAAGCTCAACACCGGGCTCATAAGCCGCAGGATGCCATCAAGGATCTCATACAGTACTGTCTGAGCGGCGCGCCGCTGGTGCGAATCGGTTCCTGCTGTATAGAGTCTGTCCTTGATAATGTCGAGATAGAAGGCACTCATGGTGGTTCCGCAGAAATAATTGAGACCGTGATAGATGGTATGGAACTCGTATTTCTCGTACCCTTTCAAAATCCGCTGTTTCAACTCCTCATACCGGGCAAGAGCCCAGCGATCGAGTTCCGGCAAATCCGCAGCGGCCACACGATTGACGTTCGGGTCGAAGTCACTGAGATTACCAAGCATATAACGAATGGTGTTGCGGATTTTGCGATAGGCATCTGAAACCTGCCGCAATATCTCATCGGAAACCTTCACATCGTCACGGTAATCCTCACTGCTTACCCACAACCGCAAAATCTCCGCGCCGTATTTTTCTATCACCTCACCGGGTGCGACCACATTACCGACGGACTTCGACATCTTCTTGCCTTCGCCATCGACAACATATCCGTGGGTCAAAACACCGTGGAATGGTGCACGATCTCTGGTGCCTACAGAGGTGAGCAGAGCACTCTGGAACCAGCCTCGATGCTGGTCACTTCCTTCAAGATAGAGATCTGCCGGCGAACGAAGTTCATCCCGCTGCTCACAAACGGCAGCATGGCTGACGCCGGAGTCAAACCAGACATCAAGGATATCCTCTTCCTTGACAAAATCTTTCGAGCCGCAGGAACATACAGCATCTTCGCCAACAAAGGTTTTCACATCATGGCGGAACCAGGCGTCGGCACCTTCTTGTCTGAACAGCTCATCAATTTTCTGCACCAGTTGCTCGCTTCGAAGGATCTCGCCGCATTTGGTACAACTCACAACAGTAATCGGCACGCCCCAGCTTCTCTGGCGGGAAAGGCACCAGTCAGGTCGCCCTTCCACCATGGAATAGATACGCTGCATACCCCATGAGGGGGTCCACTGCACCTTACCGATGGCGGCAAGAGCATTGGTCCGCAGATTATTGTTTTCCATTGAAATAAACCACTGCGGTGTGGCCCGGTACATAACAGGCTTTTTACAACGCCAGCAATGGGGATAGCTATGGGCGATATTACTCTGGTGGATAAGAACACCGGAAGAGGCCATATCGTTGATTATACGACCGTTCACGTCGGGAACCCTGGCGCCGACATAGGGGCCTGCCTCACTGGTATATATGCCTTCATTATCTACCGGCGAGAGGATATCAAGTCCGTAGCGCAGGCCGGTTTGATAGTCATCTGCACCATGCCCTGGAGCGGTGTGTACGCAACCGGTACCTGCATCGGTGGTGACATAATCGGCAAGAACCAGTAACGAATCACGATCAAGAAACGGATGACGACAATTCTTTCTCTCCAACCCTGCGGCGGAGAAAGTAGCCTTAATCGAATACTCGGCGATTTTCGCTTCTGTCATCACCGTCTCAACCAGATCTTTCGCTATAATCCAGGTCTCGTCGCCAACGGCTACGGCGGCATAGTCGAAGTCGGGATGCAGAGCTACTGCCAGGTTGGCTGGCAATGTCCACGGTGTTGTGGTCCAGATAACAACAAATACCTTGTTGCCGGCCAGGACAGGATCAACATCCGAAATATCGTCTTTAACCGGAAACTTGACATACACTGACGGCGATTTGTGGTTGTGATATTCAACTTCCGCTTCCGCCAGTGCAGTGGTACAAGTGGAGCACCAGTAGACAGGCTTTTTGTTACGAACCACAGATTCAGAAAGAAGAAAACGGTTAAACTCCCGGGCAATAGCCGCCTCATATTCATACGTCATAGTGAGGTACGGATTATCCCAGTCGCCAAGCACACCAAGTCTTTTGAATTCAGCCTTCTGTGTTTTGATCCATTTTTCGGCGTAGGTACGGCACGCGCCCCTTTTCGACAGTTTTGGAATAACCTTTTTCTTCTCACCCAATTCCTTATCAACGTTATGCTCAATCGGCAGACCGTGACAGTCCCAACCAGGAATATATGGGGCGTTAAAGCCAGCCATCCTCCGCGATCGCAAAATGATGTCTTTGAGAATCTTATTAAAGGCAGTTCCAAGATGGATATGACCGTTTGCGTATGGCGGACCGTCATGCAAGACGAACAACGGCTTATCCTTAGCGCTTTCCTGCAGCATCTCATAAAGGTCTTCTTTGTCCCAGCGCTTAAGATAATTTGGTTCATTCTGCGCGAGATTCGCCTTCATCTTGAACTTTGTCTGGGGCAGATTCAGAGTTGCCCTGTAGTCCATGGTATTCTCCTTTAATATGATAACATCAACCGGGAATAAACTCCGGATTGTAGGTAATATGGTTTTCCTTCCAATCCATCAAGGTATATCGAGAGCGGAAAACTTATAAAGATAACAATTGAGCTGCAAGTTGCAAGCGCTAAAATCAGCTTTTCAACAACATCCGACTACCACGTACATCCCATCTTTTCCATCCCTTTCAGAGCACGTCACCAACCGATACTAACATGTCGATTATACGTTAATACTTCATAGCATTTCAAACCAATATGTTTGCAGTCATCTTGCGTTCAATCGTCTTATCCGTCAAATATAGTGAGAACTGACATGATCAAAACCCATTTTCGACTGTGACGTAAGGTCTGAGGTGTGGTATATATTTGGCCAAACGGCAACTTACCATCCATCACAACGTATGAGAGATGTGAAGTTGCAGTCATTAAAAACAATGAATCTCTATTGACGGCGCAATTGCACCTCATTTGCGCTCGTCTTATAAATCGGATTGTATGAAAGACGAATCACCTGTGCCGGATACACCCATGGTCGAATTGATCAAGGTGTCTAAGCGCTATCCACCTGATGTCACTGCCCTCTCGTCTGTTTCCCTTTCGGTTGATCGGGGAGAGATGTTTTTTATCATAGGTCGCAGTGGTGCTGGCAAGACGACTATTTTGAAACTCATCTCAAGTATGGAACCCCCCACAAGCGGTCTCGTCGAGATTTCCGGACAGACCATCCATCGTCTCAAAGGGGGCAAGCTTGCTAAATTGCGCCAGAAAATAGGAGTGGCCTACCAGGACTTCAAGCTATTAACCGATCGGACTGCAGCAGAAAACATCGCCATCTCTATGGAGGTTTCCTACAAGAAGCCACAAATTATTCGCAATCGGGTACGTTCCCTGCTTGAGCAGCTCGACCTTGCTGATAAGCATGACACCATCACCGGCGAACTGTCGAGAGGCGAGCAACAGCGGGTTACCTTGGCTCGGGCTGTAGCAAACTCCCCCACTATGGTCTTGGTGGATGAACCAACAGGCAATCTCGATGCTGATACCACTGAACGTGTAGTGAAGCTTTTGCAGAACAGTCATAAATCTGGTGCCACTGTGATCATTGCCACCCATGATGAATCGATCTACCGTAACACCTCCTGTCGTATAATGGAGTTGCGCCAGGGCGCCATTCATTCCATCGTGAGAGGTGACCAAGCATGAGTTTCTGGTTCACCGTACTGAGACAGGTTGGGCGCAACCTGCGACAGACATGGATGTCACAGATCATGACTCTGCTGACAGTGAGTCTCTCCGTACTGATCTTCAGCCTTTTCTATCTTATTTATACGAATATGCTTACGGTCGGCGATCAACTCGGAGACGATCTGCGGCTGATCGTCTATCTCGAGGAACAGCCGGTCCCTGAGATGCAGGAACAGCTAAGACGTAAAATCACCGCTTTTGATGATGTGGAGGAGATCAAGTTTATCTCACCGGAAGAAGCCTATGAGAAGTTTGCCAACCAACTGGGCAATGACCGAGACGTTCTTGAAGACATGCCCCGAGACTTCCTGCCACCGTCCATTGAAGTCACCCCGTTAAAAACACTCAGAAGCCTTAATCAGATCAAGCTCTTTTCTGATTATCTCGCAAAACTTCCGGGCACTTTGAAAGTGCAGTATGGCCAGGACTGGATGGAGCGTTTCTTTAATTTTACCCGACTACTCTCCATCGTTGTGCTGTTGAGTGGCAGCTTGCTCATTTTAACCACAGTGTTCATGGTAGCCTATACCATTCGCCTCACTATCTTTGGACGCCATGACGAACTTGAGTTGCTGAAACTGGTTGGCGCTACAAACGCCTATATTCGGACCCCCTTTCTCCTTGAGGGACTTTTCCAGGGGCTTCTGGGATCTATGTTCGGACTTGCCATGTTGTATATGCTATTTCGATGGATCACCGAACGATTCGCCGGACCCGGTTTTCTCAGTATGATCCAGTTCACATTCTTTCCACCAGTGACCATCGCGACAATTATTGTGATATCAGTGCTGCTCTGTACCGTTGGTAGTCACACCTCCATGCAAAAATACATTAAGGTATGACCAGCGGGAATATGGAAGGAAGCAGTATTCAACTCACGGCAAGCGATAATTTTTTGCCAGGTACCGGATGTTTTTGGCCGCAATCACTCCCGGCCTTGAAACATTTATTTGCAGGCGTTTTCGTTTATCTCATCTTCACTATCGTTTTCTGTCCAATTATCGCCTCTGCGGCAGCCACAAAAGATATTCCCGGAGATATCGACAGCTATCGCGAGCAAATCAGGAGACTCGAACGAAATATCCAGGAGCAGAAGGAAAAACGGGAAGAAACAAAAAAGAGCGAGGTCAATCTTCTTGGCGAACTGGAAGATATCGACAAGAGGGTGAAAGACCAGCAAAAGACCGTCGAAGATTTCGAAACAAAGGTTCAACTCCAGCAGATGCTGATTGACCTCAAACAAGAAGAAATACAATCCCTGCAGAACGGGCGGGCAAAAATGCTCGACCACTTGAGAAAGCGATCCGGAGCCTATTACAAGATGGGCAAAATCGGGTTTTTAAATGTCGCCTTTTCATCTCAAACGCTTCCAGCCCTACTCAAGTTTCATGATGCCTTCCAAACCCTGATTACCTACGATAAGAATCTTATAATCGAGTACCGCGGCAAAATTCAGACCCTGCAGCGAGCCCGTGACGCCGAAAATCTCGAATTGCAACTTCTGCAGGATTTTATCAACGAGGCCCAGGCGGAACGCGATAAAATTGATAAAATTCGGTCCGAGAAAGAACAACTTCTTGCCCACATCCGTTCGCAAAAACAGCTGCATGAGCAGGCCGCCAAGGAGATGGAAGTTGCCTCGGAAGAGCTCTCTCAGAAACTGATCTCATTAAAGAGCAAAGAACAGATCCTGGAAAAAACTTTTGCCAACAGCAAGGGGAGACTGAGGGTGCCTGTTGCCGGCAGAGTGATTACATATTTTCATCAGGAAAAGTTTAACAGACTGGGGGTTCTTAACAAATCACAGGGAATCGCCATCGCCGCTCCAGACGGCACCAAGGTTGAAGCCGTTTCCGGCGGCAGCGTAATATTTGCTGGATATTTGCGCGGATATGGCAATACTGTAATAATACATCATGGCTATCAATATTATTCCATAACCTCTCGACTGGAAGGAATACCAGTGAAGGAAGGAGACATTGTCAGAGAGGGTACGAAGATTGGCCAGGTGAGTGAAACCGCCGCCCTTATTGATGAGGGCGTCTATTTTGAGATCCGCCACGGCAGAGACTCCCAGGATCCACTCAAATGGCTCAATCTCAACAAACTTGAGCATTCAAAACATCTTCAGGAATTAAATCAGGGCTAGCCTTGCCCCAACCGCCGGCCCCGGCCCCGGAGTTTCACACGATGCGACATTCACTGCTGTACCGCAGCACCATACTTATTTTCACTTTTTTTCTTCTCATAGTAGCCACCCTCAAGGCCCAGGCTGAGATCAGCCAGGAGGAGAGACAGAAGACTTATCAGCAATTGGAGGTATTCGCCAATATCCTGAGCCTTCTGCAAGATAACTATGTTGAGGAAATTGACTCCAAGAAAACGATCAACGGCGCCATTCGCGGTCTACTCTATTCTCTTGATCCTCATTCTTCTTATCTCGATCCTGAAGAATTCAAGGAGTTGCAGGAAGAAACGCAAGGCCAGTTTTCCGGTATCGGTATCGAGATTACGATCAAAGACGATGTCTTGTCTGTTATCAGTCCTATTGAGGGGACACCTGCCGATCTTGCCGGCCTGAAAGCCAAAGATATTATTGTCGAGATTAACGGCGAGAAAACCAAGGAGATGGGAGCTTACGAGGCTGTCAAAAGATTACGCGGACCAAAAGGCAGCGACGTCACCATCTCAATTTCGCGGGAAGGATGGGATGAATTAAAAACATTCACCCTCAAGCGCGATCTCATTCCGCTCCAGTCGGTCAAGGCTCACTTTCTTGAACCAGGGATTGCCTATACCCGCATTACCAACTTCCAAAGCCACACTACCAGCGATTATGTTGAGGCATTAAGCCGGCTAGCCAAACAGGAGCCAATTACCGGACTCATTCTCGATTTACGCAACAATCCTGGCGGACTTCTCAACCAGGCGGTCTCCATCTCCGATACCTTTTTGGAGGATGGCATGATCGTTTCCACCAAGGGCAGAACCGAAGATCAGAATATGTCGTTCAAAGCGCACAAAACACCGGACGACTACCACTTTCCACTTGTTGTCCTGGTCAACGAAGGGTCAGCCAGCGCCTCTGAGATTGTTGCCGGCGCGATCCAGGACCATAAACGCGGCATCATCGTCGGCACCCGCACTTTCGGCAAAGGGTCAGTACAGACCATCATTCCCTTGCCGGGAGATGCTGGATTGCGCTTAACCACTGCCAAGTACTATACGCCTGCTGGCAAGTCGATCCAGGCTCTTGGCATTTCGCCGGACGTTGAAGTCACGTTCATCCCTTACAAAACGGATGGTGCTCAGAAGCAAGACCTCAAAAAACAGCGTTTACGAGAAGAAGACCTCAAGAATCATTTCCCGGGAACCCAGGAAGGACAGAGTCAGCCAGAGGAAGAAGACGGCGCTGTCCTTGATGATTTTCCCGACAGCCAAACCATCAGCATGCAACTTGAGCAGGATAATCAACTGCGCACGGCGTTGAATATACTCAAGAGCCTCAACCTCTATTTTCGCAACACGAAAAAATAACGGAGTACTCGCACCATGGACTGTCTTTCTTTTATTGCTGAACAGCGTATCGCCCAGGCTATCGAGAAAGGTGAACTGAAAACCACCGGCTGGGAAAATCGACCTTTGCCTTTAGATGATGACCATATGGTGCCGGACGATCTTAAAATGGCCTACAAGGTCCTGAAAAATGCAGGTTATCTGCCTCCGGAGATCGAGACCAGAAAAGAGATCACCCGCCTGGAGCAGCTCATCGCCCAGACAGAGGACGAACATCAACGACTCCAGCAAATGCGAAAGCTCAGCGTGCTCATGATGAAGGTCGACGCAAACAGACGGACACCGGCCAATATTGCCCATGACGACGAGTATTTCAGGAAGGTGGTGGAACGAACCTCCGTACGTTCCGGTGATACGAAGAAGTAGTTCTTTCCCTCTTGTTTGCTCAGAACATTGCTCAAAGGAGAAGTACCACTACAACAGTTGGTACTTCTTCTTCATTTCCTGATAGACCATTGTTGACACCTGACGAATCACATTGCCTCTGGCCATCATCCAGTTACCGTAATCCGTGGCCTTGGAGCTTCTCTCGATAATGCCGACAATGGCATAGGGATGGCGGTTTCCTTTTTTTGTCTTAGGAACCAGAATGCCCATGTCGCCGATGAGGTGGCCTGTTGACCCCGTCTTGTTATACACCAGAGTCCCCTGAGGGATTGCAGTACCGTGATACAACCGATCGCGTCCCGGCAACGCCATAATCCGTCGTATTTCCTTGTCATAGGGTAGTTCGTTGTTCCAGAGAGCCCGAAGAAAACGGATGTAATCGGAAGGTAGGGCACTGTTGCGATAGGTTCTGCCACCAGCGGGAATATATTCCTGAATGTTTGTATTCTTGAAAATATGCCGATAATTGGCAAGAAGAATCTTCTCACAGGCAGCTGGCCCGCCGACCTGCCTCATAACCCAGTTTGTGGCGGTGTTGCTGCTGCGCTGGATCATCGCTTCCATCATCTGACGCGATTTGGAGCCATATTTCAATTTTCCTCGCTTCACCTGGTGAAAATAGGCAAGCGCGACAAATGGTTTGATCATGCTGGCTGCCTGAAATACCTGATTGGCATTGATGTTGACCAGGTTACGGTCATTTTCAAGGTCATAGACCATCCAGCCTGTTTTCTCGTCGCTCCTGATTTTTCCAGAGCTTCGAAGACGTTTAATCAATTGCTCAACATTTCGCTCAAATGAAGTGGCTGAGTTTTCTCCTGCAAGTTCAGATGCGCGTTTATCCGCCTTACCTTTTTTGGCCGCAACTATGTTTTTGACTGTGGATTTGGTAAGAACAACGATCTCTTCCGGGGTATTTTCATTTGCTGCAGCCGAGGTTGAGGTTTCCTCCGAATTGGTCGCATCGTTACTGGCCGCTTCAACACTCGACTCTTCCGCCTGACCATCCTTGGCACCTTCATCACTGGCAACAAGTGTCTCGCCGGAATCATTTAACAAACTTGATTCACCGTATACGATCTCGTTATTATTTTCCGGGGTTATAGAGGTCCGTATTTTGAGTTTTTTGAGTAGCTTGGCATGGGCAGTGGCGATCTCCATGGTCTCTATCCGATCACCCCGCTTACGATATATCAGGGTATAGTTGTTAGCATTGGTTTTTTCAATGTACAGGTTTTTTCCAACATCTTTACCGAGATACTTGTAAATGAGATCATAGGTTTTCTTTAATGAGTCACGATGCGGGCCAAGACCATAGCTGACGTTGTAGAGACGGTGATACCCCTCATCCTTGATAGCCCAGGCCTCTTTCAACCCAGCTTTACGAAGAATTTCTCCATGCCGGGCGAACTCCTGCATAACGTCTCTTGCTGAACCGTTGGTGTCATAAATAACACCATACTCGTCGCCTTTACCGACAATTTTCAGTCGATTGGAGACATCATCATCAAAGAGTTCTTCTAGTTGATCTTTGTAATCGAGAACACTCTCGATATCTTTGTCCCAGATATATACCAGGTCATATCGCTCAGCTGCGCCAAAAGCGCTAGCGGTGGCTACTAAAACGAGGAGGAAAGCTGCAAGAAAATAACGAACTGATAACAACTTGATACTCATGAGGAAGAAAATCCCTGCTTAAATCTGTGATAGTTTTGAGACCCAGAAGACATTGCCAATGTATGCGGACAAGCCACGACTAGAATTGAGGTTCTTAGTAAGCGTAACCAAAATATGTTACCACGGTCGTTTCCACCAGTTCAATGTTAAATATCAAGGTTTTCAGGAAACCTTGACTATTCGTCAGGAGTGGGTCATTTTTTTCCAAACTGTGGTTACAACTGGTTGTAAATTTCGAAGAGCCTCTTAAAATCCGAGTTCTTTCAGAAACCGCTCATCCTCAGACCATTTTTTCTTCACCTTCACCCAGAGTTTCAAGAGAACTTTATTATCGATTAAGCGTTCTATATCTTTTCTGGCTGCAGTGCCAATTGACTTCAATTTTGCCCCGCCTTTACCTATGACGATCCCTTTCTGGGAGTCACGCTCAACAACGATTGTCGCATGAATCGTCACCAGATGTTTGACCTCATCCTCTTTGAAAGATTCAATGGTAACGGCGGTTGAATAGGGAATCTCCTTGCCTGTTTGAAGAAAAACTTTTTCCCGGATAATCTCTGCCACCAGGAACCGCTCCGTTGAATCAGTAGGGATATCTTCAGGAAAATACCTTGGCCCCATTGGCAAAAGGTTGAGAATTTCCGTAAGCAGCCGATCGGTGCCATCACCGTTCAGAGCAGACAACGGCACCACAGCCTTAAATGGAAAGAGAGAGGAGTAGGCGGCAATCATCGGCAGGAGTTTCTCTTTTCCCAGGAGATCGACCTTGTTCAGCACCATGATAGCCGGGCAACGTACCTGCTGCATGATTGCGGTCAACTCTTTTTCTTTTTCCTCCTTCAGCTTCTCAGGAATCGGAAGTGAAATATCGACGAGGAAAAGTACGATATCAACCTCGGACAAGGAATCCATGGCAATGCGAACCATCTCTTGATTGAGCGGCACCCTCGACTTATGCAAGCCAGGGGTATCAAGCAGGACAATCTGATAATCGTCATCATTGACCACCCCGAGAATACGGTTGCGAGTGGTCTGAGGTTTAGGGGTAACGATGGAAATTTTCTGCCCTAGCAGGCAATTCATCAACGTTGATTTGCCGGCATTGGGAGGACCAACAATGGCGACCATTCCGGATTTAACCGGTTTTCCGAACATATCCATAGATACAATAAGCAAATGTAAGATTAATTGAGAAAATACAGTGCTTCAAAACGCGTTTCACACTATAGTTGTTGTCATTGTCTGAGGTTGCGAGCAACCGCAGTGTCAAGGTATTATAAACAATTTTCCCCAGAAAAGGTTTGTCCCCTTCGGGTCCTCACGAGGTTAGCATGATTCAATCAGGAAAGCTCATCGAATATCTCGATAACGGCAAGTTCATCTGTGGCTTCGTCACAGAGGCGCAGCCGAAGCGAGTTCGCCTGATCAATCAGAACGGTCGTGAAGTCTTGTTGCCAATCTCACGCATAGTCCATTGTTCTCGCGAAAATCACACTGTCGATCTCGACCGTGAAATACTTATCCGGGCATTAAAAGAGACCACGGAAAAGCGCAACAACCTGATGGGGCAGATTTCTCTTGAAGAAATATGGGAATTGACATCTGAAGAGAATGTCAATTCATTTCAGCCGGAATTCCTTGCAGAGCTCTCGTTCGGCCAGGAATTGGACGATGACATCTTCGCCGCTTTTTTGCGCTGCATATTCTTTGACAAACTCTTTTTCCGTTACAAAGAAGGGCTGATAAAGGTTCATAGTGCCGAGCAGGTTGAACAACTTCGCCAGCAACGTGAAAAGGAGATGTTAAAAGCTGAGCTTATCCTTAAAGGAGCTCAGACCATAAAGGATATCCTTCAGCATGGCTCCGCCCTTCAGGAAACCACCCGCTGGCAGGAAGAGTGCTTAAAACTTATACGCGATTACTACCTCTTTGCCAATGAAGCAGAGAATGCAGATATCGCCCGCCACATGTTAAAAGAGGCCGGTCTCGTCGGGCCACACGATGCCTTTGACATTCTGGTAAAAGCCGGCGTGTGGAGCAAAAATGAGAACATTCCCCTACTGCGCTCCAGTCAGCCGGTTGGTTTCAGCCTTCCAGCCAGGCAGCAGGCGGAAAATATCCTGCAGAGCCGCCAGGAAGAACTCTTCGCCGACAAGGGACGCCTGGATCTCACTCATTTACGCCCGATCACTATCGACGGGGCAACAACCCTCGATTTTGACGACGCCTTAACCATCGAAAAACACGATAACAACTATCTTGTTGGAATTCACATCTCGGATGTCGCCCACTATGTCCGGCCTGGAGATCCACTCTTTCAGGAAGCGATGCAACGTGGCACCTCTATCTATTTTCCCGAAGGTCAGATCCCGATGCTGCCGCGCCATCTCTCCCAGGGTATCTGTAGCCTGATCCAGGGAGAAACCCGTGCAACCTTCAGCTTTATTATTCTGCTCTCGGAGGAAGCTGAGGTCCTGCGGGTTCGGGTAACACCATCGATTATTCGGGTGGCACGACGTCTCACGTATGAAGAGGCGGACAAAATCATTGACACAGATGAAGAGCTTCGGCTGCTCAACATGCTCAAGAAGAAGCTGCGCCAGAAACGGCTTGATCATGGCGCCCTGCTACTGCCTTTTCCTGATGTGAATATTTTTATAGATTTAGGTGGTAAAGTGCATGTCAGTCTCGGTAAGACCGACACGCCTGCACGAACCCTCATTTCCGAAATGATGATCCTGGCCAATAGCGAAGCAGCCCGTTATATCTCCGACAGGATGGTGCCCGGTCTTTTTCGCTGCCAGCCACCACTTCGACAACGGATCGTCCACGGCGAAGATGACGATCTGTTTCTTAACATCCGGCAGCGAAAGCAGCTGCCACGAGGTGAATTGCTCACCGAAGCAAATCCGCACAGTGGTCTCGGGGTTTCCCATTACACTACGGTCACATCTCCCATCCGCCGCCTGCTGGACCTGGTCATGCAACACCAACTCCACTCCGTGGCGCGCCGTCGTGAACCCTGCTTTACCAGCGACATGTGCCGGGACTTCTCCACCGTCATCACCCGCACCCTGACCGCTGCCAACAATGTCAAGCAGCAGCGGCATCGTTATTGGCTACTGAAATATCTTCAGGAAAGGAAGGGCCAGTTGATCAACGCTCTGGTGATCGAATCAGGGCCGAAACGGGTCAATATGGTGCTCACTGACCTGCTGATGGATGTCGATCTTGCCACTCCGGCCGGTTTCAAGCCGCAACCCGGCTCGATGGTCAAGCTTCGGATAACGAGAGTCTCCCCTCTCGACAACACCGTGAAATTCGACTGGTAGGAACACTCCGCCCCCTTCCACTGCTCAGCGACCTTCTTTCTGACTCGTGTCTCGGTCAGTTTTAATTTTCACCTGAGACTTCTCGTTGAAACCTTTTGCCTGGTCGCCACAATCCATGATGAGGATGCTACCCTCTTTTTTCACCACTTCACATCTGGCACTGGCGCCATGAACGATCTTCGACGACGAGAACATGACAAGCAAAAGACAGGAACACGTCAGAATTTTCATACGGGTCTCCAATAGAGTTGATTCACTATCTATCCACGTCTACTTATAGCGCTCATTAGTGTTTTCGTGAACGCGACATTGGCCGATTTCACTCGACATCGGACCCGACATGGCCATTGAAATGTGATACCACCCTTGAATTTTTCACTCAGGACTTTCGCGGAAATACGCCTGTTGGTATAGTTGTATTCATTAAGATTTATCCATTCCCTTAACCCGAAACAAGATCATGGCCGAAATGCAACAACAGGGCGTGATGGCGATGGTGAAAATCGACGGGGACAAGGTCAAGCTGCTACGTGAACAGAAAGGCTTGACCCAATTGTATGTTGCCACCGTCGTCCAGGTCACCACTGATACCATCTCACGCTGGGAAAATAAACGTTACCCCGCCATCAAAAAGGAAAACGGATTGCGTCTCGCCGAGGCGCTTGAAGTTGATCTTGAAGAGATCCTCAAAATCGATGAGGAGCCTGAAGAACCGGCAGATTCTGTCCTGTCATCTTCCGTGCCAGGCGGTGGGAGCCGGATACCACCTTTAAAATCACATTTGCCGCTTCTGGCCAGCGTATTTGCGGGAGCGACCCTTGTCATCGGTGTCGTAGGTTATTTTTTTCTGTACCAGGAGAAACCGTTCAATATTAGTGCCAAACGTTTCATCCCTTTACAGTGCACTGCCGGCCAACCGTTTCCGGTGGCAATAGAGGTCGCCATTGAGAGTAGTGGCCCACTTGCTGTGATTGTGAAAGAGCAACTCCCGAAAGGTATGACGATCAAGACTTCAGAGCCGCCCCTACCCTCTAACGGCCCCAAAAACAGCTCTCTGAAATGGCTGAAAAAGGCGGAAGGAAAAGCGCTCTTTACCTATATCGCCACACTTTCTCAATCGTTAACCGCTGATCAACCACTCAACGGTTCGGTTGCAACTGGCAACGATGGTGGAAAATCTTTTCCCATTACCGGTCCATCAACCATTCAGCTCACCACGTTTCACTGGGCTGACAGCGACGGAGACAACATTATCAGCGACCAGGAAATTCTCACTGTCTACGACCAATATGGGGATCTTGAAAAGCTCGGTATCGATGTCGATCTCATAGAGGAGATCTGGCTTGGCTCAGGTTATCGTTGGAACGAAAAGAAAAAGACGTACGAGATATTGCCATGAAAGCGTCGAGAACTGTCACACCAACAATCTGTTTAGGTCAACTTGATCGCACTGCAGTTTTGGTGCTCACCCTCCTGACCTTCGTCACACTGATCAGTGCCTATGGAGCCGCACTCGCTGCCGAACCAGTCAGTGCCAGTTACCTTGGAGTATCCGGCGATACGGTCCGCCTGCGGGTTACCATTGGTTCACCGGCTCCGCAAAACCTGATCCTTGAACAATATCTCCCCCCTGGGGCACAAATGATTGGGTCTTCACCGTCTGCCAGGCAGGTGAAAAACTCTGGGGTGGTGAAATGGCTGTTTAAAAACATATCTCCCGGTAACATCGACGTGTCCATGCGGGTATCTCCTCCCGCTGCCGCAAAAAATGTTGGCGGCACAATTAGATATCGCATGCCAGGCGGAGGCAAAATGCAGGAATTACGCATTTCGTATTGATACTTACCGTCAGCGAAGGTTCGATCTGTGATAACAGTGCATCACCAAAAGCACACCTGCGCAAATCCCTGCCCCATCAACAGCATTCATCTCAACATTCACACACCTCAACTCGCTAAGGTGTCATTTTTTTGCAACAAAAAGAAGTCGCAGGCCAAGTAAGCAGAGCGAGAGCCCCATCAGCCTCTCAAACCAATGGCCGACCCGGCCAAAAAGATGACGAACACGTTCCTGGCCAAACAACATGGAAACCATGGAAAACCATAGGGCAGTGGCCATGGCCATATATATACCATAGAGAAATTGGATAAATATTGGTGTCTCCGGCGAAATAACCACGGTAAAGAGAGATAGAAAAAAAAGGGTTGCTTTCGGATTCAGGCCATTAGTGAGAAATCCCGTCCAGATTGCCTTCATCGGAGTCGGTAGCTGGTCATTTACTCGTTCGGTAAAAGTGAGTGAAACCTTTTTCGTACGCATAGCTTTAAACCCGATAAACATCAGGTATCCAGCCCCGGCCATCTTCATTATGGTGAAAAGCATGATGGATTGTGAGACGATAAGGCCAATGCCGAGAAGCGAATAGAACACGTGAATCATTATGCCCATCCCCACCCCGAAACTTGTGTATAGGGCGGTTTTGCGCCCGTAGGTTATTGACTGGCGAACCACTATCGCAAAGTCCGGTCCTGGACTGGCAACAGCGAGCAGGTGGACAAGGGCGACGGTTAAAAACTGGCTAATATAAAGTGATATCATGTCGTACACTGTTTTATACAAGAAAAGAGTTACATGTTTCCGTCCGAAGATGCGCTATGCTTTGGCTTGAATCTCTTGTTATGTTTCCAATAGAAGCAGTGGTGAACACCTGGTTTAACCACGTATGGCATATTTCCAAAATCAACTTTCTGCCAACAACGTCCTATGAACAGCGAAGCCGACTCCTCTTCCCAAGCTGCACCATCTAATGAGAAAATCTCCCGCCTACTCGCTTTTGCAAAGAGCATTGGTGCCACCAAAGCTGCGATGTTAGACCCTCGTGAGGTGCGGGTTGAGAATCGGCTCGCCGGCTTTTGTAAAAGTCCAAAATGTCCGCATTTTGGACTTTCCATGAGCTGTCCTCCACATATTTCAGGACCTGGCGGTATGAGAAAGCTTCTGGAAAAATGTTCATATGTCATGGTCATTCGGATTGAAGTCGACAGCGACTCTCTGCACGGCGAAGACCGTCCATCCGTCATGCGGCTCCTCCACGAAATATCAGCCACTGTTGAACAAGAGGCTATCCGACTTGGGTTTTCAGAAGCATACGCATTTGCAGGAGGTTCCTGCAAAATGAGTTTTTGTGCTTCCCATGAACAGTGTGCTGTACTTTCCGGGGAGGGTAACTGCCGAAATCCTGACGCCGCCCGTCCCTCCATGTCCGGTTTTGGTGTTAATGTCGGTGCGCTCATGCAGGCTGCCGGTTGGTCAACGTCTCTTTTTACCGAGAAAGATGATACAGGTGTCAGCCAATCCGCATGGGTTGCCGGACTGATACTACTTTATCGCTGATATTTCACTCTGCGCTAACAATATACTATTTTCATGTAATTTCTGTTTCCAAATCAGACCCGATATCGCCCCCGTGTCGTCCCCACAGCGCCCCGTTTCTCCTGATGTCCTCTATGATTGTCGCCAATAACAACCTATAAAAAAGTCATCGACACCCAATGAGGATCAAAACTATCTGATTCTACTATTGCAGTATCTCATTGCCTATCATCATGTAGAGATGAAGGCACCACCCAAGGAGGTAGACAATGAAACGTGTACAGATGATGTTATTGGCCATTTTTATTAGTTTTGTCAGCATCACCAATGTTAATGCCGGCGACAAGGCGGTGGGCGGGCTAC
This sequence comes from Desulfopila aestuarii DSM 18488, assembly GCF_900143695.1. Classification (GTDB taxonomy): domain Bacteria; phylum Desulfobacterota; class Desulfobulbia; order Desulfobulbales; family Desulfocapsaceae; genus Desulfopila; species Desulfopila aestuarii. The sequence goes on from NZ_FRFE01000004.1 coordinate 134,170, forward strand.
TCATCGGAGCAGGAAGTGGTGCTATCATCGGTTCAGCGGCCGGTCAAAATACGGAGTCATTGCTCATTGGCACTGCCATCGGCGGAGCAGTTGGCTATGCCATCGGCAACAGTATGGAACATCCATCTCATGTTGTCTATCAGAACACCTACCGTAGACCGGTTGTTACCCACTATCATGAATATCGCCCCCGTGTTTACTATCATCGCAAGCCTGTTCATAGCTATGGAAATCCATATAAGCCACGATACAATTATGGCAGGCACGATACCAATTGCCGCGAAACGGTATCATACAAAAAAGATAGAGGAAGGGTGAGCAAGGTTGTTAAAACAACCTGCAATACACCGCGACTATACGACCGTGATAATAGTCGTTCCAGGTGGCACAGGTAATATTTGTGCATTTTCAGATCATTTCATTTCCTATTTTCACATAATAACAATATATTGACAGATATCTACACTCTTCCCAGCACGACATCTCGCCCGCATGCTGGCACCCGGTAAGGTGACCGGGTGCCAGCACACCATCTTGTGCAACAACAACCCATTACGTATCTTTTTGTCCAGCATATTTGAAAAGGTATGGTATTATGAGAGAAATACAACAATTCCATCATCTCATATATTCATTGCATATCATTGCCTTAAAAAATGAAAATAAGCCACAGCTCACAGTTTCTCGGTCGTTGCATCAATGATACCCTCGCAGGCTTGAGGGAAGGACTTTCCCGTTTTTCTGGGAAAAGCAGAAGTGCCGTTATTTTCTGTCTGGATGAATGCGACGATCTACACATATGTGATCCTCAAAATCTTCTGCGTGGCTACGAACCCAAAATAGAAGACATTTATCTCAAAAACACCGACTGGCGAGGTGAATCCTACCACCGGTATGACCGAAAGCTTTTTAACCATATCGATCCGGTAGAAAACCTGAAGCTTGACGGCCTGATCAGTTATGGCGGCCGATCCGGGGCAGTCTATTACCAGATGTGGTTCACCGAGCATCATCCGGACATGTGCTCCATCGGCCCCACTGAACGATGGCTTGAACACGCAGTTCTACGATTTTCCCACGATATCGCCAATGAGAGCAAACTCTATACCGGCATCTCCGGATCTTTTTTGCGTGAATATACAACCCATGCCGTACGCGACTTCATCGTTGATTGTGTCAACCTCAGGCTAGGAATCGATTCGCACATCAGGATTTACCAAGTTCTCGAATCGGTGCTTGGAATTTCCAAGACCCCCGAGGAAGGAGCCGTTCCCCAAGGCGAGTTGATGTTTGTTGAGCCACGATTGCTTGATCAGCTCAACTTTATTGCTCGTTTTCGCGACGACCAGCAACCACAGCTGAATCATCACAAACATATTAGAAAACTGCTGCTTTCCGTCGAACATTCAAGCCACAAGCTTGTCTCAAACGGCTCGCGTATACTCGGAATCTGCGATGGGCATTTACCCCAGTTTTGCCTCATTGCCGATTTTCAGGGTAAGCTCGGTTTCCTTCGCTTTAACAGCGAATTGGTCTGCAGTTTTGAAGACGGCAGTTTCAGTTCTTCAACCCATCGGGCCAAACTGTTTGAAGTAGAAGAAATTCTGCTCGATTACAATCTCGACACCACTGCCCGTAACAATCTTTTCCAAGTTGTCGCAGCCCTGGTCCATAACGCAGAAACCAACGGTTTTGGGTGCACCCTTGTTGTGGATCTGGAAGATGAATATTCCCCGCTTTCAGGCCAGTTGCTTGAGACGCCAATAGACCTCCAGCAACCTGATCGACTGGCCCTGGCAGCCGGACTGTCAAAAACCGATGGCGGGTTGCACATTCGAAGTGATATCCGTTTACACGGATTTGCATGCCTGCTGGACGGCATCAGTATCCCAGGAGAAGATCGCGCCCGTGGCGCACGATATAACAGTGCTCTCCGCTTTACTGCAATCCGCCGAAATACCATCATCGTCGTGGTATCCTCTGACCGACCAGTCTCCGTTATCTATCGTGGTGTGGAAGTCCGAAAACGCCACAGTTTTACCCATAAGGAGCGATGCTCACTTTTCCCAGAGCCTCTCAGCGACTGGCTGATTGCAGACGAATAAGAGAGCAGCGACAGCAGCTTTCTCGTGCTCTCATAAACGTAAAAGAAAAGGCTGCAAAGAGGACATTTGCCTTCTTTGCAGCCTTTTCAACTTCTCTATCAAAAAAGAGTGATTTCGATTGATCAGTCTTCAAGGACCCATTCAGGGATATGGTGCAGAATATAATTCTGAACAGCCTCCTTGAGCTGACTTTTGTCAACCTGCCCCACGGCCTTCATGGTGTCTTCAAAATCAAACCAGCACATCGGCTGATCCTCATGGTTATATACGGTGAGTACCCTTCTTTGCGGCTCATCAATGTCCTCTTCTTCCTGAATTGCCGCTACCAGATTCATCGCTTGCTCAAGGCTCAGAAATTTTATCTGCTCATCGCTCATATCAACACCTCCAAACTGAAAAAGGCGAGTAGGAATCACTCCCTCTCGCCTTTTTATTGTAACTGTAAACCGGATCAGGCTGGTTTAACCACAGCCCCGGAACGGATGCAACGGGTGCATACCCGTGCGCGTTTTACACCACCTGCACTGGTCATCATACGAACATTCTGAAGATTCGGCAGCCAACGCCGTCTTGTCTTATTATGTGCGTGAGAAACATTATTTCCGGTGATCGGTCCCTTGCCACAGATTTCGCATACCTTAGCCATTGTCTTTTCTCCTTATATACCATTTCTTGCCGGTTTTCATACAGCCGTTAAGAAATGAAAAAGTGTGTGTGTGAAATGTTTATTGTCCAGAACTGTGTCTAATACCTTGTTTAGCAGGCGAAAGCAAGATTTTTCCGGCTTCTTGGCAGAATAAAATACTCCCCGCTCCATGCATGGTAGAGTACATTATATCTGGATTATTTAAAAGTTGAACCTATTCTCTTGACAGAGACTGGAGCGATGAAGTTAACCGTCATGCACACATTTGTAAGGAAGATAACGCTGTGAGCTATGAAAGTCCAACAATCCGCCCCCCGAGTGAATGGCGCAGCGGGTTACTTCGCGTAACGCGAGGTTGCAACTGGAACCGCTGCCGGTTCTGTGGCATCTACCCCCATCTTGGGCAGCCCGATTATTCAATTCGTCCCTTAGAAGAAATTTTCGACGATATCCGCCTTTTAGCTGAAAAACGCCCGGATATTGAAACGCTCTTCCTCGGTGATGCCGATCCTCTCAGCGCCGGCACAAAGACAATGCTTCGAGTTCTGGACGAGGTAAAGAAACAATTCGATCCCACACGAATTACAAGCTATGCCAGATTTTCCACACTCTATAAACTTGGCATTGTAGAGCTCGGAACCCTTGCCAAAGCAGGTTTGTCGAGAATCCATATGGGCCTTGAATCCGGTGATGAAAAGATCCTCATTTTTCAAAGGAAAGGTCAGAATGCCAAGATGGTACGCACTGTTGCCTCATGGCTGAAGGAATGTGATATTGAGCTCTCCGTCTATGTCCTGCTTGGACTCGGAGGGCAGGAACGCTGGCAGAAACATGCCAGGGAAACAGCATTACTGCTTAACGATATCCAACCGGATTATATTCGTATCCGCCGGCTCTTTGTCTACCCTGCCGCACCTGATGGGTCCCCACCCTGCCCCCTCAGCAGGGAGATATCTGACGGACTGTTTACCGAACAGAGCCCGGAAGGAACCATTCTCGAACTGGAAATGTTACTTGATCTGCTGGAACCTATGAACGCATTTTTCACCTGTGACCACAGTAACAATTACCTCAACATCTCCGGTCAACTCGATACAGATAAAACGGAAATGCTCCAGGAGGTTCGTACCTTCCTTTCCCTCCCTGAAAAGCAGCGCAACCAACGATATCAAAGGACGGGCTCTGGTATCTAGATCTATTCGTAAAATCTATTCAGGCATCTCTTTAATTCGCAGCGTAGCTGCTATTCTTCAATCGGTCGTAAAGATACCAGAATAGTTTCCCCTTCTACCCGTAAGCCATATTTCCTGAGTGGTAATGAATCATGGTTAAGACATTCGCCGCTTGCCAGATCATACATCCACTGGTGTCGGGGACAGGTTGCCACGGTGCCGCGGAGTTCCCCAGTAGTGAGGTCCGCCCCCTGATGTTTACAAGATGCCTCTATTGCCAGAAAGCTTCCGTCTTCCAGTTGCAATATGGCCACTTTTTTTCCAAGAAGTGTGTAAGACTTGATCCTGGTCGTGGCAAAATCAGCTACTCTTGCAATCTTAACATAGTCCACTCTTTATTTCTCCGGTTTGAGGTTTCAAGAAATGCCTACCTGCCACATCGTGACACATAACTTCCCCCTGTTTTTGAACGCGTTACCTAACGAAACAATAATGAGATTGACTGAACCCCATGACCAATTATAATTGTATGACATGAGAAGAGCCAAAGCTCGCTAAGCTGCACGTGCACTACGCTGCAGCACGCTTTTTCATTGCAATCATCCCTTTGGCATGGTAGCTACCTTACAGTTCGTTTTAACAATTATTCTCACCAATAGGTAGTCCATGAATAACCGAAGTCAAGTCTGGAAATTTTTCAGTTCTGTCCAGCTCGCCATTTTTACCCTCTCCGCCATTTCTCTCACGTCTATTATCGGTACGATAGTTCCCCAGGATCGATCGTTCGCTTTTTATGTCGAAGAATATGGTGAGGTTACCGCTCGTTTTTTTCAGGTTCTCGACATTCCTGATATGTATACATCCTGGTGGTTCCTCACACTCCTTGGACTTTTGAGTGCCAACCTCATTGTCTGCTCTATTGATCGATTTCCTCTTGCCTGGAAACAGGTCACTCTTGATCAGACCAGCCTCAGTAAGGATCGTCTGGAAAAAATGGCCTATACCCACGTCATCCGCAATGCATCCTCAACACTCGCCACTACGCTTGAGAATGCTTTGAAAAAGGGAGGCTGGAAAATAGCCAAGAAAGAGACGAAGGATGGAGTAATTACCGCGGCGCAGAAATATGGATGGAGCCGGACCGGAGTCTATATCGTTCATGCGTCAATCCTCGTTATATTTGCCGGCGCAATAGTCGGTCACTTCTTTGGTTTCAAGGGGAGCGTCTTGATTCCCGAGACCAAAGATACTGATAAGGTCTACGCCTCCAAGACCCAGGCACCCCTAGCCCTAGGCTTTACCGTACGTTGTGACAAGTTTGACATTGAATTCTACGATAACGGTATGCCAAAAGAATACACCTCCCGCCTTACCGTTTTGGAAAATGGTAAGGAAGTTTTAGTCAAAGACATTGAGGTGAACCATCCCCTGCAATATAGGGGCATGACCTTTTATCAGTCGAGCTATGAAGGCTACCGTGATTTCCTGATTACGTTGACCAGTACCACTGACAAGAGCACCAAAACATTCATAGCCCCTTTCCAGCAGCAGATCAAATGGGAGGGAAAAGATATCACCATGGGGATCGTCAATGCTGAAGCTCTCCGGGATCGAGTTGTTCGCATGAAGGTGTGGATTAAATCTAGCCAGAATCAGCCCATTACAATTATGGTCGACCCTCAAAAGCCGTATTCTCTTGAAGAGAACGGCTTGCCTTATACAGTCTCGGTTAAACAGATGTATGCTACCGGGCTTCAGGTTGCCAAGGACCCTGGAGTCGTACTTGTCTATATTGGCTGCTTTCTTATGATGGTCGGTCTCTATATCGCTTTTTTCATGTCGCACCGACGGATCTGGATTCTCACCAGTACTGGAGAATCCACTGACCTGTTAATTGCCGGGACCACCAATAAGAATAAGCTCGGCTTTGAGAAAACCTTCACTGAATTGCTCCAGAGCATTACCAATACGAATGGATAGCTTCTGGTGCACACATCTTGATGACAAGCCACAAAGTACACAGGTCGATTTAGTAGTTCCTGACCAGCAATAATATGGAGTCTCACGAATGGACAGTTCTCAACTACTTGGTATAACCACATTTACCTATCTTTTTTCCACTCTCCTTTATGTCGCTATTTTTGTGTTCAAAGCGGAGCGGCTGGAGAAAGCAGCAACTGCTTTTACGGTAATTGCCCTCCTCATCCAGACTGCTGGCATAGCACTCAGGTGGGTTGAATCCTATCAGATGGGAATTGGTCACGCGCCCCTTACCAATATGTATGAGTCGGTGGTGTTTTTTGCCTGGACCATTATCGCACTGTATCTCATTATCGAATGGAAATTTAAGACCAGGATGATCGGGGCTTTTGCTGTCCCGTTTGCCTTTCTTGCCATGGCCTACGCCTCATTTTCCACTGATATCTCGAAAAGCATCAGCCCCCTGGTTCCTGCATTGCAATCTAACTGGCTGATTGCCCACGTGGTAACCTGCTTTATCGGCTATGCCGCTTTTGCTGTCGCTGCAGGCCTCGGAGCCATGTACCTGTTAAAAGATAAGAGTGGGAACAACTCTTTACTGGAACGATTGCCTCCACTGAAAGTGATTGATGATATTACTCACAAGACCATGGTTTTCGGTTTCATCTGGCTCAGCGCCGGCATAATCACCGGTGCCGTCTGGGCAAATTCTGCCTGGGGAACCTATTGGAGTTGGGATCCAAAAGAAACCTGGTCCTTGATAACATGGTTCATATATGCACTGACACTCCATGCACGTTACACCCGGGGATGGGACGGAACCCGCATAGCCTGGCTAGCACTTATTGGCTTTATTTCCGTTATCTTCACCTATTATGGTGTAAACTTCCTTCTTTCAGGGCTGCATAGCTACGGTTCTAACTGATAATAATCTATCACAGCGTAGTACTTATTTCGGGAGCAAACACAAACATTTAAGCTATTTGACAATTGACTGCGAACGCAGTATAAATAAGGGCATTCAAGACAACTACGAAACAGATATCAGTTGTTGTCCGTATCGCATTGCAGCATGGGACAACAGTTTGCATTCTCGCTCCGATGGCGTTTAGCACACTCTTGCAACTGACTGTCATCGGTTTCATGTATTTCTCAACAACCATTTTTCAACACACGCAGAGAGGAAAGATCATGATCAAAAAGGCCCTAATTACCGCTGCTGCAGTTGCATTCCTTCTTGGTGGCATCGCCGCAGTAAGCAGTGCTGATGCCGGACCGGAGGAAATTACTCTTGAGACCACCGGTTCTGCTAAGCCAAAACCAGCTTTTTTTCCGCATAAAGCACATCAGGCCGCATTTGCATGTGCTGAGTGTCACCACGGTATGGCTGACGGCAAGCAGGTACCTTATACAGAAGGCATGGAAATCGGCAAATGTGAGTCCTGCCATAATGGTGATGTACTCGCGGGCAAAACTGCAGGTAAAGAAAAACTGGATACTTTCAAAGGTGCAGCTCACGCCAACTGTCTTGCTTGTCACAAAGAAGTAGCTGCCAAGGATGAGGCCAAGAAAGATCTGAAATCCTGCAAGACCTGCCACAAATAATTCTTTGACTCCCAGCTAACTTTTGGATCAAACAAAATGGGCGTTCCCTATATCGGGAACGCCCATTTTTCATTTCACCCCTGAGACATGATCAGGTTTGTAGCCGGTTGTTCAACACTTGCAGCAAACCGGCTAAAACGTCATTAGAAAAAACCGAACATCTTTAGCCAATTTTAGAAATATCACCAATCTTCAAAATGAGCTCGCCGATTGCTGTCAATAGGTTGAGCCGATTGGTACGCACAGCAGCATCATCTGCCATAACCATAACGCTATCAAAGAAGCCGTCGACAGGCTGCTTCATTTTAAGCATCGCCTTCAGGGCTTCGCCATATTTTTGCTCGTTCAAAAGAGCAGTCATTTCAGACTGCACCTCCTGGAACATAACGTAAAGTGCCCGTTCCGCTTCTTCATTGAACAGCTCGGGAGAAACAGTTGTGTCACTGTTGTCCTTGATGATGTTCCGAATTCGCTTGTAGGACGAGGCAAGCACCTCAAATGCCTGATCATTGCGAATTGCCTGCAGGGCGCCGATTCTATCGAGAGCGTCCTTGACATTGTCAAATTCAACTGAGGTGACAGCTTCAACCACGCCTTGCTCGATCCCTTTTGCTACGCAGTCATTCACGAATCGTCCTTGAATAAAATGGACTATCGTTGCGACGGTTTTTGAACTCCCATCCACTTTATTACCGTAGAGGGCGAGAGCTTTATGGACAATCTCCTGAATGGAAATATCCCAGCCGCCATCGGCTAAAATATTCAATACCGCAAGTGAGAGTCTCCGTAATCCGAACGGGTCAGCCGTACCAGTGACCTTCTGGCCAATACCGAAACAACCGGCTATTGTATCAAACCGGTCTGCCAGGGCCACAATCGCACCTACAGTTGAGCTCGGCAAATCCGCTCCAGCCCTTTTAGGCATGTAATGCTCCTGAATAGCCAGGGCAACTTCGGTAGGCTCTTTGTCATTTTCCGCGTAGGAGGCACCCATAACCCCCTGCAGGGTGGGGAACTCACCGACCATGTCTGAAATGAGATCCGCCTTGCAGAGATGGGCTGCACGGCTGGCAAGATCTACTTTCTCCGGAGCAATTTTCTCAGCAAGTATCCGTGAAAGTTTCACCAGACGGTCAACTTTTTCCTGCATGGTACCTAACTTGGCCTGGAAAATTATGCCGTCAAGCCTGGTCCGTTTTTCCTCAAGACTACTGTCGCAATCCTTTTTGTAGAAAAACAGGGCATCCTCAAGTCGAGCTCGCAGTACACGCTGATGGCCCTTTCTTGTGATATCCGGATCTTTCACCCGGGTGTTGTTGACCGCAACAAAGCCCGGCAATAGCTCAGCCTTATTATTAATCACCGGAAAATACTTCTGGTGTTCCCGCATAGAAGTGATAAGAACTTCGTCTGGAACCTGCAGAAATTTTTCATCAAATCTTCCACAAACGCCAAAGGGCATCTCTACAAGATTAGTCACCAGATCAACAAGATCTTCATCAACTGCAACCGATGCATCACCATGCAGAGCCGATTCGGCAACCGCTTTCTTGATTTCTTCGACAACCATTGCCCTGCGAATTGCAATGTCGGCAACCACAAAATGTTTTTTCAGCAATTCCTCATAAACAGTGGCGTCTTGAACAGTAAAGGTGGTATTGGCGAGAAACCTGTGGCCTCTGGATGTGTTGGAGGAGACAATGCCGTCATGCTCCAAATCAACAATATCCTGACCAAACAAGGCCAGCAGCCACTGGATCGGTCGAGCAAAGGAATGATGATTAGCACCCCACTTCATTGATTTGGGAAAAGAAAGCTCAAACAAAAGTTCTTTTAACAGGTTCGGCAATAATGTGCTGGTATCCTTGCCTGCCATTTCCCGGACCAGCATCAGGTAGGGCCCCTTTTCAGTCTCAACCTTTTTCAGATCAGAAACCTCTGCGCCACGCGAGCGGGCAAATCCTGCAGCAGCCTTGGTGAAGTTACCATCAGCGTCGATCCCAGCCTGTGCAGAAGGTCCGATCAGCTCTTCCCGAATATCATCTTGCTTTTCGGCAACCCCTTGAACAAGGATTGCTAATCGCCTCGGTGTCCCTTTCACTTCAATCTTGCCATGCTGTATTTTCAGCTCAGCCGCTTTGCCTATAAATTTCTCCTGAAGCTGTTTGAGGGCCGGCTGGATAAAACCGGCAGGGATTTCCTCGGTCCCAATCTCATAGAGTAGATCTCGCATAGTTCTTCGATGTTAGTAAAAGTAGTTAGGGATTATTGGCTTTCGTAAAAGGCCGTGATTTCTTGAAGGCAGAATACACTTTGTAGCTTTTATGCCCTTTTCCTGAACATCTCAAGCCTTTTTACCGAAATATGCAGATTATTGGCTCCGCAGTACCGGATCACCAGCAACTCAGCCGGCAACATAGAGAAAGCAAAAAAGGAATGACTCAGGATTCGAGCATGGCAAAGGTTGAATAATCGTCACAAAGATTTTCAACGCGTACAGAGTAGTTTTTAATCTCTTTCAGATCGGATAGGCAGGTGCCTATACTGCGGGTAACAGATTCCACTGAAAGCATTTTTTGCTCGGCACTCGCAAGGGCGAGTATTTCGCCATCAATACACTTTTCAATCTCAGTTATGAGATCTTCAATCCACATAAAAGTATTGAAACGAACAGCAACTCTGGCATGGCCCCAGTTACCCATAGATCGGGGAAGTGAATTTTGCAGCGTCCTGTTGATCGGCAGAGATATTGGTACCTTGATACGAAGTTCAAGATCTGGAGAGCTATTGAGGCTGCCGCACATAACACAAGTATACTGACGGATGTTGAGTGTTTCCCCGAACCCGCCGTTACTAAGAAAATAGGGGAACTCGATTTCCATATGCGATGCTTCCGCATCAAGACGATCCTTCATTTCCTGAAGGATCTGCTGGAAATTCTGCAAATCGATTGCCCCGTGAAACTGATTGAGAATCTCTACAAAACGGCTCATATGTGTCCCCTTGAAATGATGGGGTAAATTCACATACATGTTCACCGTGGCAATAGTGTTCTGACGGCTTTTCGCCTTGTCGAGAACCGTTACCGGATATGAGACGGTTTTCACACCGACTTTCTTGATATTGATACGCCGGTGATCAATCGAACTCTGTATATCTTTCATCTCTTCCATGTTGACAAGATTTCCATGGTTCCGGAGTCGTCTTCGTAGGGATAGTCTCTCAAGGCAAAGCTCTCGCAATAATGATCAGCCTATCAGCCTCTTTACTGCCTTCTTCAGGTCATCAATATCTGCTGATTTAACAACATACTCATCCGATGCCCACGCGCCAAGATCCTGTTTATATTCGTGATATGCGCTACTCAAGATGACAGGTGTTGCCGCGTCGATCATTTTCATCTGTCTTAACACTTCAATACCGTTCATGCCGGGCATCTGGATGTCAAGGATAACGAGATCAGGTTTGTCTGATTGAAATTTTTCCAGTGCTTCCTCACCATTCATTGCGGAAATGACAGTGTAGCCATCATCAACAAATTCCTCATGATAGAGCAACTGGATGCTTTCTTCATCATCAACAAGCAGGATTTTCTTCACTCAACCCCCCTTTCCCTTCGGGCATATTACAGAGATTGACGCAGGTATGCCGCTGCTTCTTCAGGCGGCATCGGATTAATATAAAACCCGGAACCCCATTCAAAACCTGCAATAGAGGTCAGTTTCGGCACTATTTCAAAGTGCCAGTGATAGTGTTCAAGTCCGTTCGATTGGAGAGGCTCGTTGTGCAGTACAAAGTTGTAAGGTACATCAGCGATGCAGCTATCGAGTCGTCGCAGCGTCTCAGACAGGAGCTGTGCCAGGCTGAATAGATTGCTGTCCTCTTCCTTGCAATAGGCCGAAGAGTGATACTTCGGTAATACCCACATTTCAAAAGGAGTTCGGGGCGCAAATGGGGTTAGCGTGATAAAATGTTCATTTTGACAGACAACCCGAACATCCTGTTTGATCTCCTGGCGGATGATGTCACAAAATATACAACGTTCTTTATAACGAAAATACGAAAGCGCCCCAGCAAGTTCAGATACAATCATGCGTGGCAAAATCGGCAGGGCAATCAGTTGAGAATGCGAATGCTCAAGGGAAGCTCCAGCCGCCTTGCCATGATTTTTAAAAATCATGGCATATTTAAAGCGGGGGTCACGGCCGAGGTCGTTTATCCTTTCCTTGAAAGCTTTAAGAACCAGAAGCATCTTCTCCGGCGGCAACGCAGAAAACGACTGCTCGTGGACCGGGCTTTCAATAATGACTTCATGGGCACCAATCCCGTTCATCCGGTCATAGAGCCCTTCACCTTCCTTATCAAGATTACCTTCAATTATCAGAGCCGGATATTTATTCGGAACCACCCGCACCTGCCATGGTGCGCCATCCCTTCTTGGATGACCATTGGCATCATACGCAAGGACTTCCGGCGGTGTCGTGTTTTCATTCCCCGGACAAAGTGGACAGAACCCACCACTTGTCGCACTTTGCTCAATGAGGAAATCTGTCGGCCGTTTCCGTCGTTCTTTGGAAATGATGATCCATCGGCCGAGAACAGGGTCTTTGCGCAGTTCCGGCATGTTGAATTAGAGTCCTTTGGATTTTTCCCGTGTTTCCTGCAGGGTTTTGCAATCGATACACAGCGTGGTCACCGGTCGTGCCTCAAGGCGCTTAATACCGATTTCCTCACCGCAACCATCACATACACCAAACTCCCCTTCTTCGATCCGGACCAGGGCCTCTTCAATTTTCGAAAGCAATTTTCGCTCACGATCACGGATGCGAAGCTCAAAACTGCGACCAGATTCGACAGTCGCGCGGTCATTCGGATCAGGAATATTGGTGGTCTGATCGGTCATTTCGTTAAGGGTCTTGCCAACTTCAGCAAGGATTTCCTCTTTTTTGGTTATCAGCTGCTCTTTAAATTGCTCCAATGTTGCCTTATCCATCCAGCCTTTCCTCCAAAACCGTGATAATTAAACATCCTTTCGGATGTACGTGCCACTCTTGCCGCCTGTTTTCTTCAATAGGCGGATATCACTGATCACCATCGACTTATCGACAGCTTTACACATATCGTAAATAGTAAGCGCCGCGACAGAGACCGCAGTCAGCGCTTCCATCTCAACACCTGTCTTTCCACAAATGCCGACTGTTGCCAGAATTTCAATTGAATTATCTTCGTCTTGCAGACAAAAGTCAATGTTGACCTTCGTAATGAGCAACGGATGGGCAAGGGGAATGAGGTCATCTACCTTTTTAGCGGCCAAAATACCGGCAATTCTCGCGATTCCTAGAACATCGCCTTTTGACATTTTCCCGGCCTTCACTTTCTGAAATGCCTCAGGACTCATCGTGATTGTGCCGGCTGCATGTGCGACCCTTTCGGATTCTACCTTGCCACCGACGTCAACCATGACAGCATTACCATCGCCGTCAAAATGGGTAAAACACTTTTCGCTCTGGTCAGCCATCGCTATTTCCCTTTACCGTTTTTGCCCATAACTTCGTTAAAGAGGCGCGCGAAAAAACCTTCATGCTCCTTCGTCTGTCCGTGCTGCTGGCAAAGCGTATCAAAATCTCTTAAGACCTTTTTCTGCTCTTCGCAGAGATTCGTCGGTGTCAGTACCTGCAACTCTACAATCATATTGCCTATGCCACCACCGCGAAGCCTGGGTACCCCTTCATTCTTCAAGGTGAACCGCTCACCGGATTGGCTTCCTGCTGGAATGTTGAGTTTCTTTTTACCGTGAATAGTTGGCACTTCCAGGTCTGCACCGAGAGCTGCACTCACCATCGAGACCGGCAATCGGGCATAAACTGTGTCGCCTTCCCGCATAAAAAATTCATGCTCTTCAACATGGACTATGACATACAGATCCCCGGCAGGACCACCTTTGCGCCCTCCCTCGCCTTCTCCCCGCAGACGCATTCGAGCACCATTGTCGACCCCGGCGGGAATCTTGATCGCAACCAGCTTGCTTTTGTGCACCAATCCTGAACCGTCACAGTCATTACATGGATCAGTGATGATATCACCTTCTCCATGACAATGCGGGCAGGTAGAACTGACCTGGAAAAAGCCCTGGGAACGAATCACCTGACCACGCCCACCGCAACTAGGGCATGTTTTTCGTGGATGTCCCGGTCTACTGCCTGTACCTTCACAGGTCCAGCAAGTGTCCCGACGACTCAGCTCAACTTCTTTGGAAATACCGTGTACCGCTTCCATAAAGCTGATGGTGACATCATAACGGAGATCATTGCCAGCCACAGGCCCTTCCCTGCGGCCTCGAGAGCGACCACCGCCAAACCCAAAAAGATCGCCGAAGATGTCACCGAAACTGGAGAACACATCTTCGAAATTCCCGGGGCCGCTGTAGCCGCTGCTCTTTAAGCCGTCATGACCATAGGTATCATAGATCTGACGTTTTTTTTCGTCGCTGAGAACCTCATACGCTTCGGTACATTCCTTGAATTTTTCCTCAGCTTCCTTGTCATCCGGATTTCGGTCCGGATGATACTGCATGGCCAGCTTTCTATAGGCCTTTTTTATCTCTCCGCTCGATGCGCTTTTGCCGACAGCAAGAATTTCGTAATAATCTCTTTTCATTTGCTCAAACAACTGTTGATATTACGCAATAATCGAGGAAATCTCTGACAGTTCTGCGGTATCTTTCTTGTCGCGTCCTAACCGTTCCGGCAGATCGTTTACATTCTCCATTGTCACCTTACCAGCGGCAATTTCCCTCAACGTCATCACGATCTCTTTGTTTTTGGCTTCTATTAAATAGGGCTCACCCTGCCGATGCTGCTTAATCCGCTTCACCGCCAGATGAATGAGATTGAAACGATTATCATCACCTACAATTTCAAGACAATCTTCAACTGTGATTCTCGCCATTTTTTCCTCTACCTCGTAAGTTGTAACTCCTGTGACCGTTCAGTAAATTCCCAGGAGAACTCATGGAAATGCTGAAAGCCATAATGGAGATGTTGGATGCTGCTTACGTCGCATTACGCAATCCGCGACATGATTTTCCGTTACTCAACGCACCTTATAAAGGTGAATGATTTTCACGAAAAGCTTATTTTTTCTATAAACATAGTGCCAAGCGTTGGCCCCAGAAACATATGAGCCTGACGTTATTTCTCAAAAGGATTTTCCAGCATAAACGTTTCGTTTCGGTCAGGGCCGACACTCACGATCTGTGCCTTCACTTCAGTGAAATCCTCAATTCTTCTAATATAATCCTTTGCTGCAATCGGCAGGTCATCAAAGTTGCGGACACCAGCGATATCTTCATCCCACCCCGCGATCTCTTCATACACCGGCTGTACTGATGCCGCCTGCTTGATATTTGTCGGCATGGCGTGCACGCTTTGTCCGTCAAGCTTATAGGATGTGGCCATCTTGATTTTTTTCTGGCCGCTCAAGACATCGAGCTTGGTAAGAGCAAAACCGGTCAAACCATTCAAACGTACTGCATCCTGAGCGACAACGCCGTCAAGCCAACCACACCTGCGGCGTCGACCGGTTGTTGCCCCGAACTCATGTCCTTTTTCCTGCAGTTGATTGCCCACTTCATCAAAAAGTTCTGTCGGGAAAGGGCCAGCGCCAACGCGAGTGGTATAGGCCTTCATGATTCCAACAACGGAATCAATATGAGCCGGTCCGAAACCTGAACCATTGCACGCATTACCGGCAATGGTGTTTGAAGAGGTTACAAAGGGATACGTACCGTGATCGATGTCCAGCTGGGTACCCTGCGCGCCTTCAAACAGAATGTTCTTGCCATTTTTTCTGGCCTGGTCAAGAACAACGGAAACATTGCCGACAAATGGCTCGAGTTTTGCGGCATATTCCATGAATGCACCATAAATCTCATCGAGTCCTACCGGTTCACTATTATATTTTTGGGTGAGCAGGAAATTTTTTTCGTCAAGAGCGGCCTCAAGTTTTTCTTTGAAAAGCTGCTCATCGAACAGATCGCCAACCTTGATACCGGTACGGCCAACTTTATCCATATAGCAGGGGCCAATACCGCGACCAGTGGTGCCGATCTTCTTGGCATCAGAGAGTGCCGCTTCCTTGGCCTGATCCAAACGGGAGTGATAAGGCATGATCAGATGTGAGTTTTCACTGATCATGAGTTTATTCGGAGTTACTTCAAGCTGTTTCTCCCGCAGTTGATCCATTTCCCGCAAAAGCACTTCCGGGTCAATTATGACGCCATTGCCGATCATGCACATCTTGTTCTCATACAAAATACCGGAGGGTATGATATGGAAAATATATTTGCGACCATCAACCACCAGGGTATGACCTGCATTATTTCCACCTTGAAACCGTACGATATAGTCCGAGTACTCCGTGAGTAGATCAACGATCTTGCCTTTGCCTTCGTCACCCCATTGTGACCCGATAACTACGACACTGGACATCTATATTCTCCTGATATTCTGGTGAATTCGCCAAGGCCACTGCAATGTTATGGGCGAAATACCCTGTTGCAGGTTTCCTCTGCCTTCGGCATCAGCTGCTTTTGGCGAAACCACATAGAGGTTGTGTGAACTCTCCTGACTTGCAGGAGCAGACACACAAAATAATTGCAAATCATTTCTGCGTGAGACAAACTGCTAAATATAGCCAACTCCTCCATTAAAGTCAATCTTCGCAACAACTATCACTGCCTGGCACAATAATCCTGTAAAATCGTTAGGCTAACTACCATGAGAGCACCTTTACAACAATCATCAGTCCATATACGTTCAACTGCTCGACCGTTGACACCTACCGGCAAATACCTTACAGTTCGCGAACTAGAAAAGAGGCAAGTTACGGGGCAGGCAATGTGGTTTGCCTGTAACCCTGCGGGACATATCTGATTCGCAGAATACGATGCGAACATTTATACTACCGAAAAATATTGAATTCTCTGTGTTCGTCGTGTACGAACACAGATTTTTCTCCAGAATTCTGGAGTAGATGTAGAGGCTATTTATGTTTGGTATTGGCTTACCTGAGATGATTCTGATCCTGGCCTTGGCGCTCATCGTTGTCGGACCGGACAAACTCCCAGAACTCGCTCGTTCCCTTGCCAAGGGGATTATGGAACTGAAAAAGACTGCGGAAGGTTTCAAGGAGCAAATAAAAGAGGAAGGCAATATCCTAGACGATGTACGCCCCGATCTTGAAAATGCGGCAAAGACCTTCAAAAGTCACATGCTCGATCATCCTGACAAGGGCGCGACCAGTCTCTTCCCTGCCGACGCCAATACTGCATCTGCCGATCATGCCGCCAAAGCCTACGAAGAACTCACCCAAACCGGAGTCAATCCTGCGGCACTGCCGGTGGATAACGTAGCCCCGGCAAAAATACTACCCTCCGATCTTACAGAAGATGTGACAGATGAAAACTCGGTGGCAGCAAATCAACCGAAGGAAGATGACAACAATAAATCGTCCGCTGCCAAATGAGTGAGTACAATCTTCAGAAGACCATCCCTGCCCTTGAACGCAGTCTTGCCTTTTTTCGCCCCCACCACCTTGAACTGCGCAACCGGCTGATCAAGATTTTTGCGTCCATTGTTATCTGTACCGTCGTCGCCTATCTTTTTGTCGAAAAAATTGCCGGATTCTGCATTGCGCCGCTCATGGCCGCAAGCCCCCTGGTAGGGAAACTGGTATATACCAATCTCCCAGAAGCTTTTATCAGTTATATCAAACTCGCTCTCATGGTTGGGCTATTGACCAGCTTTCCGGTTGCGCTCTACCAAATCTGGGTATTCATTGCCCCGGGTCTTCATAAAAGTGAAAAAAAACTTGCGGTCATCATCGTCTTCTGGGCTTCGCTCCTCTTTATCGGAGGCGGAGCCTTTGCTTTTTTTGCTGTTTTACCGAAAATGCTTGTCTACTTCATGAGCTACGCCCATGAGGGTTTGGAGCCACTCCCAAAGCTCGGGATGTACCTGACTTTTGTCGCCCGCACCGTTATGACATTTGGCCTCAGCTTCCAGATACCTTTTCTGATGGTGATGGCCGGCAAAGCAGGAGTTGTTCGCTCCGCCTATTTCAGATCCAAACGGGTTTATTTCTATATGGCCATCCTGGGTTTATCGTTTCTCCTTACAGCCGGTGATTTTATGGCGACAGCCCTTCTGGCCTTCCCTTTGTTTGGCCTTTACGAGATAGGCATCTTCCTCTCCGCCATCTTTTCCAGAAAAAACAAGAGCAAAGCAAAAAGCTGAACCGGATCAACCGATCTCCTGTTTCAACAGACAACAGGAGATCCTGTGCTGCGGTCGCCCTTCTTCATCATACTCAATGGTATCAGGTTGCAGCAGCTTGTTCATCACACACCCTTCACCAATATTGAGCTGAAAGAATCTGTCTTCGGTTAGCCCACTATTTTTCACCAGCAGATTATTTTCAATGCGATAACTGTTAACCGGATGATCTTCACATAAAGGACACTGATAGACCCTACCGTTGGGAAAGATGAAATAGTTTTCAGCCACAACTCCGGCACAGCCAAAAGTCTCATTTGCGTCGAGAAAGACCTTTGGGTAGGTCACATGTATCCCCGCTTCAGCGGCCTGCCTGGCCACTTGCGGAACCACAGCAAGCCACTCTTCGCGACTCACCTGCACCCCTGACTCATCACCAGCCTGCCGGGTTGCGGATTTTCCGCGTAACCCGATAACTTGAATAAAAAATTTCTTTACTCCGAAACCGGTCAGCACAGCCACCATACGATGCAGGTGGCCAATATTGCGTCGGCTCACTGTATAGATAACACTGACATTGAATCCCAGTTGAACGGCTTGCTGCAGGTGAGTCGTGCAAACATCGAACACTCCTTCCCCCCGGATCGGATCATTGATTTGAGCATCTGGACCATCAAGGCTGAAACTCAAGTAGTCAAGTTCATTAGGTGTGACTTTGTAGAGGAAATCATGGAAAAGATATCCATTCGAATCTACGGTAACATCAAACCCGAGTGTTTTGGCAAATCGCACTGCTTCTGGCAAATCCGGATGCATGGTCGGCTCACCGCCCAAAAAGATGACATTGCTCTTTTTGCCTGGTGCCGCAAACAATTTTAACCAGCTCTGAATAGTGGCGATATCAAGAGCCTGAGTGCCATGCTGCTTCGGGTTGATATAACAGTGACTGCATGAAAGATTACAGGCGGTGAGAATATGAAAAAAAATATTTCTCTCGCCAGGCTTGAAGCCGACGGTTCTCGGGACGTGATTCATGGTAACTTGCCTTGTATTATTGCTTCGGAAAGATCTTCTTTTACTGCTGCAGGGTGTATTCGGCCAGCAGGGTGCCTTTCAGGTAGGTATTACTCTCATCCCGAAAAAATTGCTGAAAAAGCTCCAGACTCTCTTTTCTCAGGATATGACCGGTAATTTTCATGTCAATGGTACGATAGAGAGGTGAAAGCGTGTTAAGTTGCAGGTTGGTCCCTCCACCCATCGCATCCTCATACCCATAAACGATATGTCGTACACCGTTAACGATGAGCGTGGCATAGCACATGAGACAGGGCTCCATGGTCGAATAGACAGTCACCTGGCTAAGATCAATATCGGGCCGATCTTTTTGAAGGGAGCGAAGAGCCACAATTTCCGCATGGTCAAGTTCGCACAGTTCTACACTGCTGTTCAGCCGTGCACCATTTGCCACGATTTTGCCGGCCTGCACAATGACGCATCCCACCGGAAACTCACCTGCAGCTAACGCCTCTTGGGCCTGCTGCAACGCGCACTGCATGAATTCTTCATGGACTCTATCAATTGTATCTTTCACCTGTTGCCCCCAGTATGGCCAAGACATTTGAAACGCATCACAAAACAAATGAATTACTACATTTTTTTCCCATAGCGAAGTGCCGCATTGGCAATGCACACACCGGTATGTTGTTCGATAAAATCATGACCAGCATCTCGGAATGGCAAATAGATCAGTTTTTTCCTGTAGGTGCGAAACTGAATTGTGGAAAGCAGATCTAAAACCTTTCGGATACTGACTGAAGAAGCAACAAGCACAGTTTTTAAGGCCTCGGCAGCTTCACTGGCCGGAAGCGTTACCGGGTAGACGTTGTCTCCGGCTATATCGTATTGCTGTGGCAAAGGAGAGGACCCCTGCCCTACGGTCAACATTCTCGATGTCTGAAGAAACAGCGCAGGATTCAGTTTAAAGGCTGGTATCGTAAAGACCATCTTTTGCTCTCGATGAGACCGCCGGATCACCACTGGCTGGTTAGTCAGTTCAAAAAAGTCGGCAAGGGATACCAACTGCCCGCTCTCGTCTTCCGGTTCTATTCGCCAAAACGGAAGATAATGGGCCTCGCTCTCTCGCGGAGGCACGGCCAGATACCCCAGAGCATGAAAAGTTCCACCCTCTTCAATCCAATGACGACTGCAGCCGGAACAAACCACCACCAGTGTTTCACGGCTACCATGCATGACATCGCCACACTCGGGACAGAGCATCGAGATGTAACGTGGTTCCCAGTCACGTGCAAAGGGAAGCAGCGATTTGCCAAACTCCTCTGCTACCGTATCGAGACCGAGCTTTTGATGGGTAACACCGTCATAGAGCATACCGCTATACCGGTAGGCTGGAAGGTAAATACGGCTGATCGTTTCGCCGATAAAGGCCCGATGATAGAGGTGACTCTTACGATCTTCGGTGAAGATCCTGGTGATTTTCGCCGCCTCGTGAAATATTGAATCCGCCTTGACGGTCTGACGCACAAATTTTCCTGTCGCATGGTCTGTGACCGGCCTCACCTTCATTGCCTGGGGTCGGAGCCCCAACGAAGCAGGTACAAAACCTGAATCACAACCAACCCTGGTTGTGTCAATCAACCGATGAAGGACCTCTTTACCCTGGATAGAGTAGATACAGCCCTTGAAGCGCAGGTAAGGTATATAAAACACCCCATCTTCATCAATATGGCTGGGCAGTTTCGGAGGCAAAAGGTATCTGGGCAACTTCTGACGTACCCTGAAACTGGGTACATCGCAGAACTCACACCGAATCAATCGATCGTCTTCATTGATGACGATCTCGGCGCCACAGGAAGGGCATGGTTGCTCAATACTGAGATCCATACCGTGCTCCTTACAACCGTTCTCCGCATTGATTACAAAATGTGGCATGCGGTATATTTTCGGTATTACAGCTTTTGCAGATGACAGCCATCGCTTTACGCCCGGCAGGTTCACCGCAACGTGAACAGAATTTGGCGTTGGGCGGAAGGTTCTTACCGCAGTTTTCACACTGGGATAAAACAACCTGCTGGTGACCACAGGCTGGACAAAAACGGGCATCAGCAGGAATGTTATGTGAGCAGTCAGGACAAATAACTGTGTCGCCGACCACTTCTTTATGCGCAGTTGGCTTGTTGAAAGCAGTAGCGAACATGCTTGGCAGCATCAATCCCATCCCCATGCCAACACCTGCGCCTGCCTCACCTTGTGAAGAGGCGGCCTTTTCCATGGCCATGGCAGCTTTCATCTGTACGAATTTATCAATGTCACGGATGGTGTTCAGCCGGCTCTGATCGTCAATGGCTTTCTGAACCTCATCAGGCGGAGTGATCGAGGTGATATAGAGCTGGGTGAGCCGCAGACCAAAGTGGCTGAAGTCCTTGACCAGTCGCTCCTGCAACTCGGTGGAAAGTTCATCGAACATGCCAGGCAGATTCAATACTGTATCGAGTTTCTCACCAAGATAATCGTTAAAGCGCGAAACGATGACCCGTTTCAGATAGCTGGCGATGTCTTCAGTGGTAAAACTTGCCATGGTTCCAACCAGTGAATTGATAAACAGTACCGGCTGAACCACTTGAATATTGAAAATACCGTGAGCCCTCAAACGTATAAGACCAAGTTCACTGTCTCTAAAAGCGACCGGCTGCCTGGTTCCCCATTTGAGATTAGTGAAACATTTCAAGTTCACCATGTACACTTCAGCACGCAGTGGACTATCGCCACGCCAGGGAACAGAAAGAATCTTGGTGAGGAGCGGCAGGTTTAGTGTCTTCAGGGTGTGACGTCCGGGACCGAAGGCATCGCAAGCACGACCTTTATAGAATAGAACCGCAGCTTGACTCTCCCTGACAGTCAACTGGGCGCCGAACTTTATCTCACCGGAACCGTTTTCAGGAAGCCGGTGAACAAGTTCCAGTCCGGTTTCATCAAACCATTCAATATTTTCTAGAAAAATACCGCCATCGAACCTGTTCATATGCTTTCCCTCTTTCTTATACTCGACACTTTCCGGTGATCAGAAAAACATCATTTAATATACGACAAGACTGTCATAAAACCTGCGACCATTTCAAAAACCAAATAGGCCAGCATGTTTTTAACAATATAATCTAGATGTTAGAAAAGACCGAAAACAATCCATAACCGGTCCTGCATTACATTCTTGCAGTGACTGAAAAACACAGTATATTACCTCAGTCATTGAACAGAGTACAATAAAACGGGAGCAAAACATGAGCTTTAAAGATGAGTGGAACCTGGAGATTGCCCTGAAAATTCTTCAGCACCCGACAGTGGACAGCCAATTATGGTCCGAGGCAGCAGAATGGCTGCTCCGTTATGGACCGCCTTCCATCCAGAAAATTCTGCTAAATGCCAGCCAAGCTGCAACTGAGCTGCAGTTTCCCGAGCTCAAACCGAGCGACTTTACAGCAGACGGTATGCCGGTCTACGATACTGCCCGACTTGCCGATATCCTTGGTATTGCAGAAGACGAGGTGCGCAGCATTATAAATGAAAAAGGGCTGGAGGAAGATACAGCTGATAATCTTCCTTTTGCAAACTGTTCACGCACCGTTCACTAAACGCGATCCAAAAGCTGCTACGTTTTCGACAACTACTCCGTTACATCCGACAGCTCTTGTGCTGTCGAAAAACGTCATCTCAATTAAGCTTATAGAGCTTTTCGTCCTGGATCGGTTTAGGCCGGCCTGAACGCGCTTTCTTCTGCAATGCCTCAAGGCTGAAATCGTCCCCGCTTAGAACATCTCCCATTTCCCGCTCAACCTGATCCGGATCCTCCCCTGCCTCCATTCGGCTGATCGCCTCTTCCATGGCATCGCCAAGGTTCAAACCGGTCTTCTCTGAAAACTTTCTCATAAGCGATGCCATCTGCCTTGGGTCATCCTCATTAACAGAACCCGCTTCACGCATCAATGACTCAAAGGCCTGTTCCATTTTAGTCTCGTCCAGGCCGGCTAACATTTCGTCTTCTTCGCTTCGGCCAGAGCGGATAGTGGCAAATTTAGAGATTTGTCTGCTAATTTTCTCCTTACCGCATTTCGGGCAGTCAGGCTGAGCTGTAGTATTGATTCGAGAAGAAAGAAAATTGAAGATCACATTACAGGAATCACAATAAAATTCGTAAATAGGCATAACAGATAATTAAAATCAGTAGGTAGTTGGACAAAGACTGCAGTAGAGAACGTCGTATCAGCGTGGGTATTTCACGACAAGACAGAGCATCTATGAATACCCGTCACGGCTCACCATCTCCAAGAATCCCGATAAAGTAGAGCCAGGTTAACGTTCGGCCAACAGTACCGTATCGACCATCTCTTCGCTCACCTCATCGGTGATATAGGTGGAACCAATAGCGTCAGGCAGGATGTAAAAGACCTTTCCTTTAACCGCCTTTTTATCCGTTTGTAAATAACGCTTGACCTGTTGCCTGTCAAGATACGATGGGACTGAAACCGGCATGCCGTATGCTGAAATAACAGAATATATTCTCTCAGCTTCTTTACCGCTCAAGGTATCTTTAATGACGCTCAGTCGTGAAGCTGCAACCATACCGATTGCAACTGCGAGCCCATGAATGAGCTGATAGTTTGAGGCACCTTCAATAGCATGGCCAATGGTGTGCCCAAAGTTGAGGATTTTCCTCAACCCACCTTCATGCTCATCAGCGGCAACCACCTCGGCTTTTATCTCACAACATCTGCAAATCAACTTTTGTATGACAGACTGGTCAAGTTGCAAAATTTTCCGCCGATATTCTTCTAGAAAGGTAAAAAATTCACTATCGCGGATAACCCCGTATTTGATGACTTCGGCAAGGCCACCCAGAAGCTCCTCCTTTGGAAGAGTGTTCAAGACATTACTATCTATATAGACAGCTTTCGGCTGGTAAAATGCACCAAAAAGGTTTTTCCCCTCTGGCAGATCAACACCAGTCTTACCGCCAACTGAACTGTCGACCTGTGCCAGCAATGTGGTAGGCACCTGAACAAACGGTATACCCCGCATGTACGCAGAAGCAAGAAAGCCGGCAAGATCTCCAGTGACACCTCCACCCAAGGCGATGACAGCATCATGACGATCAAATCCGGCAAGAGCCAATCTGCTGGCCAGGGCTTCTACAGTGAAGAGCGTCTTGCTTTTTTCTCCGGCTGGAAATGGAAAAAGTTTAGCTTTTAACCCGACACTCAACAACATCTCCAGCAATTTTTCGCCATAGAGACTGTTCACATTTGTATCGGTGATAATTGCATACCTGTTTCCAATATTTCTTCGGGCCAGATCGTTGCCGATCCGTTCAAGACAGCCCTGTTCCACATAAATTGGATAACTGCGGCTCCCAAGCCCTACCTGTACTTCAGCCATACGCCCTCTCTTATGTACCTCGTGAACTCATTTATGTTTACTTTGCTGCAAAACGGTGCGGTGCTGCCGGAATGTTACTAGTCTACCTTTTTTATACCCAAAAAAAAAGGAGATACCGCCGTCATGGCGGTACCTCCTTTTTGAGTCGAAAAGGACAAAAATTACATGGCGTCGCCGGAAGCGGCACCCTGCATTTTAACCTCTACTTTCTCGGTCAGACCCTCGTAGTATGCACGCAGGTGGGTCAGAACCTCGTCGCGACCGAAGTGGTCAACAACCTCTGCACCCTCGGAAAGCGCCTTACGGAGTTTGGTTCCGGAAAGGATAACGCGATCTTCTTTGCCATGGTTACAGGTACGGAGAGAAGCCATACCGTCACACTTGTAGCAGTAGAAGGTCCAGTCGATTTTCATCGGCTTGCAAAGCAGGTCTTTTGCGTCATCGCCAGTGGTCGGGATGCGATCAAAGATTTCCTGAGCCTCGAACAGACCGTAGAAATCGCCAACACCAGCGTGGTCACGACCAATCAGCATGTTGTTAACGCCGTAGTTCTGACGGAAGGTAGCGTGGAGCAGACCCTCGCGAGGACCAGCATAACGCATGTCAAGCGGGTATCCAGCAGAGATAACGTTCTCTTTTACGAAGTAGTTCTCGATCAGGATGTCGATAGCTTTAACACGTATCGGAGCTGGGATATCGCCAGGCTTCAGGTTACCGATCAGAGAGTGGATCAGTACGCCGTCACATACCTCGACAGCGATCTTGGCAAGATACTCGTGAGAACGATGCATCGGGTTACGAAGCTGAAGAGCAGCTACGTTTGCCCAACCACGCTCTTCGAACATTGCACGGGTCTCAGCCGGGGTAAGGTATACACCCGGGTACTCTTTCGGGTATTCGCCCTGAGAGAGAACTTTTACCGGACCAGCAAGGTTGAACTCTTTCTGAGCCATAACCATGATGACGCCTGGATGATCTTTCGGTGCGATCTCCCAGAATTTACCGTCTACAGACTCTTCGCCTTCGCCCATGAATACTTTTTCACATTCCCACTTCTTGTCGGAATCGGTCATCTCGTATTTCTCGGTGACCTTCATGGTAGCGAATACCTCGCCTTTGCGTACAAGAGCGATCTCCTGACCTTCCTTGATCTCGGCAGCGTCAGCAGCAGTTACGTCGAGGGTGATCGGTACCGGCCAGAAGGTGCCATCTGCCATCTGGAAATTCTCACAAACACCTTTCCAGTCGGCTTTGGTCATGAAACCGCTCAGCGGAGAGAAACCACCGATACCCATCATGATAAGGTCGCCTTTTGCGCGATCGGAGATCTCAATCTGTTTGAGACCAGCGGCTTTTGCTTTTTCTGCTTCCAGAGCCGCGCCTTCAAGCAATGCGCATACCAGGCCTTTTCCACCGTGAGGTGCTACTAATTTAGACATAGTGTTCCTCTTTTATTAAAGATTATATGAAAATGCCACCGACCGGACCCCCGGCCAGCTATAACTGAACTGCGATTCATTTACAAGCGCTTATATATAATTTTGTCACCAGAAAAGTCAAGGGAAAAGCGTGACACGATTCCTCAGCCAAAACAGAAATCTAAGTTATGGAAAAGAAGCGAAGACGTAATGCATTGGTGACCACTGTGACCGAACTCATGGCCATCGCAGCCCCTGCCAGCATCGGGTTGAGCGTCGGGCCACCGAAGATATATAAGACACCAGCGGCAACGGGAATGCCTATCACATTGAATGCGAAAGCCCAGAAGAGGTTCTGGCGAATATTTCGCATCACTGCTTTCGATAAGGCCAGGGCACCATATATGCCATCGAGATTCCCTTTCATGAGGACAATATCACCAGACTCGACGGCAATATCAATGCCAGTACCCATGGCAATGCCGACATCTGCCTGGGCCAGAGCAGGCGCGTCGTTGATGCCATCACCCACCATGGCAACTTTTAAGCCTTTCTCTTGAAAACGGATAATATTCTTGGCCTTGTCTTCCGGTAGAACCTCAGCAATGACTTCGGATATTCCAGCTTCAGCCGCAATTGCCTCAGCAGTCTTTTGCTGGTCACCGGTTAACATTACCAGTCGCATACCTTGTTTCTTCAGGTGCTCAACAGCTTTTACACTTTCCGGCTTTAATTTATCAGCAACTGCCAGATAGCCTTGCAGGCTATTGCCAACAGCAACAAAGAGCACGGTCTTCCCCCTATCAGAAAGTGCTTCTATCTTCTTCATAGCGGATGAGTCTATAGTGATCTCATTTTCAACCATGAACTCCCTGTTGCCCACATTGAGCTTTTGCCCATTGACAATAGCTCCAATACCTCGTCCACCAAAGGCGGTAAATACGGAGGGCTGAACCAGCTGGAGATTTTTCTTTTTAGCATAATTGACAACTGCTTCTGCAAGAGGATGTTCTGAAGATTGTTCGGCTGAGGCTACGAGTTGAACAAATTGATCTTCTGTCATATCATCGAAAACGACAACATCAGTAACCTCTGGTTTGCCCTCGGTAAGCGTTCCCGTTTTATCGAGCACAATCACACCTATCTTTTCCGATAATTCGAGGGCGGCACCATTACGCACCAGGATACCAAGCTGAGCGCCCCTCCCCATCCCGACCATGAGAGAGGTAGGTGTCGCCAGCCCCATGGCACAGGGGCAAGCAATGACCATAACTGCTATAAAAAATCTCAATGCTTGCGTGAACTCAACACCTCCGACCAGAAACCATAATATCCCGGTGATCGCAGCAATCGCCATAACCGTTGGCACAAAATAGAGACTTATTCGATCGGCAAGGCTTGCAATTGGCGCTTTTGATCCCTGAGCCTCCTGAACCATTCTCACAATACGGGCGAGTACAGTATTGCCACCGGTTTTTTGGCATTCAATCTTTAACACTCCGTTTCTGTTGAGTGTTCCGCCATAAACGGTGTCGGAGACAGATTTTGTCACCGGCATACTTTCACCAGTCAACATTGATTCATCAATACTGCTCTCACCTTCGGTTATTTTACCGTCAACGGCAATTCGTTCACCCGGCCGAATAAGCAGTATATCGCCGTGCTCTATTGCCTCTGCAGAAATTTCTCGCTGTTCTCCATTTTCAAGAAGCGTAGCTTTGTCCGGTGTCAACTCAAGCAGCTGGCGGATGGCATCGGAAGTGGACAATTTTGAGCGTGTCTCCATATATTTTCCAAGAGACACCAAAGCGATGAGAACACCGGCGGATTCAAAATAGAGATCCATTGCCTTGTGCATGGGGTCAATTCCTAGTGCTATTTCTGCAAGGTTCCAGCAGGAATAAATAAGTGCAGATCCTGTGCCCACAGCGATCAGCGAATCCATGTTTGGAATTTTTCTGATAAGTGCAGGAATACCAATCAGATAAAAACTGCGCCCTAGCCAGACGATGGGCAACACGAGGATCAACTGGCAAAGACCAAAAGCAAGCGGATAAGCATGAGGAGTGAGGAAATATGGCAATGGCAAACCAACCATTTCACCCATGGCAATATAGAGCAACGGCACAGCGAGTAAAAGCATTGCAACAAGCCGTTTTTTCATTTCCTGAAGATTTGTTAACGCTGCAGCGCGTTTTTGCGAAAACTCTTCTACCCGGTCACCGCTGATGGTCGCGGTAAAACCTAAACCTTCGATGGTCTCACGAATTTTACGTATACCGCACTCAGTTCGATCAACAATCACTCTGGCAGACTCAGTCGCAAGATTGACCTCAGCCAGATGAACACCGGCTAATTTCCCAACGACATTTTCTATCCTGCTCGAACATGAGGCGCAATGCATGCCACCAATGGAAAATTCAAGAGTAGATTCATTTCGTTCGGGCAACGAACCCAACTCAAAACCGAGATTTCTAATTCGCTCTTGAATCTCATCATAACCAATGGACTGTTCATCCCATTCCAGGTCAAGCGTTTCGGCTGCTAGATTGACAGAAGCGGCCATAACACCTTCTGTTGCTGCCAATACACGTTCTATACGGCTGGAACATGCCGCACAATGCATACCAATGACATCAACTTTAGATTTTTTCAAATGTGTACCTGCCACATGTCCCCCAAACCTTCATAATTATTATCTTGATTTCTAAACATTGCGTGCGTAACGTTGCCACTCAGGCATCTTATAAGCTAACTCAACAAATCGAGGTAAACAATGGCAACGGTAAAAATTAAAGGCATGAGCTGCCAGCATTGTGTTGGCTCGGTCAAAAAAGCTTTAGAAGCAATCCCAGGAGTAAACGATGTGACGGTCGACCTTGAGAAGGGTGAGGCCCGATATGAGGGTGTAGTGAGTCGTGACGATATCAAGAAAGCGATTCTTAATATCGGATTTGACGTTATCAATCCATAAATTCGTCTGTACTGAAGAAAACTCTCCCCGTAGACGGGTCGTTATCCCTACTTCTCTACTGCAGCGCCCTCTGGGGAAGAACAGTACAACGAAAACTACTACAAACTGCCTCCATGAACTTTATCAACTTCCTAAAGTTCATGGAGGCGAATCTAAGATTTAAGTTATTACGGTCTTCAACGATAAAAGTAGACCTGAAAACATGTTAAATACGATTGAAACATATATCTTCAATCAACTTTGATTATGGCAGGTACTCTTTCCATTTACTTCTGCCACTTTTATAGCCGGGTACAGGCAAGTTTTCTTGCTGGATCTCTTTAATCTCACCAGTACTGGTCTGTATAAACGCACGTACTCCCTCCTCGCCACCTTCTCCGGTATGCAAATTAGGTGTAGTCGCTAAACCCCTTCCAAGTTTTAGCATGTTTTCAACATTTCCATAACTATCAACCCCATTATCTCCAAACACGTTTTTATACCACGACGTCCCGGTTTTATAGTAAACACCATATAAATACGCTTCACCTTCCGCTTGGCATGTATCACTGAATGGTTGGTAGGTAGTGAAGGTCATCAATCCGCCAAGTAATGTACCCTGCCCCAGGTTTTTTTGTCTGTCTCCGTATGGCCAGAAATCTTTATACCACCCATCTGTACAATCAACCTTATCACTGCTGCAATTACCTATTAATGTGCCTGCAATATATTTTTCAAGGGCAGCAAAATTTGCTTTCTCAGGTGAGGTAGTGGTTCGAATAGCCTTTGGCACACATTTCATTGCATTTGCTCCGGCAAGGGGTGCCCCATACACTAAATCGCTAGTATCTCTACAAGTAAGATCTCCAGTACCTTGCGTCACGAGAATATCATCCACACGTAACAGCCCTCGGTCTCCAGCACCTTTCGAACTTAAAATTATTCCATTGGAATCTTTAGCATAATTACCATCTGTAGGATTTATGTTATCAGCAAACTCAATTTCACCCCAAAGGAAAGCGGTAGGCTCCCCTGTAGTCGTGTCAAAGGTCATTGGCTCCTTGAGGCCAAAAAAGGTTTGCCGATTATCATCTGTTTTATCCTGTGCATCCATAAATCTGCCGGTTCCGAAATATATCCAAAAATTGCGGCCGTCATATCCGGCATTGGGGGCGGAACTAATTGGCTTGTTCTCATTAGAAAGATCTAACATGGGCTTCAATTCCCATTTATCAGGTGTAGTAGGTGTTTGCACAACACCTAAACCATATTGGCTTATACCTCCGGACATGTTTCTGGTAACCAGCCTATACAGTTTTCCCCCACCAGACCATTCAGTTGATCCATTTACCTTGGGGGAGAATTCCCCATCGATTGTGCCAAAATATACAGAATCTGACATGTAATCGAAAGAGGATGGATTTATATCAAAATCCACTGTGATGGGATCTGACACAAAACCATGTAGTGGGCCCGACAGTTCAAATGTGCCACCAGGAATTAAGCTTGTTGGTTGACCAGCTGGGATTCGGAGTGGGGTTTTAAGTGTAGAATCTGTCACATCAGTTGCCCCAAGCCATGAAAGAGGAAGGATGCTGACTTTGGCATTCTGATCGCTAACACCCTGCATAGCTTTACTACCATGGGGCCCACTCCCCAATACTAAATACCATTCATTACTTTCAGTTCCAGGCGAGTAGGTGGCAGGGTTTTTCATTATTACCATAGTGGCTATTGATGTTGAGTACCCAAGGTCAACATACTGAATAGCACCATTAGTATCCAGAGTTTGCGTCAATTCTCCCAGGAGAACAGGTGGTGCCTCTGGGTTGGTAATATCGAGAATGAAATAGGATGATATAAATCTGCGGTTATCATTAGCAACACTGTCCGTTGTATCTGGGCTAACATCGTAAGCATTAACAGGAGACCCTCCTAGTCGCATCCCCCCTACAAGAATGGTCCCCCAACCTTCGGGATGAATGCATCCAGAATCTAAAATGCCATTGACATTGCTGCAATTTTGTTCTTCCCCAAAAATTTTAACATCGAAAATTCTTGGTCTCAAGTCAACCATATATTTATGTGAACAAGCCACATCGGTCAGGCAACTAAGATGAGGAGCGATATTAGCAGGGACATAAGCCCACATTTCAGCGCCAAGTGCTGGGAAATTTCCAGCACTTTCGTCACAGACACCATTGGTAATTATTCCAGATAAACAGAATTTTTTCTCGTCCCCATTATAGAATCCAGCATTGACAGCATGCAGCATGCCATCATTTGCCCCAAAATATACCATATGGCGACGGTTTTTGTATTTAGCGACGAAATCAGCATATGTCCGATCTCGGTAAAGATAATGATAACCTTCTGCTGGTTCTGAAACCGTCATAGGAGTAGAATGAATTACGTCTCCAAGCCGCCAGGTTGTAAGTGTAGTACCATTGTCAACTGTAGGTATTTGCCTGCTACGTAAAATACCATCTAGCCGACCATTATTATTGAGATCTTCCCCTGAATCCAATATGTTATTGTCATTTACATCTTCATTAATCAAAGAATCTTCGCCGCGAGTCCACTTAATTATAGCATCCAGTTCAGAGCTTGAAGAAACCCCATAATCTGCATAGACTGGCAGACGTGTGCCACTCACTGTCAAGTTCGTCCCTGAAGAATTAAGAGCAAGTCCTTCCTCGAAAGGTCGCACCTCATCATCATTATCAACGCTACCGTCATAATCATCATCGACTTTGCCGTTATTATTGAGGTCTACCCAGGTAAAAATATAACGTCGTGGATCAGACGACAGGTAGTTGTTTCTGTTGGTACTCGTAAGCAAAGCAGAATCATTCAGCCAATTTGCAGCGGACCAGATGAACTTGATATCTTCGAGATTTTTTGAAAAGGTACAAATCCCTGCTGAATCCAGCACTGTTGTATTGTAACACCCCTTTGATTTTCCTAACAATTCATCATAATAAACTATGACTCGCATATCGTCGCCGTCGATCACATTATTGCCATTAAGATCTTCGGCTATATCAAGTTTCTGATCACCATCAAGATCTTCACCGGGATCAAGAAGACCGTTACCGTTTGCATCCTCTTTGACATCTAAATGGCCATCTCCATCAATATCT
Source organism: Desulfopila aestuarii DSM 18488 (assembly GCF_900143695.1). Classification (GTDB taxonomy): domain Bacteria; phylum Desulfobacterota; class Desulfobulbia; order Desulfobulbales; family Desulfocapsaceae; genus Desulfopila; species Desulfopila aestuarii. Next base: position 165,913 of record NZ_FRFE01000004.1, read on the forward strand.
TCAGAAGCCACCAGCTTACGATCTCCATTGGTATCCTCAAACATATAACCTGCATCATTAATAAATAATGCATGCACATCCCCTACCCATTCAACAGTTTTATCGATTTGCACTGGAAGATAACTGCAGTCAGGATTTGTTGGATCTGGAGAACAATCCGGATCGTTCGGGTCTGGTTCGATTGTAGAATGGGTTCTCTTGAGTTCCGGCCAAAAAATCGCCTGATAGATGGCGCCTTCGCCACCCCGTGAAGATGAAATCACTGACGCGGCAGACCCTGAGGATGAGCGTTGACGCAACTCATTAAACGTTTCAAGAAGTTTCTGTCTCAGAGAAGCAGGATTTTCACTTTCAACAAGGGTGGTGCCTCCCTTAGTTGCAGCATCTTTTATCATTACTCCTGGACTACATTCATCTGTACCATTAGTGGGAACAATGCCGGTTGAAACGATATGAGTAGTGATATTCTGTTTGTTTTTCACATCACCGTCGGTTGTGGTTATTGTGCTGTGACCTGCTGGAAACAGGTAATTCACATCTAAGTTGTGCCCTATATTCGTTAGGTCATCAAGATAAGTGCTTCCCTGCAATCCAACATCTAATCCTGTAATGGAATCTGGAACTGTGCATGTCTTGTTAATATCACCATCACTAAAATTATATTGGGTTTTGATGTCATCGATATATCCAATGACAGATTGATTGATATCCGCTGTGGAGGCACCCTCCGTAATAATTAAAACATGGTTTTCCTGGCACCAGTTAGTAATAGGGTCTGTGGCGGCACTAATTGTGAAATCTTCTGGATTGAGTCGTTTATTTGAATCCTGGGTGTAATAACCCAACGCATTAAATACAGCTTCGGCAAGCGGTGTCCATGATGTCGCGCGAACATTGTTGATTGCTTGTACAAGTGTGTTGTAATGATTCCAGTTTTCAAAATCATCATTTTCATTGTCCGTCGTACCATTTTCGTCAACATAGTAACCAATATCTATGTCAGCTATAATCGACGCTCCATCCCTATTGGTTGCAGGGCAATACTCAATCACCGTATCGCTTTTATTAACGCCATCGCATTCTGTGAGAGATCCATTGTCACTGAAGGCCATAGCACCAATCCGAAGGTCGGACGCAACTTCATAAAGAATTCCCCTCGGGCCGTTTGGCCTGTGCACATCATCAGTCTGCTGGTCAGTGGGCAAGACGTATTTGGTTGTCCCCTTGAATGTTGCCAGCGGCTGGCCCCCAAGCTGCCCGGCAAGACCTGTATCGACAAGCAATGCAGGGAGGTTCCAGTATTCGTCTGTAGTAGTCACCTGATCGGAGGGATCAATTACTTCTGGAACTTCTGCCTGTAGACAGAAGTCATGCATAGCTTGATCAACGCACATTTCTGGAGTATCGCCATCAAGATTTGTTGACCATCCAGCAGCGACATAGACATCATCAGTGCCACCAGGAACACATCCAGGGGACTTATTTTCAGAGTAACGGTAGGATGTTACCCACTCTACTTTGCATTTCTTACCCCCTGAGTTGTAATCAGGGCAATAAAATTCTGTGTCTTTATTAGTACATTCCCAGGCCTCTTTCCCAGAAACGAAAACATAAGGATAAGAGCCTGAAGAGGGAATGTTACCACAGACCCGAGTGCACTCAGCTGAAATATAATGTGCATCCTCCCAGCACCTTCCCACAAATCCTGTACGATCCTCATGATAGCCGTTATCATAAACTCCATAGCAAGCATATGCGGGATCAGTATCATTTATCAGACCAGGAATGTTGCCTAGCTCATAGTATTGCGGACAGGTTTTGAATGGATGGTCATTGCCTCCTTTCCAACGTCCTTGTTTCGCGTAAAACCAGCACTCCTGGATTGCCTTATGATAAATAATGTGCTCAACGTTAGACGATTTTTTGGCAATCCCGACGCAGTCTGCAACATCATCCTCTGCAGGTCCTAGTCCTGTGGGGGCTTGGAAAGCCTCTATCGCCCTTTGGCATGCGCCAAAATCCATGCCATCTTTTGTAACTGCATATATTTCAAATCTCCCAATATCATCTGAAATGTCTGTACGATCATTGTCTCCTGATCCCCGAACCGACATGGTTAAATACATGTCGTCTGAAGTGAGCGCTGTTCCCTGATCAAGAAGGACTTGCTTTATAAAGCGATTTCCGGCACACCCCCGACTCTCATTAACAATTCTCCCGGCTCCCGTGTCGTATTTACCTCCGGTGAGAATGTTTTTTTCAATATCAAACTTCGAAGACATTGCCCAATTCAGGAAAGAGCCCTTTGCCGCGAAGGCGGAAACCTTCCCTGAGGAGACATCGGTAGCAGGATCTAGCGTAATGCAGACATCGTTAGCTTTGTATTTTTTAGATCCAGATGCATTTACACAAAAACTAGTAGCAGTTGCTGCACTCACTTCTTCGAAATACCCCTCATCAATTCGCTGCCAGTTAGTGTCGAATGTATCTTCGTAAATGTCATTACCTGATGAGGTGTGGCTGCTAACGGTAGACTTGTGAATAAAGATCATTGAGTTTTGAGTAACAACATTTCCAGCATAATATATTCTACCTTCCTGCCAACCATGAAAGTCCATCGGCTTCCACGTTACTTCCTTATCATCCCACGGACTGCTGCCATTAGATGTCCCTCCATTCTGGGCTTTATACAATTCAGAACTGCCTTTCCATATAACGTACGTTCCTACTGTATAAGCGGTACTATTTTTCCAGGTGTTGATCTGAGTCCAGGTAACACCATTATCAGAGGTTGGACCGGTTCCGTTAGAAGTTCCACCTGATATCGTCATGAACACCTTGCTCGTTGTTGCGTCAAAAACAAAACTGCCTGCATGATATTGCGTATTGTTTCGCCACGCTGGACGTAAGACAGGTTCCCATTTAACTTTCGTGTCTTCAAATATCGTCGAACCGTCTGATGTCCCGATATTTAGAGCACGATATACCGACCCTTCAGCCGAAACCAACTTTCCTGTAGTTGCAATAGAAATTCCTGTACTCCATGGATCAATACCATCGACACGTTTATACCAGGATTCGGGCTTAAAGTTGCCTACGTATTGCATGGTAGGATCCACACCGTAGGAGTCATCAAAACATTGAGTTTTGTCCGGGTCGGTATAGGCCATATCCAACATGCTGCCAGAGTTGTCGAGAACTAACAGAAGGTTTGACTTGACACCGAATGAAAGAAATGGGGGTTCAGATACTCCTGTGCTACAAACATCAGCGGCAAAAATTCTGCTAACACTTGCTTCAGAGAGAAGAAGGAGCACAAGACCACATATACAGATTTTCAACCTAGATTTTGTCGATTTCATATTGTGTCACCTTTCCAATGTCAGGTTGTCGTGGAGAACACTTCACAAAGTGTGTGGTACATGTTTCAGTATACACAGGCGCTCTCATCACCAACAAGATGCCGCCATCCAAGAAGAACTATTGACTCGCTATCATCCTTACCAAGGTGGCGAGAATAAACGTCATAATGAAGCGAAACTCCACCGCTTGCAGCTGATTTACCCTTTCGCTCATATCCTGCCGCCATTACAAGAGTACCTCCTGGCTGCATCCTAGTTTCACCAACAACGTATCCAAAGCTTTGCTCTGCTCCGGCAATAGGAAAAACAAAGTCCGCTTTCGCGTTATCCATTATTGTCTGGGCAATTGTTGCTTTCGATGAATAATCGGCATCTCCATAACTATTAAAGGCCATATCAAGTGTATTTATAGTAATGTTCCCATTGATAGGACTCGAAGCAAACCCAGTCACACAGTTCAGGTTTTGCTCAAGGATTTCGGCTCCTAAAATAGCACCACCTTCCGCTGTATAAAATGTTTGCTTATGCAGTTTATCATTACCAGCAATGCGTAGTTCAAGTGAGGTGTTTGTTGTTGCTGTAATCCCAATAATAGTCAGTATAAGCATAACAAGCAGTGCCGTAACCAAGACAAAACCATCATCCTTGATAAGTCTTCCATGGCATTTTTTGTTCATAGTATCAACATCCAGATGACAAAATTTATTAGTGAACATATTTCGCTTTGATATAGCTGATAGTGACAGACGCATATTCTGCCACATTATTATTAGTTACAGTTATCAAGACACTCTTCGTATCTGGCAGCGGGGTTTCACTCGTTACAGTCCAAGCAATCGTATTGTTGCCGTCACTGGAAGTCCTATTACCGGTTACAAGACTGTCATAATCCAGAGCAAAAATCTGTTCAACTGTATCTGCGGCCCAAGTACTCGAAGTTGTAATACTATTGGCATGCTTATTACCTTTAATGCTTGTACCCTGCATCCCAGCCAAGGCTATGATTCCAATTGCAAGGATTATAATAGCAATGAGAACCTCAATTAAGGTAAACCCCTTCTCGTTGAATGAAGAAATGTGTTTTTTCATCATATTATAGACCTGTATTTCTAAAATATATGGTAAACTCTAATATTCTTCGACGGAAATTATCTGAGGCCGTAAAGTGCCTGTCGGCAATAACATAGGTGGCAGAATTTACAAACTTCGGGTCCGCAGTTAATGATCGGGCAACCATCCAAACACGTGCTGAACGAATATCTGACAGTTGTGGTGGTGTTGCCGCAGGAACATTGAATGGGGCGGCACTTATTAATGCTCCTCCAGCAGTATCTGTCACATTGATAACTCCATCATCGTTTGTATCCAAGGCTCGATCCAGAATGTTATCATTATTGGTATCTACTCCCCAGATGACATTTCCATTCGCGCTGGTATCAAGATCACCATCACCATCCACGTCGAATGCGTAAGCAATTCCAAGAAACTCTATGTTCTCAGACACCAGCTCTCTATTGAGTAATGTTGGGTCGACGTTTATGACTGGGGTCTGAATAGTTCTGGTCAAATCAGGCACACCATCTTTTTGAGTAGCATCATTGTCAGGAAAGTCAGCAAGTGAATAGGTTATAATTTCGTCGGGATTATCCAAAGTACCATCTTCGTCAAGATCTACAGAAAATTGAATTGAACAATTCCCATTAATATCTAGAGCATAAGAGAGATCTCTTCTAGTTATATCAAGCAAGGAGAAAGTTGTACCACTGGCATCTTTCGGATTGTATCCAGCCATTCGAAAGTCTGATTCGATAGCACTCGCTCCACTTCGAAGATTCTGTTGTAGCTGGGTCACTTGGTTCTGGGCTGTATAATGACTCTGTTGGGAAACAAGTAAAACATAAACTGCGCCTACGACCATGGAAGATACAGCCATTGCAATAATAAGCTCAATAATTGAGAAACCGGGACTCAAGACTACCAACGTGTTTATTCGGGTTTTATTCATGGATCTTTCCATATTAACTAAAGGATCAGAAGAGCGAACGTTAAATTGAATTTCTTACTAATCTAATCAATCCTGATGCCCCCGTAGGGATATACCCGTATCGTATAGGAACGACTGATATTTACATGACTTAACGTTACGGTTCCACTACCATTAGTAGTGAAACCTCGAGCAGAATAACCGGTCTGATCACCTGCCCAACTGGTAGCTGAGAGACAAACCCCGGAAGGCATGGATACACTTATAAAGGCTTTTTCCGTACCACTGAGGCTGTTATTCTTATCCTCATCGACGAAAATCTGATACTTTCCACCTTCAGGAGGGCATGATTGTGGAAAAAACTCAATTCCAACATTACGGTTCTCTTTAACTGCCATTGCCTTGGCCCGATTCAGGGATGAATACAGTTCTTGAGCTGCAGACTTTAACCTGTAATTTGGTAACCATTTAGATAGACCAGCGAATGCAATGGCACTTAAGACTCCAATGATAGCAATCACAATCATTAGCTCAAGCAAGGTAAATCCAGCTCGCCGAGATCGTTCAGAAACCCAAGATGATCGTAGGAACGGATATCTCTTCATAGCATATATATGGTTATTGTTAATGATTTGAGCACATCGATAGTAAAGGACACTGTTGACATGCATTATAAGGCACGTATCCAGGTCCCATCATGTAAATTTTGTGCAATTATTAAATACTTGCAAACGCTCCCTCTTAAACCGCCTGTGAAATATTGCAGTTCCCATACAATGCTATGCAAAATGCAGGCCCAAACGTTTTTCAATCCGTAGCAGTATCGTCAACATTAGTAAACATCAAGAATCTAAACCTAATCACAGATTATCTGGAATTTTGTTTTATGAATAATAGATTTTGTACTAACTGGTTATTAAATTTTTTTACAAACCGATCCCTATATTGACAAAATTTGGCAGTGCGATATTTTATCGAAACGTTTATGTCCAAACCAGCCGCTCCCCTGCGCTTTACAATTTACATACTATCATTACACATCATTTTCAGAATTCATTACTTTCCTATTGGACAGCCCATTTACAAGAGGTGTCAATTAATGGAGCCGGAAAAAACCAGCCGAGCAGAAAAACTTGCAAGAAAAGGTCCAATTATACCACGAGGAAAAGCGCCAGTAGTAGAAATCAATACAAACGATTCATACTCAACATCTTACAAGTTTTGTATTTTATATTTTATACTTCTTAATTTTTGACAATAGTGACGGGTAGCTCATTTCAAGTAACTCTGCTGCTTGAGTTTTATTACCACCAGTTCGCTCCATGGCACGTTTAATCAACTGGGCTTCAACTACAGCAGTGGCTTTTTTTACAGACATCCCCCTGTCAAAACTTCTTTCTTGAGTACCGATTAAAGAATTGTTACGATCAAGTCCAAGAAAAGCAGAAGATGAAATAATATCAGTGTCTGCCAATACACATGCCCTCTCAATGCTATTCTCAAGCTCCCTCACATTTCCTGGCCAATCATACTCAATAAGCAATCCCAGTCCGGACTGATCAATATTGGCAATCTTGCATCCATATTTTCTGTTGACTTTATAAATGAAATGATCACACAGTAAACGAATGTCGGATTTTCTTTGTCGTAGAGGCGGAATAGTGAGATGCAATACATTCAAACGATAAAAAAGATCTGATCTAAATCTACCCGACGCCACCGCCTTCGTTAAATCTTGAGATGTTGCCGCCAATATGCGAACATCTATTTTACGTACCTGGTTTGCACCAACAGGTTTCACCTCCCCTTCCTGCAACACTCGCAGGAGCTTTACCTGCATACCTAATGGCATCTCACCGATTTCATCTAGAAACAATGTCCCATGGTTTGCTTCAACAAAAAGACCTTTTCGCTCTTGATCAGCTCCGGTGAAAGAACCTTGTATATGGCCAAACAGTTCACTTTCAATTAATCCTTCAGGAATGCTGCCACAATTTATTGCGATAAACGGTTTATCTTTACGTTTTGAATTCTGGTGAATACCTCTCGCCAATAATTCTTTTCCTGTACCAGACTCTCCCGTTATGAGCACCGTAGTTGAGTAACATGCTACTCTTCTTGCCAATTCAAATAATTCCTGCATTACCTTTGAAATTCCGACCATATGCCCAAAACTATCGCTAGGCATCACGTTCTCAAGTTCTTGCCTGAGTCGAGAATTCTCCCTTTTTAACATCTCACGCTCTTCAGCTTTTTTCAGAGTAAGAAGAACCTCATCTTTTTTAAACGGCTTTGAAATATAGTCATAAGCACCTTTTTTCATTGCCTCCAAAGCCAAGTCAACGGTGCCATATGCTGACATCATAACAACTGTTGTTTCACGAAGGTAACTTTCCGCTTGCTCCAGAAAGGCCATCCCATCCATCCGAGGCATTCGCACATCACAGAGCACGTAATCAAAATGATCCAATTGCACTTTATCAAGCCCTTCTCTTCCGTCCTGGGCTTGCTCGATTTGATACCCGCACTTCGACAAAAGTGCTTGCAGCATATGCCGCATGTTTTCTTCATCGTCGATAATCAGCAAGCGAGGTGTCATGATTTAACCTTATTACCGTCTTGCTCAACGCTAGCAGGAAAATTCAGCTTAAAGGAGGCGCCCTGTCCGGGTGAGCTTTTCACTTCTATACTACCGCCTACTGAACGTACGACTCTCTCTGCAATAGCTAAACCGAGCCCTGTGCCTTTGCCAGGTTCTTTTGTGGTATAGAATGGCTCAAATATGTGGTCAAGATTTTCGGGCGGAATCCCTTCACCATTGTCTATGATTTCCAACGAAACGATAGGCGTTTTTGATGATATTTCTTCGTTGATTTTCATATTAATCTCACCAGACTTTCTATCACAGTCATTTACGGCAATCGCATCAAGACTGTTAAGCAGCAGGTTCAATACAACCTGGCGAATCATATCTCTGTCTGCTTTTATCATAAAGGGTCCCGCTTCTGACGTTAATTGTATAACAGATCCCTTTCGATGAACAGACAGCTCCAACAATTCGATTACCTCTTGAACCAATTCACATAGATCAAACGTTTCCGATTGCGTATGGCTTATTCTTGACATGGTGAGCAATCGCCTGATCAATGTATCGATCCGTTCTAGTTCTGACTGCGCTCTTTTGGAAAATTGCTCTCTCTCTTCGGTAGAAAAATCATCATTGCCCAAAAGCTCGACATAACCTTGAACAATTGTAAGCGGGTTACCTATTTCATGGGCAAGTCCAGCTGAAAGCCTGCCGACCGTAGACATTTTTTCAGCCATTACGACCTCCTTATGAGCCTTTTGCAAATTTTTATTAGCTTCAGCTAAGGAGTACACGGTATCACGTAGACTATCTTTGTCTCTCTCAATGCGCTGGACCATGCCATGCATGGCCTTGGTTAACTGGCCGAGCTCTCCTTCCGATACTTGAGAAAACATTGAGCTATCAGCTCTGACTTGGTAGGTTTCAGCAATAGTTACCAACCTATCGAGTGGATCAAAAACAAAACGACGAACTCTAAAAAAAACAATAGTGCTCAAAATTATTGCATTCAATAATATGTAGACAAAAATGATTTTTTGTTTATTCCATATCAGTTCTAGAGTTTCTGCATCATCTATAATCGCACCCATCGCGATATCATTCCCGTCTTTACCCGTCAATACCAATGCTACCCCAACAGCTTGCAAGGAAAATTTACTTGATTTCGCGAAACCGTTAAGGCGACGCATAATCTCTTTTTTGGTAACAAGAGCCTCGGTAACTATTGATATCAGATCTGCATTCGCACCCTTTTTTGAAATAATGAGTTCACCATTTTCTATTGAAGCACGTGCTATGTTCACCTGCACCCTTGCCAAGCCATATTGCCCATTATTGAATACACTGTTGACATCAATCAGCGAGCCTTCTTTGGTTACATATTCTTTAACTAGTTCTAACTTTAAAAAACTCTTAAGCTGGTAAACTTTCTCCTCAAAATGAGTGTGGTACCAAAACGAAACCACGACAGCATCAATCAACAACATGGCAAATAGCAAAGAAATGAAAAACAGCGAAGAAAGTTGGATTTTTATATTTCTATACATGGATATTGTTTTAAGAATCAGAAGACGGGAAATGAATAGCAAATTTCTTGGTCCAATACGCACAAATTGTCACAGAAGCCCTGGGCTGAATCGATGGATGATGTTTCTGCTGAAAAAACAACGCATAACCTAACACACCAGCACCCTACCGCCGCGACAGAGACTCACGTTGAGGATTTCAAGTTCTCGAACAAAAACACCTTTCCGTGCCCGTTGTATCTGTATTTCCAATATACTCAGCCAATCTATGTGATACTAACATTCGATATAACTGTATATTTCATTTGATTTGTCTCTACGTTTATGTTCTAAATTGATGTCTGTTTTTCATGGTAGCTGTTAAAAAAGATGAATCATGTCCATCTGGACCGGCGAGGTGAGCATATGCACTTTATACTAACGAGTGGTTTCCAGATCATCTTTATATAAGTACATTATGACTAAACAAACACATAACATTTACGTTTGGTCACAATGTGAAACGTTAAAAATGTTCCAAAAAATAGGCCAAAACTCCTTTCTGGCATGATTATTGAATAAATACGTTTTGATTCAGCACTTTTTCAAACATGAGTCATCTTAGATCTATGCAAGAGGTCAACATGTATAAATGTACTCCCCATAAACATTCTCATCTCCGATGGTTTGCTTACATTCTATGCTCCAGTGTATTATGGTTTGTTCCGACCAAGGCGTTAGCCGCAAGCTGTGAAGACTATACAGCTACCCCCCCATTCCTCACCACGACCATAAAACCAAATGTCCTTTTCATGCTCGACAATTCGGGAAGCATGAAAAATCCGGTATACGACCAGGGGGCAAGCTATAACAAAGACTGCACCACTACTGCTGGCACTGGATACAATCCATCAAAGACATATTTTGGCATGTTTGACTCGGGTAAAAAATATACATACGACCCCACCATACCCGTAGATAGTTCGTCTTACTTCGGTGCTGGGGCTCCATATTCTATTGTAGACTCTAGCAACAACCCGGCAATTGATACTACTTCAACTGGTGCCTTTACTGAAGACACATCTGATCCAGGTTGCACTCCTGCTGCAGGCACCAACTGTTGGGACGGGAATTTTCTCAACTGGCTTGTTACGCGCCGAACAGATGCAGCAAGAAAAGTCCTTATTGGCGGCAAGACTGAAAATCGCAGTGGGTATGAGTACAAAGGTGCTGGTAATGGTACTTTTTGGAAAATTGTCGGCAATAATGAACCGAGCGACAGAGACATTTGCAAAACTGATACAAATTTAGGCAACTACACTCCAATTCCCAACAGTACTCGTGTCTTGATCCATAGTCCTGCCGACAAAGGCGAAATCCAATCATCCTATGACCCATACGCCAAGATTTTGCCAATAGACAATTTCAATATTACGAATGTTGATGGTGATGTTATTGGTGAGGTCATGAATATTAAGGTGTCAAGCGATCCACTATCGATAACATCCATCAACAAATATATTCATCCAATTATCGTTGCCGCTCCACCTGAAAATGGCGAGGATCCAACTACAGTGCGGATCATCAATAACAGTTCCCCAAATTCCTATGCCACGTTTGACATCAAGCTGCAGGATTGGACGGCAAACCCTCTCTACGACGCAGACAACGACCCGGCACATCCCAAAGAACCGATAACGTATGTCATTCTAGAACGAGGAGTTCATCTCCTTCCCAAATCTGGTGGAGGTACGCTTAAAATTGTCGCTGACGAAACGTTATTAGAAGAAGATAACGTCAAATTTAATACACTAAAATACCCTACTACTCTGCCACATACATCTTTAAATAATCCGGTAGTGATCGCCTCAATTTCAAGCGAGAACGATTCCACCCCAGTAACGACAAGGATACAGGGTGTGACTAATACCGAATTCAAAATAGCTCTTCAACGTGCACAAGCTGACACGCACAATCACCCGAAAGAAACGGTTAGCTTCATGGCGATGGAACAAGGCGTGACAACCGGCAGTTTACGCCTGGCAGCCGCTACTGCCGTTGACTCTATTGATAGAACTTTCAAGACTGTCACGTTTCCAGCGTCTATATCCGCGGGTGCTTTTCTCGCTGCGATGCAGACCTTCAATGACTCAGACACCGCGAACCTGCGCTTTAGAAACTTTACAACGAGTTCAGTTGATCTGAAAGTTGAAGAGGAACAATCTTATGAAGAAAATACCGTTCACACTGCTGAAGATGTGGGTTTCATTGCCTTTGAAATACCTGAACCATCAGCCAGTTACAACATCGCCCTCATTACAGATGAAGAACCAAAGGGCCTTGTTCACTCTATCGAAAGTAAAGTCCGAACCGGAATTAGTTTTTATAGATACCAGAAAACTGACCAGGATAAAAATCCAGACGACCCTGAAATCAATGGCCTTGAGACCAGCCTCTACGATGGAGAGTGGGCACATGGCGGCACATTGCGCCTTGCCATCCCATCCAACCCCTTCTTAAAAAAGAATAATGACATTCCTTCCTATAGGTATATCGACACCCCTGTTAAAGCTGCAACCTCGACAATTGTTGATGCCATAGAGCACTACCCACTCGTCTGGGGAACTACCCCTCTTGCTGAGAATCTTTATGAGGTGGGCAGATATTTCAGTCAGATACCACCATATTATGATGACAAACCAACAATCGGATCCGAAACCAACTATCTTGTATATGACAAGGATGCTCCAGCTAGTGACCCAGCCAGTGATACTATTTGGGATCCATATATTTACACTATGGATGGTATCACAAAGAAAATACGCTGTGCTAAATCATATGTCATAATCCTCACAGATGGATACCCGTATCGAGATGACAATGTACCAGCTGAAATAGTAGGAACTTCAGCTGTCGATAACGATGATTATGATACAGATGGAGTATATAATTCCAATAGAAACGACAATGACTGCTTCGACGACTCGTTTGATGGCAATAAATGCCAAGATAATCTTGACGATGTTGCTAAATATCTCTACGAAGATACCCTAGCCGGTGATTTTAGGGATCTTAGACCAACAGATCCGGATCTCCCGCTGAGACAGCATCTAGAAGTCTACACTGTTGCTTTTGGCAGCAGTACAATACCAGACATACTCGTGGACACAGCCAATAATGCCAACGGAGAAGCCTACGCGGCCGAGGATGGCGAAGAGCTAACTGTGGCATTAACCTCAGCGATTACTTCAATTTTAAAACGCACCTCTGCTGGTTCTTCAATCTCCGTACTTTCTGAAAGAGCAACTCTAGGTTCTTTGATCAATCAGGCACTCTTTTTCCCTTCAAAAACCTTTACCGATGGTACGGATTCTTATGATGTCGATTGGACAGGAGCCCTGAACGGTTACTGGTTTTACAATTCAAGAACCATCAGTAACATCAGAGAAAACAACACAGACCCACTAGGATATTACACGCTTGACATATTTGATGACAAGATTATCGATTTCAAAATCGATGCCGAAGGCAGCTTGCGCATTGACTACTATAAAGCAATCAACGAAGGCTCACACAATGATGGTGCGTTGGATCCGAACTCGGGACCTGGCGATACAGCAGGACCGGAAGGCACCTACGACTCCATTGATGACGTCCACCGAGTATTTGAGGCTGGAGAAATCCTAAAGGATCGCACAGTCGATGCAGATCCAAACCTGATTGCAGATTCCGGGCGTCGATATATCTACGCTGTTACAGAAGTCGGCACTGCTGCCGAATTCGTGCAAAGCAATTTTGCCTCTTTTGACAGCCTTTTTAATCTCACTCCTACCTCAACTCCTGAATGCCTCGGAGAGACAGACACACCAGCACACAAAGAGACTGCCAGCAAGAATCTCATTAGCTACATCCGGGGAGCAAGTGATAATTTTACATCTCAGGCAAATATCACTCAGAAATGCCGCAATCGTCAAGTTGACAGTACTGGTAATCTCTGGAAGCTTGGCGACATCATTTATTCAACACCCCAGCCAGTGAATTACGATACTGGCAGTGACAAATTTTCTCTCCTCTTCACGGGTGCCAATGATGGCATGTTGCATGCTTTTAAGCTTGGCCGTTTGCGCAAGGATAAAGCTAGCACTGGCCAGGCAGTTGCCCTTTGTGATTCAAATACAGGTGATTGCACAAATAACGAAATTGGAGAAGAGGCATGGGCCTTTATGCCCCGCAACGCTATGCCCTACCTACAATTCCTTGCAGATCCTGAATACAAGCACATCTACACAGTAGATCTGCCACCGTACATTATAGAAACCAGCGACAAAAAGATACTCATCGGCGGAATGCGTTTTGGTGGAGCGACAGGATGCACCTATGAACAAGGAAACAGCTCCTACTGGTGCGGAGACACCAACAAGGATGGTATTATTGACGTTGATCCAGATGGCAATCCACTCCAGGCCGTACCACCGGATATTTCTCCAGAAAATGTCACCGCTGCATCGCCTGGACTTTCGTCCTACTTCGCCCTCGACATTACGGACCCATACAATCCAATTTTTCTTTGGGAATTTACTGACCCCAGCATGGGTTACAGTTATTCCGGCCCTGCCGTCATTTCTCGACAGATCGGCAATATAAATCAGAAATATGTCATGTTCCTCTCGGGCCCCCTTAACGCAAAGGGTTACACAACTGCTGGTCAAGATCTGAAAATCTATATTTTGAAACTTTCTCCTGCAGACTTCACCATCCAGGAAGTCTTTAAATTGGATGGTAACGATGAGGACGGATTCGTCAAGGAGAGTGCCTTGTCTAATCTCGATAGCGCCTTCGGGGGCCGACTCTTCACTAACGGTATTGATTACAACAATGATGGCAGCACGGATGCTGTCTTCTTCGGTGTAAACTGGCTTGCTTCTAATGACTGGAAGGGCAACGTCTTTCTCGTTGCACCGACAAATGATGATCCTATTACCGACCCAGGAGGACGTTCTGAAACCACTAGCTGGGAGTTTGGCAAAATGTTCAATCAAGGCCAGGCACCAATTACCTCAAAAATTGAACATGGATTATGTTACGAAAACAATTATCTCTATTTTGGCTCGGGGCGATGGTTTTACAAAACCGATACACCAGGCCAGAACCCAAATGACACAAACAGCCTATGGGGTATCGAAATAGATAATTGCCTCAAAAACCTTTCGGACAATGATGATAGAACCAAATGCACGTCTACTTTGAATCGTGCCCACAACTCTCATTTGGCGGATGACCTGTGCGAAAATGATGGCACCCTTAATCAAGACAATGAAGTTTCATGGCAAATGTCGAACATGGCGGCCAACACAGGTGGCGATTTCTTCATGGAACGAACCATCACAGATCCAACCTATTATTCCAATATCGCATTTTTCACGACTATGCAGCCATCTTCTGACCTGTGCGATTTTGGCGGACGGACCAGGATATGGGCATTCAACTGCAGAACCGGGCACAATATGTTCGACGGCTGTTCAGGTGTTACCACCACTCCCCCGCCAGCCTCCCTGCTTCTGCAACTGAGTGGAGGTAACATTGAGGACGCACGACTCAATGAATCCAAATTTAGCGAAGAAGATAATTACACAACCGGTTGGTTCAAAGGAGTGCCACCTGAATCAGGAACCCCTATCGTGCCTTATAGTGGAAAATTCAACGGAGAGATCTTGTTATGGATAGAAAGGTAACCAACAAGGCAGGGTTCACTCTTGTTGAGCTGATAATTGTCGTAGCTTTTATAGGTATCATTTCAGGTATAGCTGTAAGCAAGTTCTCAGATATCAACGAAGCTGCCAACATAACTGACGACATGGAAAAAACATCTTCTTTCCTTAAAAGTAAGCGGTTGTCGGCCTTTACTGAAAAAATCGAAATTAATATCAATATCAATTCCTCAGGAGACACTCTGACCGCCATCAATGACCCCACAGGCGCTGCAACGCCCAGCGGTTCTCTTTCCTTGAAAAACCCTGTCGGTCCGGTTTCCTCCACTTTTGCTATCAACTCAAGGGGGCTTTTCAGTACAACGGGAAACATTCACCTTGCAACCGTTAACTCCGCGGCAGCATCTTCATGTGTTGCAATAAATAATACCCGTATACGAATTGGGACATGGAATGGTGCGAATTGCAATGCCAAATAACAAAGGATTTACACTCATTGAGTCAGTAATAGCTATTCTCCTCTTGACGTTGATGATGCTATGGACCATCCAGGCTATGATAAGCGCATACGGCTATGCCAGCAGAAATCAACTCAGGGATGAAGCTGTACGATTGTCTGAGGAACTTCTCACCACAGAGAGAAACACAGCATATGCAGCCCTTACCCCTGGAATTACCCCAACCTACACCATCAGCAGGCAAATTAGAAATTTTGATCATGCCTATTCGATTGATCGCACAGTTACTAGCGAAGTCCCAGGCCTTGCATATTCAGTTGCCATTAACGTCGGCTGGACTGATAAGGGTAAAACCTACAACTATTCAGCAACTACCATTATAGGCGATAAATGAACAACAAAGGTTTTACGCTCATCGAATTACTGATTTCAGTCGTCATTCTAGGTGTAATCAGTTCACTCACATATCCAGCGTTTGTCAAGTTGCTCAATGGCAGTAAAGTTGAGACGTCCTCAAGCGAAGCCATGCTTGATAAAATGAACACTCTTGAACTCATTCGCCTTGACCTTGAACATGCGAATTATGGGATAGCAACAGATGATGCCACCCCTCCCCTAACCTGGACTGCTGCCACAAAAACCTTGGCAATCAACTCAACCATTAATAATACCAACCAGGCGAGCATAGGCTGGTTGCTGTATAACTGTGGCTCAGCAATCGCATCCTTATCAACCAGCCTTGTCTTGGATAGCCGGGAAGACAGCACCAATACCTGCGTTTCCCTTCTTGACATAGATAGAAAATTTGCAATCCTCACGCGAACGACACAAACATGCCCAGACAAAGGAGTATATACCGCTTTCCCTGTCTCTAATAGTTCTGATCCGACCTGCAGCGCTGAGAGATATACAACAGTAAGTTACACATTAAGTACCGGTAACACGCTTTCCACCTGTGCCCAAGGCACCAGAAACCTTCTTCGCGCTGTCGGTGGCGCCGCTGGCGAACCAGTTCTGAATTGCGTAGCTGACTATGATGTTCGATTTGAACTCGATATTAATGGCGATGGCACTGTGGATTCAGTGCAAAGCACTCCACCTGGAACAACACCTCAAATACTCAGCCAGGTGAAAAACATCGAATTGTATGTCTTAATGCAGGCTAGCAAAAAAGACCCCAATCTGACATCCAATGAAAATCTCTTTATCGATGCATCACTTACACTAAGCAAGGCCTCGGTCACTGAAGATCCATCAAAATATCGTTGGAAAGTGGTTCGAATCAGCGGTAAACCTATGAGCAGGTAGTTCATATGACAAACAGATTAAATGAAAGTGGCTTTGCCCTGTTAGCAGTTCTTATTATTGGCATGATCTCCATGGTACTCGTTTCTACACTCTTTTTCGTTCTTCTGATGCACACCCAGATGTCGGGCAAGGACAAGCGGTATCTCAACGAACTCGAAACAGCAAAAGGTACCAGCGAATTCATCATGGCATCACTACGCGATGCATCACTTACCTGCAACTCTGGGAATCCTTGCACAGCAAATGACACGATAGACCTTCATGGTTCCATATGTAACGCAATGGGCCGCACGATGGCCTGCACAGGTCTATCTGCTACCTATTTATCATCGACATTGGAAACCGGTGTTGCGGGGAACCCAGACGTAAGAGCGGTGGCTGTCAGGGTTACGTCAACTGCGTTGAATACACCTGAACGAGCAGTGGTAGAGTTTGTTTATAAAGTATGGTGATACTTTTTTGTGATTATTTTCCTGAAAGCCCAACCGTAAGATTAGTGGAATAGGATTTAGTGACAATTGCTGCGCATCTGTGACATATTTTGTCAACATTGCCTACAAAACCTGCTTGTTTTTCTACAAGCGAATAACAAAGACAGCCTATATACTCATTTTCATAGCACATACTTATTTTCAGCCCATTGGCACACAAAATGCATAGTGGCAGTAGGAACAACACTTCAGCATCCAAACCCCAACACAAGAGGTACAAACCATGATGAGACTCATCGGAAAACAGCTGAAAAGACAGAATGGCCAAAAGGGCTTCACATTGATAGAGCTCATGATCGTTGTCGCAATTATCGGCATCCTGGCTGCTATCGCAATCCCTCAGTTCACCAAGTATCGTTCCCGAGCCAACAACTCTGCAGCACTTGCAGATGCGAGAAATGTAAGGACAGACATGGAAGGTTTCTTTGCAGAGTGGCAGCACTATCCCAATTGATGCAAGATCGCCATTTCCTTTTTCTTTGGCAAAAATTATAAATTTGATGGAGTTATCATGAATAATAAAAAAATAATATGCATGTTAGTTGGATTGGCATTTCTTGCACCTGCATCCTCAGCATTCAGCGCCGGCACATATGCTGACATTGTGGATGCAAGCGGAACGGTATCAATTAACGATACGCTTGCTGGCGATGGCTCACTTAAGATTGACCTCTCCCCTGGCGTAAGCATGTCTCTCTTCTCAGATGCAGCTGAATTTGCAGTTACGACTCTCAACACCTCCTCCCAGGCTGCTTACAGAATGGAGTACGGCATCTGGTCCGGAAGAACAGGTTACTACCAACAAGCAAATGATACAGAAGCATCTTTCCTCACTCCTGCGCCTACTTTCGACGGTACAACCAATCCATTTGGTAGTACTTGGATATACATGGGCAATGCCGGAGCGGAATAGGAATAATTTAGATACGATCTTATATACACGCACTTGGCTCCCTGTAACTCGTTTTACAAGGAGCCAAGTTTTTTTAGGCTCATTTGATAAATGCTACCTAATACACCAATACAATTTGAGCATGTTTTCAAAACATACTCTATCGATATACATAATAAATCAACAGCATTAATTGATCTATCCTTTTCAGTCAAACAAGGTGAGGTCTTTGGAATTATTGGCCCAAACGGAGCCGGGAAAAGTACAGCTCTTAACATCTTGCTTGGATTTGTTTTTTTAGATAAAGGAAGTGTAACGATAGCAGGGAAACGACCGAATTCCACCAGCTGCAATCTGGAAGTTGGCTATCTAGCCGAGAACCCATGCTTGTACAGAAATCTCACCCTGACGGAGCACCTTCGTTTTGCTGGCACAGTCGCAGGCTATTCCAGTGTCGCAAGTCGAAAAAGAATCGAAGAACTTTTATTCCAGGTTGACCTAGCCCATGTCGCAAACAAAAAAATCAGGCACTTTTCCAAAGGGATGACTCAGCGTGCTGCCTTGGCATATGCCTTATTTCACAAGCCAAAAATTCTTATCCTTGATGAGCCTATGTCTGGGCTTGATCCAGTAGGCAGGAAAATGGTTATTGACATAATATGCGATTACAACAAGGCTGGTAATACAGTTTTATTTTGCTCACACATTCTCACTGATGTCCAGAGAATATGTGATCGTATCGGAATTATGAATAAAGGTAAGATGGATCAGATTCTCAATTCAATTGATATAACCGACGAGAAAAATCTTGAAACTATATTCATCCAGACTGTGTCTAGATAAGTCAAAATGAAAAATGTCATACCTGTATCTTTTTTGACCTATAGAGAAGGATTAAAGCACAAAGTTGTATTGCTTACAACAATTTGTGCGTTATCTTTAATGACTGGATCAGTCCTGATCAGTGGTTTTTTCATGCGGGATATCTCAAAGATTATCCTCGATTTTTGCCTATCAATAACCAATATAGGAGGGTTGCTCATACCATTCTTTCTTGCCATTACTCTGTTAGCCGGGGACATCGAAAAACGAACCATAGTCACAATACTTGCTCGCAACATATCTCGAACCGAATATTTATTTGGGAAATACCTCGGTATCTCGATGCTGACGGCAACTGTAATGCTCATTTTTCTTGCAGCCACACTTCTGGCTATACTTGGCGGTAACTTTCTATATAGCAATATATATTTCAAGGGATTTTCTATTAGTGCAGTAGTTCAATCCGTAATATTAAGTTATTTAGGTATCTCCATTCTCAACGCGGCAGTCGTTCTGTGGTGTAGCATCACCACTACATCATTTCTTGCAACACTCCTTACTATCGCCACGTATCTTACCGGCCAATCCATTGACAATATCGTGCGTTTCGTGGAGTCACCACCAGCAGGAATAGAAATTTCCACCTCGATAAGCAAGACTGTTCAGATCATTCAATACATCTTTCCCAATTTAGCAGCTTTTGATCATAAGTTATCAGCTGCCCATGGTGCCCTTATACCATTTTCAGAATTTGCAATGTTGAGCTGTTATGCATTTGTATACATCATAGCCACTTTGACACTATCAACTATCTTATTTATCCGACGAGACTTGTGATAAGAACAATTATCCTGATTGTATTTTTCTTTATAATGTCTGTAGTGAATATCTCACTGGTGAATCCCGTAAAACAGATACAAGGAAAATATATCCAAGAGTCCTACACCAGAATTGGAATTCTCCCCACTTCTTTGCTCCAAGCAATATGCCTTGAGTTTCAAGGAGTAGTAGCAGACTTACTATTTCTCAAAACCTTAACCTTTATGGGTTATAAAATTGATCAGAACACATCTCCTGAGCCTGAAGACTGGCAATCTATTTACAATGTCCTTGACAAAATAACAGATCTTGACCCATCCTTCTTAGACCCATACGTCTTCGCTGAGATGATTTTGACTTGGCAGGCAGGCATGACCGAACAAGTCGACAATTTGCTCCACAAAGCAACTATTGGCAGACCTAATGACTATAGACCCCATTTCTATTTAGGTTTCAATGCCTTTTATTTTCGTAATCTTGCCTCAGAAGCAGCCCCACACTTACGCAAGGCATCTGTTCTCCCTGATGCCCCCAAATATCTCGCAGGCTTAGCATCACGCATGAGCCTATATGGTAGTCAAACAGTACTGGGGATACTGTTCCTTGAAGAGTTAATTGCAGAGACATATGATCCGCTAACTAAACAACAACTCAAAACGCGGTTGGATGCTTTGAAGCAAATTTATCTTCTAGAGCAAGCTGTCAATCAATATAAAACTGAAACAGGTGTTTTTCCAAAAAATCTCACGGACCTTGTAGATAGACATTATATTGAACGAATCCCCAGTGATCCATACGGCGGTGAGTTCGTAATACTTTCAGGCGGAAAAATATATACAACTAGCAATTTATTACCCCAAGGAAAAAAAAATTAAAACTTCTCATGTATTCCTTCTATTTAAATTCATTCAGTCGACATTTTATCTCCCCTTACTTCCCATACTTGATAAACAAAGGAGTCTACTTTTATTGGGATGAAATATCCATTTGAAAACTCTTTTTTTACAAAAAGATTATTAAATACTGAATGTTCAAATAACCTTGCAGCTTTCTGTGAGTCAGTATCAGCCCATCCCACGTTTACGACAAGCCCACTCTTTTTTCCATCTCTACCCTTACCAAACCCTTTATCTTTCGCAACCAATACTCCTTTGCGTTTTTCCACATCCCAAGTGCCTTGCCAAAACCACTCTTTAGACCATCTCAAATGATCATTAACGAAAAGATAAACTGGCTTGTCGCTCCTCGGAAAAAAAAAGGAGCACCACTGTGAAGCGCTTTTGTTACCATCCTTCGATATATTAACATACGATACATTCTGCTCGCATAGAGTTGGCCCATCCTCTAATATTTTGATAGCAGATAAATATCCTTTTGAGGTGTTTCCGACAGCTCGATACCACTCGTTCAATCCTTTTACACCTTCTATCACATAAAACTGCATGAAATTTGCAGCCAACTTGTAACTAGACGTTGCTAACGGCAGAGCATTATACACGGTTCGTTCACCACTGTGCACTGAGCCATCATTTATTGTTGCTCTCCGGGCATGATAATTCAAAGCATATCCGTAATTCCACCACGCCCATATTATAGATTCCTTAGTTGTTATTTTTGATATTTTCTCCATACCAGCAATCAATTCCGGCCTCATTTGCGGTAGAAAATTATCGGTAAACTCTCTATACACCGATCCTAAACACGAAATTCCTGCAACAATTACAACTGCACATCTAATAAGTAATCTTAAAGTTTTAGTTTGCCATAGCTGGGAAAAAAATACCCCCAGACCTATTGTAATAGCTGGTGTAAAGAAAATGATAAAACGATTAGCATAAAAAACAGCTGTAACTCCGAGGGCAATATAAGGCACTAGGAAAAGTGCTTTACCTGGTGTCCTCAAACAAATTATAGCTAAACCAGTTGCCGAAAAAATGAACACCATGATAGAGTCGGTTGTCGCCTCAACAGTCTCAACCAGTCCTGCTGGACCTTGCTCTGCAATTGTAAACCCCACATTGGGGAAATAGCCCATATTTTCTTTCGATACATACTGAAAAAGTGAAATAATCCGACGAAATATTATTAGAATGCCTTCAACCCCTATCAGCCATAGGAAAAATAAAGCGCTTGTAACAATAATTGAATAAAAGATGTACTGCTCAGGAAAAAGCGGCCTGTAAAAAAAGATCAACGATACTATGAGTGGGAAAAGAGTCAAAACTGTAACTACTTGAGTTGCCTGATCCCACCAATAATAAAAAAGGACATACAAAATAGCAGTACAACAAAGATACATGTACCTCTTTTTTTCATTTTCTATAGAGAACGCCAAAACACAATAGGTAATTGCAAGCGGAAAAAATACATTTAGACAATCAGTATCTAACCAACCTAATTGCGTTCTAAAAACCAAATCATGCGATACTACTCCCAGCAGTGCCGCCGTATACGCACATACCCGTCCCCCAAAAATCCATCCTATACCAAAGAGAGGAAGAGCTACGAGAGCACCAAGAACAGCTGGGAGAATGACTGCTATCCATTCTAGCGAAAACGGCAGGATTAGAGATAATCGAGCTAAAATTACTGAAATTAATGGAGGAGGCACTGAGTTCGTCGCATAGTCTGGAACAGCCCGATAGACATCGTGAACGGAATAACTATTTTCAATAATATCCCTAGCAAGCCTAAGGTAATAATAACCATCAAAATTGGTCAACAATGGTTTCCCGTTTATAAACACGGCATCTGCAAAATCTTGCCATGCAAATAGGTTGTCAAGCCTTACCCATAACCCTACTAGCAAAGTGATTATGAGGATCACAACATCCCACATATTAAATTTTTCATGAAAAACTAAACTTGCCATCCTGTCCATCGCCTCAAAATGTTTGTTTTTGCAAATGATACCGATTTCCAGACCAGCAGTCCCGCCGGCCAAGTTAAGTTCTGTAGCTCCATCCCTTGCCCTTCTTGGGAGGGTCAAGGGCCGCCGATTCAAGTTGCTGTCGACTGCTTCCTACTATACATCTCGTCTGGTAGACAACTATCTTGAGCCTGGCATGGATGAACAATGTTGTATTTGAAATTTTAAGCAACTCTACTTTTCGAGAGTTAATGTGCACTTTTATAAGACTTTAGATAGATGTCTTCACACTTGATGTTGTCCCAACATCGCTCAACAATCACATTGCCAATCCACCATTCCTTGCCACCCGTACTGATCAAAATGTTCTTATCCTATAAACACTTGAGCCAATCATCTGATGCAAATTGACAACGTTGTTCTATATTCATTATCTCTGCCTTTCATGCCATATGAACGCCCCGTTAACACAGCGTAGACAAAAATCAGTATCAAGACCACTTTTTTCCCAAAATACCGGCTCACTTGTGCTAAAAAGTACATGTAACCACTAATGCTCGGAAATGTATGTGATGCAGGCACACACATCTGTATTAAAAGGTTATGGTTCGACGCACCCTATATGTCCTTTTACAGCTTCAGCAAATCTACATTTGACAGGCAATACATATTACCATATAATGTTCTAAAATTCAGAACATAAAAATAATGGAAACGCTATTTACAGGGCTTATCACATCAAAATTACGCATTAAAATACTAATGCGACTTTTCCTCAATACTGAGCGCCACGCATATCTGCGCGAGCTGGCCGAAGAGTTCGATTCCTCACCTAGTCAAATCAAGTCAGAGTTGGATCAGATGAGAGAGGCGGACCTCCTGACTAGCAGAAAAAATGGCAGGCAAGTCCTTTTTTCGGCCAACACCAAACACCCGGTGTTTAACGAGCTTCACTCCATGGTGAAAAAGGCCTTGGGCATGGACAGGATACTTGATTCCATCATTATGCGGCTGGGTAATCTACAAAAAGCCATATTGGTTGATGATTACGCAAAAGGCAAGGATTCCGGAATCATCGATCTGGTCCTGATTGGTGATATAGATAAACAAAATCTTCTCGATCTTACAATAAAGACAGAAAGATATATCAAACGAAAAATCAGAACGCTTGTTTTGACCCCTGAAGAATATGAAAAGTTGAACAACCAGTGGTTGAATAGACCGTTCCTGATTTTATGGGAATGTGAGCGCGCTTCCTCAACACCAGCTGTTTCCTGAATAAATTAAGTTAAAATGCAAGAATCCATCACAAGAAATGCAACGAACTACTGATAAAGGCCCTCTTCCAATAATCACCTATACCCCGGACTCATCTCTGGTGTCCCCCGGCAAAATGCTACGAGACATGTTTCGGGATCTATTGGCCTCTCGTGAACTTGCATGGCGTTTAGCAGTTCGCGATATATCCGCACAATACCGCCAGGCATTTTTAGGTATCCTTTGGGCTTTTATTCTGCCGCTGGCTAACACTCTTACGTGGATTTTCCTTTGTGAAACAGGCATTATATCGGTGAAAGAAACTGCGTTACCCTATCCGGTATACGTCTTTTCCGGCAGCATGCTTTGGGCAATTCTCATGGATGCTGTCAACGCCCCGCTGCAGCAGACCAATGCTGCCAAAGCCATGCTGGCAAAACTTAATTTCCCGCGTGAGTCCTTAGTTATTTCGGGGGTTTACCAAACCGTGTTCAACGCAGGAATTAAGATCTTTCTCCTGTTGGCCGTTCTGACTTTTCTAGGCATTGCCCCGGGGTGGCACCTGCTGCTGTTTCCCCTAGGACTACTATCATTGGTGCTAGTCGGTACAGCTATCGGTCTACTACTGACACCAGTCGGAGTCCTGTACAGCGATATCGGTAAAGGCCTGCCTTTGCTGATGCAGTTTCTGATGTACCTGACCCCAGTCGTGTTCCCCATGCCCAAATCCGGCATTGCCGCTACTATTTACGCTATAAACCCACTCACCCCTATTATTCTCACATCTCGCAATTGGCTCACCGGCATGCCAAGCGAGTCTCTTCCCGGTTATATCCTCGTCAATATCCTGGCTCTTTTCCTTTTGGTTGCCGTCTGGATTTTGTTCCGTTTAGCCATGCCGATTCTTATTGAACGGATGAGTTCCTGATTGCCATGAGTACTGAAACCTTGATCAAAGTGGAAGGTGTTTCCAAAAAGTTCTGCCGAGACCTGAAGAAATCCCTTTGGTACGGCATGAAGGATCTGGGGAGCGAAATTCTTGGGCACCGCCACGAAGAAAAGAGCAAACTTCGCGCCGAGGAGTTCTGGGCTGTAAAAGATGTTAGTTTTCAACTGAATCGAGGGGAATGCTTGGGTCTGATCGGTCGAAATGGAGCCGGTAAGACTACTCTCTTGCGAATGCTGAACGGGCTTATTAGACCTGATTCCGGACAAATCAAAATGCATGGCCGGGTAAGCGCATTGATCGCTCTAGGCGCTGGATTTCATCCACTTCTAACAGGACGCGAAAACATTTTCGTCAATGCTTCAATCCTTGGATTCAATCACCGTGAAGTTATTAAGCGTTTCGATGAAATTGTTACATTTGCAGGTCTCGAAGATTTTATCGACTCTCCAGTGCAAAATTATTCGAGCGGGATGCATGCACGATTGGGCTTTTCGATCGCTGTCCATTGCGATCCAGACATCATTTTAATTGATGAAGCACTAGCTGTTGGAGATATGGAGTTCGTGATTAAATGTATCAATTGCGTTGGACAACTGCGTCAGCAAGGAGCGGCAGTTGTGCTTGTATCACATAATGAGTTGCTGGTTCGTGATGTAGCCCAGCGCTGCCTATTAATGCAACATGGTGAGAGTATCCTATTCAGTAGCTTGGATGATGCATTTCTAACGTATAGAACACACCTAACTGTTGAAAACGTAGTTCGCCGAGTCGAAAACGGCTTGGTTCGCAATGGCCCAATAAGGGTAACCTCAGTCGATGTAGAATCTACAGATAGTGAAACAATCCACCATGGCTCTGATATTACAGTTAAAATTATCTGCACGTCTGATGCCGGATGCAAAACTGACGAGTTTGAACTTCGCTTCTGGAACTCATCCGGCCAATTAATTTCCACTATTTGTGCAAATAATTCTGGATACGGGTTCGATATCCAAGCAGGAGCGAGCAGGTTCATGATTAAAATTTCGGCATTAGCTCTTGCTCCAGGAAGATACCGGCTCGCTGGTGGATTTAAGCGTCAAGGTCAATTCCAGTTTTGGTCGACAGAGCTTAAACAATTAGAAGTTGCGCCTACCCCTTGGCACAATTCAGGTTCTGGCATTCTTATTCTGGAAGCCATCGTTGAAGGCCCAATACCAGTCGAGGGTAAAAATGTCTAATACGGCTTGCCCTGCAATCCCTAAAATAATATGGATGTACTGGCACGAACCGCTAGAGAAAGCACCTGCTCTGATTCAACTTTGTCACGCTTCTTGGATTCGGCATAACAAAGACTGGAGGACTGTTATGCTACACGGTGATCCATCTCAAGCGTGCCTGTCCGCCACTGGTGTTTACCATAATATTCCTACTAACATACCTCTCTGTCACCAATCTGACCTGTTACGATGTGCTTTACTGGCAGATGCAGGTGGAGTATGGGTCGATGCAACATGCTTATGTGTTACCCCATTAAACAATTGGGTATTTGATGTTATTAGTTCAGGATTTTTCGCTTTCCGAGACCCCGGCCCTGATCGGCTCATTTCAAATTGGCTTCTCGCCTCAGTGCCAGGTTGCAGTTTAGTAAGGTCCTTCTATATGGAGCATGAACGTTACTGGAATGAAAATCAATTTCCCGACCAAAATACCAAAGTCAGGTTAAATATTCGCTCTAAACTTAATACCATTTTAAATCGAAACCCTACTCTTGCTTTTTTTTGGTTGTACTGGCCTGTTAGACGTATACTTCGCGTATACCCTTACTATATATTCCACTATCACTTTGCCATGCATATTGCCAAAAATAAGTCCTCTCATTCCATTTTTGAAGCGATGCCATACCATTCAGCGGATGCGCCCCACATTTTGCAAATGTTAGCTCGACACCAAGATCTTTCTATGACTGAAATCAAATCAATTCTTCTCAGTTCGAGTTCTCCTGTCTATAAATTGACTTGGAAAGAAGAAATTTTTCAACGAGAGGGAGTAGACATGGAGACCTTCCTAAACAACGTGCTGGGTACAACTCATTGTTGAGTTAAAGGAAATATCATTGATCATTTCTCACAATTACAAATTTATTTTTATCCATATCCCTAAATGTGCAGGCACCTCTATCCGAAACTGCCTTTTAGAACTAGACCCTGAAGCAGTCTCTTATTGGGGAAATGCTTGGGCCCTAGATCAAGACTGCCATGTTGATGCCGCTCATCAACCAATTGAGAATCTCGTTAAAAATCGTGATTTATTGCGCATGTTTCGGAAATATTTTGTTTTCGCTTTTGTCAGGAACCCCTACGAACGCTTTCTTTCTTCCTTAGCCGAGTTTGGCCGTGAACGCTCAGACCCATTAAATCTAAGCGATATTTTAGAGCTACTCCCCTCTTTGACTCCGAATGCGTTTCTAAAAAATGTTAGATACATTCACTTTTGCCCTATGCACTACTTCACGCATATTGGTAATAAACGTTGGGTTGATCAGATATATGATTTTGCTAATCTTGAAGCTGGCCTTTTGCGGTTTAGTCAAACTATTGGCATTTCACCTGATAAAATATTACCTCTGCCATCGCTCAACATTTCTAAAAATGTACGACAACCTTCTGTAGATGTTTTGACTAATAAGGTTATTGCAGCAGTCAACAACATCTACCACCAAGATTTTGAGTTATTTGGATATAGTAGTATCGAAACTGTCAATCGGACACAGTCTTTCAACCAGACGAGTCCGTTTGCAGAAATCCGAGCCACACCCGAGCAATTTGGAATTATTGCTCCACTTTTGAGTAAAATGAAAGAGCTAGACGAAGAGCGTCGGAACCTTCTCAAAGAACAGCGATACCTTTTTACTTTGCTACGCCATATCGATAATCACATAGTTTTCGGTAAACTTCTAAGATTTTGGAGACGTTACGTTAATCAATCTTTCCCTGCGCTTCCTACAAGAGATTCATCAAACACGACCAAATGATTGGAATCATTTTGTTTAAATCAATTTTTGCAGCTACAATCGACCTATATTGCTTAATAAATCAATAGGGTGTGAGGCTACTATAAATGTAGTTTTAGTATTGATATTTAAAACATGCTTTTCTGATTTTTTTAGCCAACTGGAATTAAGATCAATAAAAACAAACTACTATTTTTGAGCTTCCTTTACTAATCTGGAACAAATACATATGCAAAAGATTCATGACTGGCTTATTTTATGACCATCAGCCAATTGAGTTCAAATCTACACACTAATGACAAACATATCTATGATCTCAGTTAATTACTGGCATATAGAAATCAAACAATACCATATTAGCCAGGTGGTCAAATAGTGATAATTGTGTTATTATACAGGCATAAAGACACAAGATGCCAGATCACTATCGCAAGAGCTTCAGCAATACAATCGCGACCAAGCCGTCCGCCTGTCCAAGAAGGGGAAATCGCGAAGAGATATTGCTGATATTATCGGTGTAAGCTACTCCGCCGTATGCAATTGGATTAAAGCCTGGAAGAATAGTGGTAGGCAAGCAACCGGCAAACGTTCTAAAGAAGCGAGGAAGAACCTCAGAATCCCAAAGGATTCTAACGGAAGCTCAAGAAAAAGCTCTAAAGCAATTGCTTGTTGAAAAGAATCCTAGACAGCTCAAGCTTCCCTTCGCTCTTTGAAATAGAAAAGCCATCCAGGCTGCCGTGAATCATATGTGGCGTGTGAAAATAGCCGTCCGCACTATCGGCGACTACATGAAACGATGGGGTATTACACCGCAGAAACCGATCAAAAGGGCGTATGAGCGAAACGCAAAAGCGGTCCAGAAATGGCTGGATGAGACTTACCCAGAGATAAATGCAAGAGCGGCGCTGGAAAAAGCCAAGATATACTGGGGTGATGAGACCGGTGCAAGGAACGACAGCAATCACAGCCGTGAATATGCGCAAAAAGAAAAAACTTCAACAATTGAGATCAATGCCAAGAAATTTTCCGTCAACATGATCTCGGCAATCAACAATCAAGGCTGGGTTCGGTTCACGATTTATAAAAATACCATGAACGCTAGAGTTCTACTGCGCTTCTTAAAAAGACTGGTAAAGGATTCTGGTCGTAAGTTTTTTTTGATATTAGACAATTTGCGGGTGCACCATGCCAAGTTGGTCAGGAAATGGCTGCATAAATATGAGGAAAAAATCGAAGTGTTCTTCCTCCCGTCATATTCGCCTGAATTCAACCCTGACGAGTACCTCAACTGCGATCTGAAGTCGGGTCTTAGGGCATCCTCACCACCCAGAAGTGAAGATGAGTTGAAAAAGAAAATCCTTGGACATTTGCGAATGCTTCAACGGAAGCCACAAAGAGTGGCAAAGTATTTCGAGCATCCGGCAATTAGGTACGCGGCATAATTTCTTGTAAATGCCCGCCGGATCAATGTTCAATAAACATGCACTTTTAACATGAATACCACCATAGCAATTATTACACGCACAAAAGATCGCCCTCTTCTATTGCGGAGAGCCATAGAAAGCGTTCTCAATCAAAGCGAACCCAATTGGCACCATGTTATAGTCAATGATGCAGGCAGGAAAGCGGATGTTGACAGCACCCTATTACCATTTCTTGAAAGATATAATGGTCGGCTAACAATAATACACCACCCTGAACCGATAGGAATGGAAGCTGCTTCAAATGCAGGTATCAGTGCCAAACAATCAAAATATATTCTAATCCATGACGATGACGATTCGCTGCATCCTGTCTTTCTTTCAAGAACAAAATCATACCTGGAAAAATCGTCTCATAATGTAGGTGGTGTCGTTACCCTTACCACTAAAGTAGATGAAGTTATCGTGAATAATAGAATTAAAACTCTCAAGACAGCTTTATATAAAGAACTTGCACCAAAAATAGGCATTGGGGACATGGCTAGGGTAAACCAATTTCCCCCCATATCCTTCCTTTTCCGGCGTTCAGTAATCGACTGTATTGGAATGTACAATGAATCATTACCCGTTCTAGGAGACTGGGATTTTAATTTACGACTTATGGCTCAATTTGACGTTGACGTAATTCACGAACCACTCTCTAACTATCACCACCGCACATCACAAGGTGATAACCAGATGTCAAACAGTGTACATGAAAAACCTAATATTCACATTTATTACGACACTCAAATCCGGAACCAGTATTTACGAAATCCAGAGACCGTCCACCTTGGCAACTTGTTATTACTTCAAAAAGATCTCGTTACAATAGAAAACCTACAACGAGAATATTATGGAAATGCTGAGAAACTTCATCGTCTTTACAAACATCCAGTAATAGGCCGCTTTATTAAGCTTTGGTCTAGATTCATTAACTCCAGCATTCCCCATGAACCTTAAAAGCAGTTTTCTGGTAAACCAAACACGCAACAATCACTAATTTTTGTGCAAACAACTCAGTTCAATTCAAACTATTAAAAATTGACTATTCCCTCGAATGGATAAAGTGAAAATAGCACAAATAAGTAAAGCAGACAGCCATGGAGGAGGAGCCAGCAGAGTAGCTAGCGACCTTTCTGATGCTCTTCGAGCTTCAGGTCATGAATCTATTCAGTTTACAGCCTCTTCGAAAAACTATAATGCATACCGCTATCCTCTACATCACCACAACAGACTCGCTCGTTTGCTCTACAGAGCCATTCTTGCATCCTCGCGGAAAATAGGGCTTGCAGAAATTTTACCTGTTGAACTGCTGGCCTTATACAACCACGGTATTACCAATTTTGACCTAATTCATTTCCATGATATATCATCTGCGATCTCCCCTGCAACTCTCCGAATTCTCTCACGTAGATTACCGGTGGTCTGGACATTTCACGATTGTTCCCCCTTCACCGGGGGGTGTTTATACCCTATAGATTGCATTAAATACAAAACCCAATGTTGTCGATGCCCTCAGTTAGGAGCATGGCCATTGGACTCTTATTTTGATTGCACCTACACAATGCACAGAATCAAAAAAATCTTGCATCGTACTGAGCGTATCCAATACATCGCCCCATCATATTGGATGTCTCACCTAGCTCTTGACAGTGGATCGATTACCCATACACCTGAAGTAATCTCTAACGGCGTGAATATAGAGACATTCAGCCCTTCTAAAGACAAAGTATCTCTAAGAAAAAAATTAAATCTTCCTCATGACCAGCCAGTCCTGCTTGTATCTGCAAACAATATCAATGATCCCCGTAAAGGTGTTACATTTGCTATTGATGCCATTAGGGAGATTACACCTCGTTTTAATCCACTGGTACTGCTAATGGGTCACTTCAGAAAGGAAGACGAAAAATTTCTTGATGGTATACATTGGGTCTCCACGGGATACATTATTGATGAAACAGTAAAAGCCGAATACTACTGTTGCTCCGATGCTTTCATATTCTGTTCACTCGCCGACAACCAACCATTAGCTGTTCTTGAATCTCTCGCTTGCGGTACTCCTGTAATTTGCTTTGCTACTGGTGGGGTACCTGAAATATTACAAGACAATAGGGGGGGCTACTGCGCTCCCAAGAAAGACACGCAGTGCTTGACAGAAATCCTGACACTCTTTCTAGATAATCGAATAGGAAATACATGGTCATCTGAAGCCAGAGATTTAGCCGTGACCCGATATTCCATGAAAAAACACGTTTCAGCACATTTACTCTATTACGAGGCAATACTAGAGAAGTATCATGCTGCTTCAAAGTAAAATTCTAAAATTCAAATGAAAAATTTTCGATCTTTTAACACACTCATAAGCCATATAAAAGATTCTAATGCTAGGTATATGGAATTCCCTGTCGTTTCATTTGACGTTTTTGATACTTTGATCTTTCGTCGTTGCTCAGCTGAGTCTATACAATATGGTGTTGCAAATAAGCTTGGCCGTGCTCTCGGATTTGATTCATCTGACACCAAACGAGTCCTCGATGAACGCCACAAGGCCTACTGCGATGTGGCTAAAATTAATCAAAATAATGGCCTGGATTTTGAAGCACACCTGGAAGATATAAATTATGCCTGGGTTAAACGGCTTACACCTGACACCCCCGACAAGTGGAGCAGCTTATCAAAACTTGCCTGTTTTTTAAAACGAAAATACGAACAATGGTCATGCTATCCAAACCCAAAAATCACAGATTTATTACAATATCTTTGTGAGAATAATCATCAGTTAATTTACATCTCGGACATGTATTTAGGCCAGGACATAATTAATGATATTCTCAATAGGGCTGGATTGCTGTGTTACTTTCATAATGGTTACGTGTCTGGGGACCATTCTCTTCTGAAAAATACTGGAAGATTGTACGATTACGTCCTTGAAGATCTTGGGTTGACTCCGGAAAAGCTATTACACATTGGGGACAATCCGTATGCTGATGGGGTCAAAGCTGCGGAAAAAGGGATCACTTCCTTAGTCATCGGTGAACAGATCCCCAAAATTAGACGAGCTCAATTTAACACTTTCTTCTCCTATGCTTATCCAAGCTGGTCTGGATGTGAAGCTGCAGATTTCGTTTCTTCTGAAACTCATTGTCATAAGCTGCCTGGACTGCAATTTTTAGGCAGAGATATACTGGGACCTGTATTTTCAGCTTACATTCATGGGCTCGTTGAATTCTGTCAGCATACAAAACCTGATGCCGTCTACTTTATTTCAAGAGAAGGCCTGCTTTTGAAAGATCTGTACAACACTCTGATGCACAGGTTACATGTTGATCTGCCAGAAGGGAACTACTTGTGCAGCTCAAGGCTAGCTGCCTCGATATCGTCCATGCGTGGGTATGGCCTTAGAGAGATATCGTCAAAAGTAGTTAGCAATGGCAAAGTATCCTTACGCCGCTTACTGAAAGTTCTCAATTTTTCAGAAGAAGAGCTACTACACTTGGCTCGATCACATGGTGTACAGGATGTTGATAAAGAGGTTTCTGTGACAGAAACCCCATCGTTCTCTCTCCTTGTCAACCATCCTGTTATTCAGGAAAGAGCCGCAGCTCTCGGTGCAATATCCCGTAGGGAATTCATCCAATATCTGCAAACAACGGGTTTCTTTGAAACCGAACGCGTTTTGCTTGTAGATGTGGGATGGGCTGGGCAAATCAGCGAGGGAATTCAAATCGCCCTGGAAGATATAGATAGCCCGGAAATCTTCACTTACTACCTCGGAGCAAACTCAAAAGCAATCGACAGAATTGGAGCTGGTATTCCAATCTATGCCGACTTCTTCAACTCGGGCAGATTTGAATGGCTTGGCAGTTCATCGCAACATTTTGTTTTTCTTATTGAAATAGCAAGTCGGGCCGCCCACGGCACTATCACTGGATATAAGAATGGCCAACCTGTAATGCTTGATGAAGATCACTCTGAAAGAATACCGGAAATTGAGGATGACACCAGACTTGCTCAGCTTCAACAAGGTATTCGTGACTTCATGAAACTGTATGCCCAATATGCAGCTATTAAGGGATCTGATGCAAAGTCACTGATGAGCTATTCCAGGTGTGTTATCGCAAGACTTATTTTCATGCCGAGGACAAATGAACTCAATCTACTATCGTCTTTTACCAACGTTGCCAACTTCGGTAGCAGCGATAAAGCCTATTTCAGCACCACACCACCGCTCTTCCCTCCGTCTGCATTTCTGACATCGGTAAGCAAGTCATTGTGGAGGCAGGGTGCAGTTGCAATGGCACTAGGAAGAATTGCTTCACTTGCTTATACTGTTCTCAGCGCTCCGCGGGTTTGCAGAAACCTCCCAAACCAAAACAACCTAGATTTACCTGCAGCAAGAAAGCAGTCCAACACTTCAACACCACTCCCACCCTTCGAACACAAATTTGAAAAGGCTGTTTTAGATAAACAATTTCGTTTATTCACTTTGGGTTGTGCGCAATCACAAAAGGTTTCTCCAAAACCCCCTTTATACATATATGAATTGCTTTTATTGAAAATCTGTTTTGGGTTATCTAATATTTATTTACGCAGTAAAGGAATGAATACTTTCACCGCTGACTTCATATCATTTAAACTCTTATTAGGAAGGAAGATATACGCTGCACTACCTGAAAACCTCCCGTTCAGGAATTTTGCAGTACGATGCACCAAGAAGTTTATGAGCTATTGTAAATGAGAATACTTGTTTCTCAGGTGACAAGCTGTTAACACAAGATCCAATGACAAAATGAACCTAAATTACGTCCACTATAATTTTAATAATGAGAGGGTATCATCTGAACTGGACTATTTGCTTTCAAATACCATAGTCCCAACTCTCATAGCTTACGTTTGCTGGATAATCAGGACTGCCAACAACCATGGGTTGCGTCGTCTCTATTTTGTTTCACGTGATGGCCAAATTCTCTATAAGATTGCCAAAATAATATCTGAGTACATAACCACTCCAGAATTGCACTATTTATACGGCTCACGACGCGCTTGGTATATACCTTCATTACAATCTATGCCAGTAGATCAAGCGTTAAGATCTCTAATTGGTACTGGCAAAACTGTTCACGAGGCACTGATTTTAGCCGGGCTGACTATAAGCGAAATTGATCTCTTTATTAACAAGGGTAAATCTAAGGAAAGTGATTCAAGAATTTCTAATGATTTAATAAACAACCTTTTATCCAACACTCATTTTTGCTCTGTTTTGAGTAAACATATTTCTGAATCAGCAGAAAGCGCGAAAAAATACCTTAAACAAAATAATCTTTATAAAACCAAAAAATGGTCGTTAGTCGATTCAGGATGGTTTTTAAACTGTCAAACATACTTGTACAATATTCTTTCTTCCACAGGGTGGAAAGGGCGTGTCACCGGATTCTACCTTGGCTTGGGAGGATGTGTCCCAAGCCATAAAGTATCGGGTAAAGCATACATATTTTTTGATGACAGGAAGCATAGTTTGCCACTGCAAAAATACCACCTTCTCGTTGAACATGTATTATTGCCAGCAGATCACTCCTCAGTTATTGGATATGTGACAACTAAAGGTATAGCAAAACCGGTATTTCATACAAAAAACATCGATCCGGACAGTGCAGCTTACGCTAATCATCTCCATTCATTGGCTCTACAAGCCACCAGGGAATCTGCGGAATCCGGATTGCTTTTTGATAAAATAGAAGCTTATCAAAACCTTGCTCTGACCAACCTTACCAGATTTCTAAAAAGACCTTCACCCAGTGAAACCATGGCACTTGCTTACCTTCCTGTGCAGTTTAGTCACACCTCAACAGCACAATGTTACATTACCACACTTGTCACGCCATTAAACATGCAAACGGTTCAAAAAATCCTAACGCAATTGCTTCGATTTCACAAGGAATCTATACGAATACCGTGGCCTGAGGGATCTGCATCAATATTGCCGCAACCCTTCAGATACATGACCTTGAAGATACTATCATTGCTTCGCTTTCTTCAATGCCACATAACG
Organism: Desulfopila aestuarii DSM 18488; assembly: GCF_900143695.1. Lineage (GTDB taxonomy): Bacteria > Desulfobacterota > Desulfobulbia > Desulfobulbales > Desulfocapsaceae > Desulfopila > Desulfopila aestuarii. The sequence continues at coordinate 201,428 of NZ_FRFE01000004.1, forward strand.
CTTCTGTTTCCATTGGCCAAAAAACACAACAGCAACAATGAACTCAATTCTTAGAAAATCAAACTGATATGAGCCTAGCAGATTCAGACTTTATCATTGTAGGTGCAGGTCTCTATGGCTCAACCATAGCTGAAAGACTTGCTAATGAGTATAATCTCAGCGTCATGATACTTGAGCAGCGTAACCACCTGGGTGGCAATTGCTATTCTACAATTCATCAGGAGACTGGAATTGAGTACCACCAGTACGGAACACACATATTTCACACTTCAAACGAAACCGTCTGGAATTATATTCATAGATTCACTCACTTTAACGGGTATTATCATCAAGTCCTAACAACCTACAAGGACCAAGTATATCAAATGCCTATTAACCTTGAGACGATTAACTCATTTTATGGTGTTAATCTCAAACCTTTTGAGGTGAGACAGTTCCTTGCAAGGGAGATTGCAAAAGAGAATATTTTACGACCTCAAAACCTTGAAGAGAAAGCCATTTCACTCTTGGGGCGCCCTCTATATGAAGCGTTCATTAAAGGTTACACCATTAAGCAATGGCAGAAGCATCCCAGAGATCTTCCAACATCTATACTCACACGGATACCTTTCAGAACTAATTACAATGAAAACTATTTCCACGACAAATGGCAGGGTATCCCAGAGGATGGTTACGCTGCCATTTTTCAAAAGATGCTGAGCCATCCGAAAATTCAAGTTCACCTCAATACTGATTTTTTTTCTATTCGTGATCAGCTGCCTCAGAATACTGTCATTGTATATAGTGGTCCTATAGATCGTTTTTTTGAATACAAATTTGGAAAACTTGAATGGAGAACTCTCCGATTTGAAAAGGAAGTTATAAGTGTAGAAGACTATCAGGGAATATCAGTGATGAATTATGCGGAGGAAACTGTTCCTTACACTCGAATTCATGAACCTCGGCACCTTCACCCTGAAAGAAATTATCCTCAAAATGAAACGTTGATTATTCGAGAATATTCAGACATGGATGATGGTTCAGCTCCATATTACCCAATCAACGATGAGAAAAATAGGAAGCTATTGCTTAAATATCATGATGAAGCCAAAAAGCATCCCAATGTATTTTTCAGTGGTCGCCTTGGTGAGTATAAATACCTAGATATGCACCAAACTATAGAAAATGCTCTTGATCTGTTTGAGACCAGGCTTTGCCCTCTGTTTCGACAGTAAAACGCTGGAATTATAAATTAACCATGAAAATAGCCTGGCTATGTAAACAGAAATATATGAATCACGACGTGATTCAAGATCAGTATGGCAGGCTTTACCATCTACCCAACGAGTTAGCCAGGCGTGGACATGATGTTACCGGATTTTGTCTAAACTACACATCCAGTTCCAGATCTATCTTTCGAGAAACATACAATCCCAATGGTTGCCGACTATCGCAATGGTATTCCTATCCAGCTGGCGTTTTCGCATCAAACCTCATCCCTTACATAAAATTCATGACTTACACAATCAGAAAAATCCAGCCTGATTTGCTCATCGGTGGTTCTGATTGTCTGCATTCAATACTCACAAGATGGGTTGCAAACAAAACCAATACTCCATACCTCCTGGACCTCTATGATAATTTCGAGAGTTTTGGCATGAGTCGCATTCCAGGCATGAAGTCAGGACACAGAAAAGCTATCCAAAACGCTGCTGGAATAACAACCATAAGCGATTCACTTAACCGGTATATCAGAAAATTAGCCCCTGGTAATCCTATAGAGACGATTAACAGTACCATCACGGCCGGTGAGTTTATAAAGCAAAAAATGAAAGATGCTCGCGCATCTCTTGGTCTGCCTAGAGACGGTATCTTTATCGGAACAGCTGGTTCACTATCGGCAGATCGCGGAACCGGTCTGTTATATGAGGTAATCGACCTAGTAAAGCAAGATCATCCTCAAACGAGGCTCGTCCTAGCCGGCCCTGCTCAAGGGAACCCGCCACCGCGAAGAAAAGATATCATATACCTTGGAGAGTTGTTGCATGCCAAAATCCCTGCACTCTTCAATGCGCTTGATGTTGCATTGATCTGTATGAACCCGAACAGTTTTGGCAATTATGCATTTCCACAGAAGGCATACGAAATTTTATCATGCAAAGTCCCGGTTATCGCAGCCGCTGTCGGGCCTTTACAAGAACTCTTTAACGACTACCCCGAATGCCTCTATAGCCCAGGAGATATAGCTGACCTTTACAAGAAAATAATCGGTCAGATAGAGAAAAAATCAATTGTAAATTTACCAATTCCCACCTGGAGTGACCAGGCAGAAGTACTAGAACGGTTCATTATCGAAAAAATCCTGTCAAAAAATTAATTACATGCATCATGCAGGATAGAGGCATATCTTTGAGAAATCACAAACCAATCAAATCTTGCCTTTGCCATCTCTTGCCCCTTTGAAGCAATCCTTTTCGCTTCATCTGGGTTATCCATGGCATATATGACTTTTTCTGCAATATCAGCAGGATCTTTCTCTCTCACTAATAAACCGGTTTCTCCATTCTCAATAATATCGACAATTCCACCTACTTGAGAAGCGATAACGAGGCACCCCCCCATATTCGCTTCAACAAGAGTCAAACCAAAGCCCTCTGTATCACCACCTTTTGCTTTAATTGAAGGGGCAACAAACATCTCATGCTGCGCATAGAGGCTAGGCAGTTCGTGATTAGTTACGGCACCACAAAAATTAACATATTGAGAAAGGGATAATTTTTTAACCTCATCTCGTAACAGATTTTCCAGCTCTCCTGAACCAACTATGGAAAGCGTGATGTTTTGTTTTTGTTCCACAATTTTACGCATTGCACGAATAAGATAAATGACACCTTTTTTTTCGGTTAACCTCCCAATATAAAGGATCCTATGCGTTGGGGTGGGATCTGATCGATTTTCTTGGTTCGTAATTCTCGAACTACTTGCAAATAAAGAAGAATCAACCCCCATTGGTACTACTTTTACATCTGAAAGAGAGTGACACATTTTTAATGAATCCTTCAACGCATTGCTTACAGCAGTCACCGCTGAAGCATTTCTCATTACATATCGGCGCATAAAGGTCCAAAAAGCTCCTCTCAAACCAAAAACATCAGCACCATGGGCTGTAACAACATAGGGTACATGGGTAATTGTTTTCGCAAACGCAGCAAAAATTCCGAGCGGAATGGTCCAATGCGCATGAATGAGATCCGGTTTCACATCACGGATGGCCTTAAAAAGAGAAACGAGTGAAAAAAACAAAAAGAATGGAATAACAAAATAGTACAACTTGTTATTATTCAGGGTCGGAAGGATACCTATGGAACCTGCCAGCTTCTCATATTTACGCAAAAAATATCTGAATCGTCTTACCTTCACCCCATCCATAACCTCATTTTCTACAGACCCTGGATAGCAAGGGGTAAGAACATGAATTTCAAAGTCGTCGGTAAGCCTTTTGCACAGCTCAAACACAAATGGCGGGTCGGTATCGTTCTTCCAGCGAGGATATGTAGTTGTGATGACGAGAATTCGTTTTTTCATAAGAAATGCTCGCCCTGACTTGATACGCTTATTTTACACGATCATAACGCATCTGAGCGATCTGTTCAGACACCAAACCGATCATAAATGTTATGACAGAGGTAGTAAAGAAAAGGGCCGACATGTTGGTGAACCGGCCTTCGGTAAAATAGGTGATTGCATAGTAGCTCAACCCAGTACAAAACAACAACGCACTAACCGGTAAAAACATCCTTAGCGGAGAGAAAAGCGTCGCCACTTTGAAAATAATCAATAAAAACCGGATGCCATCCTCAACAAGACGTATTTTACTTCTCCCCGTCCTCCTTCTACTGATAATCGGTACATACTTGAGACTTCTGCCCATTCGCAAATAAGCCATGGTTAATGTGGTGGGATAGGAAAACGTATTGGGTAATAGATAGATGAAATCCTGAACCGTGCTCCTTCTCACCAACCTAAACCCTGAAGTCAGGTCCATTATTTTGAAGCGGGTAACATAGGATGCAATCTTGTTGTATAATTTATTAGCGAGATCTCGGTGGAAATCAGTTACAGAGCCCTTGATGCGAGCACCAATTACCATATCGTAGCTGTCCTTGTGCTCAAGTAGATGAGCTATATCTTCAGGATTATGCTGACCATCAGCGTCCATCATGATAATCCACTCACCTTTAGCCAATCGTAAACCTGATTTTATCGCAGCGCCATTTCCAATATTGTAGGGATGTGGCCAGACACTGGCACCAGCATCCATAGCGATCTGCATAGTGTCATCAGTCGAGCCGTCGTCTATGACCAATATTTCAAAGCATGGATACATTTCCTTTAGTTTACTAATGGTATTGCCAATACTTTGCTCTTCATTAAAAGCAGGTATCAGAATTGTTACTTCCACACGCTCAGTTTCCTTCACTAAAATATCCTTTCATAAACAAAAAACAAAGAAAACCCCATTAGAAGAATCAGTGTCTATCGGCCCTTCGTACTACTTCACATAGTTCATCAGCCATGCTTTCAATCTCATCCTGGTCCTCACCCTCTACCATCACCCTAATGACCGGCTCAGTACCAGAAGGCCGAACCAGTATACGGCCACTCTTACCTAGCTTTTCTTCAAACCTTCTTACAGTCTCAGGAAAATCAGGGATACTGTCGACTGGGATTTTGGTGGACATGCGAACGTTCTTTAGTATCTGTGGGAAACTTTCCATAACCGCTGCAAGCTCAGAGAGCGGCTTTTTACGCTTTTTCATGATAGCCATCAGCTGCAGACTGGCAAGAATTCCATCACCGGTAGTGATATGGTCAAGGAATACAAGATGACCTGACTGTTCCCCGCCAAAGGAGTAGCCTTTTTTTCGCATGCACTCGACGACGTAGCGATCACCTACTGCAGTTCGAACAAGTTTTCCTCCCATACGTTCCATGGCAACTTCGAGTCCCATATTGGACATGACTGTGGCGACAAGCGTCTTCTTCTTCAATTTTCGTTGCTTCATCAACTCCTGTGCGCAGATTGCCATAATATGGTCGCCATCAACAATCTTGCCTTGTTCATCACAGACGATAAGCCTGTCTCCATCTCCGTCAAAAGCGAGGCCAAGATCCGCACCGAGGTCTTTCACTTTTTGCGCCATCAGCTCTGGGTGAAGCGCACCGCAGTCTTTATTGATATTCGTTCCGTCCGGTTCAACACCTATTGTTGTAACTTTCGCACCAAGCTCTCTGAAGACATGTGGAGCTACCTTATAGGTTGCACCATGGGCACAATCAATCACAACATGAAAACCATCCAGTGTATAATTCTTCGGAAAGGTGTTTTTCAAGAAAACGATATATCGGCCCTTCGCATCTTCGATGCGTGCCATTTTACCTACTTCGTCAGCTACCGGTCGTAGTGCGGCCATCTTCTGCGAAAAGATAAGATCTTCGATATCAAGCTCCACATGATCAGGCAGCTTGAAGCCGTCACTTGAAAATATTTTAATACCGTTATCCTGGAATGGGTTATGCGATGCTGAGATAACCACACCTGCATCAGCACGCATAGAGGTGGTAATAAACGAGATACCTGGCGTCGGCATTGGGCCAACCAATAGTACATCAACACCCATGGAGCAGATGCCTGCTGCCAGCGCGTTTTCAAGCATATAGCAGGATACACGGGTGTCTTTACCAATGACTATTCGATGCCCTTTCGCCTTATCTTTCACGATAAAGGCTATCGCACGGCCAACCTGCATGGCTATTTCTATGGTCATGGGGTAGATATTTGCTACCCCGCGTATTCCATCAGTTCCAAATAATTTGCGCATACGAGTTATTCTTTCTTTTTCTTTGTTTTTATTGGTAAAATTTTGACTCCAGCAGGTTTTTCTCCGGTAGTCTCCAGCTGTATTATTGTTTTATCATCAGGTGGAATCTGAACATTTTCAATGGTTTGCGTCACAGGAAGAGGCCCTTCATCCGATGTTTTTGGTTGTTGTTCCTTTTCCTCTGAAGCGACCGGGGAACCATTTTCCTCTTGCGCCTCCTCTGGTGTGCCTGGGGCAATGTTCACAACCTTTACCGCCTGGGGAATAATCGATACGACTTCAATTGGCAGTGAATTCCTTTCATTCGGCACCACTTTAAGCTTCAAAAAACCACTTTCGTCGGCAGATTCAGCCGCAGAAATTGAAAAAATCGATTTCAGGTCTTTTTGGTCCCTCAGCAATAAAACCGGTATTCTTAAAATTACATCAGCTGTTGTCGGTGCTACCTCTTGACGTTCGCCAGCCAGGAAAGCCTCCACATTCACTTTGCTGATTTTCTTTTCCACCATTTTGGGCTTGACGGTGATCTCTGCAGTTACCGAGGTCTGGCCAATCAGCTCAACAAAGCTTGGCTCAAGGTCCAGTGGCACCTGGTAATTTCTTGATTCTTTCAGTCCATTAATGTCAATAATCTCGGTCATCAATTCGTCAGCCTGCGACAAAATTGTTTCGGGACCTGTTATATTAATAACATCAGGATTCATGACCAACTTCTCCATCACAAAACCAGCTGCGACATCTCCTGAAGTTACCGGCGTTACCGGAAACTGTTTCTGGATAAGCTTATCGAGTGAAAGGATAATTGAGGTCGGTTGGATCCGTAGTACCGTCACGCCACGTGGAACCGGAATCGACGTATTATCATTTTCAACAACATTCGTTCCCGGCGTGGCATTTGAAAGGTTAATCTGCCGCGACACTGCCTTATTGGCCATCTCCTGGATCGCTGAACGCGGGCCGCTCAGGGTAACCTCTATCTCCTTTTTGAACTGGTTGGAAATCACCAGGTCTCGAGGCAGATTGATGATCTCGATCGGCACCATAACGTTTTTATCGACAATATCCTCGCCACCGACAAACGACCAGAGCAAGGTCGCGAGCAAAAGTGAAATAAACTTTAGAACCCACTCTTTCGACCAGATCCGCTGCCATTTTTTAGCAGAAAACAGGGCGCGACCAAAGCGTATCACACTATTTAAAACCAACTTTTCCATGAATGAGAAGCACCTTCTTTGGGTATAAATATCGCTCGCAGGCTGTTACTTAAACTGATCTCGTCACTCACCGTGGTGAGAGCACCATGCCGTACCACGGAAACCTCTTGTGTCTCCTCAGACACGACCAGCACCACAGCATCGGTCTCCTCAGAAATACCGATAGCGGCACGATGCCGGGTACCATATTTTTTATTAATATATGGATTCTGGGTTAGAGGCAGAATGCACCCGGCAGACTGGATACGCCCTTTATGGACGATAACACCGCCATCGTGCAGCGGAGATACCGGCATGAATATCGAAATGAGCAGCTCCTTGGTGAGTCGTGCATCCAGGTCAAACCCTGACTCGACATAATCCTGCAGACCAGTTTCACGCTCGATAACAATCAGGGCGCCTATACGACGTTTGGAGAGGTAAAAAACAGAACGGATTATCTCATCAAGATCCTTATCCGCTACGTCGGTTGCTTTCTGAAACGGTGACTTGCCAACCTGAGTCAGTGCACGACGAATATCCTGTTGGAAAACGATTATGACGATTAACAGAATCGAGCTGAGAAATGTCTGCATCATCCACATTAGTGTCGACAGCTCGAAAATCTTGGCAACAAAATAGACGACAAACAAAATGCCAAGCCCAAGCACCATCTGAACAGAGCGCGTTCCTCGGATAATCGAGATCAGCTGGTAGATGACAAAGGCAACAACAAGAATATCAAGGATATCCTGCCAGCGAAAATAACTAGCTACATCAAACATGTACGTTTTTATACCTCATATACCACTTCTGCTACGGCAGAAAAGTACATACATCGAAAATTTTGAACAACCAACAAGGCTACACCTCACATTCCCTCAAACAATACAGGTTAACGAATCATTTTGCCAAATAAAATCAGTACATTTATTAGTTTATGTTAAAAACTCTCAAATCACCTATTTTTCCATTTAAAGGCATCCCTCTCAGCTTCAATAGGGATTCACTTCAAGATTCAATGTCTTTCACTTAGTGAACATAAGCCGAACGACCTGATTTTACGCACAGAACCTACTTGTCCATGGACTTTTTTCAAAATCCTCATTATCATCGGCCTCGGTAAGAGGCATATCATTGCCTTCTTCATCAAGAGGCCTGCTTACACTCTTAAACAAGTGAGATTATTGTTTGAGAACGGCGGCTATCACAAAAATTATAAAAAAATCATTCTTGGGCACTTACAATAAATGGCAAGTACTCCGAAAAAACGTATATTTAGAGTTTCGCATAAATTAACGAAAGCCTGTAGCAGACTACGATAATATGTCATTTTGAAGTGATCCTCATCCATACAAACTGACATGCTATGTATTCTGCCCCTATGTTATTTGAACTTTACGAGTGTGACACTGTCTGATTATGTCTGACCATTTTGGATCCATCCCCATACAGCCTTCAGCAAAAAAAGAAGCAACCCCTGAGCGGACCACTCCAACGGCACCCAAGCGTCCGCTTCGCCCCAAGAAAGGCAAAACACGTTCAAAGGGCCAGAAGGCTTTTCTTTCTATCACCTTTCTGATTTTCATTGTCGGGGGATATGTGATTGCAGGGTTCTGGGGCGTTCCCCATTATCTTCATAGCAAGTTGCCCGCACTGATACTTCAGCACACCAGCCTGTCTGCACAAATTGGCGTGATTCACTTCAACCCATTTACTTTCAAACTGAACATAACCGATGCTATTTTGCGTGATAGTGAAGAAAGCATCGAGCCAGTGCTGTCCCTCAAATCCTTTGCAGCTGATATTGCTCCACTCCCTCTGTTCAAGGGAGAAATCATTTCTACACAGGTAAATCTTAATAGCTTTAAACTCGATCTTATCCGTAACAGCGAGGGCAATTATAATTTTTACAGTAGCGTGCCGAACGACAGAAAAACCCCGTCATCACAATCTTTTAATCTTTCTGCGCTCCCTTTTCGATTCTCACTCAACAATATAACCCTGTCAGACGGCAAACTCACCTTTCACGATAAGCCAAAAAACACAACGCACATTATTGAAAAGATTGAAGCAAACCTCCCAAATCTCTCAAATTTTTCTTTCCAGGCTAAAGAATATCTTCGCCCCAGCTTTTCTGCGGTCATTAATGGCAGTCCAATTCAGCTGACAGGTCAAGCAGCATTTACCGGTAACAGCAAAGACACGGATGTAAGCCTGAAAACCGAGCTTTCTTGCAATTTCAATGCAATTGACCTCAATCGATATTTTGACTATCTGCCGTTTACGCTACCTTTCGACATCACTGAAGGCAAAGCCGAAGGATCACTCAAATTGACCTTTGCCCAGTCTCGTACCAATGACATGCTGTCGGTAGATTTTTCCATGCAGGCAACCGGTGTAGCCGTTAATTCCGCTGACGAGACTTTCAAGCTACAGGTTCCATCAGTCAAACTGGAAGGTGCCATTCAACCGCTCACCGGCAACACACGCCTCAAAAGTCTGGAATTGCGTGAACCCACAGCACATATCGCCAATGGCTTTTCTTTTTCACAATTCAAAGCATTAGCCAGCCTTGCTACAGCAAAAGCCCAAAGTAACAGTCAGGGAGACACCACCCCCGAAGTCAAGATCGATCTCTTTATTGCTGACAACGGCACTGTGGTGCTGATCGGTGACACTTCTGAAACCGAAAGAGATCGATGGGAGGCTATCCAGTTCACCCTTAAGAACTATAATAACCGCAACAAAAATAATGCGGCTGACAAACAGGCAACCCTTCGTCTGAGTGGTGAACAGAGCAACACCAGGGCCACTTTCAATCTACAAGGCCATGTAGACGAACATTTACTTCCTAAAGGCGATCTCCTTTTGACGAATCTCGGGGCTGAAAAGATTTTTCCACTCATCGGGCTCGATTCTGTCCTCGCTAAATCTGGAACGGTTGACGCCCAGGCCGCTATTAATTTCAAAGACTATCCTGGCCTTGATATCGTCAGTCGCATCTCCGTTGCCGAAGGCATTCTTACCTTCAACGACCTCGTACTTGTTGATGGAAACCATACCTGGTTCAGTGCCCCTTCAATAAAGATTGCCGGCTTAAGCAAGGAAGGCAAAAAGCTCTCTTTAGGCAGTGTATATTTGAAAAACAGCACGATGGATCTGATGATCGATGCCCTCCCGCCAATCGCCAAAGGGATTGGCGGCGAAAAAGGCAACATCGCTATCGAAGCATTGGAATTCACCGGTTCCCTGACCCTTTCCGACAGTACAAAGAAACTTCCCTCACTTGGCTTCACCGACGTGTCCCTTCAGGCAATCAATCTCGCCCGCCTGGAAAGCTCTTCAGAACGCGACAATCTCACATTTACCGCACAACTCGGGAAGACTGGAGAGATTCAAGCCAAAGGCAAGGTGCGGCTCAATTCTTTCTTCACCACTCTGACCACTGGTTTTGCGGGTCTCGATAGTACCCAGATCCTCCCCTGGTTTGGAAAGAGCCAATTAATAGCCGACGCAAAAACAACTCTGGCTGGAAAAGGAACCTTCAGCTACCCGTATGTGAGCTACAACGGACTGCTGCTGTTACAGGATGGTCGACTTTCGCAAAAAGACAAAAAGAACAAGGAAAATACCTATTTTTCCTGGCAGGAAATTAATCTGCAAGATTTCCGTTACAACAGCAATCCCCTTCATATCGGCGCTTCCCAATGTACCATTGTTGCACCTGCTATGAGTTGGACCTCTTCTAAAGACAGTCAGCATATGGCTATAGCACTCAGTAGTTTTCTGTTGAAACATTTCCAGGCTGTAGATAATGAAAAGCCTAAACCCAAAAAACTTCCTGTTATTGAACTGCACAAAGTGGTTATCACCGCCGGCACCATGAAATACCGGGATACTCGTCTCAATCCGGCTTGGAATTCTGAGATCGGCGGCCTGAGCGGCACTATAGAGAAAGTTTCTTCCGATCCTGCTTCCGAACCGTCTTCGTTTACTCTTGGTGGTGATTTAGACTCTCTCCCCTTTACGGTATCCGGATCTGTTAACCTCTTTCACCCTGCTCGCCAAGGAAGTACCCAGTTTACAATCAGCGATTTTCCCCTTTCCACGTTTCATGAACAGTTGAAAAAACATGTCGATGTGAACACGACACACGGTGAGTTGTCTTTAAAAGACAACGTCACCTGGGGAAATGGAATGACAAACCGTGACAGTGAAGTGGTAATCACTGAGTTGGAGCCCTTACCGAACAAAAGAGACGCAGCAATGGTTCTTGCTCTTATGAGTGGAAGCGATGGACGGTTTCCTCTCAAGGTCGTCTCCCAGCAATCACTGAATACCGCGCCGACCGCACTTGCCAACGACGCTGCCGCCGCCTTTCAAAAGCTTACATTGAAAGCAGCAGTTTCTCCGTTGCTTCTCGCCAACGAAGACTACGCCAGCCTCATTGGCCAGGAGCACGCCGAATTTGAGCCTGGTAAAATTCTCCTCACCGGCAAAGGCCAGGAAGCTCTTGCACGTTTCAGTAGTCTCCTCCAGGCGCACCACGCAATAGGCATCACCATTACCGGAAGCGTCGATATCGCAATTGATGGTGAGGCAATGAAGAAGGATTTGGAGATTGCTGAATTCCAGCGAGCTGAGGAGGAAAACAATCGTCGCAAAGAAGCTTTGCAAAAGGCCACTGAAGAATACCTGGCACAGTTGTTTGAAAAACAGAAAGCATCCGGCAAACCTCATGCTGTCGTCGACCAGACAATTCCCAAAGAGATTACCAGACGCTACGCCCCAGTTAAGCCGGAAAAAGTCGTTATTGACAAAACAATGCTGCAGGAACTCGCTAGAGAACGGGCCCGGGTTGTAGCAGAACTTTTTACTCAGAGCCTCAGCTTGGCACCCGAGCGTGTCAGCGTTTCCAAAAAGCTTACCTTAAATAATAACAAAGAAATTCAGGGTAATCGGGTGTTTTTTACAATCAATACAGTTGAGAGTACTTCAGGGAAATAGAACAAATGAGACTCCATAGTGCGGGTTAAAATGACGTATTACAAAATCATCTCCTAATGAAATCTTCCTCTAATATCAGTAGATGAATATTTCAGTTTTAAAGCAATACAGCTATCTACTGGAGGTTCTGGCGGCTCTCTCAGCGCTGACGTTTATCGTCTCCCTGGTCTGCATTCCGCTTATCGTCGCACGCCTTCCAAGGAATTACTTCCAGCATCGCCAGGAAAGAATAGCAAGCCTTACTGCGATTACCCCAGGGAACCTTGTTCTACTGCTCATTCGCAACATCGTGGGCCTGCTACTCTTTCTGGCCGGTGTCGCCATGCTCTTTCTGCCCGGTCAAGGTGTAATCACGATGGTGATCGGCATTGCCGTCATGAGCTTTCCGTACAAAAGGCGGCTGCTTGTTATCCTGACCACCCCACCTTCTGTACGTAAAGGTCTTAACTGGATTCGACATAAAATGAAAAAGGAATCATTCTACTGGCAATAGACACGTCCAGAGATTCTTGTTGCAAACAGGAGACTTATATAAGATCACTGATTAGGCGTCATATCTTTTTTCACAGCAGGTAAAGGATCAAAGGGTCGGTAGAGCGGATCGCCAACCAGCACCATCTGCCAAGAAATATACGGCAATGAAATAAGATAACTTTCCCCGAGGTCCATGTACCCTTCCGTTAACGCGGCAAAAAAGAGTTCGGGTAAAGGAAACCCCTGGACATATGGCTCGTACACCGGACCAATTGTCGCCGCTACTCCTTTATTCAGCATCTGCACACACCACACCGGGCTGGCAGCCTTCTTTAAGGTCGAACATTCTGCTGAAGCGATATGGTATCCCACGGCACCTTGCACCCAGGTAAAGCTGTCTATATATTTCCCAAGAGAATACCAACCAGCATAGAGCGCCGCATTCGGAGCACTTCCAGGCGCAAAAAGCTCAGGTTGTGCATCCAGTTTTACCTGCATCCTGCGCTCTACAACCTGTGCTGCTTTATGTAATGAAGCGTCCCACTGGGCATACCCACTTAATTGTTTTTTTTCTGGCAGAGGCCAACGTGCATCAAAGTAAGCCGTACCTTGCAATCCCTTATGTTCTGCAGCAATGGTATCTTCTAGAATTCGGTACACAGTTTTTTCGTCCGGTCCGTCCAGTCGCGACACCAGGAGAATGTCATTTTTTTTAAGGAATGTTTTTTTATTTTGAAAACCTATGAAATAGGGATTTTCTATCCAGCCTGACAAATCATACCCCTTGGCCTTGGCAAGCATGAGCTCCGAATCAACAGCAGCTCGCTTGTTGGTTCCGGTAAGTTCATCGATCCGAGCAGCCAACTCTTTGATCAACTTTTCTGCATCAGTTTGCTTTTCACCATCCTTTTGCAATTTATTCTTTTCCCGTCGCAAATCCGCTATGATGTCTTCTGTTTTCCAGTCAGGCGTCGGGGGCATTACCTTGAGTGGAACACCATACACAAGGACAATGGCATAGATATTTCGTCCTTTCTTCTTCAAGGCTGCAATCTTCTCCTGCACAGGTAGCAAGAGTCCTTTTTCATACTCCTCACGCTCCATAACCTCATGAAGGGTAAGTGAAGTAGATAAAATATTTTCCTCCGGTATATCACGAATTTTCATGTATTTTTTGGCAATACCTTTCCCGCCGGACATTCTCGAATTAACTACAACCAGAACCTCATTGGCAACAAAACAGTAAGAAGTTTCAGAAATGGCTAAAAATGAAATAATTGTTATAAAAACTGCTAGATATAAAAAAATCACTGGCTTTTTTTTATACATTTATGTTAACTACTCCTTTGGATTGTCATACCCTGTAGTCATCTCACGACATAAAATTCTCTTATTTTTTTTTCTCATGATATATACTAGCAGTCAGATGCACTAGCATCTACGCTAGATTTTCTGCACAATTTTTATACCAGGGAAATAGAGGTTCTTAACCTAATGGATGAAATTCAGCAAAACATAGACAGGCTACTTCACAACCAGAGAAACCTGCTTGACATCATGCCCGAAATGGTCCTGCTCGTCCATGGTGGAAGTTCCGTGGAATACATGAACCCGAGCGCCATCAATTTTTTTGGCGACCTTCGCAGTCTTGAGTCTCCAAAGGGGAAAAACAACAACTCAAAGACAGCGGCCATGCTGTTTGAAATCATCAAACAGTCTATGGAAAAGAACCAGACTGGCACCCAACAGGAGATCAATCTCAACGACACGTATCTCGAATGTGTCCTCGCCCCCTTCGAAGGGTACAAAGGCGACCTCCTCCACTGGCTGTTTTTACGGGATATCACCAACGCCAAATCTCAGGGCGACAATCTCTCGTACATCAACAACAGCATTGAATCGATCATCATCAACGAGATTAAAGAGATAAAGGATCGTGATCGGGTTCGTCAGGTTTTAACCAAGGAAAAGAATTACCTCAAGGATCATTTCAACACCCACTATGAAGAGGGCACCATGGTGGGATCGAGCAAACCCTTGAGAGATCTGCGCCATATGGTCGAGCAGGTTGCCAGTTCAGATGCCACTATCCTCATCACCGGTGAGTCTGGAACAGGTAAAGAACTGGTTGCTAATCTTATCCGGGAAAGCAGTGACCGTAGCGACAAACCGTTTTTAAAGATCAATTGTAATACCATCAATGATTCGCTCCTGGAGAGCGACCTGTTCGGCTATGAAAAAGGTGCATTCACCGGAGCCGATACCAGAAGACAAGGTAAATTTGAAGTCGTTGATGGTGGCACCATCTTTCTTGATGAAATAGGCGATATCAGTCCACGAATGCAAGCAGCACTTTTGCGAGTTCTGCAAGACGGAGAAATTATCCGCGTAGGCGGAAATGTTCCAATAAAAGTGGATGTGCGGATCATTGCCGCCACTAACGCCGACCTCGCTGCGGCGGTACACGAAGGAACTTTTCGGCTCGACCTTTTCTATCGACTGAATATCATAAATATTTCGATTCCCCCCTTACGGGAAAGAAAAGAAGATATTGTCGATCTGGTCAGTCATTTCGTTCGCAGATATCGAAAGGCTTTCAAGAAAGATATCACCTTTCTGCCCAAGTCCATCATGACCAGACTACAGGAGCATGACTGGCCAGGTAACGTCCGAGAACTTGAAAACGTTATACAACGAGCTGTTTTGATGGCAAAAAGTAACGTCATCACCAACAACGAATTGTTCTTTGACCGGCAGCACGAAGCAAATGTGCCACCTCCGGCCGTCTCGATCCTCGACCGCCTGCAGGGAATGTCACTTCGCGATATGATGTCGGAGGTCGAAAAAGAGATCCTTACCAACTTTTTACATAAGTATAACGGAAACGTAGCTCTCACTGCCAAAAAACTAGGCGTGGGCAAAACCGCCTTCTATGATAAGCTGAAACGCTATAACATTTCGCCCAAAGAATTGAAGTGACTTAGTGGTATATGTATTGCATATGAGAGCGCAAAAGCATTTGAATGCGTAATCCTCGAAGACGGTGCAATATATGGTACAAATTCCCAAAAAGACATCAATCTGCCCTTATTGGTCAGGCCACACCCAGAGATGCGGAATGCATGACGACGGTCTGTTCATCCCTCTGGAGGACTACGTGGAAACCTATTGTTCTTCCCGCGAATATACTGGCTGTTGCCACCTTGCCGAATCATCCACAACTGATCAGAATGCGAGTATGGCTGAAAAAATCAGAATCCTTCATGACACCATCGTTGGGTGCAAGCACTAAAAGGCTGTTTTCAGTTTAAAAACTCCTTTAGGCTTTCATAACGCACTTTTTTGGCCTTGAAAAACTCTTGTCTTTCAAGGCCAATACCATTTCATTTCTCCTTTTTCGAACTAGTCGCATCAGCCGTTTGCAATCCCTTTTCTTCCCGCACCATCCAGATCAGCAACAACACCGGCACCCCCACTCCTGCGGTAATCAAAAAAAACGTTTCATAACCAAGCGATGAAACCATCGAACCCGAATATCCACCTATGAGTTTTGGGAATAGGGTCATCACCGATGAAAAGATCGCGTATTGAACGGCAGTAAAGGAAACACTGGTGAGTGCAGAGAGAAAAGCCACAAAAGCTGTTGATGCAAGACCAGCACTGAGATTGTCGGCAGCGATCACTAATGTCAGCATGGAAATATCGGCACCAGCCGAAGCAAGTACCATAAAAAGCAGATTGGTGGCCGCAGAAAGAAGTGCGCCGACAAAGAGGATTCGCATGACACCGTACCGGATAGTCAACATCCCACCAAGAAAACCACCTGCCAGGGTCATGACCAAACCAAAAGTCTTGGTGATAGTGGCAATCTCGTTATTTGTGAAGCCGAGATCTACATAGAAAACATTTGAAACAACACCTAGAACGATATCAGAGATCCGGTAAAAACCCACCAGTACCAAAAGTAAAACAGCGCTTCTCATGCTATATCGCTGAAAGAAATCCTTTACTGGCATAACATAGGTCTGTCGCACCATAGGGCGATCGACAAGATTTAGCCGAACAAGAATAGCTGCGACCAAAGCGGCTGCGGCCAGCGCTACACCAAAACGAAACGCCTCAATCAAAAAGCCAAGAATTACACCCGAGAGCGGCAATTGTGCCGTCATAACACTTTTCCAACCTACCGTTAAATTCCCCAAATTGAAAAAGGTTGTGACAAAGGCCATCACCATACATAAAAACAGTCCGACTATCCTGCAATATTGACCAACGGTGTATTCATGCAGTTTATTGCTCTTGGCACGGTTGGGCTCGATGATAACAAGCGTGGTCATCACTCCGAGCAGCATAATCCCGGCCATAATGAAATATGTTCCCTGCCATGCCGAAAAATTATACGCCTCTCTACTCGTACCAATCCATGACGCCAGATAAAGAGATCCAGCACCTGCTACCAGCATTCCGACACGGTAGCCGGCAATGTACATAGAAGCGAGCATAGCCTGCAGCGACTGCTCCGCACTCTCAATTCGATATGCATCAATGACAATGTCCTGAGTTGCCGACGAAAAGCCAAGCAGCACAGCCGCCATGGCCATTGAGGTGAGACTGGTTGGCGACAATACCGGATCGGTGAGCCCCATCCAGCAAATAGCAGCTATGATCATCAACTGTGAAACCAGCAGCCAACTGCGCCGGCGACCGAGAATTCGAGTCAACAATGGCAACGGCAGTAGATCTATGAGCGGCGCCCAGATAAATTTGAAAGAATAGCCAAGAGCAGCCCAGCTGAAAAAGGTTACAGCAGAACGACTGACCCCTGCCTCCCGCAACCATACAGAAAGTGTGGAGAAAATCAAAAGAATCGGGATCCCAGCAGAAAACCCGAGAAACAGCATTGTGACTGCTCGGGGATGTCCCCATGAGGTCAGAGTTTCTTTCCAGCCACGTTTTGTGTCATTTTCGTGCCTCATTCTTGTCTTTTCCTTGTATTACGATTATGCTCACATGTTTATCACAACCAAACAGCAGCATGGCCACAGGCCATGTTCAAACACCAGCCATAGGGTCCTCTATCAAAAGCTGCCGAGGGTTCTTGCATACGGATTTCACTGTTATATAGTGAACCATACACATAGTGGCAGGATTATTACTCAACGCTCACGAACTGTCCACAGATAGTTCTTCATACCATGACCATACATATTTACAACACACTGACCGGAAAGAAAGAAAGGCTCGAACCGCTGGAACCTAACCATGTCAAGCTTTATGTTTGCGGAATAACTTCTTATGATTTCTGCCACATAGGGCATGCTCGTTCTGCCCTCGCCTTTGACATGATCGTCAAATATCTGCGGTATCGGAACTATAAGGTAACGTACGTTCGCAACTTTACAGATATCGACGACAAAATTATCAACAGGGCCGCCGAACAGAACACATCCTCGTTTGAGCTCGCAGATAGATTTATTCATGAGTTTTATACAGATATGGACCGGCTCGGCATCGATCGGCCTGACATGGAACCCAAAGCGACCGAACACATTCAGGAAATGGTGCAGATCATTTCTGAATTGATCGATAAAGGCATGGCTTATCAGGCGGGGAACGATGTTTACTATGCGGTCGAAACATTTTCAGAGTACGGCAAACTCTCCAGGAGAAATCTTGAAGATATGCAGGCAGGTGCCCGTATCTCTGTCAACGAGATGAAACGGAATCCCATGGATTTCGTCTTATGGAAAGGCTCGAAACCCGGCGAACCGAAATGGGACAGCCCCTGGGGTGAAGGACGACCAGGCTGGCATATCGAATGCTCTGCCATGAGCCGCAAGTATCTTGGCAACACATTCGACATCCATGGAGGCGGTAAGGATCTCATTTTTCCTCACCATGAAAATGAGATTGCCCAAAGCGAGGGTGCCAATGGCTGCTCGTTCGTCAAAACCTGGATCCACCACGGTTTCGTTACAATCCGTGATGAGAAGATGTCAAAGTCACTTAATAACTTTTTGACCATTCGTGACCTGCTCGAGCATTATCATCCAGAAATACTCCGTTTTTTCGTTTTCTCAACACACTATCGAAACCCTCTCGACTTCTCTGAATTGGCCATGCAGGATGCCACCGCTGGCCTTGAACGACTCTACGCAGCTATTGCGGCGGTTGATGCTCTCACCACAGACGGTCGCTCAGATAGTGATAGCGTTATTACCGACAAAGATCGCCAGCAGATGTTATCCATTGAAGAGCGCTTCCAGAAAGCAATGGACAATGACTTCAACTCAGCTCAGGCGCAGAGCGTTCTTTTTGATGCAGCAAAAAGCATAAATCGTATTCTACAGGGTCTGCCCCCTGAACCAGCCTCGGACGATCTTGTCTTTCTGCACGCCACCCGGGATCTTGTCAAAAAACTTGCCGCCATTATGGGCCTTCTTGAAGAAGATGCCCAAACCTTTCTTGACGCCCAAAAACAAAAAATGTTGTCGGCAATTGACATGGACGAAGTAACCATCGATAATCTCATAGAGGAACGTCGCCTTGCCAGGTCCACCAAAAACTGGGCACGCAGCGATGAGATCCGCGATGAACTTTTAGCCCACAACATAGAGCTGAAGGATGGTCCCGAGGGCACGAGTTGGACGGTAAAAAGAACTTCTTGATTTTCACTTTTTCCTCACCCCCGAATGTCTGTCACTTCTTCCTGCAGAATACAATCTGACAGCAAGAGTGGCAGACTGCTGAGCCTCATACAAAATGACCCAGCTGATTGCAGGTTCTGTTACTGGAAACACAACATCACATTGCGGGTAAATCTCCTCTTGAGATCGCTTGCCAGTGAAGGCAACGTGCGAGGATGGAAACACAACAACCAATATAAGGGTGATACCATGATCAGACAGCCAGCTGTTGCAGATCGTTTTTACCCAGGCAATCCCACCCAGCTTTCCCAACAAATCAAGACATTACTGACAGTCAATGCCTTGCCTTCCAAAAGAAAGGCATTTGCGGCAATTTGCCCTCACGCAGGCTATATATATTCCGGTCGCGTAGCCGCTGAAACCCTCAGTGCCATCGAAATTCCCAAAACCGTCGTGTTACTTGGGCTCAACCACCACGGCCAAGGCGCGCCGGTTGCCCTATCACTTGCTGACTGGCATATGCCCTTGGGTGAAGTATCGGTCAACCATAAGGTCGCAAAAATGTTGCTCGATGCCAACAGTCCCATCGTCCATGATGAAGTGGCCCATAAGTATGAACATTCCATTGAAGTGCAGATCCCTTTTCTTCAGGTGTTGCAACCCGATCTCAACATCATTCCCATTGTACTCTCGCACGTCTCCTATCCCATGTGTGAAGAAATTGCGGCCACTATCGCCGGTGTCATCAATACGGTTTCTGAAGATATCCTTATTATCGCATCAACCGATATGAGCCATTACGAATCGCGGGAATCTGCAACGCTCAAAGACACCCAGGTACTTCAGCGAATAGAACAGCTCAACCCCCGCGGAGTATATGACATCGTTCACAGCAAGCGCATATCGATGTGCGGGATCATCCCTGTTTCCGTCGCCCTGATAGCCGCAAAATCCCTTGGCGCCACCTCGGCCGAAGTAATCCGCTATACGGACTCAGGAGAAGCCTCAGGCGACACCAACCAGGTGGTCGGTTATGCCGGGGTTGTTGTTTGTTGAAAAATGAGACAACTTTTCTTGAGCTTTTTTCTTGACACTAAAACGTATTTCCTCTATAAATCACCCCACCTGAGCGGCACTTCACTGGGGGATGGTCTAATGGCAAGACAGCGGACTCTGACTCCGCTTATCAAGGTTCGAATCCTTGTCCCCCAGCCAAAATAAAAAAGCGGCTGCAACCAATTTTGGTTGCAGCCGCTTTTTTTTTGCTTCATGCGTTCTACAAAAATCACTCACTCTTTAGGGTACTACTGCAAAGAGGAAATTTCGCTTTATGCGGAAGCCTCCTCAAGCTTGAAGGTGCCTGCTTCAACCTCCTGGTCAATTTCTTTCAGGGCTCTTTTCATCTGCTTCAACGCCTGGGCAATTCGGTGTTCATTTTCTACCAGGGCGAGACGCAAATACCCTTCCCCTTCCTCACCAAATCCAGCACCGGGCGATACAGCAACGTTAGCCCGAGCCATCATCTCAACAGAGAAGCGTATTGAACCCATCTTGTCGTAAGGCGCTGGAATCTTGACCCAGACAAACATGCCGGCTTTTGGTGTCTCTACCTCCCAGCCCATACGAACAAGACCGTCACACATCACATCCCGCCGATTCTGATAGACCGAAGCCTGCTCGACGATAGAGTCGTCACAATCTCGCATGGCAACGATACCTGCCACCTGGATAGCTGAGAAAATACCGTAGTCGTAATATCCCTTAATTTTGGCAAGTCCATCGATAATCCCCGGATTGCCAACGCAATAACCAAGCCGCCATCCGGCCATATTATACGATTTTGAAAAAGAACTGAACTCAACACCAACATCGAGCGCTCCCGGCACTTCAAGGAAACTGGGGGCGACATAGCCATCATACGTGACTTTGCCATAGGCAAAATCATTGATCACCATGAAATTATATTTCTTTGCAAGTTTCACGATCTCGCTAAAGAACTCTTTTGTTGCTAGTCTTCCCGTCGGGTTATGGGGGAAATTGAGCATTACGAGTTTAGGCGCGGGATAAAGCGATTTGCACATCTGCTCGATCTGAGCGATAAAGGTATCTTCTGAGCTCAAGGGAATGCGGAGGACGTTGGCACCGGCAATCACAGCAGCATACACATGAATAGGGAATGCAGGCGCAGGTACTAGAACGGTATCCCCAGGACCAAGTAAGGCGAGGCTCATATGTGAGATGCCCTCTTTAGAACCTATAGTGCAGATGACATCGTTCTCACCGGTAAGCTGAACATCGTAATTTCGCTTATAGTAAAGCGCGATTTCCCGCTTCAGATTCTTCATACCGCCGGCAACCGGATAGCGATGGCTCTTCGGGTCAAGGGCAACCTCGCACAGCTTTTCAGTCACAGGCCCCGGCGCTGGATCCATAGGATTTCCCATGCCTAGGTCAATAACGTCATCGCCTTTCCAACGCTTTTCCATTTTCATCTTATTAATCATACCAAACAGGTATGGAGGGAGCTGATTCATGCGTTCAGCAAAACGAATTGTAAACTGCTGGTCCATACTGCTTCCTTTAGGTGGGAATTGAGAGTGTAATAGTACATTTCGACGCATACTACCGATCTCCTGAACGCGCCGGTATCACATGTCGAATCAAAAAACAACAAAGAGCAAAAAAGGATTTACTACAGAATGCCTAAATATTTCCGCCGTAAAACGAGATTTACATGAATAACCAGCTGCTGTTTTTATTGGAATGCAAAAAACAAAATCCGGAAACTCAAACTTTTCAAAAGCCTACGCACCTTGTACATGGTATGATATATCTAAAGTCTGATTGTCTCAACAAATAAAATTCCAGTAGAAGCGCTATGTTTATAAGCACGTTCGACCTCTTTAAAATTGGCATAGGGCCATCCAGTTCACACACGATGGGGCCAATGGTTGCGGCAAACCTTTTTCGAAAAGCTGCGGACGACTATCTTTTGAGATCACCGGATGCAAAAAGCTTTCGTCTCCGTTGCACACTCAAAGGTTCACTTGCATACACTGGAAAAGGACATGCTACCGACCTGGCCGTTCTCCTTGGTGTCCATGGCCACACACCGGAAAAACTCGTGGACCTTGATGTGACGGAGATTGCCGGCAAGCTGAAATCCCAACACGCACTTAACACCCACGGAACCCTCTCTTTTTTACCGGATACAGATATTATCTTTGATTATGGGCCGGCATTACCTGAACATCCTAACGGCATGATTTTTGAGTTGATCGATGAGACGGGAGCAGCTGTCCTCAAAAAGACCTATTTTTCCATCGGCGGCGGATTTCTCAATACTCCTGATGAGATCACCTCTCTCAGAGCCCCTATTAGAGTACATTCGGCTGCCACTTATCCGTACCCCTTTGATTCAGCAAAATCGATGCTGGAAATGGCATCATCAAGTCATCTTTCCATCGCTTCCATGAAACGCGAGAACGAATTGGTTCACCGCTCAGCTGATGAACTCAATACCCACCTCGATAAGATATGGCACGCCATGAGCACTTCTGTGGTACGTGGGCTCTCTGCATCCGGCAAACTTCCTGGCAGTTTGGGCATTGAACGTCGCGCCCGCCAGCTGCATACCCGCCTGCGACGTGATCCCGACAAGACCAACGTTAACGACTGGCTCTGCTCCTACGCAATGGCTGTTTCCGAGGAAAATGGGGCTGGACACATGGTCGTCACTGCGCCGACCAATGGTGCCGCCGGCGTTATCCCCTCACTGCTCTATTATGCTGTGCATCACCACGAAGCTACGGCTGAAGATGTTCGAACGTTCCTCCTCACTGCTGCCGCAATCGGTGGTTTGATCAAGCATAAGAGTTCTATTTCCGGAGCCGAAGTTGGTTGTCAGGGTGAGGTTGGTTCCGCCTCGGCCATGGCAGCGGCTGGATTCTGTGCCATCCAAGGCGGCACTCCTGCTCAAGTTGAGCATGCTGCAGAGATGGCGCTTGAACACCATTTAGGCATGACCTGCGACCCGGTCGCCGGTCTCGTCCAAGTCCCCTGCATTGAGCGCAACGGATTCGGGGCAGTGAAGGCATTTACCGCGGCAAGCCTTGCTCTTCTGGGCGAAGGCAAACATTTTATGCCACTTGACAACTGTATTGCCGCAATGAAGCAGACCGGGCTTGAGATGTCGGAGAAATTCAAGGAAACGTCACTGGGCGGATTGGCAATCAGCTATACCGAGTGTTGATGGACTCGTAAAAAGCCCGATCTACTTCGTTGTAGGTCTGAAATAATGATTCACCATACCACATGTATTGCCAAATCATCATTTCAGACGCTACGCCTCGAACATCGAGCTTTTTCCAGAGCCCATCGGACCCGAGAGAGTGACTTTTTAAGAGATAATCAGGGTTGATATACACTGATAGAGGAAAACAGTTCTTTTTTAATTCTCAGCTTTCTGCCTTTGGCTTTTCTGTGACGGTAGCAATCACCGCCCCAAGAATGAGGATGACACCGAGATACCCAACAGGAGCAAAGTATTCACCAAAAATCAAATACGCAGTTATGGCAGCAACCACTGGCTCAAGAGTCGCGACAATTGACGCCCTTCCCGCCTCGAGGTATTTCAGTCCATTGTAGTAGCAATAGTTCGCCATAAATGTTGAAACGATTGCAACGCCTGCAAGACCCGCCCAGGCCAGAGGCGTCTTGTGAACAAATTCAACAAAGGGGAGAACACCAAGCGCGCCCACCGGCAGGACATAGAGAAACATATTTGCAGATGAATATTTTCCAGAAAAATATTTACCCACCGTATAATAGAGCGAATAGCAAAACCCTGAAGTCAACCCTGCTATCAATGCCAACAGGCTGATATCAATGCCATCCGACCCGCCTTTTTGAGAAATCAAGTAGACACCGGCCATCACCAGAATTACCGCAGCGCCTTTTACCCAGGAGAGTCTTTCACGATAAATAATAACAGAAAAGAGAACAACCCAGGCAGGCGCGGTATAGAGCAAAACTGCTGCAAAAGCGACCCCACCGCTCTGAACAGCATATAGGTAGGAAACATAGAACAGAGCAATACCAAAAACGGCAAAAAGTGCCAGTAACGGCAAATCTTTCACTTCCACTCTGGTCTGTTGACGAACAATAGCCTGCGCACCAAAACAAAACCACCCCAATAATGCCCGCCAGAAGGCCACTTCCATAGGACTGAGTCCTTCCTGAAAAGTGAGGCTTGAAAAAATACCGATAAAGCCCCACAAAATGGCCGCTGACAAAATAAATAGATATCCTTTTATCATAAAGAGATGATGGCCTCAAAAAGGTGAAAATTATAGTGGCGGTTAGGCCTAACGGAAGATTTTTCCCATGTGGCCAGGAACCGAACTCACAAACGACTCCATCGTTGCAGGTTACCGACAGAAATAAAAGCGATTTCTTAATCTGCCATCATATTTTCATTCGTCAAGAGTTTATCCTGTTGACTCTCTTCTTCTCCCATGATCATATGAAGCTGATGCCTGACAACATTTCACAGCCACTCCAACACGCAACCGGGAGTATTTCATGCGCGATTTTACCGTATATGATCTCTTTGTTCGCAATGCCGCCATCACCCCCACTGCCCCAGCCATCAGCGCCGGTACACACCATCTCAGTTTTCATGAACTCCATGAGCGCTGTGAACAACTCGCCGGTCAATTGGCAAATAACGGCATTCAACAAGGCGACAGAATTGCGATCCTGGCTTTCAACCACCCTGCCTTTTTCATTCTTTATGGGGCTGTCGCCAAAATCGGAGCTATTCTTGTACCACTTAACTGGCGTCTTGCCTCAGGAGAACTAGGGTACATTCTCAAGGACTGTCAACCCAGTCTGCTCTACACCGACAGCCACCAACTTGCCACTGCCCGACAGATAGCAGAGCCCTTGCAAATTCCAGTCGTTCAACTTGATCAGATTCTGAGAGGCACAAGTAGTACTTATCCCCCACCCCTTACAGAATCCGAAGTTAAAGGCGAAACGCCCCTTTGCATCATCTATACTGCAGCGGTTGAGGGTGTTCCGCGTGGAGCGGTGCTCAGTCATACGAATCTCCTCAGTGCCAACCTGCAGGTAATAGTCTCCATGGGGCTCACCGCAAACGACGCCTACCTTGCCATGCTGCCACTTTTCCACATCACCGGCATGAATCTGGCCCTTGCAGTGCTGCAGCAAGGCGGTCGGAACATAATTATGGAAAAATTTGATGAAAAAGAAGCCCTTCGTCTTTCATTATCTGAACACATAACCCTGTGGGGGAGCTTCCCACCAATTTTAAGCCGAATGGCTGATGAAATCACCAAATCCAACCTAAAGCCACTATCATTAAAGTACGTGGTTGGTCTTGACGGCCCCGAGCCCATACAATCATTTGAAAAGTTAACCGCAGCCCGTTTTTGGATACTCTACGGCCAATCGGAAACCTCCGGTTTTGTGACATTTTCACCCGCCACTGACCGACCTGGTACCGCAGGAAAGCAAGGCCCCCTCTCTATTTTTCAGTTGGTTGATGAAGATGACAATCCGGTACCTGCTGGTGCAACCGGCGAAATTACGGTTCGCGGCCCCCTTGTCTTTCAAGGATACTGGCGCCAGGAAACACTTAACGCCAGAACGTTCCGTAACGACTGGCACCACACCGGCGACCTTGGCATGGTCGATGAACAAGGGTACCTGGTGTTTAAGGGACGAAAACCAGAAAAAGAGCTCATTAAACCCGGTGGAGAAAATGTCTATCCGGCTGAAGTTGAAGCGGTGATCCTGCAACACCCAGACATTGAAGCAGTATCGGTCATCGGCGTGCCCGACCCGAAATTTGGTGAAGGCGTCAAGGCGGTATGTGTGCTCCGATCGGAGGCAAAGGTCACGGCAGATGAACTCATTGAGTTCGTCGGGTCACGAATCGCCCGGTATAAAAAACCAGGGTATGTGGAATTTGTGGAATCGCTACCAATGCGTGACGGCAAGATAGATCGAGAAACCGTTAAAAAACTATACGGTTAAAACCCAGAACCAGGCAACTCAACATCTATTCATTTCACAACAACCTTAAAAGAGGCAGCATGGTCGATCAAAACATTATTGAACTCTACGATGCCTATTCTCACCAGGAAATGACTCGTCGGCAGTTTATGGACAAGCTCGCCCACATAGCTGGTGGAGTCGCCGCTGCATATGCGATGCTGCCGATCCTGGAAAACAATTACGCTTTCGCTGAAAAAATACCAGCGGACGACAAGCGCCTCAATGCAGAAGTTATAACCTACCCAGCGAAAAGCGGAACCATCAAGGGGTATGAGGTGATGCCGGCGGGTGCGGGAAAGATACCAGCAGTTCTCGTCATTCATGAGAATAAGGGATTAAATCCCCATATCGAGGATGTTGCCCGTCGGTTGGCAGTGGAAGGATTTCTGGCCCTCGCTCCCGACGCCCTCACGAGCAAAGGTGGTTCACCGGCTGATCCTGAAGTTGCTGCCGGTATGATAAAAGAGCTGGACATGAATGAAACTGTTCAAAACTTCGTAGCCGCTGCCGCCTATTTGAAAACCCATCCCCATTCAACCGGTAAAGTTGGGGTAGTCGGATTCTGCTGGGGTGGAGCCATGGCCAACCAGATGGCCGTCCACTCAACGGATATAGTTGCCACTGTGCCCTATTACGGCAAACAGCCTGGCAGTGAGGATGTTGGAAAAATCAAAGCGGAACTACTGCTTCACTATGCGGGCCTCGACGAGCGTATCAATGCTGGTATCCCAGATTTTACCAAAGCACTCGATGCAGCAGGCGTCGTCTACACCATGTATATCTACGAGGGTGCAAATCATGCGTTCAATAATGACACAAACGCTGCTCGATACAATAAAGAGGCGGCGGATCTCGCCTGGAAACGTACGGTAGAGTTCTTGACGGCCAAGCTGAAAGAATAGAAGAAGAATTCAATATTTATTTCACACTGGCTCCAGACCACCAGCTCAGACATCTCGTTGGCACATATCGGTTTTTCTGCGGGCTGCAACGCTTCTGTCCGCAGATTGTCGCTATCAGGTTATCCCAAGTTCTTTTTGCCATTGTTCCGCCACCGCCTCAACAAAAGGACGGCAGTGATTAAAGAATAACCGATATCCCGGACAGAGATAATTCAGCTTCTCCGCCTCACCAACCACCGAAACAAATCTGTTTTTCGGACATTCACCATTACACATGCTGACTACCTCACACCTCATGCAGATCTCCGGCAATTGTGCTTTCTTCCCCATCCCAAAATGCTGCAGTTTCTCAGATTGAAGAATTTCTTCCAAAGAATTTTCCTTGATATTACCTATTTTCCACGTCGGTTTGACATAATGGTCGCAGGCATAAACATCACCATTTTGCTCCAAAACAGGAATCGCACCGCAGACGGGCCGGAATAGACAGAGAGAGTGCTCCTGGTGAAAAGCAGTACGTAACGCCTCTTCAAAAATCTGCACCTTGATTCTGCCAATATCATCAGACTTCCATTCATCAAAGATAACACACAGGAAAGCCCCAAAGGCTTCAGCAGGAACGCTTCGCTCGCTGGCAACCGTCTCACTATCATGCGGTTGCGGTTCGACCAACGGCAGAAACGAGAGATGTGTTGCGCCAATCTCCTTGAAAAATCGATATAACTGCAACGGATACATAACATTGCAGTCATTGACCACGCAAAGAAGGTCGATGGGTACCCCATACTCAACAAGGATTTGGTACCCTTTCATCGTTGCATCAAAGGTAGGTTTGCCTTGAGGAGTTTTTCGATATTCGTTATGAAGTTCGGCAGGACCATCAAGACTTATCCCAACACCGAAACCGTTGTCGGCAAAAAACTTCGCCCATTGGTCGTTAATCAGGGTACCATTCGTCTGGATGGTGTTTTGAATAGTCTTCTCGGGTGGGCAGCACTGTTTCTGAAACTGCACGATACGCTTGAAATACTCGATACCGAGCAGTGTAGGTTCTCCTCCATGCCAGGAGAAATGGACCTGTTGTCCGCGACAGGCGGCCATGTGCCCTCGAATATACCGCCGAAGAAGGTCATCATCCATCCGGGATAAAGGCTGAGCTAGTACGTGTCTGCCAACATCGAGGTAATAACAGTAACTGCAATTCAGATTACAACGAGAACTCCCAGGCTTAACGAATATTTGGAACGCCTGAACATCCCCCTCTCTTGACTTGCTCAAGCCGTCGCCCTCATCTCTTTTGAACCCAATAAAAAAAGAGGCCGGGAGCTCTCTCTCCGGCCTCTTGCTGTCATTCTATTTATTAGATCATTGTGCTTGCCTTGTAGTAAACTTCATCAAATCTTGAAATTAGCAACAGCCATTTGAAGTTCTCTGGCAAGCTTCTCCAAATCTTTACTACTATTACTGAGATCACCACTCGAAGTCGAGACTTCTGCTGAAGCGGAGCTCACCATAGCGATATCCCCACTGATGGTCGAGGAAACAACAGACACCTGACTGACATTTTCGTTGACTTCAGCAAGCCCCTCTGCAGCCTGGTTAATATTTTGCGCAATCTCTGCAGTGGCGCTCGACTGCTCTGCAACAGCACTGGTAATCGTTGCAACAAGCTCATTGACGCTGTTGATAATGGTGACGATTTCCTCTATTCCCTTGACTGATTCATTCGTTGTTTTCTGAACACCCTCAATCTTGTTTTTTATATCAAGCGTCGCTGCTGCCGTCTGTTTTGCCAGCTCCTTGATCTCATTGGCAACAACGGCGAAGCCTTTGCCGGCTTCTCCTGCTCTTGCCGCTTCGATGGTGGCGTTCAACGCGAGGAGATTTGTCTGTTCTGATATTTCAGTGATGGCCTCTGTGACCTTACTGATTGCATCTGCCGAAACACCAAGCCGGTTCATTCGCTCCGAAGTACTTTGCGCTTGTCGAACTGCGTTCTCCGAAATTTCATGTGCCCTTGTGGCATTGTCGGCAATTTCGTGGATGGTTGCCGTCATTTCTTCTGCAGCACTTGCCACCATATTGGTGTTTGTTGTGGACTGCTCCATAGCGGCAGCTACACTATCAAGATTTGCACTCATTTCCTCGGCTGCTGCTGCTACACTCTGCGACCTACTGGAACTTTCCTGGGCGTTTCCGGCAAGATTACCAGCTATTCTCGAGATACTTCCAGCCTCCTCGCCAACAAGATCGGTGTTTACTGAAATAGAGCGGATGATACCCTGCAGCTTTTCAATAAAGACATTGAGCCAATGACCAAGCTCACCCAGCTCATCCTTTGATGTTATAGTAATCCGCTTTGTCAGATCTCCCTCGCCCTCTGCAACATCCTGAACATTGTCAATCAACTCTTTCAAACCCTTGACCAATCCGTAAACAATAACCAATACCAGGGAGATGATGCCGGTAAAAACCAATCCGGCTGTCAGCAGCATCTGCATAACATTTGAACGGACCTGACTGTTCATTTTATCAGCCAGTTGAAGCTGAAAAGCCTCAATGTTATCTATGTATACCCCTGTCCCAATCCACATCTCTGTACCTGGTATCATTTCCGCATAACTTACTTTCGGGACATCGCCGGCACCAGGCTTAGGCCAGATATAGTTAACAAAACCACCACCTTTACTGGCTCGATCATGTAACTCCCTAATAACATAGACGCCGTTTTTATCCTTCAGATCCCCAAGATTTTTACCTTCCAATTCCTTTTTTACGGGAAACGCAACATTTGTTGTTCCCTGATAAACGAAAAAGTATCCTGATTTATCCTCTTCAAAAAGGATATCATTTACAAGTTCACGGATTATTGCAATCTTCTCTTCTGCACTGCCTCCCTTTGCGACGGCTTTACCAACAGCAACAGCCATAGCATGACTTGCAACCTGTACCTTGGCTTTCTGATCGCTGAGCATTACTTCACTGGTTTCTTTCAGCCCCTCCTCTTTCACTCGCTGTCCGTTTTGGATCGCAAAAAACACCATAATGAGGAAAAGTGCAAAGATGGTAGCTATTATTACCATCATTCGGCCTTTGACTGAAAATCTGTTAAGCATAGTCCATTCCTTTGCTGTTATGGTTTTACATTGTCAAAAGTCGCCATCCGATACATCTGTTTCGCCATGCAACTCAGGCTCTTTGTATCGTTTTCTCCAAGCCCGGTTCACAACACACCATCGTAATGATTTGAGTTATTGATCACGTAATCCTTTTTACTCTTTACCTTTAGTTTGTAGCCTTTTCGTCAAAAAGTAAAATGCATTCGTATTTTTTTCCCAACATGTGGTACACCCCAAAAATACTTTTCTTGACAAAGTGCAAATAACGAATTGAGAAAGTCAAATAGAATGTTACGAATTGTTCATGCGAAGAAAGCAAGACTCTGGATAGATTGCATTACCATGTGCAGTTCTGCCAGTTTGTGACATGAGTGATGATGTGCGTATCCCAAATGGGAATCTCGCTTTTTCTTATCTCACAGTCGTCTCTGAATGAGTCCTGAAGATGCTGTTGAGATTCGATTCAGCAGGTTGAATGGAAAAGCCCAGCGACAGGGACGTTCTTTTCCACATACTCATTATAAATTTTCATACCTGTTTTTGTTGAAGCTACCACCACCTCGATATTTCTGTTTTCAAGATACGCTATGGCCCTTTCCGGCACCTTCAAACGGAGTAGCATACCGCGGGTAAGCACAACAACCTTGGCCCCATGCTCTACGAGTTCTTTGACATCATCAACCTGAATACCTCTTGAATGGCTGGTTCCGGACTCTCCCCAATCCCAGGCCCGACCACCACCCGGCCACAATTTAAAATCCTTTCCACGACCTAGCAGTTCGACTTCCATTTTTCCCCAGCCAAGTGTAAGAATCAGGGGAGAGTGTTGAGTGTTTTCCATGCGTGCCTCTTCATTTACTCAAGAAAGATCATTGCCAATTCACCATGTCGACATCATCCATGCACCCCATCCAATATTCAAAATGAATGTAAAAAAACTCCAGGCTCTGTTTTTTGATTTCGATGGAGTACTTATTGATTCAAACTTCATTAAAAATGAGGCATTTCGAGTTCTTTTTCAGCCGTACGGCGACCATGTGGTCTCTGAAGTTATAGCACACCACCAACAACATGGCGGGATCAGTCGCGTCGAAAAGATACGATATGCTTTTGAAAAGATCATGCGTCGTTCGCTGACTGAAGATATGCTCCAACAGCTAGCCACACAATACTCCCAACTGGTTGCAGAAAAGGTGACCGCTGCTCCATGGATAGCTGGAGCCAAATCTTTTCTGGATGAAATTCAGGGTCGCGTGCCCCTGTTTGTCATTTCCGGTACACCACAAGAAGAATTACAAACAATTATACGGCAGCGCAACATGGCCCACTATTTCCTGGCAGTAATGGGTTCCCCCGTTCATAAACCAGACCATATCAAGGTGCTGCAACAACGCTACAACTTCAACCTGCAGAACTGCCTCTTTATCGGTGATGCCCATACCGATCATCAGACCGCCCTTACTTGCAACATTCCATTTATCGGAATTCAAGGTGATTACATATTCCCCGACTACGTCACCGTCCTACCTGATTGCACCTCACTCAAAGCAGCTATATCAGGAATTTTTCATTCATTTTAAACAGACTTCTCAATCCTGCATGTTGATCCTCATGGCAACACTCGCATTGTTCTATACTTTTCATTGTATTTCCGGGTCGAAAAGCTATTGTAACAGCTAAACGAAAAAGTTAGGATCGGGAAAAAGTTTCATACGGGATTATTGAAATCACAGGTTGAGCTATTTTTTCCAAAAAGGGAAATCTGATGCAGCAAGTATTTTTTTTTCTGACGACGTCAATCTTTTTACTACTACACCTTCTACAACCTTATTCGAATGTAGCTAAAGCGGAAGAGCCGAACCTGCCTACAGCTGCGGAAACCTCTCAGGAGGGCTCGCCCGCACCGCCAGCATCATCAACACAAAGCGACCAGAAAACATTGCTGAGTAATGAGCAGAAAACATCCCTCATTAATTTCTACACCTGGTCTGCAGTCCTGCCAAAAGATTTTATCGATCTGCAAAACAAACTTAGATCTAATAGTCTAGACAATCGGGCAAGTCTTCATGTTCAAGCGATAACTGCTGACATTCATGACCTCCAGTGGGAGATAGTAACCGCCAGAACTGCACCATATCTGCAGAAAATGCAAATCGACAGGTTTCAGAGAAAACTCAACAGATTTAAAACACAGGTATCTGATCTCCAAACCTTACTTGCTGAGATTGTCGCAAAACTCTCTGCTAAACGAAATGAATGGCTGGTGAATAAAGAAAAGCTTGCCTCTTTTTCAGAGCAGGAAGACCTAGCGCCAATTCTTGCCATGGATAAGAACCAAGATCTCGGAAAAATTATTGAACAGGCTCTGCAACTCATTGAATCCAATCTTGTTCCAACATTAGCCGCCGGGGCGGACTTTGCCAATCTGCAGGTAAAACTCGAGTCGATAAAGGCGGATCTTCGATCTCTTGACAAGCAATTCCTTCAGAGTCGCTCAGAACGAACCTTCCCAACACTCCTTTCCCTCGATTTCTACAAACAGATCAACCTCCAGTTATTTGTGGATGTGTACGCAAATGTTAAGCGATTTGTTACAGCACACAATACGCTGATTTATCAAAACCTCCGCTTCATTGTGATAGGATGCCTGCTCTTCATAATTTTGTGTTGTGTGATAGCCATAAGCAGGCACTATGTCCTTGCTTCCTCTCGCTGGTACCCTTTTGCCACCTGCCCCTTCGGCACTGCTTTATTTCTCTCTACGGCGGCTTATGCTATTTTTATTCAAAAGATCAACGTCAATTTTGAGAACCAGTGGAACCTGATCATCAATATACTTACCGTGTTAGCGGTGATGAGGCTTGTCAGTAAATCCATTGATGATGAATGGAAACGGATTGTTTTTATCCGATTATCACTCTATATGATCGTCATCATGATACTGGCCAGCCTGGAACTCCCCCAAATCCTGATGCTGCTTTTTGTTTTCGGTGCTTCCTTTGCCGCGTTGATCATATATTTCACCCAACTCAAAGCCCAATGCCACAGTACCTTTCAACGCGTTCTTCGCAACTTATGGGGAGTATTGCCTGCTATTGTGGTTGTTGCCAGTCTTGCAGGTTACGAGCAATTCGCCATCTTCTTTTTCTCGACAATCATTTCCAGTATAGCAATCTGCCTGGTTGTCTGGATGATGTTTCATCTCATATCAGGTTTGCTTGAGTTGCTGTTAAAACTTGCCCCCTTGGACATTATCCGTGCAAACATCCCGGTTATTGTAAAAAGCATTCAACCATTTTTGGCGTTAATGCACCTGATGCTGGCAATAGGGCTCGTATCTGTCATCTGGGATGTATACCCATCGGCGGATATCGCCATGGATAAGCTCAGCAATATGGGATTTGATCTTGCAGGATTTCATGTTTCGCCGGGCTTCATTTTAACTATTTTTCTCGTACTCTACGGAGCTATTCTCTTTTCACGCGCTATCCAGGCTCTTTTGCTGAGTGAAGTATTACCTCGTTATAAAGCAGAAAAAGGGGTTCAGCTTTCGATCACCAGACTTGTTCATTATGCCATCCTAACCTTGGGTTTTTTAGTTTTACTAAAAGTCCTGGGTTTTCAACTTCAGCAGCTCACCATTCTTGGCGGTGCCCTTGGTGTTGGTATCGGTTTTGGTCTTCAAGCCATAGTCAACAACTTCGTCAGCGGCCTTATTCTGCTGTTTGAAAGACCTATCAAGGTTGGTGATACAATCCAGGTTGGAACAGAGTTGGGAGAAGTGAAAAACCTTGGCTTACGTGCTACCATTATTCAGACATTTGACAACTCCGAGATTGTCGTACCAAATGCGGATCTTGTCACCGGCCAGGTCACCAACTGGACCTTGGCCGAACGAAAAGTGCGCGTCAGAATTCCAATAGGTGTTGCTTATGGTACCGACGTAAGCAAGGTTCTTGAAATACTCAATAGCTGTGCTGAGTCTCATCCAATGGTGTTGAGCACACCGAAGCCTGCAGCACTTTTCCTGGCTTTTGGGGCAAGCTCTCTTGATTTCGAATTACGTTTCTGGATACCGGAATATCTCGATAAAATGACCGCCACCAGTGAACTCAACCAGACGATTGAGAGCGAGTTTGCCCTTAACAACATCGAAATACCGTTCCAGCAGACCGACCTGCATATCAGATCAGTCACTGAAGCGGCTGCCAGAGCACTTCAAGGAAAGCTGGAGAAAGAGGTAAAAATAGAAGAGTCGACATCACCTGCTGAACCAGCTGTTCCGGATTCTCCTACAGAAAATCCGGAACAGACCAAGGTTGCTTAAAAAAGTCAAACTGCTCCAGGAACTGTGCATGTGCATGGCTCCTGCATAGTTCAATAACCGATGTTGATTTCAAACTCACGCAGGCGCTTGTGGATTGAGCGAAGTTCGGTAATTGTCGTCCAGTTGGCGATAAAAATGGAAAACGATTCACGGACTTTACTAAAGGCATTGGAAACCTGGACCAGAACGCCAAGGGTAATAAGCCCGGTAAAAAGCCCAGGCCCCATTATCAGGTAGGGCACAATAACCATCAACTGCTCAAAGAAATTTACCCATATATCAAAATAGCCATAATGGAGGAATAACCGGTTATAGTTCAACTTCAGGCCGATAAACAGCTCGACTAATGTTTCGGTCTTGCCATAATTGATTTTGTCGTCTTCGGCGTACACAAGTTCTTTCCGAAAAGCCGCCTCCACCTTCTGGTTATTATATTCCAGGCCCGGCAGTTTTATGCCCACGAACCATGAAATAAGAAGGCCACCTAACGAGACCAGCAATGCCACCCAGACCAAGCTGCCAGGGATATCCTTGATGTAGGGAAGATCAACGCCTTTGCTGAGGCCCCACAAAATCGGTAAAAATGCAATCAAGGTCATCAGTGCTCGCACCACCTGTAGACCAAGGCTTTCAAAAATCCTAGCAAAACGGTAAATATCCTCCTGGATACGTTGACTTGCACCCTCCACCTCTTCCTCAACTCCCTGCCATCGCGCCACATAGGAAAAGGTCATGGCTTCCCGCCATTTGAAAGCATAAATTCGAGTAAAATATGCCGTTACTGTTGCGATGAAAACATACGGAAAGGCGATATAGGCAAACTTCATCATCTCCGCCCACAGCTCATCGACCTTGTGCTTAGTCGCCTCCTGCAGGATATTGTAAAAACCTCCATACCAGGTGTTAATCTTCACAGTTAATTCAACCTGCACATACAAGGCTAGCAGCAGCACAACAGCACCGCCCCAGGCCCACCAGAACCACCGACGTGATCGGAAAAACGAACGAAACATGTATCTGTCCTTTACTGACGTTCATCTGTTGCCGGTTCGCAAAGGCAACATTTTACCTCTGTAATCCATGCGACTTTTTGTTACTTTCTACATTTTACAAGCAAGCTCGGCATTCTAGCATGTTCATTTTGAAGCTGCCAGCCCGATCAGCAATACCACCTCACCGCAGATATCACTCTACAATAGTTCACCCTTTACACCATTCTGTGCTATTAGTAAAAACAGCAGCACAACACTCTCATCTGAACCGACATATCCCCACACTGCACCTTTATCACCACATTGGGAGACACTACTTTGGGATTTCAGGAAATAACACTTCAACTCCCCACGGACTACACCGAGGATCTGCTTCGTTCAGCAATTAGCAAACAACTCGGTATACGTGAGTTCAGCTACACCATCGAAAGTAAAAGCCTTGATGCACGAAAGAAAAGTAATATCCATTGGCTGATCAAAATCGGTGCGGTTGCAGATGCATTGCCGGATATCAGCCCAGCACCACAGCCTGTACTAGAAATTCCAACCCTGAAAAGCCCAGGTACCGCCCTGGTTGTTGGCAGTGGCCCTGCCGGTATCTTCGGTGCCCTTGTCCTGCAAAGAGCAGGATTTCGCACCCTCTTGATCGAACGGGGAGCGAAGGTAGATAAACGAGCCAGCAGTATAAAACAATTCGAATCATCCGGGGTCTTTAGTACCGTCGGCAATTACGCCTTTGGCGAAGGTGGGGCCGGAACCTTTTCAGACGGTAAGCTTACGTCGAGGACCAAAAATATCGTCGCGGAAAAAAACTTTATCATTGAGAGCTATATTCGGGCAGGAGCTCCCCCAGAAATATCCTACCTCTCTCACCCTCATCTTGGCACCGACAACCTGCGCCATATCGTGGTCAAGCTCCGTCGTGAATTTGAAAATCTCGGTGGTGAAATACGTTTTGAGACAATGCTCACAAACCTCCATATCGATAATGGCAGGGTTGTTGGTGCAGCAACGACAGCCGGAGGTTTTGATCCCGATGTGGTTCTGATCGCCCCAGGTCATTCTGCCCATGAAACCTATCGCATGTTAATAGAACGGGGTGTGCAGTTCAGGACCAAAAATTTTGCCATTGGCAGCAGGATCGAACACCCCCAGGAGCTCATCAATTCAGCGCAATGGGGCCGACCGGCTCTGCCCGGTGTCAAAGCGGCAGAATATCGACTGACAGCCAGCGAGAAGAACTGTCTACCAGTCTTTACTTTCTGCATGTGCCCAGGCGGCACAGTGGTTCCAGCCACCGCCTACAGCGATACCAATATCGTCAACGGCATGAGCCGCTATCGAAGAGACGGTCGTTTCGCCAACGCTGCCTGCGTCGCCGGAGTCAACCTGAATGAACTCTTAGGTAAAGTCGTTTCGCCTTTAGAGGCCCTTGACTGGCTGGGTACACTTGAACAGAAGTTCTATCAACACTCGAGCCGCTACCAGGCTCCATTTGCCACTATTTCTGGCTTTATCGATAAAAAACTGCCCAAGAGATCTTCTGATACCAGTTATCCCCTCGGTCTCGATCCAGCTCCACTCTGGGACATGTTGCCCCAGCCGGTAAGTCACTCCCTCGCCCATGGCCTGAAAGTATTCAGCCGTAAACTGAAGGGATTTGAGACTGGCATCATTCTTGGTCTGGAAAGCAAAACATCTTCGCCACTCCAGACGCTTCGGGACGATTCCAGAAGATGCCAGGGGTTTATCAATCTGTACCTTGCCGGAGAAGGTTCCGGCTGGTCTGGCGGGATCATCTCAAGCGGCGTAGATGGCATTCGCACCGCCATGGCTATAATCAGGAACACTGGAACCTGACCCGCAAAGGATATCGCCATGGACAACTATCGAAGCTTTCTTGAACTTTCCGAGGAAGAGCAAGAAGGAAGAGACTTTATTGTCGAAGTACGTCAAACGCCATCTCCTCTTGCCATCATCGCCCCCCATGGAGGCAGGATTGAACCCGGTACATTCACTATTGCTGATGTTATAGCCGGAACAGATTTCGGCTTTTACGGTTTTCGGGGAATAAAACCAATTGGCAACCACAGACTTCATCTGACCAGTAGTCTCTTTGACGATCCCAGGGCACTGGAAGTTATCCATTCCGCTGCCACAGTGATCACGCTTCACGGCTGCCGGGGCAATGA
This sequence comes from Desulfopila aestuarii DSM 18488, assembly GCF_900143695.1. Lineage (GTDB taxonomy): Bacteria > Desulfobacterota > Desulfobulbia > Desulfobulbales > Desulfocapsaceae > Desulfopila > Desulfopila aestuarii. The sequence continues at coordinate 239,228 of NZ_FRFE01000004.1, forward strand.
GCCCATGATTTTCCTCGGCGGCCGAAACGAGAGAGTCTTGTTGAGGCTGCTTGACAGTCTCCGGGATACAGGGCTGCCAGTTCAAGAGGCCGTACCTGGTAACCTGCGCGGATGCCACCCGGAAAATCTCTGCAACCGAGGTAAAAGTGGTAAAGGCGTTCAAATGGAACTTTCGCGCGGATTACGCGATTTGCTCATTATACCACTGAACTCAAGTTCCACCCGTCACTCGACTCCCCTTTTTTTTACTCTGGTCAAAACCATCAGAGCAATTCTCAAAGAGATCTCGTTCTCAAACGATGGGTACTGTGGGAATAGCTCACTGAAATAAAAACAAAAATTAGTTGATTGGCGCCAGTCGAACAAGGACATCGACTAACTGGCCTTCACGGTTGACCGTCACCGCCACCTCATCTCCGACCTTAAAAGTATCAAGCACGTCGCGAAGATCGTTATAACTGCGGACTTTTTTACCGGCAATTCCAGTAATGATATCACCCAGTATTATTTCACCACGATATTGGGTAGTCGGCCGTAATCCGGCAATGGCCGCTGGCCCGCTCTCTTCAACATTGAGAATGAGAATCCCGTCGATTCCGAGTCGTTTAGCAACCCGTTCATCGGCTAGACTTGCACCGAGGCCAGGCTTTATCATCCTTCCGTGGCGAATAAGTTGGGGAACAACACGATTTACCTCATCAACCGGCACGGCAAAACCGATGCCTGCGTAGGCTCCTGACGGGCTGTAGATCGCGGTATTAACTCCAATCAGCCGGCCTGCGCTGTCAAGGAGGGGACCGCCTGAGTTGCCTGGATTGATGGCGGCATCCGTTTGAATCACCCCATGAATTGAGCGACCTGTGACACTATTAATCTCTCGATTCAAGGCTGAGATAATCCCTGAGGTGATGGTCTGATCAAGGCCAAAAGGGTTGCCAATGGCAAAGACTTTCTGACCTACCAGCAGATCTTCCGAACGGCCAATTGTGATGGGCCTGAGTTGTTGGGATGGAGCTGTGATCTGCAAAACCGCCAGATCTTTGTCAGGTGCAGCACCAACCAGCACCGCTTTCCACGATGACTGATCGGCCATGGTCACCTGTACCCTGTTGGCATCCTCAATTACATGAAAATTGGTGACGATTCTGCCATCTCTATCCCAGACAAAACCGCTGCCGGTCCCCTGTGGAATCTCCACAGCATTCAATGCGAAAAAACTCCGGCGCAAGGCAATGCTGGTCACATAGACTACTGAAGCAGAATTCTCTCGGAAAATCTCTATGGTGTTCCTCTCATCGGCCGCCAGATCACCTCTGGCGGTTATCGATCGAGGCTCAGCATCCGGATTGAGAATATTCCGCTGAAAAGGATTGAATAACAGCCAGAGACCGATACCAATAAGAAGAAAAACTGCAAAGGGAGAGATTCGTCCAAAAGGATTTTTGCCAGACATATTTCACCTTCATCGTCTGTCGTTAAAGCCAGAGCCTAGAAGAAAATGGCCTTCTACAAATGCAGAAACAGTTTCGCGATGTAGAAATACATCAAGACTCCGAGAATATCGATTGATGTCGTGACGAAAGGGCCGGTGGCTATCGCCGCATCAATATCGAAGCGTTTCAAGACCAACGGAATGAGTGTTCCAAGCGTTGCCGCCATAGTCATACAAAACAATATGGAAAACCCGACAACCAGCCCAAGGCGGGTAGGTTCAGCAAAGCCAAGATAGGCGACCACCCCAAGAAAGAGCCCATACATCACGCCAAGGATCATGCCGACCCGCATTTCTTTGAAAATTATCCGCAGAAAATCGTTGATATTCACCCGGCCAGTGGCAATACCACGGACAATGATGGTCGAAGACTGGGTCGCAATATTCCCCCCCATACCCATAACGATAGGAATAAATGAGGCGAGAGCCAATACCTTGCTGAGTTCTTCTTCAAATGCACCGATAATAAACATGGCCAGGATGCCACCGATCCAGGAAGCAAAGAGCCAAGGGGCTCGTAACATGGCATTTTCTTTTGTCGACTTCAGCAGAATCTCACGATCCTTACCTGCACCGGCCATCTGCAGGAACTCTTCGGTGGCCTCCTCGCGGATAACGTCAATGATATCATCGACCGTGACTATACCAACCAGTTTATAACTCGAGTCGACAACAGGCACAGCCAGGATGTTGTACTGGGAGACAACATGAGCAACCTCACCCTGTTCCGTGTCGGTAGTCACGGAGATGACATTGGTATTCATGATGTTTTTCAGCTGACGATGAGGAGGGTGCATCAACAGTTCACGCAGAGACACTACCCCGGCAAGCTTGTCTTCACCGTGGGTAATATAGAGATAGAATACCATCTCTTTTTCCTCACTGCGTTTTTGAATTGATGCAATGGCCTCGCCGGCACTCAACTCTTCATCAAGACTCATGAAGTCGGTGGACATCAGGCCACCGGCAGTTTCCGGGTCGTACTGGAGAAGCTGTTCTACTTCTTCCCGGTCCTTCTTCTCCATGTGCTCGCGGATATCTTCGGCGACCTCTTCCGGCAGGACTTCGAGGAGATCGACAGCATCATCGGCAGGCATATCCGAGATGATGTCTGCCATCACCTGCCCACTCATCTCACGAACGAGATCAATGACCAGAGCTGAATCGAGTTCGCTTAAAAATTCACCGACCTCATCGGTTCGAGCGATTATATTAAAAACCTTGGTTCGCTCTTCATCATTCAGATGCCTGAAAACCCATGCCATATCTGCAGGATGGGTCTTGGTGATAAGCTTCATCAGGTGCTCATTTGCACCACGTCTATTGAGGCGACGAACCATGTCAAGGATGACTTGACCTTCATTTCCGATGAGTTCGCGTTTACCTTTTTCTTCCATATTCACTACCGGCAGTCAGCGCAGGATGCATAATCCTGCCTTGTTTTCTGATGAATTCGAGGTATATTGGCACAAATTTTATATCGTACAACCATTCACAGGAACTGGTCAATCCATTTTCCGACCCTTGTGACTGTCCTCATGCAATCCTAAAAAAAGATTTACCGTATCACCATGCACCAGTCGCCACCACTCACCCCAGAAGAACTCAACGATCTGTTTCAACAAGCCTGCAAAGACCACCAGCAAGGACATCTCGCCGAAGCAAAGTCAGGCTACATGACCTTGCTCGAATATGTCGACGCGCCCCTCCTCCACTACAACATGGGCCTCGTCCATTTCGAACTTCATGACTTTCAAGATGCGCTTAGCTCTTTTGCAAAAGCTCATGCAGGCAATCCATTCGATTCGGACACATTGTTCAACCTGGCTCTGTGTCAAAGGGAATGCGGGCTGTTTGACGATGCCTGCACTTCGTACCACAAACTGATAGACATAGAGCCGGACCATGTTGATGCCATCTATAATCTGGCCAGCTGTTATCGTGCAACCCGACAGGACGAAATGGCAATTAACCAGTACCGTCAACTTCTCCAACAGCAGCCGGAACATCAATCAGCACTCAGCAATCTTGCCTATATGTATCAACTGACCGGAGATACGGAAAACGCGATCCGCTATTACCGCAGACTATTGGAACTCGACCCCGAACGTGAAAGCGCCAGGCACATGCTGGCTGCACTCTTGGGCGACACGTTTGATGCGCCATCCGAATCCTATGTCCGGGACCTCTTCGACAGCTACTCAGATCATTACGAACAAAGCCTTGTCGTCAATCTTGAATACCACGTCCCCCTCTCATTGCGTGAAGTGCTGGTCAATCTACCAGATTGCCCGCAACATTTTAATGAAGGGATCGACCTTGGCTGCGGGACAGGCTTAAGTGGCGAGTCGTTTCGAGATATTGTCGAGCACCTTGATGGTGTCGATCTTTCAGCAAAAATGATAGCGATTGCTGAGAAAAAGAACATATACCGAGATCTCTATGTTGACAATATCGCCACAGCCTTAACCCGGATTGATCGTCAATACGACTTTGTACTGGCAGCCGATGTTTTCGGCTATCTTGGGGACCTTGCGCCAATCATCATGGAAGTAAGCGGCAAAACGGAGCCCGACACCATTTTCTGCGGTTCTATTGAAGCAGGCGATATAGCGCCCTTCAATCTGCAGCCTTCGGGACGTATTGCTCATAGTCCTGAATACTTTCTCGAACTCGTCAAGAAACACGGCTGGTCTGTGCTCCAGTTTAGCCCCACACAACTTCGCCGGGAAAGGGATGGCTGGATCAAGGGCTTTATCTGGATTCTCCAGAAGCAAAAAGAAGGGAATGCTATTTCAGTCAAGAATTGACGTATTCTGAGCAACAGCACAGATAATGAGGCCGAGCACCATGGCAAACAGACCAAAAGCGCGCAGTTGAGAAACAGGCATCTTACTCAATTTGGCAAGCCATTCCCGCATTGCTTCTGGCGCAGCAACATATGGCATGCCTTCCAACACCAGTACCATTCCAATAAGAAGAACAAGGAGTTTCATGCAAAGCTCTCTACCAGAGTGAAAATAATATTGCAAGTCCAGCGATTGAACAACCGATGAATGATCTTTGCGGAAATCCCTGACGAAGCAATTCAATTGCTTTTTTTTGTTCGAATGAATACAATTCAGCCATCTAATATCGTCTTCGCAAAGCACCTACCGGCTCTCTTGTACATGTTCTTTTTGCCCAGATCCAGGAAGTAATTGTGCCACGATCAGAATTAGCTCCACTCGTGGAAACGATACTTCTTGCACAAAAGCTTAAATAACATCTATAGTGCCGACCGCTTTTAACACATTTTCTTAACTTTCGACAGAATATGACTCAGACCAACACGTCCAGATACAGTGAAGCCGGAGTAGACATTGACAAGGGCAATGCTTTTGTCAAGGAAATCAAAGAGGTGGTAGCCTCAACCCACCGCCCCGGTGTTCTTAATGATATTGGTGGTTTTTCCTCCCTGATCGCCATTGATACCAACAAATATCACCAACCGGTGCTGGTGAATTCAACGGACGGGGTCGGGACTAAACTCGCCATTGCTCATATGTGCAATAAGCATGATACCATCGGTATCGACCTTGTTGCAATGTGTGTCAACGATATCATTGTCGGCGGAGCCACGCCACTCTGTTTTCTTGACTACTTTGCAGTAGGGCGTCTCGATCTTTCAATTGCTACGGAGGTGGTCAAGGGCATTGCCGAAGGTTGTCGCCAGGCAAAATGCTCGCTTGTAGGTGGAGAGACCGCCGAGATGCCCGGCCTTTACAGAAACGACGATTATGATCTGGCCGGTTTTGTCACCGGCATTGTCGAGCGAGACGCTATTATCGACGGCTCAGATGTCCGGGTAGGTGATACTATTATCGGCCTTGCCTCCAGCGGCCTGCATTCAAATGGTTTTTCTCTTGTTCGTAAAATCTGCTTTGAGGAGCAACAGCTCTCCGTCGACCAGTATATCGATGAACTCGGCTGCACCCTTGGCGAAGAGCTTATCAAGCCGACCCGCATTTACGTGCAATCGGTTCTCAACGTTTTAAAGAACTACAAAATTAACGGTATGATCCATAACACCGGCGGTGGATTTATCGACAACATCCCGCGTGTGCTGCCAAAAGGCTATAAAGCGATCATTGACACCAAGGCATGGGAGGCACCGCCAATTTTCCCATTTCTGGCAGACAAGGGCCATGTTCCTGCTGAAGAGATGTACCGCACCTTCAATATGGGTATAGGTTTGATGGCCATTGTTGATCACACGAAAGCCAACGACATTCTCCACCATTTTGCTGCTGTCGGCGAGAAACCCTTCATCATTGGCGAGATTGCCATACGAGAAGAGGAAGATTCCGAGGTCGAGCTCCTCTTCTGATCGTTTCCTCCCAACACAGAATTTATAAAAAAGCCCGAATCGGTCTATTATCCGATTCGGGCTTTTTCCTTTCATTTACAGAGGTAACTTTTAGCGGCCGCAATCCCCATCATCGCCTCGGATTTTTTCAAGGGCATGGGGCAAAACCGGCAACAGCACTTCAAGGTTTTCTTTCACCGCCTTCAAACTTCCAGGCAGATTTACAATCAGAGTTGCCCCGCGAATTCCGACTTTCCCCCGAGATAACATGGCTCGGGACGTTTTTTTCATACTCTCGTACCGCATAGCTTCAGCCATGCCTGGGATCTCTTTTTCAATTACCTGCTGCATCGCCTCAGGTGTCACATCTGTGGGTGCGACACCGGTGCCGCCAGTGGTAACAACAAGTGCAACCTGCTCCTTATCAGCCAACTCAATCAGGGTTTTGGTAATTACCGGGACATTATCCGGAACAATAATGTAGGAAACCTGAATGTAACCTTCGGAGGTAAGAGTCTTGAGTAAATAAGCACCACTGGTGTCCTCACGTTCGCCCCGTGAACCTTTATCGCTCATAGTGACAACAGCGAACGTGAATTTTTCAGTTTTCTGTTCCATGGTCATTCGCTGCTATTCGTCTTCAGCCCGCTCAGCAATAATCTTATCAGCTATATGAGACGGCACCTCTTCGTAGTGGGAGAACTGGTAGGTGAAAGTTCCCAATCCACCGGTCATTGACGTAAGATCGGTTGCATACGAGAGCATTTCCGACTGTGGAACCTGAGCATTGATGATCTCAGAACGCCCATCGGAATCCATCCCCATAACCTTACCACGTCTCGAATTCAGGTCGCCCATGACATCGCCGACATGATCCTTGCCGACTCGAATCTCCATATTCACATGGGGTTCCAGTAAGACCAAACCAGCCTCCTGCGCGCCTTTCTTGAAAGCTAAGGATCCGGCTATCTTGAACGCCATCTCTGAAGAGTCGACGGTGTGATACGAGCCATCAACCAGGGTGATTTTCACATCAATAACAGGATATCCAGCCAAAACACCGCGTTCCATGGCTTCCTGGATACCCTTGTCGACGGCCGGCCTATATTGTTGCGGAATAACTCCACCAACAATCTTATCTACAAACTCATAGCCTCCACCTGGCAAAGGCTCAATCTCTACCCAGCAATCCCCGAATTGACCTCGGCCGCCGCTCTGCTTTTTGTGTTTACCCTGAACCCTGGCACTACCACGGATCGTCTCCATATAGGGCACCTTCGGCTTGGAGAGTTCCATTTCTACCCCAAATTTCCGTTTGATTCTTGAGCCAACTACTTCAAGATGGGTCTGACCCATACCAGAAATAAGGGTTTGCTTGGTCTGCTGCTGCCGTTCCATTTTCAGGGTAAGATCCTCGTCGAGCATCTTGGAGATGGAACCGAACACCTTCTCTTCGTCACCCTTTTTGGCACTGACAGCAAAGGTGATAACGGGAGACAACGGCTTCGTCGGTTCGTATATGATGGGTGAGGCCGCATCGCAAAGGGTATCGCCGGTAGCGGTCTCTTTCAGTTTGGCAACAGCCACAATCATACCGGGTCCAACCTTATCCACTGGTTTCTGTTCTTTGCCTTCCAGGACATAGAGTTGACCGAAACGTTCAGACTCATCCTTGGTAGAGTTGTAGAAATGATCTCCTTGCAGGATACCGCTAAACACCCTGAAGATGGTGAGACGACCGGCATAAGGGTCAGCCATTGTTTTGAAAACCATGGCTGAAAATGGCTGATTTGCATCAGGAATACGCTCGACAGTCTCGCCAGCCTTATTGGTGCCAATCATTACAGGCCGCTCGGCCGGTGACGGCATATATTTATTGATACAGTCAAGCACTGCAGCGGTACCGAGATTCTTGGTTGCGGCACAAACACAGACCGGGGCAATCTCACCTTTGGCCACACCGTTTTTCAGACCGGTAAGCATCTCTTCTTCGGTCAGTTCGCCTTCTTCAAGAAACTTCTCAATCAGATCATCGTCGGTTTCAGCAACACTCTCCATCAAGGCTTCACGATAACCGGCCAGATCATCGACCATATCAGAGGGAACTTCACCCTCGGTAAAAGTGCCTTTATCACCTTCAAACAAATAGGCTTTCCCGCTGATAACATCGACAAAGCCTTTAAAACTGTCTTCAGCACCAATCGGCATGTGAAGGACGGTCGGTGTAATGGGAAGCGACTCGCGCATCTCATCCATGGTTTTGTTGAAATTGGCCCTCTCGCGATCCATCTTATTGACCACGATCATCGTTGGCAGATTTTTTTCCTTTACGATTTCAGCAAATTTGATGGTCTGTCCTTTGACACCAAGTACTGCACCAATGGTAAACACCACACCATCGCAGATATCTGAGGCAAAAACTGTCTCATTTAAGAAGTTGTCATCACCAGGGGTGTCAATGAGATAGACGTCGTGCTTATTCCAGCTGTAATTATGAAAACTGGTATTAATGGAAATATTGCGGCTGATCTCTTCATCTTCATAATCAAGGGCCGAGGTTCCTTCATCAACTTTTCCCAGTCGGTTGATCTTGCCGGCGGTAAACAGCATCGCCTCAGCCAGGGAAGTTTTGCCACAGTTACCATGTCCAATAATTGCGATGTTTCTGACCTTGCTTGTGTCCTGCATATGTATCTCCTCAAAATCGAAGGTTATTCAATGCTCACCAAAACATCCAGAACGCATAATTACACTTTTTCCGCCGATTGCGGGAAACCATACTATGCCTTGCTGGGTGAACTCCACCTCAAACTTTGGCATAATTTGTAAGAACCGGCAGTTCAACATAAACTGCAACCGTTATTGAACGCATCGTTTGCAGCTACCTGTCTTATAGACTCTTCATATATTCAATTTCAAAAGACAAAGTCAAGCATGTTCGACAGAGGGTGAGGCTTTGCGAGGAAATTCGGTTTCATGAACATGAGATTGTTTTATTTTCACATCTATAGCTGGAAAATTTACCTGAGACGGAGTATCTTCCTTTCGGAAAAATTGTGCAACGAATTTCCAGAAGGTTAAATACATTGAAACAATCATCAGGCAACAGCACCACCATCGCCCGCTCTGCAGGGGTTGTCTCCATTGCGGTCATGTGCAGCAGAGTGCTAGGCCTCATTCGCGAGCAGGTCTTCGCTACCCTTTTCGGGGCAGGATTTGCGTACGACGCCTTCGTGGTCGCCTTCAGGATTCCCAACCTTCTCCGCGACCTCTTTGGCGAAGGCGCCCTTTCCGCCGCTTTTGTCACCGTCTTCTCCGATTACGATACGAACAGAACAAAAGAAGAGACCTGGCGACTCGCCTCAAATGTGCTGACCTTCTTTGCAATAGCTTTGAGCCTTATCTCAATTCTGGGCATCTATCTATCCGAGCCGCTCGTTCATCTTCTTGCCCCCGATTATGATCTTATCCCTGGAAAAACAGCACTCACCGTTACCTTGACCAGGATCATGCTACCTTTTCTGGTGGCAATTTCGCTGTCTGCCGTGGTCATGGGGATGCTCAACACCAAGGGAAGGTTTTTCGTGCCTGCCATTGCCTCAAGTTTTTTCAATCTAGGCTCAATTGTGGCGGGAACAGGCCTGGCTTTTCTATTGCCCAGGTATGGTCAACCGGCAATAGCCGGTATGGCGATCGGAACGCTCGTCGGTGGGATTTTGCAATTGGGAATACAGCTGCCGACATTGAGAAAGGTCGGTTTTTCCTATCGGATACGTTTTGACCTGCGGGATAGCGGCCTGATCCGGATTCTCAAACTGATGATCCCGGCGACCATTGGCCTCTCGGCAACCCAGATCAACATTTTCATCAACACGAATTTCGCAGCTTCATGCGTAGAAGGCTCCGTCTCCTGGCTCAATTACGCTTTTAGACTTGTACAGCTACCCATCGGAATCTTTGGTGTGGCACTCTCGATTGCCATGATGCCGCTTTTAGCCAGGCAGGCAGCAGAGAAGAATGTCAGCGAAATGCGGGCAACTCTGGTCTCGTCACTGGTGATGGTGCTGGCCCTCACCATCCCGGCTACTGCCGGCCTTATGCTTTTGGCTGAACCAATCATCAGATTGATTTTTGAGCACGGCGCTTTTACCGCGGCAGACACCCGAGCCACCGCACAAGCTCTGTCGCTTTATTCTGTTGGTCTCTTTGCCTACTCGTCAAACAAGGTCCTGGTCCCGGCTTTTTACGCTCTGAACAAAACCCGTTATCCGGTTATTGCGAGCTTCATAGCCATTGCCACGAACCTGATCTTTATCAACCTGACCATCGACAGGTTCCAGCACATGGCCATTGCGCTGTCGACCTCGCTGACCATGCTGCTGAACTTCCTGTTTTTAACGACTATCCTTTCTTTGAAAATGGATGGATTGCCGTTTGGTTATCTTACCCGCGGGTGCCTGAAAATCACCTTTGCCACAGCCACTATGTCGGCACTGGTATATGCAGGGAACAGCCTTGCCGCTTCCTGGATGACAGGTAATCTTCTCCAGCAGGGGATCTCGCTTTTTACAATTATCTTGCTGGCTGGCATTACCTACATCGTGCTGCTGAATGCCATGCGTCTCTCAGAACTTTCTGAGGTTCTCGCAAAAATAGGCTCTCGACTGAAACGTTAACTGCTTATCCCTTCTCCTCAAGGGCCTTGATCCGCTCCCGCAATTCGGCAAGCTCGCTTCGAAGTGTCTCTATCTCGCTCATTCTCGCAACTTGCATTTTTCCCAACCCTTCCTGTACCAGTTCTTCCACCTTTTTACTCATTTCCTGCTGCGCTTCCTTTGAACGCTGCATGATATCATCGACAAACTGCTCTCCTTCCTCTTTTGACAATTTGCCCTGTTTCATAAAATCCTGGGCCAGTTCTTCCACCTTTTCCTTTGTGAGAGCAGCAAAACCAATACCGGTAAACATCGCTTTCTTGATAAGTTCAATCATGGTTGTCTCCTTTATTGATTTGTTTCATCGTTTTCACATCATCATTATCATGGTTGGTAAACCCTTCAATTACAGATTATCATTTCACTCTCATGAATTTTTTAGACACATATCGGATCGAAAAACAATTCTGAAGGGTCGGTCTGGGTGAAAAACAAAGCGACCCTTCCAACTGCTTCTTCCATATTGTGACTCGTCTGAACAGAAGAAGCAAGTTGATGCCCAAAAGTGAACGATCGTGCAAAATAGTGAATGAACTGTTTGAGCCTCCCGAGCCTACGTTCTGGCCTGAATCTGGCTTCCAGCAATTCTACATACCGATAAAACAGTTGTTCGCGGGATCGTATCTGTCTTTCGTTCTCCATTCCATAAAGAGTGACAGCGATATCCGCAAAAAGCCAGGGATTTTCAAAAGCGCCCCGCCCGATCATCAACCCATCGGCTCCAGAAACCTCCAGACAACGTTTCGCGTCCGTAACGCTGAATATTCCACCATTAGCAAGAACTGGGATATTTACCGCCTTTTTGGCATAGCCAATCCAATCCCATCGCGGTGACCGGCAAAATTTTTCTCCATGCAGCCGGCCATGGACTGTTATCAGATCAACCCCCTCGTATTCAAGCATCTTGCAGAAGTCTATAAACTTTTCTTGATCCAACTTCTGACCGAGACGTATCTTGGCTGTCAATGCCATTTCCGTGGATAAGCGGATTTTTCGTATTATTCTGGCAACCAGTTGTCGATCTTCTGCAAGAAATCCACCGGAACCACTACGTCGCAGTTGCGGAGCCGGGCATCCGAGATTCACGTCAACGCCATCTGCATCCAAGGCTTCAAGTTTAACGATTGCTCCTTCGACCAGGCTCTCATCAGCGAGGAATATCTGGTAAATAAGTGGCTTTTCAATCGGCGATTTCACCAGCATCGGTGAGATTTCCGCATTTTCATGGGGCAAACGTTTGGCGGCCAGCATTTCGGTATAGAGCATTCCTACGCCACCAAGTTCCTGAATAAGCGAGCGCCCGGCGGTGTGTGACAAACCCACCATAGGGGCCAACGCAAGTGGAATAGAGATATTAAGGTTGCGGATTTTCAAGCCGGCAGGACAATGCGGATCGCGACTCATGGGATATCGGCCCCCCGAGACCGCATGCAAAAAGATAAAAATGAGAAATATAACACAGCAGCAGACAGCAGAATTTCAGCCGATCATATCGACAATTTGGCGGACCTCTGCTTGCGATAGCTGTTCAAGCATCCTTACATGCACACGAAACATGTCCTTTTTGTCTCCTGCCGCGTCCATCCCTACAACCATTCCCTCTATAGTCAGGATAGTATCACCGTCAAGCGCGAGCTCAAAACGAACCTGTCGTCCCAATAATAGCCTGGCATTTTCCTTGTTGGCAATGCCGATGCTGTAACAGAACCCGCCTTGAGAAATATCCTGCAATTGACCGACAAATGACCGATGACCTGCCGCGCCATACGCATCAATAAGTGCAGTTCGAATAATCGCTGCGACTGGATATCGGGCAGCCCCCCTGCGATCACCTCCGGACATTTTCAACAGGTCCGGCACAGAGTTTGAGCCTTGACAAAATTTCTGTAAACTTTCGGAGATTCCACGATATTGATTTTCAAGCTCTTGTAAATCCCGTCGTCTCATTGAATGCAACTCGACCGGGGTTCGAGCACGTGCGGTTACCGTCCAAACCGAAATTGAGAAAAATTGTTCCGCACCTAATACCGATCCAGGTTGTAACCGTTTCAGAAAGGTTTTTGCGGGACCTGTTGAGCAGACAAGTGACACGGAACCCGCATTGATAAAATACAGCCGGTCATCGCGTTCACCTTCCCGGGCGATGATTTCATCATCTTGATACTGTTCCGGAACCAGCACTGCATAAAGGGCTTCGAACTCCCGTGCCCCTATTGCGCTACGCAGTGGCTTCCACAGTTCAAAGAAGGTAGCTGGAATTTTGGAATTTCTTTCCCAGTTGATTACTTCATCAGCTTCGATCACCAACTCGACAGCACCGGTATCAGCTCCCAGTATCCGGTCCCGTAACCGTTCAGCTGTAACAAAATCCTTTTCGCGTGCAGCCTCTACACAGTGGAGAAAAAGCTGTTCCGCCGCTTGCTTCCCCTCTCCTTTTTCAAGAAGACGAATAACATCTTTTTCAATTTCCTGAATTTTTCTCTTCGCCTGCCGAATCGCTTCGGGGTCATCGGCAAACCCGACCTGTTCCGTCTCTATCTTCCGATGCCGTCGGTGACGCATCTCCGATTCCATCATCAGCAGGGCATCATCGACCAGATGGAGCAGTTTTCGTGAGCCTACACCGTTATTAAGATAGTCCTTAAATTCGCGAAGTTGAATAAGTGCACGTGTGTCGGGGTAAGGCTGGAGAGCAACCACTATTGAGGAAAGTAGTAAATCATCGGAAAAGTCTCTTCTACTCACCTTTTCATCAAGCAGGGTGAGCAAGGCATCGCGAATAGCAAGGCTATCAAGCTTAGCGAGCTTTTTGACAATGACATTCTTCAAAGTATCATCAACTTGAAACAGTGCCTCGGTCAATCTCTGGACCATGTTTTCTCCACCAAGCTTAAAAACACACTCCACGGCCTCACGCTGAACACGGATATCGGGATGCACGAGGTTGAGTTCCACTAGTGGGTATATTCCGTCATCATGCATCGCAATGAGAATCTGCAGCATGTCACAACGAACATTCCAGCGTGTGTTTTGCTCCATGACCTCTTCAAAAACCCTGAGAGTCATTCGCCCAGCTGATGTGAGAAAATGCATAAGCTGCTGACGTTTTTCCCCTTCATCTTCTGGTTCCAGCAGCTCAAGTGCTTTTGAGATTGCTGGTTTTCCAAGTAACCTCAGGATATTTTCCATGCGCCGAGATTTTTCACCCTGCAGGGTGAACAATTGCTCAAAAAGTATGGTGAGCAATTCCGGAAAGGCAATTTTTTCAATAGTCCTGGCTGCCACACTCCGCATGGACTTTTTCCGTTTGAGCTTACCGGTGTTGATGCCATGGAGCGTCATCAGCACTCGCTCTGCTTCCCTTGGCCTCCCCTCTCTCAGCGTAACAGCACAGATATCCTGCACCTGCCGGCATAGAACCTCATAACCGGGTACAAATTCAGTTTCCTGCTCCAACCAGGCATTAAGAATCTCTGAAAGCACGCAGATGGATTCAACATTTTCAGTAGCAACCACCCGGTCAACGGAAAGCGAGAGTATCATAACCGCGCGTAGCCGCATGGCAGGATCTGGTGAAATACTTGCATCTCCTAGGCATTTGAGTAAATGCTGTGCGGTATCGATTGCATCCTCATCGCCATCATCAGAAAGGTATTCGGGAATTGCAGCCGCAAGCTCATCGTTGAATAAAAGCTCAAGTCTGCCATTGGTCAGCTCCGTAACCCCATGGGCAACCCTTTTCTGCCGACGCATTTCTTCGGCGCTTTTCAAAAGGGCCTGAACCTTTTGCTGCGCCTCAGATTGCAGATCTCTCTCAATATCCATAATGGCGTTCTTCCTGAAACATCGCTAAAGTCTCGAAAACTACGAACCAGCTAAAGATAGCTATAAAATCAGTATGTTAATAAGTTATACCAATGTTGCCTTAGTCTCAAAATCAACCAAGTTTTTTAAAAAAACATATACACCCCTAGTATATATCTTCATTCTCTTAGCATAAAATGGAACGTTTAGCTCATAACTATATCATATTTTTCATAATATCAATATTGAATTGCGCCCACCCGAGCTGAATCAAAAACTATTGATTCACCTTCAATCACTACTATACAACTCTTTTGTTTTCTTCATCATCCATAACGACATTTTTTGCAGTGCCAACACTTTCATGGTAAAGAACAGGTGAAACACACGTGAGAATGCACTGTCGAACAGATCGGCATCTCTATTTCTTGCAACTTCGATCAAATTCGCATAGATTCGGCTCGTTATTTTTTGTCAGACGAATACGACATTGGAAGTGTTGCATTGCACTCTCCGTCGTACTGAATGCATCAGTCGTCTGTTCCGGCTACTTGTGCCGCAAACCTTTTGGTGTGATTGTCATCCCCAGCAGACAGCAAACTGCGGCCCATTTACGTAATTTATTCATCTACTCACCTTTGAGATATGCATAACAATACCCAAAGAATAGTCATTACCGGCATAGGCCTCACTGCCCCCAACGCATCAAGCCTCAGTGAATACAGAGAGAAACTGATAAACGGACAAAGCGAGATAACTGAAATCAATCTGCGCTACTTCGGAAAGGCTCCTGCCGGCCTCTGCACCTTCCCTGAAACAAAATACCGCAAAAAGAAGGAAAACAAAAAGGGTACCCGCGCTGGCTGTATCAGTGTCTATTGTGCCCACGAGGCCCTTGCCGACGCAGGTCTCGATCTCAGCTCCGTCGACAGATCAAAAATTGGCGTTTACATCGGACTAACCGAACACGGAACGGTGGAAACCGAAAACGAGGTGTATAATATACGGCAATATGACTATAACACCAGCTATTGGACCCACCATCATAATCCACGTACAGTCCTGAACAACCCAGCGGGGGAAATTACCTTAAGCCTTGATATAACGGGACCGCACTATTCCATCGGCGCTGCTTGCGCCGCTGGCAACGCCTCTATTATTCAAGCAGTCCAAATGATGAAACTTGGCGAAGTGGAGATGGCACTCGCAGGCGGTATCTCCGAATCGACAGGCTCGTTTGGCATCTTCGCAAGTTTCCAGGCCCAGAACGCTCTGGCAGTAGCCGACGATCCTCGCAGGGCATCAAAACCCTTTGACCTCGACAGAAACGGTATCGTCATTTCCGAGGGTGGATGTGTATATGTTCTCGAGTATCTTGATAAGGCTGTGGCCAGAGGGGCAAAAATCTACGGCGAAGTCGTCGGCTATGCCATGAACTCCGACGCCAGGGACTTCGTTCTGCCCTATGGTCCCCGCCAAGCAGAATGCATGCGCCTCGCTTTACAGCGCGCCAACCTTAATCCTGAAGATATCGACCTTATCAATACCCATGCCACTGGCACCAAACAGGGTGACATTGAAGAATGCAAGGCTATCCGCGAAGTATTCTCCGGTTCCCAGAAGACCTATATCAACAATACAAAAAGCATCATAGGTCATGCCATGGGCGCGGCAGGAGTACTCGAACTTGCAGGCAACCTGCCAAGCTTTACTGATAATATGATACACCCCACCATCAATGTCGATAACCTTGATCCCGAATGTGCACTTCCAAACCTTGTTCTCAATAAAGCAATAGAGGTAGATTCCATCAACACCATTCTCAATAATTCATTTGGCATGGTCGGCATTAATTCAACGGTGATCGTCAAAAAAGTCTAATTTACGCCATATCTCATACAACGAACAGCCACCTAGAAAAACGGCATAAATCCGGCGGTAAACAAAGTATTTCAAACAATTACCACCTCTGCACACATAACACTGCAGCGCTATACAAAGCCGGATGAGACCGTCTTGCGGAAAAAAACCTTAAAAAGAAGAACAGGGTGTGGTATAGAAAAGGTTTTCGATTTCAGACGAGACGTGTGTGACACTGTAGAGCAGTGCCACACCTTGATATTTTTTTGCTTTAACGAAGATTTTTGGAGAAACCCATGACCAATGATGAAATTAAAGATCTTATCCTTGAAATAATAGAAGATATTGATGACGAAGCCGACTTTGACAATCTCAATCCCGACGAGCCGCTTCGCGATCAGCTGGATCTTGACTCCATGGATTTTCTCGATATCGTGATGGAACTGCGCAAACGTCATCAACTGCAGATTCCAGAAGAAGATTACCCCCAGCTTGCGACGCTGAACAGCTGCGTGAACTATCTGGAACCTCTCTTAAAAAACGCCTGAGCTGGTGAAACCACCCTGTATCATTATCGGCGGCGGCCTGTCCGGGCTCGCCGCCGCAATCCGTTTAGCTCGTTACATTCCTGGTATTGTCCTTCTCGAGCAACATACCCGCCTTGGTGGACTCAACTCCTACTACTACCGCAACAACACCCTGCTTGAAACCGGCCTGCATGCTATTACCAACTACGCAGAACCAGGAGATAAACGGGCACCTCTTAACAGGTTGCTGAGACAACTGAAAATTCCGCGCAAAAACCTCACATTCCATCAGCAGATCACCAGCGAAATTATATTTGCCGGTAAACAACGACTTCTCTTCTCCAACGACTTTGTTCTCCTGCAAGAGGAAATCGCCGACAAGTTCCCCGATTCGATTGACGCCTTTTTCGATCTGCTCAATTTTCTTGATCAATTCGATCCGTTTGCGCCAGCACCGTTTCGTTCAGCGAAAGCCTTTTTACTCGAGCGCCTTGCCGATCCGTTACTTGTTGATATGCTGCTCTGTCCGCTCATGTACTATGGATCAAGCGTTGAAAATGATATGGATCTCTCCCAATTTGCCATCATGTTCCAGGCTATCTATCGGGAAGGATTTTTTCGTCCCCACGGAACTATCAGGGATTTTCTCACCCTGTTATCCGATCATTTTCTCTCATTAGGTGGTGAAATCCGACGAGGAGCAAAAGTCACCACGATCATCCAGGAAGGGAAAAGGGCGATAGGTGTAGAACTGGAATCGGGGGAAATTCTTGAAAGCGACTTCATCCTCTCAACCATAGGCCATCAGGAAACCCGCACTATTCTGGGCCAGCAGCCTGTTGACAACGAGCCAAACCGACTGGGCTTTGTCGAGTCTATTTTTCAGTTGCCGGTGGAGAGTATACCGCTACTGCCACGAGACCGGACCGTGATGTTTTATAGCGAAAATTTTCCATTTTCCTATAATCAACCCGTCAATCTGGTAGACTGTAGAAGTGGCGTGATCTGTCTGCCCCACAATTTTGACCAGATCACCCCCGAAAAAACCATCGAGGTCAGATCAACACATTTGGCCTCGTACAGTAATTGGCAAGCCATTCGTGCCGATCGCTTGGCCTATGACAAGGCAAAAAAACAGGTGCGACAGCAGTCCCTTAGCGTTATCGAGAAATATCTTGGTAAATTCAGGGACAATATTGTATATGAAGACACATTTACACCAATAACCATCGAAAGATACACAGCCAAACGACATGGCGCCATATATGGCAGCCCCATCAAGATTAAAGATGGCAATATCGGCTACGACAACCTCTATCTAGCCGGTACTGACCAGGGATTCCTTGGTATTGTCGGCTCCATGCTCAGCGGTGTCTCTATTGTTAATCAGCACATTCTTCCAAGGATATGAGACATAGAACAAATCGTTCGTACCCGCGGCAAGGCTCCTGACTGTTGCTGAAGTCATGTTACGACATGGCTTTATTTTCTAAACGGTCATAGACTAAGAGTATTACGTTCTACCATAAGCTTTGTGTTTCTTTCTACCAACCTGACAGAAGTGTTATGCCAGTCCCTTTTTCACAGACAAAAGATCATTACGACCTCATTGTTATTGGCTCAGGCCTGGGTGGGTTAACCTCCGCCAATCGCCTCGCCTACTGTGGCCACAAAGTGCTCCTGCTAGAACATCATCACCGACTTGGTGGTCTTGCCACCTGGTTTAAGCGGAACGGCCATATATTTGATATCTCTCTGCATGGTTTCCCGTACGGCATGGTCAAAACCTGCAAAAAGTACTGGAACAGGGAAATAATGGGCTCTATCGTTCAGCTCAAGAATATCGTTTTTGACAATCCTCAGTTCACACTAAAGACCACTTTTGACAAAAACGATTTCACAAATATCCTGAACACCACCTTTAAGATTCCTTTACAGACGGTCCACGACTTTTTTACCACCGTGGCCGGCATGAACTTTTACGACGATCAGTCGATGACCACAAGGGAGCTTTTCGAACAGTTCTTCCCTGGCCGTACAGACGTACACCGTTTATTGATGGAACCCATCACCTACGCTAACGGTTCTACCCTCGATGATCCTGCCATCACCTATGGCATCGTCTTTTCCAACTTCATGAATCGAGGGGTGTTCACCTTTGAAGGAGGCACCGATAAGCTGATCCAGATGATGTCCGATGAACTGGAAAAGAACGGGGTAACCATCTGCACGAAATCAAAAGTCGACCGCATCGTTGTTGAGAAAGGCAAAGTGAGGGGGGTAGAGGTAAATGGCAAAGTAATTACTGCAAAAGCTGTTGTCTCCAATAGCGGTATTACCAACACCATTCACAATCTCACTGATCGCAATTGTTTTTCAGATGAGTTTCTCTCCCGCGCCGACGCCATCAGGGTCAACAACTCCAGCTGCCAAGTCTATATGGGTATCAGGGATGGCGAAAGAATTGCTGATGTCGGTGACCTTTTATTCACCTCCACCGCCCCGGAATTCGACTCTGCAGAACTGCTGGATATCCATACCCGTTCAAAGACCTTCTCAGTCTATTATCCCAAGACCCGTCCCGGCCACGACCGCTATACCATTGTCGCATCCATGAACGGCCGCTATGACGACTGGACCAGGCTGACTGACGAAGAGTACCAGCACGAAAAAGAGGAAATGACCGCGCGGGCAATCGCCGATCTTGAACGCTATATCCCTGGTGTTCGTGAAAAGATCGATTGGCTTGAAGCGGCTACCCCCCGCACCTTCAACCGCTACACCTTACACACCCACGGCACCTCTTTTGGCACTAAATTTGAGGGGCTCGATATATCTCGTACCATTTTCAAAGAGGTACCCGGGCTCTTCCATGTCGGTTCGGTAGGTATAATTATGTCCGGCTGGCTTGGCGCCATCAACTACGGAGTCATCGTCGCCAATGATGTCGATGGCTATATCCGCAGCATATAAAGGAAAGAATATGAGTGATTTTTCAGGCCAGACTGCAATTGTCACCGGCGCAACTCGCGGTATCGGCAAGGCCATAGCCAGAGAATTTCTTCTTCAAGGCGCAACAGTACTCGGTGTCTATGGCGGCAATACCCGAAGTGCCGAAGCTTTTGGTGACGAATGCCGCGAGTTTGGTGAAAAACTGCGCCTCTTCAAATGTGATGTTTCCGACGAAGAACAGGTTGCCGCCTTTTATCGTGAAGTGGAAGAGAGTGTCGAGTCAGTTGAAATTCTTGTCAACAATGCCGGTGTCCGCCGTGATGCAGTGGTGGCGATGATGAACAGTACCGACTGGCAACAGGTTCTCGACATTAACCTCACTGGCACATTTTTCATGTCGAAACCGGCAATCCTTTTGATGATGAAAAATAAATACGGCAGGATCATCAACATTACGTCCCCGGTTGCCTATCTTGGTTTTGCAGGACAGGCCAATTACGCCGCCTCAAAAGCCGGTCAGATCGGTTTCACCAAATCGCTGTCGAAAGAGACCGCCAAGAAAAAGATCACCGTCAATTGCGTCTCGCCTGGTTTTATCGATACGGATTTTATCAATGAACTTCCGGGGGAGCAGCTTGCCGCCTATAAAAAGATGGTTCCAATGCGGCGCTTCGGAACACCAAAGGAGGTTGCAGACGCCACCCTTTTTCTCGCTTCAAGAAAGGCCTCATACATTACGGGAACAGTACTCGAAATCAACGGGGGACTGTGATTATGGGAGTACAACAAGAGATTCTCGATCGGATTCCTCATCGTCCACCTTTTCTCTGGGTAGATGAGATCCTCGAGCATGACGATACAACCATCGTCACCCGTAAAACCATCCCGACCGATCTCGATCTGTTCCAGGGGCATTATCCCGACAATCCCATTATGCCGGGTGTGCTGCTCTGTGAAGCTATCTTCCAGTCCGGGGCGTTATTAATGAGTTATCTCCTCGAAGATAAATCTCTCGAAATAAGTAGCACGGTACCGGTTCTTACCAGAATCGAGGTCGCCAAGTTCAAACGGATGGTTGCACCGGGCGACACAGTAAATATAAAGGTTTCTATCAAAGAAACTCTTGGCTCGGTCAGTTTCATGAAAGGAACACTTCGTGTCGACGGCAAGGTGGCGGTACAGGTAGATTTTTCCTGCGCTCTCACCTCCCCTCGTTAAACACCTCGAAGTATCCTACCCGCTACATCTACCCGTTATCTCTTTTTCCCTCTCATAACTGTCCTGTTGAATTTTTACGCAAAACGAGTACAATATCGACCTTGTTGTAAACTCACCCGCCAGTCTTGGCACGTTCGTAACGTTTGAAAATAAAACAACGAATGACTATCAACAATTTCACCATAGGTATCCGCTCGTGCAGCTGTCCATCACCGACATGATTCTCCATGCAGGTCCAGTAGGTCAACTTGTTATGTTAACTCTGCTGATGTTTTCCGTCGTCTCCTGGTCCATTGTTTTCATGAAATACAGGTTGTTCCGGAAAGTAAAATTCGACAGTGAGGACTTCCTTGAGACTTTCTGGTCCTCCTCCAATTTGAGTACTGCCCACAAATCCGCGCAGGATTATGAGTACAGCCCTGAAGCCGCTGTTTTTTTTGCCGGTTATAGTGAATTGCAAAAGATCAACAAAATGCGGAATCGTAAAGAAGGACACGATTCTTCGGACTCACTTGAGATGCAATTGGCCACAATGGATAACCTCAAGCGAGCCATGCGCAAAGCACACCAACAGCATATTAATCAGCTTGGCAGTTCCCTGCCCTTTCTGGCTACTACCGGCAGCGCCACACCATTTATCGGGTTGTTCGGCACCGTCTGGGGCATCATGGCCTCTTTTCATGATATCGGTCAACGTGGCTCCGCATCTCTTGCCGTCGTAGCCCCTGGTATCTCGGAAGCACTGGTTGCCACCGCCGCTGGTCTTGCCGCTGCCATTCCAGCAGTTATCGCCTATAACTATTTCTCCAATAAACTGGACGGCGTCGACAGCGAAATTGAACATTTCAGCACCGATTTCCTCAACCTGGTAGAGCGCGACCTTTTGAGCCGCGTCTGATTCCACGATAAGAGAGATAATGATATGGGAATGGGTGTAGCAGGTAATGGCCGGAAACGGCTCGTATCCGAAATAAACGTCACGCCGCTGGTCGATGTCATGTTGGTGCTTCTGATCATTTTTATGGTCACCGCACCTATGATGACTCAAGGGCTCGACGTCGATCTTCCTGAAACTACCGCGAAAGCCTTGCGCCAGAAAGAAGACCCGCAGGTATTCACAGTGGACAAAGACGGCAAAATCAGTCTTAACGGGACAGAAATACCACAGGCCATGGTTACCCATGAACTGAGCAAACTGCCGGAAGAGATGAAAGAGCAGCCGGTCTATCTCAGGGCAGACAGAAATGTCCCTTACGGACTGGTGGTAACATTGATGTCCGACATCAAGGCTGCTGGCTTTGATAAGCTTGGCATGATTACTCAACCTGAAGAAAAAACCAACTGATCCAGTGTATCAAGAAATACGGGTGACACATATGGTTTCCAATGAGTGGAAACTCCCACTCAACCTTGCCATCGGCTTTCATCTGCTGATAGCTCTGGCCATAATATATCTGCCGAATCTTCTCGCGCCGACCCCGCGGCTGGAAGAGATGTATACGGTTAATCTTATCAATATCTCCGAATCTTTGCCGGCGGCAGCACCACCTGCCCCAGCCTCCCCCGCACAACCTGCTCCACCGAAACCGGCGACGGCCAAGCCATCTGCACCGGCAAAACCTATCGTCCAGGATGCACCCAAGAAGATTGTTGAGAAGGCCATCGCTCTTGAAGAGCCGGAGATCATTGAACCAACTCCAGTTGAAACTCCGACTCCACTTGAGGCCGTCTCCATCAAGCCGACTAAACGGAAAGTGAAACCGGAACTGCAACCTGAACCACCGCCCAAACAGGTCGAAAAGGATCTGAGCCAGCAGCAGCGACAAAAACTCGCCGAGATGATACGTAACGAGCAAAAAGCTGCAGAGGTCAAACAAATGGTTGCAGAAGCCAGACAAAAAGTTCTTGAAGCTGAGCGGAAAGCACAGGAAGAAGCCCGTATTCTTGCTGAAGAGGCAGACCTGGAAAGACGTTTGGCCGAGGCCACGGCAAACCGCATGAGGTCAGCCGCTGCAGCCAGCAGGTCCACCGCGAGTTCTGAAGCAACAACGGGAGGTCCACGCACCTCTGATCAACCAACTGCTCTTGAAAAACAGTACTATGCTGCCGTTATGGCGCGAATCCAGGCCTTCTGGAGCCTCCCTGAATTCAAAAAATGGGATCCGTCATTAAAGGCAACAGTGGTTATCACCATTGAAAAAGATGGTAGAATTGCTGGCAGCTTTTTTGAATCAGGTTCAGGCGACGTTACATTTGATCGCTTCGCTACCAAGGCACTACAAGACGTCGGTCATTTACCGCCAATACCGGCTGCAATACGTAAGGATCGTTTAGAAATTGGGCTGAATTTTACTCCCGGAGGAATCCGGTAACTCTTTTCTTACTGAATATATACTATAAACTATGCACACAAAAACATTCTCACGCATACGAACCACACTGTTGCTGGCGCTCATCATGGCTCTTCCGGCCAACGCTTTGGCCCAACGCGTCTACCTCGATATCAGTGCGGCTGAGACAAGAAAGATCAGCTTTGCTGTGCCCCATTTCGTTAACAGCGCTCTTCCTGGTCAAATCCAGAAATTCGGCATGGACAATGCCGACCTTTTGGCAAAGGCCCTCAAGTTTCACGGTATTATCTCCATCATCCCCTCCAGTGATTACGGTGGCCGGCAGGATGCGGATTGGCGCAACTTTGGCGCTGATTACGTGGTGCTCGGAAGATATAATTCCACTTCTACCGGAATAAACTTTGAGATGCGCCTGATGGATGTTGCCGGCAATGTGGAATTGATGGGCAAAACATACAGCGGCACCATGGATCAGGTGACCAAAATGATCTACAGCTACTGTGATGAGGTCATTAATGCTCTCACCGGCACCCCCGGCATCGCTTCCACCCAGATCGCCTTCGTCTCACTGGAAGGAAACGCCAAAGAAGTCTATATCACAGACATTCTCGGCCTCAAACGAAGACAGGTTACCAGACACCGTAATCTGGTCGTTTCTCCGCGCTTTGTTAAGAACGGCACGATGCTGAGCTACACCTCTTACCATTCTGGCAATCCGAACCTTTATATCACCGATCTTCGCCAGAGCAAAACCACCAAAGCTATCTCCAGAAGAAAAGGCATGAACTTTGCGCCAGCCTGGTCACCGGATGGCAGCCGAATGATTTTAACCCTTTCCATGAACGGCAATCCAGATCTGTATATGCTGGACAGCCAGGGGAATATTATCGAGCAGCTCACTAAAGGTGCCGGCATAAACGTTTCCCCAACCTGGTCTCCGGACGGAAGCAGAATCGTCTTCGTCTCCGACCGGACCGGAAAACCCAATCTCTACGTCATGGATCTTCGCAATCGCCGCACCCAACGTATCACTTTCCAGGGTACCGAAAATGCTGAACCGTCCTGGTCGCCTACTGAAGATCTCATCGCCTATTCAAGTCTTCGTAACGGCGTCTACCAGATTTATACAGTTGCCCCGCAGGAAGGTGCCAAACCAACTCCTGTCACCAGCGATCTTAGCCATCATGAGTCACCACAATGGTCGCCCGATGGCAACCAGATCATTTTCTCAAAAAGGGATGGGAAATTAAACCGTATTTACGCTATCATGAAAAACGGTTCTGAGCAGAGAGCACTCTTTTCGTTTGCGGGCAGCCATACCTACCCGCAATGGACGAGATAACGTCCTTCACCTCACTTCAACACAGCCATCATGCAGATGAAAAAAACAATACGCAATATCCTTGTCATTACAGCTCTTTCACCGCTACTCATCCAATGCGCTTCTCAGGATGAAGTACAGAGGCTGCAATACCAGCTGCATGTCGTCAACAAGAAACTTGCAGAAATGCAAAACTCAACTGTTGGCGATATTCAGAAACGGCAGGCCGCTTCTTCCAACCAGATGGACCAACTGCAGCAGGAAATTGCCATATTAAAGGGTCAGCTTGAAGAGACCAACATGCAGAATCGTCTCCTGCAGGAACAAAACGACGCGTTGCAGTCCAACATGGGTAATATCGCCAAGGAAGAAGCCCAGCGCCGTGAAGAGGCACTGACCAGGATTGCCGAAGAACAACGCGCCAAAGAGGCCAGAATCTCTGAGTTGAACGAGAAACTGAAAGCACAGCAGGAAAGCCTTCAGGCTATTCAGGATGCACGGGTTCGAGAAGCCGAGCGTCGCGCCGAGGAAGCTCGTGCCAAAGCAGATGCCGCCAAGGCCAAGGCTCTCTCGGTTACCTCTTCCAGCGTTGCATCCAATGGTATTATTCGTATTACCAGCGACCAGAACAAAAGGGTCGTATCCAGCAGCACAGAAGTCACCCAACCTGAGCAGATCAGTCCTGCAAAACCTGCAGCCCCTGCAGCCGCACCGCAACCTGCTGTTGTTTCGACTCCCAAACCTGCAGTTAAACCGGCAGCCGCATCTCAGCAAGCTGCTGCTCCTGAGTCACCACCACTGCCTGAGACCACGGCACCTGCACCATCAGCAGGTTCAGCTCTCGCTGAGGCGGAGAAGCTCTATCAACAAAAACAATATGCTAAGGCCTACGACGAGTTCGAGCAGGTTGCCATGGCCAATCCATCCAGTGAAGACGGCATCAACGCCGGCTACATGATGGGTGAATGCCTCTACGCCCAGAAGGAATACGACAAGGCCATTCTCCAGTATCAAAAGCTCATATCTCAAAACGGTAATCACCCGAAAGCGGCCGCAGCTACGCTGAAACAGGGCATGGCATTTGAGCAGCTCGCCGATGCAGAAACAGCCAGGATGATTTATAAGAAAATCGTCAATCATTACGGTTCTTCCCCTGAAGCGAAAATCGCCAAGGAAAAACTCGGCAGCCTCTAACAGGGGGCTGCCTGCACCGCCATCAGTAATACCATGAAGCTCCGTCTTGACGAACTGCTCGTTCACCGAGGTGTCGCATCTGACCTGGTTAAAGCCAGAGCTATGATCGGTGCAGGAGAGGTGTATGTTGACGATAGTGTAGCTGACAAAGCCGGCCAGACTTATGCTGTTGATACCAACCTCAGAACCCGGGAAAAATGCCGTTATGTCTCCCGCGGCGGGCTGAAACTCGAAAAAGGCCTGGAACATTTCCGGATAGATGTGCAAGAAGCCTGTTGCCTTGACGTCGGGGCATCATCCGGCGGATTTTCAGACTGCCTCCTTCAGGCCGGGGCTGCAAAGGTATTTGCCGTTGATGTAGCGTACGGCCAGCTCGACTGGAAAATACGGCAAGACCCACGAGTAGTTATCTTTGAACGATTCAATGCCCGTAACCTGGTGCCGGAGACGCTGAAGCAACCCATCGATCTCGCGGTCATGGATACCTCATTTATCTCCATCACTTCGATAATCCCGGTACTACTCCCACTGTTCCCCGCAAACCGCGTCTCTATCGTTGCGCTGATCAAACCACAATTTGAACTGCCAAAATCCAAGGTAGGCAAAGGTGGCGTCGTCCGCGAACCGGAACTCCATCAGGAAGCGATCGATAAAATCCGGGAATTCGCAGAGACGCAACAGCTGATATTTCACGGCACTGTCCCCTCGCCCATTCTGGGACCTAAAGGGAACCGGGAATTTCTCACTCATCTCACTTCAAACAACACCCATTTTCAATAAATCGAACATCTGGTTTAATCTTCCAACCTGTCGATTGTGTCCAGTAACAGCTTTGCCTCCTCCTGTTGCTTGGCATTCGCTTTCTTATCACGCACCACGCTCTCCAGACTGAATCGGGCTGAATCAAGCTTACCCTCATAAAGATAATATTTTCCGAGAAATAGCGCTGCAGTCACACGATCACCTTTCTTGGCGGCAATCTGCCCCAGTTCGAAATAGACCTTCGAATATTCCGGCATGTTATAGGATACAGTCGAGAAAAGCGACTGCGCCTGAGCCATGTCACCTATCACGAGGTATGTTTTTGCAAGATAAAATGCGGCATACATATCCTTTGGATTTTGACGCCCTACGAGCTCAAGGGTATTTTTTGCATCCTCGTAGCTACCTTCTAGATAGAGCAACACCCCTTTATCTGTGAGCAGAATCTTCTTGTCTGGCAGATCCGCGATCACCTGATTGAGATACTCAGTTGCAGCCTTATAGTTCTTGAGCGTCATTTCCAACTGAGAAAGCCCGTAGCGTGCCATGGTTTTGGTCAGAGGTGCCGAGCGGGCATCACCCATCACGCTGCTCAGGTACTCCCGTAACGAAAAGGCATCGGTAGACTGTGCCATGATCCGGTATTTGAACCGCAGAAACTCAAACTCGTCTTTCTCTTGAAGAACAGCAAGTTTCTCCTTATCGATTTCAATCAACGCTTCGACATAATTGAGTCGATCTTCAGGATTAGGATGGGTGAGTAGATACTGCGGTAGCTTCTCGCTCCGGTATCTGCTTACTCTCCGCATGGTATCCAGCATGGTCTTCTGCCCTTCGGGATTACGTTGCAGTTCCTTCATCCAACCGTATGCCAATAGATCCGCCTCTTCCTCATCCTTCCTGCTAAAGTGTAAATTTGCGGACTGTCCAGCGGCCAGGGATCCGGTCATAAGAGCTTGGGTCGCGGCACCACCGCCAAGAGCAAGCGATGCAAGGGCCACTGCAATTGAGGCAACATTGATCACCATCCCTTTTTCTAACCGGCCTGCAAGATGACGTTTAACGACATGGCCAATTTCATGGGCAAGGACTGAAACCAGCTCATCCTCTTTCATCATGGAACCAATCAGCCCTGAATAAAAGAACACCATGCCTGATGGGGCGGCAAACGCGTTGAATTCTTTATCTTTTATGATATAGAAACGATAATCAAAGTATTGCAATCCAGAAACACCCAGTACATCTTTCCCCAGTCCACTCAAGTACTGAACAAGGTCCGGGTCATCCATCAGGGGAAAAGCCCTTCTGACTGAGTAGAGAAGCTTTTCTCCGATTTCACGCTCTTCGGTTATCGTGAAAGAATTTACCGACTGCAGGCAGGATATATTGAAAAACAATGCAGTGACAACGATTACAACTACTTTATAGAAGAATTTTTTCATGACACTTTATCCACTCGACAAGTTTTTCCATTCCGGAATCTGTCGACACTATGGGGGAATAGCCAAGATCCCGTTCAATGGCTCCGCAGGAAAAATAGTGCGATTTTGCCAACTGCTCAGAAAGGAATCGGGTCATACGCGGCTCATTTTCTTTCCTGAAGAAGGTGTGCAGCAGCTCTAATGCGGCCCCGGCCGCATAGGCAACTGGAAACGGAACAGCAGCGGTTACCGGCTCAATACCAACCCGCTCAAAGAGTTCGTTAATCCAGTCCCAGAGGTTGACTGGTTGACACTGACTGACAAAATAGGCTTTACCAGCTGCTGATCTTGAACCAGCAAGGTTGTTAGCAGCAAGCAGGTGTGCATGAGCCACATTATCGACATAGGAGATGTCCACCAGGTTATCGCCGTTACCTACCCTTTTTAACTCCCTCTTTTTTCCTTTCATAAGCAGTCTCGGCACCAGATGCGGATCCTCAGGTCCCCAAACAAGATGGGGCCGAATGGCGCAGGTTGCAAGACTTTCACTATTGGCTGAAAGCACCATTTTCTCGGCAATCACCTTGCTTTTTGCATAATTGCAGAGAAATTGTCGAGGATAAGGTAAGCTTTCATCTCCTCCTGTAATATGGTCGCGGTCAAAAACAACGGAAGGGGTTGAAGTATAGACAAGATGGGCGACACCGCTCGCTCTACAGGCCCCAATCACATTCTCGGTACCAAATACATTTATAGTTTGATAGCTTGCCCACGGGCCCCAGATACCTGCAAGGGCGGCTACATGAAAAACAGTATCGGCCCCTCGCACTCCCTCAGCCACAAATTTTGCATCACGAATATCGCCAGCAAGGCAGCGAGCTCCAAGAGCCTCGATTGCCGGGTAATGATTTCTCCCAATGACAGTGCAGTCAAGTCCGCGAATAAGGGCCATCCGTACGATGGCCTGGCCAACAAAGCCACCGCCTCCGGTCACCACTATCTTTTTCATGTTGTCTTCCGCAACTGTTCAGCTGCCCAGATAGCCAGCTTTTCTCTGAATATTTTGGCGTTATGTCGTATGTCCACAGGGAAGTCTGGATGCACAAGAAAGGTGGTAATCTCAGCTGTAACCGGGCTAGCAGCTGTGAGCGATGCAACCTCTGCCAGCAATTCCCCCTGGGATCCGCGATATTCTTTTACAGGTTCGACAATAAGCACCGGGGATAAATCCTTGCTCCCGGAGTTCTGAATGCCCACCAGTGCTGAACGATACACCTGCGGGTGCTCATTGACAATAGCCTCGCAACAAATGGTGTATAAGGTACCGTGCGACGTGACGACACGATGCGCCTTGCGCCCGCAGAACCAGAGCCGTCCTTCCTGGTCAAGAAAGCCGGTATCCCCCATGCGGTGCCAGAAAGATTTCCCATCCGGATCAAAGACCTTTGCATGCTTCGTCTCTTTTTCGTTGTTCTCATAAGCCCGGGTAACGACATCACCTCGAACAAGTATTTCACCTATTTCCCCAACAGGTAAAAGCGAGTCCGCATTCAAGACAGCGACAGGTCCCTCATCTATAGTCATGATGCAGATATCGATACCCGGAAGAGGTCGACCGACACACACGCCTTTACCCTGACGTGTCTCTGCCCAGGTTGCATTGAGAATTTCCGTCGCTTCCATTGAGACAATTGGTAAGCTTTCCGTTGCCCCATAGGGTGTAAATATCTGTGCATCATCTGGCAGAATTGATCGTACCCGTTCGAGCAGCTCACCCGGTACCGGCGCTCCGGCCATGAGTACCTTACTCAAAGACTGCAGTTTGATATTTTCCTTAATGCAATATCTGCTAACCACATTCCAGATTGCCGGCGATCCAAACGAATAGGTGACCCTATATTTCTCAATAGAATTGATAAATTTCTGCGGATCGACCTTGGCCGGTCGGGTCGGATCCATGTCTGGAATCACGGAGCAAGCTCCAAGTGAGGCGGAAAAAAGGGCAAAAAGCGGAAAGGCCGGCTGATCGATGTGTTCGTGATCGATCCCATAAAAATCGCGGATTCGTTCGAGTTGGGCGGCAAAAATTGAATGTTCATAACGAACTCCTTTAGGCGGCCCCGTTGAACCGGTGGTAAAGATGATGGCAGCAAGATCATCATCGCCTGGTGAATAGACAGGAAATGATGACGGATTATTATCGATCACTTTGCGAATATCGGGACCGAAAAGGCCAAATGTATTTCCGCAGCAGAACCAGATTCTTATACTTTGAAAAGTACGACGAAAGATGGCGGCAAAAATTCGGGCTTTGGGTATACCTATAAATACTGTTGGCGCCACACCTTCAATGCAACGTAGCAAGTTTTTATATCCCATCCCCGGATCGATAAGGATAATGGTCACACCAACTTTAAACAGTGCAAAAGTCAAACAGATAAAGTCAGCCGAGGGAGTGACCATCAGCATTACCTTATCGCCGGGCTTTACACCACGTCCCTTCAGCATCGCAGCGTATCCATCCGATCGGCTGTTCAATTCGGCAAATGTGACTGATTTTCCGGTTTTTGCCTCAATTACGGCAGTTTTATCACCTTGAAGACCAGCTACCCGGTTGAATGTTTGCGCTATATTTTTCACCATCCTGCTATTCTCCACGCCTGGAGCTGTAAAAGGAGGATACGTCGTAGGTGGAAAACATCAGAAACATCAGATTACTCTTTATTTGACTGCTCAGTTTGCAAAAAAGCAGCAATTCTTTTACCGGTCTCTGCCGGCTCATCTTCAAGAATGTAGTGTCCTGAGTCAGAAAAATAATGGTGTTCTGCATTCGGAAAGCGACTACGCCATTCGTCATAGAATACTCTGTTAAAACAGAAATCTTTTCCACCCCAAAGAATAAGTATCGGAATTTTGGCGTCCCTCAGGGTGGCAAGTCCATTTTCAGTGGTGGTCAGCTCCTCGTAGCTCACATGTTCTGTTTCCAAGGGGATATCCTGGACAAATGCAGCGATAGCAATACGATTTTTCCAGCTGTTGTACGGCGCGACATAGGCAGCCGCAATTTCTTTTGCCATCGGTTTGCTGACGGCCATAAACGTTGCAGGCCAGGCAAATGCATTAAACGCTCGAACAATAAACGGGCCGATAAACGGCCAGCGACAGATACGGATTCTTAGTGGTATCCGTTTTGAGCGAAAAGCTGCCGTATTAAGGACAACGATTTTCTCAATCCTTTCAGGATACCTGGTAGCCAATCCCATGCCTATGGCCCCACCCCAGTCATGTACAATAAGTGAGAAGCTGATGATATCGAGCCCACTGAGCAGTGTTTCGAGATTATCGGTATGCTGTTTCAACGTATAAGAATAGTTTTGGGGCTTATCGGAGAGACCACATCCTATATGATCTACGGCGATGACTCGATGATCTGTTGATAGTTTTCGAATGAGGTTCCTATAATAATAGGACCAGGTCGGATTACCGTGCACCATTACAACAACTGGGCCTACGCCCACATCGATGTAATGCAACCTGTGCTTGCCGAGCTGGAAAAAATTCGAAGAAAATGAATATTCGGGATACACGTAAATGATGTTCCTAAAGAATTGAGTAAGAACAGGGATCGCAGCAATACCGGGAGGTTCCGGCTATGACCTGTTGAAGAGTCAAAGGGTAACGGAGGGGCGGACAGGTGTCAACCATTTTACCGGGCGCTTCTTTTGTTTCACGTGGTTTTTCCATGTCTTCTTAAATGCCATTAATGGCATCACTACATAATGATACTCGGAAATATAGCACTCCATCATGCAATCGAACCATACGAGAAATACGTTACGATTACTGCGATAAAAATGATAACCACTATTCAAACCTAACATTTTGACAAAATTGCCATTTTCACCAACAAAAATGTTGCCATAAAGTCATTTATATGCTAAACGGCCATTATTGCTATAATTTAGGAGAGGGGAAATGCCCAACATGGCATTGGTCTACAGGATGTACCATTACTCCTAGAATACCTTTCAGATTCTATGGCAAAAAGATGGCCAGCGTGTTGTGCTGGGAAATTATTATTCGGTTCCAAAGGGCCCTGAGTTCAAAAGGAGTAGTTACAATGGCTGAAGGTACAGTAAAGTGGTTTAATGATGCTAAAGGTTTCGGTTTCATCGAGCAGGACGGTGGACCGGATGTATTCGTACATTATTCTGCCATCAAGTCGGAAGGATTCAAGTCCCTCGAGGAGGGTGCTCGAGTTAGTTTTGAAATTATCGACGGCCCCAAAGGACCTGCTGCCGACAATGTGATCAAGGCGTAATGCCTATTTGAGATATTGCTACAAGGAAAGCCCTGCCAAAAGCAGGGCTTTTCGTATTTCTGGGATTTGGTCGTCTCCGAAAAGGAGTTCACTTACATAGGAACGATCGGCAGATACTGCGGATTCCAGCGCATCCTTGTTATCAGCTCCCACATCCTCGACTCTTCAGACTGATGCTGAAAGTTAGAGAACACGCAGGGTCGACTCACCCCCAACTTTACGGCACACATCGCCACCGCCAGTGCAACTTTATTGCTGACCTTCTCAAGCTCCCCCACACCAGGCAGCAGTTGCCCCTGATCCAATTCCGTTCTTGAAACATGACTGGATACTGCCCGGGCAGCAGCATTGAAAAATTCCGGCAACACCTCGCGCGCCCCAGAAGCCAGAACTCCCAATCCAACTCCTGGAAAAATCAAAACGTTATTTCCCTGGCTGATTGTGCACGATCTACCCTGAAATTCAAAGTCGTTCAGCGGGATACCACTGACGACAAGGGCCTTGCCGTTTGTCCATTCATAGATATTGCGTACGCATTGTTCCGTCATTTCCACCGGGCTGTAGAGCGGCACTATAACCGGCCGCTCAGTGTTATTCTGCAGTGCCTGCACCACCCCCTGATCGATGCAGCCGTCAGTCGACGAAGTGCTGATATAAACAGTGGCAGCGCACTGCTTTATCGTTGCTGCAACGGAAGAACCGACATCTTTAAGCCACTTGAACCGTTTCGGGTCTTTGGCGTACCGTTTCAGGTAATACTCTCCAGCTCTTTTGGTAGTAATGACACCGTCCCGGTCGGCAAGAAAAATCATATCGCGAGCAGCCTGCTCACTGAGACCTTCTTCCTTTAAAGCCAGTTCCAACTGTTCGCAAATGCCAACACTACCGCTATCATCTCCAAATATCACAAATTTCTGCGCGGTAATTGATTCGTTTTTGGCACGCATAGCAGAAAAAATTGCAGCCAGTGTCACAGCACCGGTCCCCTGGATATCATCGCTGAAGGTTATGATCTCATCAGCGAACGCATCGCGAATACCAAAAGCGTTATGGCGATTGAGATTTTCCCACTGACAGATCGCATCGGGAAAAACATTTCTGAAGGCTCGAACGAATCGTCCGACAAACGAAAGATACTCTTCACCTTTTAAACGATGATTCCGCCAGCCAAGATATTTCTTGTCGCTGAGCAGCTCCTCGTTGTCGGTACCAACATCAAGCGATATCGGCAGACAGTGCCACGGCGCAATCCCTCCACCCTGGGTATAAAGCATCAACTTGCCGAGACAGACGGCGATACCGCCCGCCCCCTGGTCACCCATGCCGGGAATACCCTGATTGTCCGTCACAACAGCCACCCGGATATCGCGGTGCATATATCGGCGCAGGATATCTTCCGCCATGTCGATATTGCCGGGATAAAAATGGAGGCCGTTGGCTTGCCGATAGAGCGCGGAAAACTTTCGTACCGCAAGGCCAATAGTCGGGGTGTAAACGATCCCCATGTATTTCTGGAGATCACTTCGTATCACAGCATGGGCCAGGGTCACGTTCCGATCGAAAAGCGCTCTTACAAAGATGAACCGTTCAATATCTTCGATCTTCTCATCGACGATACGCCGGGTATTTTCGATCTGATCATCTATATTTCTAATACCGGGAGGCAACGATCCCTGCAGGCCCAGCTTGCTCCTTTCATCTTCGTTGAAAGCAGTCCCTTTGTTGACGAAGCTGATAGAAGTTGCGGCGCTGCCGCTACCGTAAACGATGATCTCCCGCGTGTTCCCGTACTCATCATATTTGAACTTGTACTGTATTTTCGACATGATTATTAACAGACTCCTTCATCACCAAATAGACAGATTGACAAGACCACCGCTTTACCCCATAATGCCGGCCATGGAAACATGGCAGAACATACTGAGAGACAGTATTACCACTTATGACGATTTGAAGAAACATCTTGGTTGCGATAATCCCGCAATTCATGATGTTATTTCTACCTATCCGCTACGCATCAACCCCTATTATCTCGGACTGATCAAAAAACCAGGTGATCCTCTCTGGCGACAGGCGGTTGCCGATCCTGATGAATTATGCGATACAGTTTGCCAGTCCGACCCGCTAGGCGAGGAAAAATTGAGCGCCGCCCCCCATCTGGTACATAAATATCCTGATCGGGTGCTGCTGCTGGTCAACGGTCAGTGCGCAATGTATTGTCGTTTCTGTACGAGAAAACGAATGGTTGGCACGGAGCGAATGACTATATCTCCTAAATCACTTCGTAAAGCCTATGACTACCTGCGCAATAACCCGCAGGTACGTGAAGTGCTGATCTCCGGTGGCGACCCACTGCTGCTTCCAGATGAAATGATCGGAGACATTCTCGCTGAGCTACGAAGTATCCCTAGTATTGAAGTAATCCGGATCGGCAGTCGCGTTCCCTGCACCCTGCCAATGCGTATTACACCACGCCTCGTAGGAATTCTGCGGCAACACCACCCACTCTATATCAACACCCATTTCAACCATCCCCTTGAGTTGACCGAAGAAGCACACCGTGCCTGCTCTCTACTTGCTGATGGTGGCATTCCGCTCGGCTGCCAGACCGTTCTCCTAAAAGGGGTCAACGATTCTCTCGAAATCCTGAAAGAGCTATTCACCGGACTTTTGCGAATGCGCGTCAAACCGTATTATCTCTTCCAGGCAGACCTCACTAGAGGAACCGACCACCTCCGCACCCACAGTTCGGTCGGTATCAACCTTATGCGAGGGCTTCTCGGCCACATCTCCGGCATGGCCCTGCCGACGCTTGCCCTTGACGCTCCGAACGGCAAAGGGAAAATCCCCCTCACGCCGCAATACATCATTCAGCAGGGGGAAAAACTCGAATTTACAAACTATCTAGGCGAGATCTGCACCTATCCCGAAGCTGGAGACCCTATCTAGCTCGGGATGGTCACCAAATAGCTGCCAACTGCTGCTCAATTTGCGAAATTGTGCTTTAGCCGGTGGATCAAACAGTCAACCTGTCTCCATAGATATCAGCGAAATGGCAATCTACCTCCCAGGCTTTTTTAGCCTTTTTGCACTTCAACTTGCCTCAGCACCATCCTTCACGCTATAATCATCTCACATTGATCACTCATCGCGTCTTCAGTTTGCCACCTCAGCCTATTCAACTCATATGAAAAAAGAAGAAATTCTGAAGAAAGTCATTGACTCTACGGATCTGCCCACCCTGCCGAATGTCGCTTCCAAGCTCATCACCATGACTGCTCGAGAAGATACGACACTTGCGGATATTGCAGCACTGGTCAGCCAGGATGTTTCCCTATCCGCCAAGATCCTCAAAGTGGCAAACTCTGCCTTTTACAGTTTCCCACAACAGATCGGCTCCATCAAACAGGCTGTTTCCATACTCGGCACCAACGCCGTGCGCAGTTTGGTTCTCTCTTTTTCTTTTTTGACCATGAAGCGCGGCAAACAAAAGACCACGTTTAATTTTGAACGCTTTTGGGAACGCTCTCTTGCCTCTGGAGTTGCCTCCAAACTGATTCTCGAAAAAGTCAAAGATGCTGACACTGAAGAGATATTTATCTGTGGCCTTTTACAGAATCTTGGCGAGTTGATCTTTGCCCGAACGATGCCGGAGACGTATGACGAGGTTGTACGCATCGTTGAAGAGCAGAAAAAAGACCCCGCCACGGTAGAGCTGGAACTTATCGGTATCCAGCATGCCGATGTTGGTTATCACGTGGCCAAACACTGGGGGTTTCCGGAGATGCTGCTCCTGCCGATACTGCACCATCATGCCCCTGAAGAGTACACAGGAAACAACAAGAAATTACGCCAGACCATACATGCTGTTTATCTTTCCGATCTTCTCACGAATATCCTCTTTGCCGACAATCCGGAAGAATTTCATGAAAAATTCAGGGAAGGAGCGAAACAACTCCTGCAACTCTCCAACGAAGATATCGAGGCAATCCTTTCCGACCTCCACCTCCAGGTTGAGCAGGCTGGTGACTATTTTGACCTGAAAATCAAAAATACCAAATCTGTCCAGGAAATCCTCCAGGAGGCCAACATCCGCTTAAGCCTCATGAATCTCGATTATGCCCAGATGAATAAACAGCTGATCCAGGCCAAGATCGCCCTCGAGAAACTGACTGCCGAGCTGGAAGAAAAAAACAAGGTCCTCGACAATCTTGCCAATCTCGATGGCCTGACCGGGGTTTATAATCACCGTTTTTTCCAGAACACCCTGGAGCAAGAGGTGAGCCGCGCCATTCGCCGCGAGTCGATGTTATCTCTTATTCTTGTTGATATTGATAATTTCAAGGTCTTCAACGATACGTACGGTCATCAGACCGGCGATTTTGTCTTAAAGGCCTTTGCCGAAACGCTCAAAAAGCATCTCAGGAACTATGACACCCTGGCGCGCTATGGAGGTGAGGAATTCGTTGTTATTCTGCCGGAAACAACAGATGAAGAGGCCATGGTCGTAGCAGAAAAACTGCGAAGAGCTGTTGAGGAGCAGACCTACAAAGATTCCCGTGAAACCTACAAGGTAACAGCAAGCTTCGGTGTTGCCTCCTGCGCCCCAGGCATTGTTGATGATTTTACGAAATCACTCTTTATCAATAATGCTGACGAAGCCTTATATGACGCCAAGGACAAGGGACGTAACCGGGTTTCTATCTATGCCCCAAAAAAGAAGTGGTATTCTTTTTCAAAATAGATCACCGCAACATCTTTCATCGGCACCTCTTTCATCATTAAGAGGTGCCGGTTATCTACATCATATTTTCCGGGTCTTTATCCAGCATAACCTTGCACCGACCACTCACAAGCTCCTGTTGATTCTGCCGTACATAGCTACACAGCGCGTCGAGAATCTCAATGGACGCCGCTTTTATCATCACCTGCCAGCGATAGTTCTTTTTCACCCGGTCGATGGGTGATGGTGCGGGTCCCAGTATTTCCACAAAACTCTTTTTTTCTTTGACGGCGGCTCTGCAGGCTGCGGCAATTCGACTCGCGCTACGTTCAACGTCCTGCTCGGATTCGCCCTGAATATGAATTGCCACCAACCGCACAAAAGGCGGAAATGCAGGATTCTTTCGCAGTTCGAGTTCCTTTTCCACCAAATGACGATAGCTGTGGGTACGAGCGAGGCTAATGGCATAATGTTCGGGACGCATGGTCTGGATATAGACTTCACCTGGCGAATCCCCCCTGCCTGCCCGCCCTGTTACCTGTGTGATAAGCTGAAAGGTTTTTTCGGCTGCCCGATAATCAGGGATCGCCAGACCACCATCAGCCCAGACCACTCCAACCAGGGTCACGCCAGGAAAATGGTGGCCTTTAGCAACCATCTGGGTGCCAACCAGAATATCGATCTCTCCGCCACGCATGAGCTTTAATGTCTGCAGAAATGCTTTTCTGTCTTTCGCGGTATCCGTATCAAGCCTGGCGACTCTTGCTAAGGGAAGCATTTCCTGCAATTCCGTCTCAACCCTTTCGGTACCGAATCCAACCGGCACGAGTTGCATCGATCCGCAACTCTCGCAGACGGTCTTCTCATGTACACTATAGCCGCAGTAATGACACAACAGCTGTTGCGTTGATCGATGGAGAGTGAGGGTCACATGACAATCGCGACACTGTACCGGGGTGCCGCACTCCTGACAAAGTACATTACTTGAAAAACCACGCCTATTGATAAGAATGACACTCTGGCGACCTGCTATAAAGTTCTCTTCCAATGCTTTTCGCAGCTGCGGCCGAAATAGACTCCTCTTGCCGCTCGACTGTTGCTTACGCAGATCAATCAACGTAACTTTCGGAAGCGAACGATTACCTACCCTGTTATCCATTGTCAGAAGACGGTATTTGCCACACAACGCATTGTGATAGCTCACCACCGATGGTGTCGCCGAAGCAAGAAGCACAACAATCCCCTGCTGTTTGGCCCTTACAACCGCAAGGTCCCTGCCATTATACCGTAAACTGTCATCCTGCTTGAGACCGGCATCGTGCTCCTCATCAACGACAATAAGGCCCAAATCGTTCAGCGGCGCGAATATTGCCGACCTCGCCCCGATCACAATTTTCGCCTCACCGGACATTGCCAGAGACCATTGATCGAACCGCTCAGAAGCACTAAGTCCAGAATGGAGCAGCACCACCTGCTCTCCAAAGCGCGAAACAAAATGGGCCTCCAGCTGGGTGGCTAAGGCAATCTCCGGAACTATCACCAGCACGCTTTTCCCTTGTCTCAGGGCAGCGGCAGTGGCCTGCAAATACACCTCAGTTTTCCCTGAGCCGGTAACACCATGTAACAGAAAAGGGGTATATCCCCCCTGTTCGATTGCCGGAACAATTTCAGCTAATGCAACGTTCTGCTCATCGGTCAGTTCCGTGGGTGCAGGAAAGAATTCCAATCTTTCACCCAGAGGGCTGCGAAATACCCTTTTCTTCTGCTCTGTGACCAACCTTTTTTCTTTAAGATCGCAAATGCCTTTGGCTGCACCGGCGTAGAGTTCCAACAACTCTTTTCGAGGTGAAGTACCATCAACTGATTTCTCCTCCAAACCCTTCATATAATACAAGGTCTTGGCTTCTGAAAGCTTGAGTTCAAGCCCCAGTTCTGCATCGAGTTGCCTGCGGTAATGCTGAAATATTTCTGACTCGTCAGGTAGATCAACAGAGGGTTGAGGCAACCAATGCTGCAGGCGGTAACATACCTCCATTTTCTCCTTTACCCCATCACTGGTGACCGATTCACAAAGCCGGAGTACGCCAAGTTTGATAAACTGCTGGATTGTCTTCTTCCACACCTTGCTAGCCAGCAGCTCCTTGGTAGCTGCAGCAGAAAGACTGCCCTTTTCCTGCAATGTAATCCGCCATTTCTCATCAGGAAGAGAAAGAAAACGCTCATCTTCTCTTGCGCTGTCGACCAGCTCAAGGCAGCGTACACTTCGTGGCGACATCCCCGCCGGCAAAGCAGCTCGGATCACCTCTCCGATCGGGTAATGGTAATAGTTTGAAATCCAGCGAAAGAGAGCAATAAGACTACAAGGAAA
Source organism: Desulfopila aestuarii DSM 18488 (assembly GCF_900143695.1). Lineage (GTDB taxonomy): Bacteria > Desulfobacterota > Desulfobulbia > Desulfobulbales > Desulfocapsaceae > Desulfopila > Desulfopila aestuarii. Next base: position 278,605 of record NZ_FRFE01000004.1, read on the forward strand.
GACCGGTTTCACATCCAGGACTTCAGCAATATCTCTGATTTTAAATTCCCCTGATGCCACAACATCCTCAGCCAGCACATACCCCGTGACTTTTCGTCCCCCAAGTGGAACCAGAACCCGCCTGCCAATAAGCGAAATGGTTCCGTCGCCATCAGGGTTTGCAGATATTTTAACGGGCAAACGATAGGTGAGAGTCTGGTCAATCGGCGCCGCGACAGCTATTTCCAACAGCATCATAATAACAAAAGATGAAAAACAGGTGAATCAACAGGTGATACGTCCGAATCACATGGCCGCATCTATTGACGGAAAAGGGTGGTTCTGGGTACAACTAGTGGAAGCCACCGTGAGACTTTTTGCTAACGAAAAGCTTTTACCTGTGGTAAAGAGTTTCTTTTTTGCAACACAGAATTACCATACTTCACCTTTCTCAGTCATCCTATTAATGCGTATTCATTTCCCTCAGGAGCTGCCTGTTGTTGCCCGCAAGGAGGCAATACGCGAAGCTATTGCCAATAATCCGGTGGTAATCGTTGCCGGCGACACCGGCTCCGGAAAAACCACCCAGATACCGAAAATCTGCCTTGAACTTTATCCTGATTCTGAGCTTCTCATCGGCTGCACCCAGCCACGCCGGATTGCTGCATCGTCGGTCTCGAGCCGGGTCAGTGAAGAACTTGGGAAATTTGGCAATATCGTCGGCTATAAAATCCGTTTTCACGACTATACCAGCGATATAACACGAATCAAGTTCATGACCGACGGCGTGCTGCTGGCAGAGACCCGCAACGACCCTCTGCTCAAACGCTATAAGGTTATTGTGCTCGACGAGGCCCACGAACGAAGCCTCAATATCGACTTTCTCCTCGGCTATCTGAAAAAAATACTCCCCCGGCGCCCTGATCTTAAACTGATAGTCACTTCGGCCACCATTGATACAGCGGCTTTTTCCAAACACTTTAATGACGCACCGGTTGTGCAGGTCTCAGGCCGAACCTATCCCGTCACCGTCCGTTATCAACCGCCCGAAACAGATAACGAAGGTGAAGACGACAGCTATGTGGAACGCTGTGCAGAGGCGATCGTCTCTATTTATTCCAGCCAACCACCTGGCGACATTCTGGCCTTTCTGCCAACGGAAAAAGATATTCGCGCCTGCTGCGCTCTGGTAGCAAAAAAAGCCCAGGACGCTGTGGTACTGCCGATGTTCGGGCGCCTGCAATCAGCCGATCAGCGCCGCATCTTCCAAAGCTATAGTGCAACCAAGATCGTTATCGCCACCAACGTCGCCGAGACCTCGATCACCGTACCAGGCATCCGTTATGTTGTGGACAGCGGTTTGGCCCGGATGTCCTTTTACAATGCCAGGGCAAAAACCACCAGCCTGCCGATTCACCGTATCTCGAAAGCAAGCTGCGACCAGCGGAAAGGCCGCTGCGGTCGGATAGGGCCCGGTATTTGTGTTCGACTCTACTCAGAAGAGGACTACAATAATCGCGACGAATTCACAGCCCCCGAAATCACAAGGGCCAACCTTGCCGAAGTCATCTTGCAGATGGTCTCGCTGCAGTTGGGTCGGCCGGACCAATTTCCATTCATTGATCCGCCACATAAAAATGCAATCCGTGACGGCTATAAACTATTGCAGGAGCTGGGTGCCATCTCTCCAGACAACACACTCACACCTGCCGGCCGGTTCATGTCTGAGCTACCGGTCGATCCCTGTATTTCCAGAATCCTTCTTGAAGCAAAAAACGAGGACTGTCTGCACGAAGTCAAGATAATCGCTTCAGCACTGGCTATCCAGGACCCCCGCATTCGACCAGCTGAAAAAGAAAACGAAGCGGATGCCGCCCACCGGCAGTTTGCTCATAAGCATTCCGATTTCATGACGCTGTTAAATATCTGGAATCATTTCCAGGAGGATCAGGAACTCGGCCGTTCCTGGTCACGGCTTAAAAAATACTGCACTACCCACTTCCTGTCGTTCCAACGTATGCGAGAATGGGTCGATCTTCATGAGCAGCTGAGTGATCTCTTGCAACGTCGCAAAGATTTTTCCGACAACCGTCAACAGGGCTCTTACGAACAGATCCATAAATCGCTGGCGTGCGGGTTCTTGCGCAACATAGCAGTAAAAAAGCAACCGAAAATCTATCAGGGCGCCGCTAACCGTGAGCTCATGATCTTTCCCGGCTCACACCAGTTTCTCACCGCCGGTCAATGGATCATCGCCGCCTCTTTCATCGAAACCAATCGCCTCTACGCCCTGACGGTAGCGACTATCGAGTCTGACTGGCTTGAACCACTCGCCCCCCACCTGGTGAAATACTCCTGGTCGAATCCACGCTGGAACAAAAAGACGGGTCAGGTGGTGGCGGATGAAAAGGTAACCCTTTTTGGGCTGATTATCGTTACCGGCCGGCTGGTCAATTTTCCCAAACGGGATCCTAAAAATGTTGCCGAAGCCCGGACCATTTTCATTCAGGCGGCACTCATAGAGGGTAATCTTTCCGGCCAATACCCGTTTCTCGAACACAACCAGCAATTGATCGACACATGGAGAAAAGCAGAGGACAGACTTAGAACAACCGCCATCGTTCACGATGACAGCACTCTCTTTGCTTTTTACGAAAACCGTTTGCCGGATGAGGTCTGTGACAAAACCAGCCTTAACAAATGGCTGAAAAAAAGAGGCCATAAAAGGTTGATGATGTCCGAGGAGGATATTGTCAGAAACCGCCCGGATGACAATGTTCTATCAGATTTCCCTTCTCAACTATACATCAACAGTTTTGAGTTCCAACTCGATTATAACTTTTCTCCTGGCAGCGAAAGTGACGGCGTAACTGTTCGTATTCCCCTATCACTGGCACCCACTCTGCAACCCGCTGCTTTTGAATGGCTGGTTCCCGGACTACTTCGCCAAAAAATTCTTTTCCTGATCAAAGGATTGCCCAAGAGTTTGCGTCGACATCTCGTTCCTGCAAATCTCACCGTCGATAGACTGATGGACGATATCGACCTTTACAACGGCTCACTCTATAGCGCCTTATCTGGATCCGTTCACAAAATGTTCCGGATACACATTCAGCGGTCTGACTGGCCTGCTGAACTGCCAACCCACCTCCAGGCTCGCTTTGTCCTTTTTGATCTCAGCGGAAAAGAAGTCGCTGCCGGCCGTGATCTCCATCAACTGATACAATCCTCGGAGGATATCACCGACAATAAAGCTCGATCCGCAATAATGGATGACAACACCAGCGCTCTTCTGGCCCGCTGGGAAAACTTTAGCAGCCGGACATGGGCTTTCGACGACCTGCAGACGCCCATTCCCATTCGAACACCGCAGCAGGATGTGGCTGGTTTTCTCTATCCGGTGCTCGTCGCTCAACCGGATAAAGGAGGCGTCGGGGTCACCTTTGTCAGCGACCAGAAGCAGGCAGAACAGGATAACATCGTTGGAACAAGCTGTCTTTTCCGACTCCAGTTTGGGGATGGCTATAAGGCATTGAAAAAATATTGCGAATCAATGTTATCAGGGCCTTCCGCCCTTTTCTTGTTGCAAGGAGGGCTAACGCGCAGGCAGGTGGTTGATCAGATGATCACCTTCGTCATTCGGGCGCTCTTTCCTGCTGTAAACGGTACCATTCCAAGTCGCGAACTGTTTTTCGCACAAGTTGCCGCCATGCAGCAGAAGGGATTCTACCAGGAAGGTCGTCGAATTGTGGAAGAGGCAGTGTCAGTCTTAAAACTTCGCAAAGAAGTTCAGGAAAAATTAAACCACTTCCAACGACTCGATGGCCGCAAACTCGTTTTCACCGCTGATATGGTCACATTGTTTCAGGAGCAACTGAACTCGATTGTTTCACGGGATTTTTTTATTTCAGCCAAAGTGGTCGATCTTGAAACAGCACTGCGACAACTGCAATGCCTTATCATACGGCTGGAGAGATTTTATGCAAATCCAGCTAAGGACCAGGAAAAAATGAAACTTCTGCAACCCCATCTGGAAACCCTGCTTCAGCTGGAAAAACGAAAACCGCAGATGACCGATGAGGCAAAGGCTCTGCTTGCGGAATATCAATTATTAATCGGTGAATACCGGATCTCCATCTTTTCTCCGGAATTGAAAACCCGTATGCCGGTTTCCGCAATAAAACTGCAGCAGCAGCGTCAGCTGGTTTTGAGCCGTTGCTGAATTCCGTATTCGCAGTCATCATTGATGAAAAAAACGCGCCAATGAAGAACGCCAATGAAGAATAAAGTTACCATCGGTCTCTTACTCTGCATGGCCGGCCTTATTTTCTTAAGCAGGAATCAAACCCTCTTAGGGTTACCGCTCTTTCTTCTGGGTTTTCTGCTGATGAACAAGAAATGATGGATTAAAAGAAGAATAAAGGAGGATTAATCTTCAAGAACGCTTGCGAGAATATGTCTGAGACTATCCATACTATAGGGTTTTGGCAAGGCGTTACTGTAGCCGAAACTCGCAAAGTCACTCATCGCTGCATCTAACACACCGCTGCTCGTGACAATAATCTTCAAGTCGCTGCGTGATCCTTTTAGCTCTTTGCATATAACGTGATGATCGTCATTTCGCTGCTGCGAAGGGTCTATTAAAACAATTCTCACGACACTTTCTTTGGAATCTGTTGCCTCGGCAAGCTTTTCCACACCTTCCTGAAGGTTGTTCGCAATCGTTACTGGATACCCGAGGTGGACGAGCATGATTCGACCTACCTCCTGCATCTGTGGATCATTTTCGATAAGCATCACCCCAACGTTACGGTTTTTATCAGCCCAATTCTGTCCATGCCTTTCGTCTTTTTCATAACGAGGCAGGTAACAAGAGACCGTGGTTCCTTTCAGCAATTCCGAATCTACTACAACATAACCACCATGATTACGCAACGTAGCATAGACAACAGTCAATCCCAACCCCATGCCTTTTGAGGATCCACGCACTTTGCTGGAAAAATAGGGATCAAATATCTTTAGCAGGTTCTCAGCAGCTATACCACAACCAGAGTCATGAACCGCAATACAAACATATCGACCGGCGGGCACATATTGACCAGAAAGAATGACCGGTGCTGCATAATCGACGTTTTTCAGAGTAACCTTGAGAGGATTTTGCCCATCGGCCTCCAACCCGTTCTGAAGGATATTTGCAAGAGCTGCACTTATCTGATCAGGATTGATATTGACAATGGATCTATTGGTATCAAACTCGAGTTCGACACTGCCGCCTTTCTCTCGTTCAAATCTTCGCACCGTATTTTCGATAATTTCATCCAGTACCAACCTTTGCCGGCTCACTATGCCAAACGGAGATGAGTTGGAAATCTTACGAGTGAGATCGACAGCCATATAGGCAGCTGAACGAGCATGCTCCAGCAAGCTTTTGCGGTCACCATCCATGACCTTTTTTTCAATATGGGTCAGCATATCGAGATTGCCGCAGATAACTGTAAGCAAATTATTGAAATCATGTGCAATGCCGCCTGCCATGCAGGTCATTGCTTCCATCTTTGTCACAAGTTTGATGGCTTCGTTCAATTCCCGTTCATGCTCTTCAGCTAAATACTGTCGGGTAATGTCACGAAGAATGCATAAGCCAAAAGAGGCCCCAGGCTCCCGAACAGGAACAAACGATGCTGTAACCGCCCTATCACCGATACGAATAGGTCGATCCTCGTGAATATCCATGGGTAGCCCAACCGCATCAGGAAGCTGCGATCCAAGCCATTCACGGATCTCTTTTTGATGATCGCCCCAGTCCAGTTCATGAAAACTAGAACCGATCAATCGTTCTTCCTGTACCTCGAGAATTCGAAGAGCCGCTGCATTAAGGGATATGACAACACCGCTGGAGTCGAGTTCGACGATACCCTCTTCGAGATTTTCCAGAATACGTCGCAGATGTCGCTTGTCTGAGAGGAGCTCGACAGCAACGGAAGACACTTTTAAGCCATCAGGAATCCTGGTAATGCCTTTCTGCGGTTGGCCTTCACTATCGATCTGACGCTCAGCAAGCCGAACAAGAGCATCCTGCACATGGGCACGAAGTTCCTTGAGACTGCCCTTTGCAATGCACAGATCGTAATATTTCTCGGCGAAAATGTTTTCAAAATCCTCAAGAACTATTCCAGAAACAACCACCAGAAATATGCGTTGCAAGGCTGGGCTGCTGCGAATGATCTTGCAAAGTTGCTCGCCACCGATAAGCGGCATGACCAGATCGGTAAAAAGAATATCAGGCGTGTAAATCTTTAAGAGGTTGAGCGCCTCCAGACCATTGGGCGCGGTCCGGACCTCGCAGCCCTCCTGCTCCAGAAAGGCGGAGATTGCCCGCACCAGTACGGGATTATTATCAACAACAAGTGCTTTCACCGCCATGTCTAACTGTCCCTTTTACTCAACCGCAAAAAACTACGTCCCGAAAAAATGAGATGATGTGCTCTCTTCGCCCAACCATTCGCTTTTGCTCAGGAATAAGGTCTGTCTGAGGTATTTTCATAACTGTCATCTTGTATTCGATATGGGTAGCCAACCTATTCTCCAGATACCAGGTATAGGTAAGTCCCATAAGAAGTCCAGGTGGTGTGAATCCTTCATCACCATTGATGAGTCGGGTATAATGCTGCCCGGCTTGAACTTCATGCATTCTGGCCAACCGCATGAACTCACTGAGTTGAGACGTTGTGAAGTAGCAGTTTCTCTCTTTTTCACCCTTGATGGCCAAGTGATATACTTTACCTAACACAACCCCATCTTTCTCAACCTCTTCCATCACCTTTGAGGCGGCATAATCGCCTAGAAGCGATTCCCCGAGAGCAATCAGCAATGCCACCTCTATCTTGGTACGATCGATAAACTGATCTTTTCTGATCTTGATGAACCTGTCTGAGGGATCATAAAAGCTGTAAACATTATCCCACTGCTGATCACGATTCCAATGATCCACCGCAACGCAACGAACGCCGGCAATATAGTCAAGATGACGCAATGGAATATCGTGGTGTTTCCATATTATTTCGCAAAGGATCTCTTTTATGGCAGCGATTCCGCCATAGCAGGTTTCATTACACCGCTCTGAGCAGTCAATATGCAGAACCGATATCTTTTCCTGAATCCGTTTATACTTCAGGTTAGGCAACATATTGACCCGACTGGGAAAGTCGGAACACCAGATTCGTGGGGTGTTTGAAATATCTGTCGCTTGTTGCTCCGGTTGCTGAAAACAGGCTGCACCACTGTAAAGGACTTTCACAGCCGTCGCCAGCATTGCAGGATCGTGCTGTATAACCCCCCTCTCGGCAAGTGCCTGCTTCGAATAGATACCGCATTCAACAGGAGTAAACCCCATATCACGTACAACTTCACGATCAAGATAGATGGGGATCTTACCTTCCACCGCATAACTTTGAATAACTGAGGCAGGCACATCCTTTAATGACAAACAGAGCACTTCATTAAAGAGCCCTTCAGTACCACCGGGAATATTTCTATCGTAGGCACGTATCATGTCGGAAACCCGGAATTTTCGTTCGGGATCAGCCATGCTCAGGTCGGTCTCACCAGCCTGTACCCACAAGTTAGAGATAAGTATTTTCAACGCCTTGCTGTTTTTTCGGACTGCATCGGCAAAACCCGGCACTTTAAATACCGGGATAATGGAGCTGTACAGGCTACCGGGGGCAAAGATGAGGATATCCGCTTCTTCAATGTCGCTCACGATTTCCGGATGCACCAACGGTTCGCCACAGAAATCCACGTGAGCTGACTCAACTGGCACACCACGGCGGGATCCACTCGATTTAGATTCACCGGTGGTCATGACCCCGTTTGCATAAACAACCCGCAGCTGGCTGGGCGTCGTAGTACATGGCATCACTGCTCGTGAACCGGTACCGAGAGCAAGCGCAAGATACTGGAGGCCGGCAAAGATAGGATCATGGAGAAGTTCAGGAGCTAAGGTCAGATCTTCGGTTGAAATCTCCGGATCGATAAAGCGGTATATCGCTGCGGCAACGATCAGATTGCCAAGACATTGTGAACGTTTCAAGGTACAGGCAAGACGGGAATCATTAAAGATTCTGGTGACGAGATCCCGTAACACCTCTCTCAATCCACGAGGCAGCAATTCCATGTTGGCCCCGGTTCTGCTGATGAGGTCTTCAGGAGTCTCCGGGCTGTCATTAAACCTGAAGTTAAAAAGCCTGGACAGTTCGGATGTTATCTGCCGGGCCCGAGTCACGGAAACCTGGTATGTTCGCTGGAGAACGGCCAGCTGAATAGAAGACAACAGCACATGACGTATATCCCCAATCGCCACCAATGGGAGATCCTTCATCATCTCACCAGTGGAGCCGCCATCATCGGTCACACAGACAACTGATCTGGTACGGGGAAAAATTTCTTTTAAACCACGAAAAGGAGCCCTTGCCCACCCTTCAGAACGACAATCTCCACCAATGATATTGGACAAGCCGGTACCGCCCCCAAACACCACCACCCTCGCCTGATCAACCCGATCATTCTCCAGAGTTTCAAGAAGACTGGCGAAGAGTCTGGCAACCTCCTGGCTATGGTGTAAGGGTTCACCGTTGAGGACGAGGTCAATGAGCTTTTCCCGTAAACCTTTGTGTGGAAGCAAATCGAGCGGAGACACTTGCAGTTTCCTGAGTGCCTCCATTCTTGTCACGACATCAACATCCTTTGATCCTGCCGTATCATCTTGGAACGCCATCCGCTATAATATCCTCTGCTCTATCATTAAACTTGGAGAAATCAAAAAAAAACCTGCTGCCAAGCTTCATATGTTTCTGAACGATCTACAGGGATCGGAGATATTCCTCAACACGCAGCAAATCCTCAGGAGTATCAACCTCGATGGAATCGTGCTCGGTCAAGGTCACCCTAATTTTATACCCATATTCCAGCGCACGCAACTGCTCAAGTTTCTCAAAGCGTTCCCATTCCCCCTCAGGCAAAGCAACAAAGGTCAACAGGAATCCTTTGCGATAGGCATAGAAACCTAAATGTTTATAATAGGTCGGGGCTACAGCCTCCTCAGGATTTCGCTGAAATGGGATTGGCGATCGCGAAAAATAGAGCGCATTATTATTCCTGTCAAAAACGGTCTTGACATGATTAGGATCAGTAATTTCTTCTTTGCGGATGATCTTATAGATAAGCGTCGACATCGGTAGCGCAGGATCCTCAAGCAGGGGTCTCGCCACCTGCTCAACTACTTCTGCCGGAAACAGCGGCTGGTCGCCTTGAATATTGACAACCACGTCATGCTCGGAGATACCAACCAGCTCAGCGGCCTCGGCCAGCCGGTCAGAACCGGAAACGTGGTCTTTACGGGTAATGACATACTCTCCGCCAAAAGACTCGACACAATCAGCAATGCGTGAGTCATCTGTTGCGACCACAACCCGTGAAAGCATACCCACCTTTTTTGCCCTTTCAACCACATGCTGAATCATCGGTTTTCCGGCAATTTTTGCCAACGGTTTACCCCGAAACCTGTTCGACTCGTAACGGGCCGGAATGATAGCGACAACATCGATCTTCTCTTTTTGCATTTTTCCTGTACAGTATGGTTGCAGTGAAAACACTTTTTAATCAGATGAAGTCTCCAACCAATACATCTTTCGCGGCATGGAAATCTTCCCCTCAGTCTCCGTTTCATGTACCTCACTTTCGGAGACAATTCTAGTTAAAGCACTGGAACTGGCAAAATACCTGGGCCTCCCCTTTTATCTTCCCGGAGAAAGTTCGGCAAGATATATACTGACACTCACGGACAACCGCCTCGAACTCGGACCAAATCCTTGTTATACTGAAGGTCGGTCGATCTTTAATCCAATTTCCGTTGATTTTCTAAGCGGTAGTGTTGCCTATCGACATGCCCGTAACTGCACGATCAAACAGCCCCTGGCAAGAGCAGTAGGGATACGTTCTGGTTTCAGACCGGTGATTCTTGATGCAACCGCCGGCCTTGGAAGCGACAGTTTTGTCCTCGCCTGCCTTGGGTGCCAGGTGTTCATGCATGAGCGCTCCAAGGTGATTGCAGCTCTTCTTGCCGACGGAATGGCAAGAGCCAAGGCAGATCCCGCTATTGGGGCGATTGTCGGCACCAGAATGGAGCTTATCCCCTGCGATTCCCTCATCGCACTTCAATCAATAGCGCCACCGCCTTTTACCATTTATCTTGATCCGATGTATCCCCACTCCGCCAAATCGGCGCTCAATAAAAAAGAGATGCGGATGATCCGTGATATCGTCGGCGATGATCTCGATAGTGATGAACTACTTGCTGCTGCCCTGAACATTGCGACTAACCGGGTTGTCGTGAAACGTCCCAAAGGTGCTGAACATCTTGGAGGCAAAAAGCCAAGTCATGATATTGCCATGAAAAACAGTAGGTTTGATGTCTATCTCACCCATCACTTATGATACTTCTCCCCACCCTTGATGGTATAAGCCCTGTACAGTTGCTCCATGAGCAGCATGCGCACCATATCGTGGGTGAAGGTCATTTTTGAAAGAGACAGACACACATCGGCCCCGTCAACCACCTCAGAAGAGAGACCTGTGGGGCCACCGATCAGATAACAGACTCCCTTCACACCCCGTTGCTCCCACCCACTGATCAGCTCTGCAAAATCTTCAGAGGTATATTGGCGGCCACGTGAATCGAGAGCGACTTTCAGCCAGCCACCTGGTACAGCATCGAGCAACTGCCTGCCCTCTTCTTCGATATTGATCTGACCTCCTGATTTTTTCTCTTTGAGGGTTTTGACCAAAACCTGGCTATAGTGCTTCAGTCGAGAGGCATAATTCTCAATGCCTTGAGCGATGAAGTTATCTTTTGTTTTACCGAGAAATATCAGCTCGTGCTTCATATTCGAGTGGAAATTGGCAAAAGGAAAAGCAAGTACCGGCTGACGTCAACTCAGCATCGGGCACGTTGATTGTCAGCGAGTATCTTACGCAAAACAATACAAAATTCATCATAGCCCACTTCTTTCTTTATACCCGGGCAAGAATCTGCGATGGCGGAAAAATTACTTTCATCTGTGAGAATAGAGGGGTGCAGCGGCCATTCAGCACAGCGCCAGGGTCGGCCGTTATGAACGGTGCAACCTTCATTATAAAAAATGCAATGACCTTCAATCACTTTCATCTGCACGACATTGCCGGTTATCCGCCAGTACCTGGCGGCAACTTCCTCTCGAGGAAGAGCAAGCGCTCTGCACATCCGTTCCTGATCATCAGTATCGAGTGAAACGGTCGTTTGACCATGACAGCAATAGCCGCAACGGGTGCAGTGAAATATCTTCTCTGTTTCCTTCATTCCCAACTCCAGTTGTTCAAAATATCCATATCCATGGATTGTTAATCATCAGGGAATGTACACAGAATAGCTGTTGATGCAAAAGAAAAAGGCGCATTCCCTGAAAACAAGGATGCGCCCTTAATTCCGTATTCCATCATCACTTGCGGCTATGCGTAACCGATCACATCACCAAAGGTGGCAATGTCGATACCAAACTGCATTGCAGCTGCCTTCCATTTCAGATCGTCCGCCAGCTCAAAAATAATATGGTCATCTGCTGGAACAGTAAGCCAGCCATCCTCAACCAGTTCGCGCTCCAACTGCCCCGGCCCCCAGCCGGTATAACCGAGGAGAAAGAGATATTTTTCAGGGCCATGTCCTTCGGCAATATCCTGCAGTACTTTAGTCTCTCGGGAAAGTGAAACGGTGGGGCTCACCTCAAGTTGATATTCTGTTTTATAATCTGACCGGTACAGTATAAATGCCGATTCCAGTTCCACAGGGCCACCGATGTATATTGGCGGCAACTCACCAAAGGGCACCGGAAGATCTGCGCCTTTTAGCACTTCAGCTAATGAAAATGAGAGGTTAGGCTTATTTATAGCAAGCCCCATTGCCCCCTCGTTGCTGTGAGCGCAGATGTAAATCACCTGTTCCTCAAAGCGCGGATCAGGCATTTGCGGCGTCGAGACCAGAAAAGAGCCGGTAAGGCTTTCAATGATGGGTGCTTTTGGTTGCGTCATGGTCCCCTCCATGTGTGGATATACGCCAAACGAATTGCATGTGCGCATAGAGGATATCCTCTCTCCTGTTCTATTCCAGTCTATCAAAGGAATCTCGCCGGCGTCAAGCAGTGTTGTCCTCGCAACGGCGCTAAAAACATTGGTCAGGGTTCCCGGCTAGTGGGGGGTAGAAGTCTCAATTGTAAAATTGTGATATCTTCTCAGACACTTCGGCTCAAACAATAGGTTCTAAAGAGCGATCGTACTTTTCTGGTTCCTCATAGAAAATTGTCAGATTAGCATGACAAAACAGGCATAAGTATCTACTATAGAGGAAATACTTTCAACACGTTATCAAAAAGATACAGATCCTGATCAAGCAACTGTGACCCTATAATAGTCTGTTACGCAGGTTCAACCTGTATGATATTCTTCCGAATCCCCTTGCCGGGAAAAGGTTATCATGAACGAACATCTTGAAAAAATTGCCTCTGCCTCTCATCATGATCCATTCCAATTTCTTGGGGTCCATTTTGATGAAGACGACAATGACCTGGTGACAATCAGAACATTTCAGCCACATGCAGCATCGGTCACCCTGTTAAGCGGTGGGAAAGAACAGCCCATGACAAGATCCCATGAGGCCGGACTTTTTATCGTTGAACTTGACCGGCAATGGTTCGTCGATCCGAACCTTGATCCGTATACATACCAGTTTGCCATACAATATTATAGCGGTTTTGTGCAGACCATTAATGACCCGTATAGATTTTTGCCTCAGCTGGAAGAAACCGATCGGTATCTTTTCAACTTTGGCACCAATTACCGACTCTATGATCATCTCGGTGCGCATCAGGCTACGCTTTCCAATATCGCCGGCACTATCTTTCGGGTTTGGGCCCCCAGCGCTTCCGCAATTTCCATTATTGGCAATTTCAATGGTTGGGATGGAAGGATTCATCCCATGCGATCACTCGGCAGTTCTGGCATCTGGGAACTTTTCTTACCCGGTATCGTTGAAGGTGAGCTTTACAAATATCGAATTCGTACCAGCGATGGAGCCTTTCTCGAAAAATCGGATCCTGTTCAGTTTCAGGGCGAAGTTCGACCACGCACCGCCTCCATCGTCAACTATTTAGGCGGATTCCAGTGGAACGATTCTGCCTGGCAGGAGCATAAACACCAGACGTCACCCTATGACAAACCGATCTCCATCTATGAATTTCACCCTGGTTCCTGGAAAAGAGATCCATCAGACCCTGAACGGTTTCTGACATTTGTTGAACTGGCCGACCAGCTCGTCCCCTATGTCAAAGAGTTGGGCTTCACCCATATTGAGTTGATGCCGATCATGGAACATCCGCTTGATGAATCATGGGGCTATCAGGTCACCGGACCTTTCAGCGTCACCAGTCGTTATGGGACGCCGCAGGAGTTTATGTATTTCGTCGACCTCTGTCACCAGCATGCCATCGGTGTCATCCTCGACTGGGTGCCGGCTCACTTCCCCATGGATGCGCACAGTCTCGCCCGTTTTGACGGTACGGCTCTGTATGAACATGAAGACCCACGCAAAGGAGCACATCCTGACTGGGGAACCTTTATTTATAATTATGGCCGCCGGGAAGTCAGCAACTACCTCATCGCCAGCGCCCTGTTCTGGCTAGACAAATACCATATCGACGGGTTGCGGGTCGATGCAGTTGCGTCAATGCTCTATCTCGATTATTCCAGAAAAGATGGTGAATGGATTCCCAACTGCTATGGCGGTCGGGAAAATCTGGAAGCTATTGAATTTACCCGTCATGCCAACTCTGTCATATACGATCTTCATCCGAACACTCTGATGATAGCTGAGGAATCTACCAGTTTTTACGGGGTATCCAAACCAACCAGCAATGGTGGACTGGGTTTCGGTTTTAAATGGAACATGGGTTGGATGAACGACATCCTCAATTATTTTGCCAAGGAGCCGATATTTCGAAAATATCATCATAACAGTCTGACATTCTCTATAATGTACGCCTTCTCCGAGAATTTCATTCTTCCACTCTCCCACGATGAAGTGGTGCACGGTAAACGATCACTTCTGGACAAAATGCCCGGTGACATGTGGCAGAAATTCGCCAACCTTCGCTTGCTGCTCATGTTCATGTGGACCCATCCCGGTAAAAAGCTTTTATTCATGGGAGCAGAGTTCGGTCAATGGCGGGAGTGGAACTGCAAGCAGAGCCTGGACTGGCACCTGTTTGACGAGAATGAAATGCACGGCCAGATACACACTTTTGTCGCCGACCTCAACCAGTTTTACACCGCCAATCCCTCACTTTGGGAAGAGGATTTCTCACCAGAAGGTTTCCAATGGATGGACTTTGAGGACCGTAGCAATTCGATCATCTCGTTCGTTCGTTACGCAAAAAATAAAAACGACCATCTTGTCTGCATTCTCAACTTTACTCCGGAAACCTATTTTGATTACAAGATCGGCCTGCCGACCGGACAGAAATATGGGGAAGTGTTCTGCTCTGATTACTCGATCTATGGTGGAGCAAACACCAGTGAACAAAATGTGTTTCGCCCTATTGCCGAACCATATGCCCAAGCAGGTTTTCACACCCGACTGACGATACCGCCGCTTGCTTGCCTTATCCTGAAGCCTGCTGGTTAATAAAATTTTGTAAAGATAAAGGAAATTGAGTTATGACAAAACAACATGTTACAGAATTACCCGGCGACAAAATGCGAAAAGCCATTGACGCTTTCTGCGAACTGAAGCGACAGTGGCCCGAGAAAACTACAGGAGATCTGCTTGACACGGTTACCCGTAAATTTGACCTGTCGCCGTTGGAATGCGAATTTCTCCAGCGACATCTTAATAACTGCTGAAACAGACAGTCCAACCGTTTTACGATAGCCGGCTAATAGAAAGAGAGAACCTTATGGATGCCTACCAACAAATCATTGCCACGATCTCCTTGACCATGGGTGTTGCCTGGGCCAGTGGCATCAATCTGTACGCCACTATCGCCATGCTTGGCCTGCTCGGCAATTCCGGCAATATCGTCTTGCCGGAGACACTCCTGGTCCTGCAGGATCCACTGGTGATCATTTCTGCCTGTGTTATGTATTGCGTAGAGTTTTTTGCGGACAAAACACCCGGTATCGACACCGGATGGGACGCTATTCATTCATTTATCCGTATTCCGGCCGGCGTTATACTGGCAGCCGGCGCTGTTGGCGATGTCAGCCCGGCTCTCGCAGTTGCTGCCGGAATACTCGGCGGGACGGTTTCCGCCACCAGCCATATGATAAAAGCAGGATCTCGGGTGCTGATCAACACGTCCCCCGAGCCCTTCAGCAACTGGGCCGCATCGGTCACTGAAGATGTGGCAGTCCTTGGTGGACTCTGGGCTGCACTCCATTACCCGATCGCGTTTCTTGTCGCTTTCGTGGTGTTCCTGATCTTGTCTATCTGGATGCTCCCAAAAATCTGGCGGGGTATGGTACTCATCTTTCGAAAAGTAAGGGGTATCTTTGTAAAGGACAATCAGCCGCCTTCCTTTCACGGCCCGCCACCGCGGCTTGGCAGCTGATACAAAATGGTAAAAGGATATTGGCGCAACTTCGGACCATCACCCTTTTTCCAACAACATTTTCCTGTAGAGGGATAGCGTGGCAGAGCACATCGCTTCGGTGGTGAAAGAGGTCATGACCCGTTGATAACCTCTTCTTCCCATCGCTGCCCGTTCATCTGGTGAAAGAGACAAAGCCTTGTCAATTGCCTGTGCCATATCATCTGCATCTCCCGGCTTCACCAGCCAGCCCGTCTCTCCGTCCACCACCGTCTCCAGACTACCGCCATGAGCTGTGGCGATAACGGGTTTCCCCATTGCCATCGCCTCGATAGAAACCCGCCCGAACGCCTCCGGCTGACTTGAAGAAGCGGAGACAACAATGTCAGAAAGCAAATACGCCGTTGCCATATCTGCGCAATGTCCAACCATCTTGACCTTATCCTGAAGGTTGTTGCTCTGGATTATTCTCTCGAGTTCAGCGGCATAGCTTTGGTGTTCTTGAGGGTCGCCGACCAATATAGCCTGATAGTTGGTATTTTTTAAAACCCCAAGGCTTTTCAAAAACACCTCCTGGCCTTTCCAGCGTGTGAATCTTCCAGGTAGCATGATACAGATTTTGTCCCCATCAAGGCCCCACTGTTCTCTCATCATTTCCAGCTGATTGCTTGAAATTTTTTCAGGAGCAAAAGTCTCACCATCAACGCCTCTATGGATGGTAATTACATTGTCAGTGCGCCCATATCGTTCCCTAATATGGGACTTCACCGCATCGGATACAGCAATCACTGCAGCCCCTTTTGTCATAATGGCACTGTATGCGTTCACGGAATACAACCCATGAAAGGTAGTCATCAATACCGGACGCTGGTGCTTTGGGAGCATTTTCCATGCGAGATATCCGATCCAGGCGGGCATTCGGGAACGAAGATGTAGTATATCTACATGTTCTTGTTGCATCAGACGCCTAAGCGGAAGAATGTGTTTCAAACTGGAAGGGGATTTTTGACCAGTTTCCATTCTGATATGAATACTACCCTCGCTCTCAAGCTGGGAAACCAGCCTGCCGCCCCCGGAAACGACAAGAGAACGATGCCCATGTTTAACAAGATACCTTGCGACCTCAAGGGTTCCACGCTCAACACCGCCACCGTCGAGTTCAGGCAGCATCTGCATGACAGTTATCTGCCGTTGACTTTCAGCTGTGCTTTTGATGTCGTTCATATACCTTGCCTTAATACCCGAGGAAAAAACCTGTTAAGGATTTCAAGTGCGCACCGCCTGGCCTCATTGAAATTACCTGAATCACACTCATCAAGACTGTTTTGTCCCTCGTTGTCATACATAGCGATCAATTTTCGCTCATGGAGGTAATCTAAACTTTTCTGAAATTTATTATTGGGGTTATTCCATTTCACCGGCAAAACGCCAACCCGGCAACCTGCAGTAACAGCCTCGTAAACCATGGAAACTGAATCTGCGGTCACCCAGGTATAGGTCGATTGAGCATACTGCTCTTCAACCCAACCCCTCGGCGTTTCTTGAAAAGGGAAAACTTGAAAATTATCGAGAGATACTGCTCTTTGCTTCAGTAGGTCAACGGTTGCCTCAGGAGTACGTGGCGAAGAGGAAACACTCCAGCGAACATCCTGATTATCGGAAACTATCTTTTCTATTGTATTTACGATATCTTCCCCCTGCCACTGATGACTACGGTCATCAACTCCCCCTACCAGAATCAATCCTTTGAATGGATCCCTGGAAAGTTCAGGACTGGAAAGAACTGGTGGACCATCAGTGAAGAATATATTTTTAGCAGGTGACATGCCGTCATGGCGGGGAACACAGCAGAGATCAAACCAGCGACGAAGAAACGGTTCTGGAGCCATGCATGTAACAATTGGTTTTCGATACTTATTTTTACAGGCAATGAGTGCAAGGTGCGTCCTTGAACCTGTTCCCAAAAAAAGATCAGTATCTTTAGCTGAACAACCCAGAGCATTACCACCACTGAACACAATGTTGAAAAATTCAGCAAGGCGGCCCAAAACACTTGTCGCCGGCAGCTTTATCTGCTGGACATTGACGTCGGTCAACATCTGCAGTTCTCGGACAATGGCCAGACTCTGTTTTTCATGGCCGGCTCGACCCTCGAGAAGTACGGTGATGTTCATTTTAGCTTGATCGGTTTGGTTCGAAATTTTTCATGGCCGGGAAAAACAGAGAGGCAGTGTGGAAGTTCCCCACACTGCCTACGAGATAAACTGATGACACGTTCCTCAACGCATTAAGGTCGGCGAGGCGGGATTGGAGGTGGCGGCGGCTTCTTGGCAACGGCTCCTCCACCAGCAAGTTTCACGATAATCTGGTTGGATTTCTTTAGTCTCCCGGTCATGGTTTTGAAAAGATGACCTGCAACCTCTGGATATTTGTCAATGACCTCTTCGATTTTATCGCCGGGAAAGCGTTTGACGGTCGAACGTCCCTGCGAGATGATCGTTGCGGTACGCTGCTCACCTGAGATCGAGGCCATTTCGCCGAAATACTCACCTGGCTCCGTCAATTCGGCTATCTTCTTGCCACCTTTGATAACCGTCAATGCCCCGCGAATAAGCTTAAAGAAATCCTTGTCAGTATTCCCTTCACGAATAACCACATCTCCATCTTCGTAGTTCTCGACATCTGGGTTGAGCAGATAGGCCGGTAGGCTCTCCTTGTGGGCTACAGTACGCCGCAGAGCCTCATCAATACTGGTTACACCCTGCCGAACTTTCAAAAGAGCCGCTTCACGGAGAGGCGTCATGCCTTCCTGAATGGAAATTTTCCGCAACTGATCTTCCGGTACCTCGGCACTTATAGCTTTTGATACCTCATCGGTAACCTCCATAAGCTCAAAAAAACCGACACGTCCCTTATAACCAAGGCCGCTGCACTCCTGGCAGCCGGCAGGACCGTAAATGGTAAGAGAATCCAACTCATCTTCCCTGAATCCAAAGGAGAGCAGTTCATCTTTCTCGTAGGTCACCACTTTCTTACATGATTTGCACAATCGTCGACCAAGTCGCTGGGCAAGAACCATGGTGACCGAGGATGCAATCATAAACGGTGGAATACCAATATCGACCAGACGACCAATGGTTGCGGCACTATCGTTTGTATGGAGGGTGGAGAAAACCAGGTGACCGGTCATGGCCGCCTTGATGGCGATTTCCGCGGTCTCCATATCTCGAATCTCACCAACCATGATTATATCGGGATCCTGCCGCAAGAAAGCCTTCAGGGCGGCGGCAAAGGTCATGCCAACCTCGGTGTTGACATTGACCTGATTAATCCCCTTAAAGTTGAACTCAACCGGATCCTCAGCGGTCAAAATTTTGATATCCTCACTGTTAAGTGAGTTCAAAGCAGAGTAGAGAGTAACAGTCTTTCCAGAACCGGTCGGGCCGGTGACCAGTAAAAGGCCCTGCGGTCTGTTGAGACAGCGCTTTAGCATCTCAAAGGTATGACGTTCAAAACCAAGTTGGGTCAGATCGACATTAAGCGAACCCTTGTCCAAAATACGTAAAACGACCGATTCACCAAAAAGTGTAGGCAACGATGACACGCGAAAGTCAACGGAACGGTTTCGTCCCATGCGCATTTTGATACGGCCATCCTGGGGTACGCGCCGTTCAGTAATATCAAGTCCCGCTAAAATTTTTAAGCGGGCCACCAGGGCATTCTTGATATTGAGCGGCAGGTTCATCGATTTGAACAGAGAGCCATCCTTACGATAACGGACCTGCATGTTCTTTTCATAAGGCTCTACATGGATATCGGAAACGCCATCCTGAACGGCCTTGATAAGAATACCGTTAACAAGCTTGATGATAGGCGCGTCCGAAGCAGCAAACGTTTCGCCATACCCCTCATCATCATCACTTTCGATCTCAAAATCGTCTGCAGCTTCGGCAACGATAGAACCAAAATCGTCTACCTGAGTAACTTCAAGATCATCATCCGCTTCCTCTTTGTCAGTGAAAAAGGAGCGGGCTTCCTCTTCGGAGATATGATAATGGGCCTGGTATGCTTCAATAACATCTTTAAGGGTCGATACGCAGACCGATAGATCCTTGCCAATTTCATCCTGAAGTTCCTCAACCGCCATTGAGTCTGAAGGTTCGACCATGGTAATCTGGAGGGTGTTGCCCGCCATACGAAGAGGAAATGCCATGTACTTTTTGGCTGTCTCGTAGCTGACAATTTTCAGGACATCTTTTGAGGGCGGCTCATTCTTGATGACAACAGGTGTATAGTTGTGCTGGCGACTCAGGAAGTTAAAAACAGTGTCGTCATCGATATAGTCAAGCCGACGAAGAATCGCACTCAACAATCCGCCGCTTTTCTGCAATTCTTTTTTGGCAACCTCTAGCTGAGACGGTGTAATATATCCGGCCTTACTGAGAAGTTCGCCGATTTTGATTTTTCCGGCACCGGATTGGTCTTTGACTGTTTTACGAGTCGTAGCCTTCCGTGAAAGCGTATTTGATTGAGCTGCCATAGAGTGTGCTACCTGCAAACATGATGAAAGATGAAGCGAACAAACAGGCGCGTTCGATAACCTGCAATTAATTCCATTACCAGACAATACAACATAATATCAGCAAACAGTATGTAACTGAATAAAAATTATTACAAATCAGGGATTCTTATCAGTGAACCTACAAGCCACTTCTGTCTTGTAACACAAATTCTTACATCTAACCAATAATCGCCAACAATTTAGACAAAAAATCCCGATCCAGCAATAGCTGCAGGACCGGGATTCACTTTACTCTTCACAACTTATAGTACAGTAATCCTGTTCGGCATCACAGAATCGGATATCTCTTTTTCATTTCCTTTTCCAGGGGAATCATGATCTCCCGCATGGAAGGCTCAGCCGCTGCGGAAGTGCGTAAAAGAAAGATATGTTTCCATTCCGCCAGATTGCAGTAGGTGATAATTTCGGTTTTGCAGGAATTGGGAAGGACCGTTCGTGCCGCCTGAGGCGTGGATGTCTCCAGTAATTTCAGATACAGCTTCTCTGTATCTTCCATAGCCTTTTTCCAAAGAACAAATTCACTCGAATCTTCTGTGAAAAAGACAGGCTTGACGAACGTCACCTGATTGCCAAATTTGTCCTGGCTGTAACGACAATAGCGCTGACTTTCCTGAAGAAAGGAACAGGGGCGATGCCGAACCAATTCATGGGTCACCGCCCTGTTGACAACAAACTTGACCCCGACAAATCTATGTCGTGCCAGAAGCGGTGCAGGTAAGTCTTCAACCTGTAAAAGGCTCAGCTTCTCGACGCCTATAGAGGAATGCGTATCGGATGGGTTCTCTGGGTCATAGATTCCTAGGAACAGAAAAGGATATCTCCCGGCCAGATCGAGAACCAGACTGCTAACCACCTGGTTATCTGCACAATGACTAAACATCTCCCGAAAAGCACGGATTGAGCCTGTTACCAGCAAGCCATCGTTCATTGAGTCTGTTACAAAATATTTGGGCTGGCATGCATAAAACTCAAGAGCTTCTTCGGGGCTGCAGTTCACGCGATATGTTGCAACCGCCATCTCAAGTACAGAGTTGTGGCCGTGGGCAGCAATTTTCGTCACGAATGGAACAGCTGATTCTTCCGTGATCTTATCCTCGCTTTTATAGCAGATTCGACCACACGACTCGATCCGTACAGCTATTGGTTGACGGTCCAGCTCATCCTGAATCTCAAATGACGGTTCAACAATAAGCATTCTCAATCTCCTGGCCAGAAGGGCGACATTTGTCGTAATGATTCGATGATGGCCGGCATTTTTTCCAGCACAAAATCGATCTCTTCCTCTGTATTATAGATGCTAAGTGAAAAACGGATGGAACCATGCGCGGCAGTAAACGGCACACCCATGGCTCGCAGCACATGTGAAGGTTCAAGCGAGCCTGATGTGCAAGCTGAACCGGAAGAGGCACAAATATTGTGCTTATTCATGTGCAGGAGTATCGCTTCACCTTCAACATACTCGAAACTGATATTACAGGTGTTGGGCAAACGCTCAGTCTTATGTCCGTTGAGAAGGGATTTCGGAACTGTGGCCAGAAGCCCATCTTCAAGCTTGTCTCTCAGCATCTTGACACGAGTATTCTCTTCTGTCATTTTCTCGGCAACAAGCAGGCAAGCCTGGCCAAGGCCGACGATGGAAGCAACGTTCTCTGTACCACCACGGCGCCCGCGCTCCTGGTGCCCGCCGGTAAGAAATGGCGTGAAAATTGTCCCACGCTTCACATACAGCACTCCCACGCCTTTGGGTGCGTGCAATTTATGCCCGGACAGAGAGAGAAAATCCACATCCAGTTCTTTCAGGTTGATGGGGATCTTACCAACCGCCTGCACCGCGTCGGTATGAAACAGTATCCCCCGCTCCTTGGCCATCCTAGCCATCTCGGCAATGGGGAATATTACTCCTGTCTCGTTATTTGCCCACATCACACTGACAATGGCAGTATCTTCGGAAAGTGCGGCCTCATACTCTTCAAGATTCAGCATGCCCTCCGGGTCGACCTTGAGACGGGTAATCCGGTGTTTATGTCCGGTCAATGTGTCCAGGGTATCGCAGAGGTTCTTCACAGCCGGATGCTCTACCCGGGTAGTGATAATGTGCCGTTTATCAGGATAGGCCTGGAGAGCAGAGAGGATTGCAGTGGAATCACTTTCCGTGCCACAGCTGGTAAAGGTTATCTCTTCTGGATCAGCACCAAGCAGGTCGGCTACTCGCTTTCTTGCGGTTTTCAAGGCCTGCCCAACCTGACCGCCAAAAGTATGCATGCTTGACGGATTGCCGTAAAAGTCGGTGAGATAGGGCATCATTTCGCTCACGACTTCAGGTGCTACCCGCGTTGTTGCATTGTTGTCCATATAGACAACATTTTCCTTTACCATGCTCATGAGTTGGCTTCCTCCACAATCAGGGTTTCCAGCACCAGTTCACGGAGCTTGGCTTCAACGTATTCCTTAATGGTCGTCTGGGATTTAGCACAGCTCTTACATGCACCGCGAAGAGACACGGTAACGAAATCACCATCGACATCAATCAGCTCAATATCACCGCCATCCTTTCTGAGCCCTGGCCGAACCTCGCGTTCAAGGACTTCTTCAATTTTCTTGATTTTCTGGAGTGCCGTCATCCTTCGCGGTTTCGGAAATTGGACCGGAGACAACACGGTTCCGCTCACTACCTCCTGCAGGATTGCACGCAGCTTGTCTTCGCATTTTCCACAGCCGCCACCGGCTTTGGTGAAGTTGGTGATTTCTTCCACAGAGCGAAGATTCGACTCCTGAATTGCCCGGCGCACCTCAAGATCGGTCACGCCGAAACATTCGCAAATAACTTCACCTTCAGCCATAGGCAGAACCAGTCCACGGTAATCTGCTATAGCAGCTTCAAGAGCTTCACGGCCCATAACCGAACAGTGCATTTTCTCCTTGGGAAGTCCACCCAAGAAATCGGCTATGTCCTCATTGGTAATCTTCTCGGCCTCTTCCAGAGACATCCCTTTCACCATCTCAGTCAGAGCAGACGAAGAGGCTATGGCACTGGCACACCCGAAGGTTTTGAATTTTGCCTCGGTAATGATTCCCTTTTCATCGACCTTAATGGTCAGCTTGAGAGCGTCACCACAAGCCAGCGATCCTACATCGCCGGTTCCACTGGCATTTTCAACTTCTCCAACATTTCTCGGATTCAGAAAATGCTCCTGAACCTTATCGGTATATTCCCACATTGATGACTCCTCAAAAACAATTCCCCATCACGAGGCCAACTGTTGGCATCGCCAATGGATAGATGGTAGTTTTAACATAATTCAAGATCGGCGCATACAGCTCAGTGCGAGAACCTGAATCGATAGTTTTCGCAGCTTTTTACGAAACTGACAATAATACGTCAAAGCCAAAAAGCAACAGTGTTTTTCGGCAACCCTTACTCTCTTGTCAGCCCGTATGACCGACCTTTTTCAGACAAGACCTATTTGCTGCAACAACCCTCGCGCGGTAGCGACCAGATCGTTAGTCCCGCTTTCAGTACGTGACTCAACGTAAAACCGCACCTTCGGTTCCGTGCCCGAAGGCCGTACCATCAGCCACGAACCGTCTTCGAAAATCATCTTCCGGCCATCTATGGTAATGACTTCTTTGATAGTCTTCTGTTCTGAACCAACCATAAGCTGACTGTCAACTCCGTATTTTTCAAGTTCGTTCAGTTTAGCGAGCAGTTCAGGCCCTTTGACGCTGACTGTAATTCCGTCCCGGTCAGGGTAATAAGCACCGTATTCTTTTTCGATCATATCACGATAGCGTCCCAGGGACATACCGGTCGTGATCACCATATCGAGGGCAAGCAACAAGCCTATATAGGCATCCTTTTCAGGTGTATGGCCAATTATGGAAATACCGTCTGACTCCTCGAATATAACCAGGGCCCTTCCAATAACCGGCTTGAATTCCTTAAAGCCAACCTTTGGTTCAAACAACTCCTCACCAAAGGCCCTGGCCAGACAGTTAGCCATGTTGGATGTTGCCACGGTTTTAGCCACCATCCCTTTTTTCTTTTTATAGACCACCAGAAAATGATAGGCCATGGCACCAAACTGGTTCATGCTGATTTCGCACGCACCATCGGAAAACCTTATTCGGTCACCATCAGGATCAATAATGGCACCCAGTTTCAGCTTTTCCTTACGTGCAGCAAGCACCTCTTGCACCTTCTTCATGTTAACAGATGATGGCTCTGGAGCTATTCCGCCAAAAGTCACATCGGCTGTATTGCGCAAAAGGATGCATCGATCGATCTCTGGCAACAACTTCGGCATATGCAGTCGTGAAGCACCATGTACTGAATCCACGACAACGACCATATCATTGCTGTCGGCAAAAGAAGCCATGATAGCATCCAAATCAAGATTATGAACCGCCCTGTTTTTCCGTACCAGACTCTGCCAGGTCGCCAGTGAATCAAACACGGTGACTCCAGAAAAAGTTTCAGGTTCAACTCCAGCAATCGACGAGTAATCAAAATTATAGTTGCTATCGACAATTTCCCGGGCAAGCCTCGTTATTGTCCCGGTAACTTCTTCTGCGGCAGGGCCTGCATCGGCGGCGTTGAATTTATACCCGCCATATTCAAGAGGATTATGAGATGGCGTAAGATTGACTGAGAAAGCAGCACCTAACTCAAGCACGGCAGCGGAAAGAACCCCAGTGGTAGATTCTCCTGCATAATACACGGTAAACCCTGCATCGCTTAGCACCTTACAGACTACCGTCGTCAACAGATGACCAGCAAATCTGTTGTCGTGACCCACCACACAGCCGCGCTTTTTCGCCTCGTCACAAGATGCCACCCCTAATAGTCTAAAAAGGCTATCGTCCGCAGTTGCATACATCTCTACTATTGCAGCTGTTACGCAGGCAACAGAACGAACAAAAATATCCTTACCGAGCTGACCACGCCAGCCAGAGGTCCCAAACTTGACGGTTTCGGTAGGTGGCCGGACATTGGTCCGTATTTCATCTTCTACGAGGTCATAGACAGTATCTATTGCCTTTTGCCAGCGCGATTCACCGCTCTCATTCTTTTTTTTGACCAGCTCTTTAACCAGCGGAAAATAGTCACTCGCAGCGTGATCGCCAGCGATTATATACTGAGAAAACAGTGCTTGTATTTCATCATTCATAGCCATGCAGAACCTCCATGATTTGCTCTCATGCCCGGCCCGGGCTCTTTTCGTTAAAAAAATACTTTATGAAGAAACATGTCAATTCATTACGTCAGAACAGTTTGGATGTACAGCTTTTTTCTCTACGTATCCACTCTCGGATCTTGACATGCATAAATCAAATTTGTATCATTATACAAATTTTCTGATCAGAGTAACAGTCCCTATATTTCCTGCCGGAAGCCTGTTATCGACCAGCAACAGTAATCAGCAATATCAATTAGCATATCACTTCACCCAAGCGCACAGGTCCGTGCGTTTCATCTAACAATTTCAGGAGACACAGAGGAATGAGCAGTCAACACGCAACAGAGTATATACTCTGGTTCGATGATATTTCCATTGACGATGTCCCGCTTGTTGGCGGGAAAAATGCCTCACTTGGTGAAATGTACCGCCACCTCACCTCAAAAGGTGTCAACATTCCCCATGGCTTTGCGATCACCGCCTATGCCTATAAACATCTCATCAAGACCACCGGCATCGACAAAAAAGTCTCTGAAATACTGGCTGACCTTGACACCCACGACCTTCGCAATCTCCAGGAACGTGGCAAGAAAGTACGAGAAGTCATTCTTCAAGCTGAATTCCCGGATGATCTTCGTGAAGCAATCATCACTGGATACGCCAAGATGGAGCAGGAATACGGCGAGAACGTCGACGTCGCCATCCGCTCATCGGCAACTGCAGAGGATCTGCCTGATGCATCTTTTGCTGGCCAGCAGGACACCTATCTCAATATTCGCGGCTCAAAGGCTGTTCTCGATTACTGCAGACAGTGCTTTGCCAGCCTCTTTACCGATCGCGCAATCTCGTACAGGCACGACAAGGGATACAGCCAGTTTGATGTCTATCTCTCCATCGTTGTCCAAAAGATGGTGCGATCAGATGGGGCCTGCTCAGGTGTACTCTTTACTCTCGATACAGAATCAGGCTTTGAGAACGTGGTCTATATAACCGGTTCCTGGGGACTTGGTGAAAACGTCGTACAAGGTGCAGTATCCCCCGACGAATTCTATGTCTTCAAACCGACCCTGCGTGAAGGAAAACGGCCCATCGTTTCCAAACGTGTCGGCACCAAAGAGATCAAGATGATCTACAATGAGGCCG
This sequence comes from Desulfopila aestuarii DSM 18488, assembly GCF_900143695.1. Lineage (GTDB taxonomy): Bacteria > Desulfobacterota > Desulfobulbia > Desulfobulbales > Desulfocapsaceae > Desulfopila > Desulfopila aestuarii. Next base: position 305,157 of record NZ_FRFE01000004.1, read on the forward strand.
CCGATGCAGAAGAAACAGTGGTGAACATCTCCACAACTGCCGCCGAACGTGGCAGATACATCCTTGAAGACGACGATATCCTCCAGCTTGCACGCTGGGCGCTTCTTATCGAAGAACATTACGGCCGTAACATGGATATCGAATGGGCCAAGGATGGTGACGGAGAACATGTTGGAACCGGCAGGCTGTTTGTAGTCCAGGCCCGCCCGGAAACCGTTCACTCACAGGCTTCTAGAAATATCACAGAAACGTATATTTTAAAAGAACACGGTACAATTCTCGCTTCAGGCCAGGCGGTCGGCGCCAAAATCGGCAAGGGGTCGGCCCGGGTCATCAAAACGGTAGCGGGCATTCATGATTTTAAGGCTGGCGAGGTACTCATCACCGATATGACCGATCCGGACTGGGAGCCTGTCATGAAAAAGGCTGCCGGCATTGTCACGAACCGTGGCGGCAGAACCTGCCACGCAGCCATTATTTCTCGTGAGCTCGGCATTCCTTGTCTCATTGGTACGGAGAACGGCACAGAAAACGTCGTCACCGGCCAGAACGTCACTGTAAGCTGCGCTGATGGAGAAACCGGTCATGTGTATGATGGATTGCTCGATTTCTCTATCAACACGACAAACCTTGATAAGATTCCTGAAACCAGAACCAAAATCATGCTCAATGTGGGCATACCGGAAAAAGCCTTCTTCGAATGCCAGGTACCAAACGACGGAGTTGGCCTTGCCCGCGAAGAGTTTATAATCAACGCCCACATCGGCATTCATCCACTGGCGCTCTACAATTTCGAGTCGCTTATCGAAAAAGCAGCAGCGGGAGACAGCGCTGCAGGCGAGGTTGTCCAGCAGATTGAGGAAAAAACCACAGCCTACCCCCATGACAAACGCCAATTTTTCATAGATAAAATTGCTGAAGGCGTCGGCCGGATTGCCGCTGGATTTTACCCGCGAGACGTCATCGTTCGCCTCTCCGATTTCAAGTCTAACGAATACGCCAATCTCGTTGGCGGCAAATTCTACGAGCCCGTGGAATCGAACCCCATGATCGGTTGGCGTGGTGCATCAAGATATTACGACGAAAAGTACATCAATGCTTTTGAACTTGAATGCAAGGGCTTGCTAAAGGCACGCAATGATATGGGTCTTACCAATATCAAGCTGATGGTGCCCTTCTGCCGCACCCCGAAAGAAGGACGCATGGTTATCGAAACCATGAAAAAATTCGGTCTGGTCCAGGGTGAAAATGGTCTTGAAGTCTATGTGATGTGCGAGATACCGTCTAACGTCATCTCTGCTGACGCCTTCTGCGACATTTTCGACGGTTTTTCCATCGGCTCCAATGACCTCACCCAGCTGACCCTTGGACTTGATCGAGACTCCGATCTGGTAGCGCATATTTTCGACGAACGCAACGAAGCAATTAAGACAATGGTGAAAATGGTCATTGAAACCGCCAAGCGTCGCGGCAAAAAGATCGGCATCTGCGGCCAGGCACCTTCTGACTACCCTGAATTCGCTCTTTTCCTGGTGGATTGCGGTATTGATTCCATGAGCCTCATCCCTGACACCGCGGTAAAAACAAAGCTGCTGGTCTGTGAACGCGAAAAGGAACTCGGAATCTTAAAAATCTAAGCCACTCCAATATAACGTGCGAAGATTGTATCTTCTATCTTCGCACGTCATATTTCATTCCAAACACTTCAGGCTGTGGACCAAACCTTAATTTAACTCTTCGGCCTTTAGCTCCTTTGCCTCTTCGATAAGCATCACCGGGATATTATCCCGAATTTCATAGAGCAGCATACATTTCTCACAGGCCAACCCTTCCCTGGCCTCAAGATATTTCAAGCCTCCCTTGCATTTCGGGCACGCCAGAATGGCGAGCAGATCTTCATCTATCATTTTCACCTCCGAATAATTTCATATGCTTTGCTATCTCAGAACGGTACAAGAGCCTAAAAAAAAAATATCTCTCAGACAATCCCGACAACCTCCACGTACTTTTTTCAGGCACAAGCATACCGGAGTCAAGCCAATTAGCAATTGAATTTCAACCATAACTGCATTACAACATGGCGGACGCTCCACTGTGTCGCAATCCCTTCAGGCTTGCGGCGTGAATCTCTTCAATCACACAGCCAGATCTGTGGCACTGCAGAAGTTGACCGGATATGGACAGTCTCAAAACACCATTCAAAACGGAATGCGACCTTTCGGTAACTCGAGTTGGACTCATCACCAAAAAAGATGATAGTCTCGCCATGCAGCATGCCGAGAAAGTGGCCAAGTGGCTCCAGTCACTTGGCATCGAAGTACAGCTAAACACCATCCCCCCCGAGCTTGATCTGTTGGTAGCACTCGGTGGCGACGGCACCCTGCTCCATATTGCAGAACAAGCAGCCAAACATTCGATCCCGGTTACCGGTATTAATCTCGGCAATCTTGGATTTCTTACTGAGTATGCCAAAGATGAGACAGAGTCTGCTCTGAAAAGCATCCTGCAAGGCAAGGTTGTTATCGAAAACAGGCTGATGCTGAAAACCAGAGTGGTGACAAATGGCGAGCCCGAACTGTATCGATATGCCCTTAACGACATTGTCATCAATAAGTATACTTTGGACCGTCTGCTGCACCTGGCCACCCGAGCCGGGGGCGATTACATCACCACCTATAAGGCCGATGGCCTGATCTTCTCGACCCCAACCGGTTCAACCGCCTACAATCTCTCGGCAGGCGGCCCGCTGGTTCATCCAGGTCTTGCCACCATACTGGTGACACCCATCTGTCCATTCATGCTCAGCAGCCGACCCATTATTTTACCAGCCACTACACCCATTACCACCGAGTTTGAAAGTAACGGCAACGCTGAGTGCGCCCAGGTCATTGTTGATGGCCAGCCATGTTGGGAAATGCACGATGGCGACCGGCTCGAAGTTGAGCCAGCCGAGCATCCACTGCGGCTTATCGCCTCATCCACGAGGGATTATTTCACAATCCTCCGCAATAAGCTGCACTGGGGCAACCCGGCAAGCGACAGGAAGTAAGCACCACACATAAAAGACACAGCTGTTATTTCCTTTTTTTGATGCCGTATTTTTTCATCTTATACTGCAGAAGGCTTTTGGTTATGCCCAGCTGATCCGCGGCCCGTGCCTGGACATAATTGGTGTCTTCCAGGGCCTGGATCAGCATCTTTTCCTCAATGGTGTACAGCACGTCGTTGAGGCTCGCCGATTCCGGTACCATCTGCTTCAGGTCAATCCCAGCACTCCAGGTGTTTTCTTCAAGCGGCGGCATTGAATCAGGCTGCACGTCGTCAGATTCTATTATATTGTTATTACATAGAATGGCCGCTCGCTCGATGGTATTTTCCAGTTCCCTGATATTGCCTTCCCACGGCAGGCGCATCAACAGCCGCATTGCTTCGTCCGAAATGGATAGATCCGGACGGCCAAGATGGTCGGCGAACTTGGCAATAAAGTGTTCAACCAGGAGGGGCATATCATCCATTCGCTCGCGTAAAGCCGGCAGGGCGACATGTATTACGTTCAACCGATAGAAAAGATCCTCCCTGAAACGGCCTAACCCCACCTCTTCCTTCAGATCTCTGTTGGATGCACTGATTATGCGGACATCAACATCAAACGTCTTGCTACCGCCTACTCTTTCGAACTGTTTTTCCTGAAGGACTCGTAAAAGTTTTGACTGTAACGCCAAAGGAATTTCACCAATCTCATCAAGAAAGATTGTACCCCGGTCAGCAAGCTCAAAGCGCCCTTTCCGCATAGCAACCGCCCCGGTAAAGGCGCCTTTTTCATGACCGAAAAGTTCGCTCTCCAATAGATTTTCAGAAAGGGCCGCACAGTTTACGGTGATAAAGGCCTCTTTCTGCCTAGGACTGTTCATATGGATCGCTTTCGCGACAAGTTCCTTACCGGTACCACTCTCACCTGAAATAAGCACTGACGCTGGAGTCGGTGCAACTTTTTCGATCAGCTCATACACCTGTTTCATGCGAGGGTTTTTACCGACCATACCTCCAAAACCGCTTTTCCCTTTGATCTCGCTACGTAGTCTGGTGTTTTCCCGAACAAGCGAATAGACCTGCACTGCTTTTTTGATATTGACCAGCAGCTCATCATTGGAAAAGGGTTTCGCCAGATAGCTGAAGGCCCCTGCCTGCATGGCAGCAACCGCCTTTTCCACCTGGGCGTAGGCCGTTATCATTATCACCGGCAACTCATCGTTATGTTCCTTGATATTGAGTAGTAACTGCAGGCCGTCCACTTCCGGCATCTGCATATCGGTAATGACCAGATCAAGGTCCAGCTCTTTCACCATCTCAAAGCCTTTGGCACCGCCGGGGGCGGTGAAGACTTCATATCCCTCATCCTGCAACAACTCAGAGAGAACAATCAGATAATTGGGTTCATCATCGACTATCAGAATAGAATACATATTCACTGCTCCTCATTCCCTATAGGGGTGAAGCCCTGCATAACGCCAAGCGCAACTTAGCGTCGAAGCCTTTTTTTTAATTGATCAAGTACAATGGATGGCACATAGACATTGGTTCCACTAGCCAGCATCGTGCCTGGCCTGATATCGCCATGATAGTCGCTCCCGCCGGTTACCACAAGACCATAGCGCTCCGCAAGCCTACTTAATTGCTTTTGATTTTTCTTTGAATGGGTCGGATAGTAGACCTCGATACCTTGCAAACCGCAGGGGACCAGTTGCTCAACCAGCGCAGGAATTTTCCTGAGCGAATTATCTATAGTTGCCGGATGAGCCAGCACAGGAATACCCCCCGCATCGGCTATAAGTGAGATACCGTCCACCGCCTCCAAAACCTTGCGGGGCACATACGCCGAGCAACCTCGCGCCAGAAATCTATTAAAAGCCTGGTCTATGGAAGTGACAACACCTTTTTCCATAAGCACCTGAGCAATATGTGGCCTTCCTGTCTGTCCAACAGTAGATTTCTGATCTACCTCTTCAAGAGTCACCGGTACCCCTTGCTCCTGGAGCTTTTCTATGATCTTTGTATTTCGCCACACGCGGGCGGACTGGATTTCTTCGAGTGTAGATCGCAACTTCCGATCTTTCTGATCGATATAATAGCCAAGAAGATGCACATGCAGTTGACCAAACACCGCGCTGATTTCAATGCCTGGAACCACTTCTAAATCGATATTTTGGCCTGCGCGTATCGCTTCATCGACACCTTCCATAGTATCATGATCGGTAATTGAAATTGCAGTCAGCCGTTTGGCTTTGGCCAGCCCAACGAGTCGAGAAGGCGAGAGAGTACCATCTGAAAATGTTGAATGAATATGTAAGTCGATAGACATAAGCGAGAAGATGAAAGCGGTAAAAGGATGACTAAAGAGTAGAAAGAGCTAGAAACACAATACATCCAACGCGGAAAAGGGCAAGGTGGCTAGCAGTTGTCACTTCATCACCCGTCTTATCATGTTTAACCATCATCCGCAATTTTCCCTTTACTTTTCCAATTCTTGTCCGATACATTCAGTACACCCCCAGCAGCTACTGATCGCTAGCGGGTAGTGAAGTATTAATCGTTAAAAGATCAGTTCCCGGACAGGACGCCACAATGCTTCAAACCGCGCTTTGTTCAGCATTCTCGGAGAATCCAGATGCGAATCATCACCCTCAGCTGTTGTTTCCTGTTACTTCTTGCCGGATGCGCCCGTATCCCCGAGCCAACTGGCTATCAGTATACTACCCAGCCGAAGATGCAGGCCGCCTATCATTGGGTTGTTCTGGCCAGCGATGTGGCGAACAGGATCAATAACCAGCTGGTGTTAAGTGACTACCCAAGAACTCCCGTGTATGTTCGCCCAACCTGTGGCGACGAGGACACCCCTTGCACTGCCCAGGAAAACAGCACCTTCTCCGAAGCCTTTCGCGACTTGCTCATCACAGAACTGGTACGATTTGGAGTCCCGGTACGAAAGACTCCCGATGAAGAATCGATAACTGTCCACTACAAAGTCCAACTTGTCCATCACAATGCAGCACGTCTGCAAACCGTCAGACCAGGAGTTATGACTGCTATCGCGACAGGCATTATGGTCTTGCGTAATGCCCCCTGGGAACTGCAAACCATTGCCGGTGCCGGCCTGCTGGATTTCATGAATACTGCCGCTGTGCGCAGCTCATCTCATGAAGTAATTATTACCACCTCCATGATAACCAAGGAACAATACCTATTCAGAGCATCTGATCTTTATTACATTAATGATGCAGATGCTGGCCAATACCGTGATGTTGCAATCAATGAGGCGGCGGAGATACCCCTTATCGGTCCAGAAGGCACCAGTGAACAGAATTCTGCTAAAAGGCCGGGGACAATGATGCCAGAAAAAGCAGTACCTGAAACCGTCATACCCACAACAATAGAACCACAGCCACTTATTGATGAAAAAGTGGTTATCCCTGAGCTTTAGCCCCACACCTAAACGAGATATCGATGCAAAACACTTCTCTTTCCATCTTCAATAGGGTTGCATTGCTCCTCATGGCGCTACTGCTTTTGTCAGTTTCCGGCTGTTCGCGCTTTAATTGCACCCGTTTCGAGAAATTTGTCGGTGACGAGACCGATCTTATTGCCTTCTCCTATTCTATTGCCGAAAAGTTGACAACCACCGCCTCGCCCCCACTTGTTCTTGGCATTTCAGATATGCCCATTCTGGTGACAACCTTCGTCGACAACAACAACCTTGAGAAGACCTCAAAATTTGGCCGAATCATCCAGGAGCATATCAGCTCACGCCTTGTACAGCTTGGTTATCCTGTCAAAGAAATCAAAATGACTGGGCAGCTTATGATCGAACCCAAATCAGGCGAATCGATTCTATCACGTGATATAGGCAAAATAGCACCCTCCGTAAAAAGTCAGGCTATTCTGGTTGGGACCATCTCCATCACCAATCGGACAATGTATGTTTCGTCACGGTTGGTACATCCTGTAACAAACACAATCATCGCATCAACGGACAGCAACCTCTGCATGGATGATACAATCCTGACCATGTTCGGTCTCCAACAGCAGCATAGTTCTGGAGAAATTTCCGAACCGCCACGTCCGAGGCTCAACTCAATTCTCTATTGATGACAGTAAAGCGGTCCCATAAAGTGGATAATAGAAGGAACCACATAAAGCGCAATAGAGATAATCTTATCAAGATTTCTCCTCGACCGTTTTTTTCACATGTCATAAACTGACAAGTTGATTATAGTTTTTTCAAAGTAAATGACCTTTTCAGCCAGTCACACATGGAGAAAAAGAACAGAAAATGGAGAGTCAGGAACGACGAACAGCCCAGCGGATACAACTGAGCGCTGTGGTTAACATCAGGATAGATGATCAACTCTTTGCCGCCGGCACTGATCTTCGAGACATCAGTCTGGATGGGATCAATGTCAATATAGATAAAGCGTTGCCGATAAACCGCATCTGCGATCTGGAAATTCTTATCTGCGGCCCGTCAAGCGAGCTCACACTGCGAACCAAGGGCAGGGTCCTGCGCCAGGATGCAAATGGGGCAGCGGTGAAATTCACCGAACTCGATATCGATACGTATCTTCATTTAAAGAATATTGTTCTTTACCACCGTAGCCCTGAACGCAGCTGAGCTGCGTTACCTTTCCTCCAGGCCAGGACGATCAAGTAAGCGGATGGTTCTCCCCTGCACATCGATAAGTCCCTCTTCAGACATTTTCGCAAAAATCCTGGAGAGGGTTTCAGGAATTGTGCCCAGAAGACTGGCCAACTGCCCTTTTGAAATCTCCAACTCGACACTATCTCCGCCCCCCTGTTCTTCTGAGAGATAGAGCAAATAGGAAGCAAGCCGAGCAGGAACTTCTTTTAACGAGAGTGATTCTATCTGAGTGGTGAACCTCCGAAGCCGCATGGAAAGCATCGCCAGCATGTTCAGAGCAATAGAAGGACATTGGGTAACAATCTTCACGAAGTCCCTTCGCGGAAGAAAAAGCACTCTCGTGGCAACCAGCGCCTCAGCCGTCGCCGGAAACGGCTGGCCGTGAAAAACCGGAACTTCACCAAAAGGCTCACCTTCGCCAAAGATATGCAGGATTTGCTCCTTACCCTGCATGGACATTTTGAAAATTTTCACCCTCCCTTCTATAACGATATAAAAACCGTTGCCCTCATCTCCCTCAAAAAAAATCGACTCCCCTCGCCCGTACTTCTTTTCAACAGCGATTTTCTCAATTTCAGACAGCTCGTGATCAGGTAACCCCTGAAACAGGCGATTGCTGGCAATGGTGGTATGCTTATTCATGAATTGTCCCTTTGCCGAGAAAGGCTTTCATCATGCCCTGCTCTATTGTACTATTGGAAGATTGGTGAATGGATGATCCGTTGCTCATTGCTCCTTGCAACGCATTAGTCAACCACACGAAACCTCAGCCTTTCGAATTGTCATTTTATACCAGCTCCTGTCAGAGCTGTAAAAAACTATATCTTTATCCGTCGTTTTGCCTGATGCACAGTAACCGGAAGATTGTTCATATCGATATGGACGCCTTTTTTGCCTCCGTTGAACAACTGGACGATCCGACCCTACGTGGCAAACCACTTATTGTTGGCGGTTCACCGGACAGCCGGGGCGTTGTCGCCGCCTGCTCATATGAGGCACGAAAGTTCGGGATCCATTCGGCCATGTCAGCAGCAAAAGCTGCACGCCTTTGCCCCCATGCTATCTTCACCCGGCCGCGCATGTCGCGATATCGTGAAGTATCTGCCCAGATCATGGAAATTTTCCATGAATATACCGATCTCATCGAACCTCTCTCCGTCGATGAAGCTTTTCTTGATCTCACCGTCAACACATTCTGCGAACCATCCGCATCAATCCTTGCGAATAAGATTCGCCGGGACATCTTCTCCCGTACCGGCCTGACTGCATCAGCCGGGGTTTCGTGCAATAAATTCTTGGCTAAGGTCGCCACCGACATAAACAAACCAAACGGTATTACCGTTATTCCACCGCACCTCGTGCTCGATTTTCTTGGTCGGTTGCCAATTGGCAAATTCTATGGAGTAGGCTCTGCCACCGAAAAGAAGATGGAACGCATCGGGGTAAAAAACGGTTCCGACCTTCGACGTTTTACCAGGGAAGAACTTGTCTTCCACTTCGGCAAGTCTGGGAAGTTCTTCTTTGATATCTGTCGCGGAGAAGACCCACGCCCGGTAGAGAGCTCTTCTGTTAGAAAATCCATTGGTTCGGAAACCACGCTTTCAGAAGATATTCTTGAGATGGAAATCATTCATCAAATCCTTGAACAGCAAGCTGACTCAGTGGCCCACAGCCTTGCCCGGCGCAATTTCGGTGGTTACACCTTGACATTAAAAGTGCGATATCACGATTTCACAACCATCACGCGATCAGCAACCATGAAATCACCGCTATTCAGCTCAGAAGATATCATGCTCTGCCTACCTCGTCTTTTAGCCGCCACCGAAGCCGGGCAAAGAAAGGTTCGTCTTCTCGGAATTACCGTATCCACCCTCTTTACAAAAAATACGACTCCCATCCAGTTACGCCTGCCCTTCACTATGGAATACACAGACAACTGGTAATTCAACTCTTTTCCTGGCCAGGTCGGTAACAGTTATCCATAGGACATGGCTTGTGAGAAAATGGGAAAATGATTACACTCCGCTAGTCATCTGAACATACCATCCACCCTTACAGTGAATAAAATCCATGAAAGATCTCGTTTTTTCTATCCTTAATATTTTCAAATATGTTGGCCGGATTTTCAGCTTTATCCGCAACACATTCGTCAACATTATTCTTATTATTCTCGTTCTTTTCTTTACCATAACAGTATTTACCTCCGGCCCTGCCGATATCCCAAATAATAGCATTCTAAAACTGAGCCTGACCGGAGATATCGTCGAAGAACGAAGAACGACATCCGCCTTTGAGAGTTTTCTCAACGAGTCCCTTAGCGGTCAGGAGTCACCAAGCTACATGGTCCTGCAGGACATTCTCGATCTTATAGAAACAGCTGCCTTTGATCCAGCCATTGAAAATATTCTCCTCGACTTGAAAGATCTCGGGAAGATTGGCCTCGACCAGATGCAAACCATCGGTCACTCACTTGAAATCTTTAAGCATCAGAATAAAAAGGTATTTGCTGCCGAAGACTTTTATACCCAGAAGCAATACTATTTAGCCTCCTACGCCGACACGATCATCCTCAATCCCATGGGAGGGGTGGAGCTGCATGGTTTAGGTCTTTACCCCCTGTACTTCAAAGATGCCCTCGATAAACTGCAAGTCAATTATCATATTTTCAGGGTAGGCACCTATAAGTCTGCCATTGAGCCGATCACCAGGAATTCCATGTCAGACGAAGCCCGCTCCCAGAATTTGCATTGGCTGAGTACCCTATGGAATACATACACCCAAGACGTTGCCAGACAACGCGGCCTGACCACACAAACACTCAACGACTATATTAATAATATCGACGTGCTCCTGGCCGAGACTAAGGGAGATACAGCCAAACTGGCACTGGATAACCGCCTGGTTGATCTTGTCCTGACCCGTGAAGAGCTAACCAGCCACCTCGAAATGAAAACTGGCTCCAGATCTGAAGCATCGATTGTCTCGACCAGTGATTACCTCTCTCATATTGAGCCCTCCTACACCGAGTCTGATGATGACCAGCCGCAAATAGGCATCATTGTGGCCGAAGGTAATATCGTAGGCGGCAAGCAACCTGCCGGTATCATCGGAAGTGATTCACTTACAGAGCGTCTGCGCTCCGCCCGTACCAACAAGATGATTAAAGGTGTGGTGCTGCGTATCAACTCCGGAGGCGGCTCAGCTTTCGCCTCTGAGATTATCCGTCAGGAAATTCTTGAACTCAAAAAAGCGGGCAAACCCGTGGTTGTCTCCATGGGCTCCATGGCCGCGTCCGGAGGCTACTGGATATCTGCCAATGCCGACCAGATCTGGGCTTCCCCCGTGACACTCACCGGCTCAATCGGAATCTTCGGGGCAATCCCAACCTTTGAAAATTCCCTGGCTCACCTTGGGATACACAGCGATGGGGTCGGCACAACTCCACTTTCCGCAGGTATCAACCTCACCCGACCGCTGGCACCCGCTGTCAAAGCGTCTATTCAATTAACGGTAAACAACGGTTATAACCGGTTCCTTGATATTGTCGAACAGGGACGAAAAATTGACAAAGAGCAAATGCCATCTATTGCCGAAGGACGTGTCTTTTCTGGAAAAACTGCCAAAGATCTAGGGCTGGTAGATAATCTCGGCTCACTGAATGAGGCCATCGATGCTGTTGCAACTCTGGCTGGATTACATGAATTCTCTCCAATTTATATCAACCGCAAGCTATCGGTACGGGAAGAACTCATCCAGAGTTTTTCAACTTCGATATCTGCATTTCTCCCTGGTCTCATTTCCTCAACCCCTGCCCTAGGCTTATATCGTGAATTACGTGAACAGTTCGGAAACCTTTTCCTTACGAGCGATCCGAATGGTGTTTACGCCCATGCACTGCTGCCGCTTCTTGATTGAAAAGCCTGAAACTTCAATTTTTTGCAAAAAGTGAATTCCCTTAATGTGGACAGGATGCCGGCAGCACAATATTTCAAACGACACGCTGCTTAGCTGGCACTTTGTCTTCCGGTAGGCAAGGTGATGGTGATAAATGGCCGCTTTTTACGGCTTGCTGAAGAAATCGGTTTAGCCGGTATTATTTGCCATCTTTTTCATTATTCCTACAAGCAGTTTGGTTCAGGGAGACATTCTGGTTCTCTGCAACCACCTTTATTACAACTAAGGTGATATCATCTTCGAGTCGCCCGGGACTGATGAAATCCTGCACAAGAGCAGAAAGAGCGTCGACGATTTCTGTTGCTGTTCGGTGAGCCTGTTCCCGAACCAGGCCACGCACAGGAGCCTTCCCCAACATCTCGCCCGTCTTGGATCGAGCTTCCCATATTCCATCGGTGCCCAGGAGGATTAATTGACCCTCCTGCAGACCATCGTGTTTAAAAGATTTATAAAGGCAATCTTCATTAGCACCAAGAGCTACCCCTTCGCCTTTAAGGTCCAGGAAACTATCTTTATCCGGATCGTACAGCATGGCCGGATCATGCCCGGCCCGTACCCACTTCAGGCATTTACCAGATCGATCTACCGAAAGATATAAAAGGGTCATAAAGTTACCAGACCCCTCGACATCCCGGCTAAACTGACGGTTCACATCGGTGACGATTTTGGCGATATCACCCCCAAGAGCCACACGCTGCCGAAGACCAGCACGCACAGAGGCCATAAACAGAGCAGCCGGAAGACCATGACCGCTGACGTCTCCAATGGCAATATCGATACTTCCATTATCTTCTTGTTCCCGAATCAGGTAGTCCCAGTAATCGCCACCAGTGGCATCGCAGTAGATGCTCTTACCGGCGATTTCTAGTCCTGAACAACGGGGAAGTTGCTGGGGCAGAAGAGTCTGCTGCACCTCTCGGGCCAGGCCAATTGTGCGTTGTAACTCGTAGCGTTCCTGTAGACCGGCGGTCATGCGATTAAAGTGGTCGCCTAAATGGCCCAGCTCATTGTTGTCATTAAGCTGGGCCCGGGTAGAAAGATTGCCCCCGGCTACACTGTTCATTGCCTTCTGGAGACGTTGAACCGGTTCGACTATGCTGCGAGTCAAATAATGCGCCAGAACGAGGGTGAGTACCCCCTCGACTACCAAAATATAGATCAACAGGGCCAGTAACTCTTCTAAAAATACCTGAGGATTTAGACTTAAGGCCATTCGGGCCTTGTTATAAACCAGGAAAGCCATGTCCATCATTGGGAGCAAGCCCCCCAGAAAGAAGAACAGCAATACCCGTGACCGTAGACTAACTCGAAACACCCCAGACATATCGGCCACGCCACCTTGAGGGAAGAAAGCAGCATGTAGCCTGCGAACCGAAATTTCTTGGCCAAAAAAAGTCAACACGCTGGTGACCACCCCGGAAAGAATAATTCCAGTGAACATCCAGAGGAAGCTGAGCAGCTTTTCTTCGGGTGCTGAGGTTGAAGGCAACCAATGTAACACCAGCGGGATAAAGAACGCTGCTAAACTCCAGCTGAGCATCCCCACTACCCCTGCTATGATAGGGACGTTGAGCAGGCGTCGCTGCACCTTAAGAGTGGTCTCCGGAGAAGGAGCATGACCGGCGGCTCGAAGCACCACGTAACGCAGCACCGGTTTTTGAAGAGAATAATTGAGTGTAGTTCCAAAAATAAAAACCAGAAGAGTGGTCAATACCGCAGCAAAAAAGTAATGGCTACTATCCACCACCACCGGGCGAATATCGTCAAAGAAGACAAAATAGGTTACACAGATCACTACTCCAGTTAGGTTTGCCGCCACTTGAATTGTGCGGAAACGGAACTGGATATCCCTTTCCATTCCTTGCCAGGGGTTGTCAGATGGACCAGCCGTGTGTTTAGGCCTAGGATATGTTTTGCTCGTTGTTCTGTTAACCATTTATTTTGACTTCGTTATGTTAATCTGAATCTTTTAATGGCTTAAGAGTCAGGTTCTTTTCCCTGGCATGATAGCCAATCGCTGATCAGAGAGATGCTTACTTTTGTGTAGCTCAAGACAAAATCCCGGTCCTTTCCTGCACCAGGCATCGGCACCGCCCCAGCCAAAACGGAGTCCATTTCGGTGCTCTTTATCAACATCTTTTTAATAGCCAATTAATCCTGGGTGCAAAAAGATCTTTCGCTCTTTGCTACTCCTGCTTTCTCCCAAAGAATAGAGTCATAAATCCAGGTCTTGGCCAAGTAGAGTTGAACCTCCACAGGTACATTGAAATTGTCTTTTGCCAGTACACCAAACACCGCCCCTCGACCGTTCTCTACCTTACCAAGTCGTCCAAGCCATTGCGTAAGACACCAACTCAATTGGTCCCATGTATTGTGAATATAATAAATAATTGAATTGCTGAAATAATATAACCTTACAAAGTCAAATTACATAAACAGTTTGGAAACCTTTTCCTGATAAGCGACCCGAACGGAGTTTATGCCAATGCGCTGCTGTCGCTCTCCAATTGAAGAGCTTGATACTTCATAGATTTGCAATATAAGATTTTCCCTTAATGTGGACTGGATGCCAGGAGCACAATATTTCTAACAACATGCTGCTTAGCTGGCATTTAGTCATCCGGCAACAATCCTTGCAAATTGTCAGTCAATGCATTGTAATGCAACAAGATATCGTGTGAAAACTCGACACCACATACCGATTTTTTCTATAAAAAGTTCTTGCTGTTTTTCTTTTTTTCATGACAGACTTTCTGAGTAAGAATGCAACTATAGCTGAGAATAGCTTTCTTCAGGCCGCCAAAGAAAGAAAAAATCAGTCACCATCATTTCAGGCGAGGACATAATGTTAAAAAAAATGACATTAAAAGGCAAATTGCTAGCGATCTTTATTGTGGTGAGTCTTATACCTCTTGGGGTAGTGACCTTTATTTCGGTCAAGAAGGCAAGCAATTCGCTACAGTCTGAGGTGATTTCCAAGCTCACCGCTATTCAGGAGGCAAAGCGAAATCATCTGCAATATTATTTTGAACGGGTTTATGCAGCCGTTGGTATTATCAAGAACGATCCGTACCTTTATGGCAGCATGCAGGCATTTACCGAAGCATTTGAATCTGCCGGCAAAACAGTAAATGATACAGCCTGGCAGACCCTGGTAGAATTTAAGGAGCCTCCTATTCTCAGCACAGTGGAAAAGTATGGTTTTTATGACCTGCTGATGATCTCTCCAGGTGGATATATTGTCTATAGCACCAAAAAAGGCAAAGATCTTGGAATGAATATCCCCGAGTCTGAACTCAAGGATTCAAGTCTTGGCCTGGCCTTTCAAAAGATTAAAGACAATTCGGAGGGTATTCTCTTTGCCGATTTTGGTGGATATCCCACTGCAGCTGATGAACAAGCCGCCTTTATGATTGTTTCGATCGTTAACCGGTTAAATGCTGTATTAGGATATGTTGCTATACGCATTCCAGTTGACACTCTGGAGTTATGCTCAAAAGTGGTGTTTGAGGGAGAATTAAAAAAGAAATGACGTATCCTGTTGGAATCAGTTTGCCAAAACAGAATTCCAACAAAAAAGGATACGTCATGATCAACAGTAAAGTTATCACACTGAAAAAGCCAGGAGAGTTTGTCGAAGACCCGCTGACCGAACTGTTACGTATCGGCGCCCGACAACTCATTGCTGATGCGGTTGAGGCTGAATTGCAAGACCTGCTCCAGCATTACGCAGAGCTGAGAAATGAGAAAGGGCACATGCAGGTTGTGCGCAATGGCTATTTGCCTGAAAGAGAAATTCTCACAGGGCTTG
>NZ_FRFE01000028.1 GCF_900143695.1 Desulfopila aestuarii DSM 18488
ATTTGTGGCCACAGTGCAAAGCCTCACGCTCTGGTCATTTTGCAAGAGGCTCTAAGGAGACGGACATTTACGAACAGCCTTAAGCGGCTGTTCGTAACCAATGGCAAAAGAGTTAGATCAGTTGGTTGTGCGGTATGTCGTTTCTGTTAGGCGTTTGCCTTCTTGTCCTCAAGCCTGGAATCAAATTTTTCTTTGTCGATAACAAAACGCTCATGCCGCCCTTGGGAGATGAGGTCTATGCCATCGTGAGCTTCGACGGAGAAGGTGAGTTTCTTTCTGTCAACTGCTACCAACTCCACAGAAACCGTAACCTTTAAGCCAGGAGGCGTTGCTGCCAAGTGACTTGCTTCGATGAAGGTTCCGACCGATTGTTCTTTGGGCCAGTCAAGATGTGGTTTGATTGCTTTGATGCAGGCCCACTCAAAGAGCCCAACCAAAAAGCCGGTAGCGAAGACTTCCGGCATTACCAAAAATTCTTCTGCCTCAGGATAGAGTGCGGGAACGGTTTTGGATTTGGGAACGATGAACGTATGTTCGTATCGGATACCAGCTTTCAACGTTTCTTTCATTTCTCTCTTCTCCTGTAGAGTAAAAAGGGATCTAAAAACTGTACATCCAACAATGGTTATCTAGGAAGGATATGATGACAACACATCTCTTTTCCACTTCTAACGTATTACACTCCTTGGCCCCTCACTCCTTACTCCGCAGATAGGCAAGGACAAAGCGAATATCCCCATAACTGACCATCTCACCTGCGGCGTTGCGAATCTCCCGCATGGTCTGGTTTTCCTGTTTCCCGGCTATTGATTCAATAAGTTCCCGATCGGTGTCTGTCACCAATGCCTGGATCTCCAATTCGCCTTTTTCAATATAATAGGCGAGATGATTTTCAATGGTGGCGGTGGTGAGATCGCGTTCACGGGCAATCTGGGCAATGGTCTTGCCCTGGCGAAAAAGGGTGATGGTCGTCTCTTTGGTATCGCCGACCTGTTCTTTGGCTGCTTTCTCCTTTTTAGCGTCCATGGCCAGCTGCAGCATGGGCATATCCGGAAGGGTCACGGTGGTGATGCCATGAGCTTTGCGGTAATCACCCACCAGGCCAATAAGCTCTTCGCCGTAATCGGCGGCCATCTTTTTGCCTATACCGTGAATTCCTTTCAGGGCGGTGAGGTTATCCGGCAGGTGGACCGCGATCTGCACCAGGGTTTTCTGGTGCATGATCTGAAAGAGTTGAACTCCTTTTGTCGCTGCCTTTTCTTTTCGCCAGGTTTTCAACGCATCAAAGAGTTCGGGATGACCGACATCGGCTTCGGTATAGGTTATCGAAGGAGCTTTGGGACGGGGGGCGGTGGTGGCGATTTCTGCCGTCGACAGGGCCCTGAGGTAGTCGGCCGGGGAAAAGCCATGAGCGCATGACGAGACGGCAGCCAGCTTGACCACAGCCTCTTCCCGTAATTGGCTGATACTGTTGTTCAGCTGCTTACGGATCTCCTTGTTGTCGGTCTCGGCCAGAATGTTCTCTACGGTCGGCATGAGGATTTCGGCAAATTTACCTTGGAAATAGGAGGCCGCTTTTTTTAACCGGTCTGTTATCGTGGGGTCCTCAGACGGTTGCAGCTCGCTCGAAAATAGTGAGTGCAGCTGTCGCTGAAAATTCTCGCCTACAGCACAAATATCTTTGTTTGTTTGCTGCTGGATCTCCTTCAGGTCACCGGCTCCTACCAGCTGGATGACGCTTTCGTAGCGATTGATGAGCGAAACCAGGCGGCCCAAACGTGTACCAAGCATCCTGAAATTAAAGCAGTCCATAAGGAGTCGCTGCTGGTAGCGTGTGGTTGCTGTGGCAAGCTGCTCTGCTGTTGGTTTTCGCTGCTCGGCCTCCTTGATAAAACGGTTGACGGTGTGATCGGTTTTAATTGCCGAGGGGGTAAGCGGTGCGCTCAGCACCATCCCCTCCAGGGTTCGGCAACGACTGAGCGCCACATAGACCTGGCCGTGGGCAAAGGCGGCCTGGGCATCGATAATGGCCCGGTCAAAGGTGAGCCCCTGGCTCTTGTGGATGGTAATGGCCCAGGCAAGTTTTAGGGGATACTGCGCAAAGGTGCCGATGGTATTTTGAGAGATCTCGGCGTTTTCCGGGTCGATGGTATATTCGATGTTCTCCCATTTGGCGCGTTCCACCACAATGGTTTCGAGATCGTCCGGGCAGCTGACCTCAATATTTTTTTCCGACATCTTGACAACACGACCGATTTTACCGTTGAAATAGCGTTTTTCGGGCGCAGTGTCGTTTTTTACGAACATGACCTGCGCTCCGACCTTCAAATGCAAAGCTGCCGCGGTCGGGTAGATATGCTCGGGAAACTCACCATCCAGTTCGGCGTTAAAGTGACGGCTGGTGCCGGCCAGTTCTTTCAGTTTTGTCGCATTGATTGCATCGGCACTGTTATTGTGGGTTGAGAGGGTGATGTAGCCTTCCTCGTCCGCAGGCGAAAAGTCGGGGATATATCTCTTGTTCAATTGTTCGAGAGATGCTGCGTCCAATTTATTGTCGCGTACCCGGTTGAGCAGCTCGATAAAGGTGGTGTCGCTCTGTCGGTAGATGTGTTTCAGCTCGATGGGGACCAGTTCGGCCTGGCTGAGAGCCCGACAGCTAAAAAAATAGGGGGAGTCGTAGTGGGGGCGCAGCAGTTGCCACTCGGCCTCTTTTACTACCGGTGACAACTGGTGCAGATCGCCGATCATCAGGAGTTGCACACCACCGAAAGGGATATCGAAACGGCGATAGCGCCTGAGTACCATATCGACCAGGTCGAGCAGGTCGGCACGGACCATGCTGATCTCGTCGATCACCAGCAGATCAAGGCTTTTGATAATATTTCGCTTTTCTTTACTCAGCCGATGGTTTTCCCGGGCCAGCGGATCGGAACCGGGGGGAAATGGGCCAAAGGGCAGCTGGAAAAACGAATGCAGCGTGACACCACCGGCATTGATGGCTGCTACGCCGGTGGGTGCCGTGACTACCATGCGCTTGGCCGTCTTCTTGCGGATGTTATGCAAAAAAGTGGTCTTGCCGGTACCGGCTTTGCCGGTGAGAAATATATGGCAGCCGGTGTGGTGAAGAAACTCTTCCGCCAGCTGGAGTTCAGGATTGTCGTATGTCATTGGTCCATGAGGAGACGGCGATTGGGAGTGGCTGTTTACGCCTCGAGAGATTTTGCGGTTAAAAAAAGAGCATAATTTTTAACACGTATTCTCTCAATGTGCCAGCCTTCTGCCGCTGTCTCCTCTCGGTCGTCAATGTTGACATGTTCGTAAAAACCCCAAATTTGAGGATGGCTAAGTAAAAAGCTTCATATGCGAGGCGCGCTAATTTTCAATCGTTTCGGCGTACTCAACGTACGTCGTAACGATTGAAAATTTGCAGCAACGAAGCAGGTGGAGAGTTTTTACGACGCCATCAAGGTTTAAAATCGACAGACACGATGTTGTAGCGTCGCATCAGTCGCTGGAGCCCCTGACGCTCAATGCCGCAATCGGCAGCAGCATTGGTGACGTTGCCTTTATGGCGTTGCAGCAGTGCAGAGAGGTATTCTACGGAAAACCGGGTGACCACTTCTGCTTTGGCATCGTTATAAGGGAGGTGGTAGACTTCGGAGAAGTTGACGAGCGGGGCACTGTTTGCGGACTCCGTTTCACCTCCCTCAATATCAGAGAGATGCACCAGGGCGTTGGCCGAAAGCAGAACGATTCTTTTGATCGTATTACGCAATTCCCGGACGTTTCCCGGCCATTTTTTGTTGCTCAGATAATGGATGACCTCGGGACTGAGGTTGAGGTGTTCCCTTTTGTACCGCTCCTTGAAAAGAGAGAGGTAGTGGTGGATGAGCAGCGGAATATCCTCTTTCATCTCCTGCAGGTTGGGCATGGTGATGGTCACCACGTTCAGCCGGTAAAACAGGTCTTCCCGGAATTCTCCGGCTTTGATCTTTGCTTCCAGATCCTGGTTGGTGGAGGCGACTACCCGGGCATCAATCTTGAACGTGCGGTTTTGTCCTAAAGGCTGGATCTCTTTTTCCTGCAGTACCCGCAGCAGTTTTGTCTGTAGGGCGACGGGAATGTCGGCAATCTCGTCCAGGACAATAGTGGAACCATCCGCTTCAAGAAAAAGCCCTTTTTTCTCCTGGGTAGCGCCGGTAAAGGCACCTCTGGTGTAACCGAAGAGTTCGCTTTCCAGAATGTGTTCTGGAAGTGCGGGGCAGTTGACCGTAACCATCCGCTGCTTTTTCCTGTTGCTCAGGTTGTGAAGCGCCCGGGCCGCCAGCTCTTTGCCGGTACCGCTTTCGCCTCGGATTAGGATGGTGGCGTCGGTGTCGGCCACCCGGCTGATCAGGTCGAGGACTTTTCTGAGGGCGGGGGACTGGCCGATGAAGCCTTCCGGGGCTGAAAGCGTGTCAATCTGCTGTTGCAGCTGTTCATTGGCACGAAGCAGAGTGGTGCGTTCCAGGCAGTTTTTCACTACCCGGACGATGTGATCCTGATCAAACGGTTTTTGGAGAAAGTCGTAGGCGCCATCTTTCAGTGCCCGGACGGCAAGGTCAATGGTACCGTAACCTGTCATGATGACGGTGGAGATGGTTGGATCGTAGTCGCGGATTTTCGACAATAGCTCCAGCCCATCCAGATCGGGCATCTTGATGTCGGTCACCACCGCGTCGGGGCGACACTCTTTGAGCTGCTGGAGGGCAATAAGGCCGGAACGGGCGGTACAGACATCGCAGTGGAGTTTTTTGGTGAAGACCATGCGCAGCATGTTGAGCATGTCCGGCTCGTCATCAACGATCAGGAGTCGCTTCCGGGTGGTATGGTGTTCTTTCTCTGTTTCGGTCATGATCCAGTGTTGGGTTTTCTGGTGGCCAGTATTTGAAAATATCGCTGAATGAACCTGCCGGAGAGGACTTCGTCGATCTGTACCGGCGGCGGGACTGCGTCGGTTCCGATACTGAAAACCGCAGCAAACACTTCCTGGGAAAGATGCGCAAGGTCTTTTTCGATGCGGTCCGCAAAGCCATCAGGGAAGGCGCTTTCCAAAAGCCGGCAGCTGGCAGGACGATATGGATGAAGCGGACTCTCGGCGCCCATGAACAAGATGCAGCTGCTGTCGTCGCTGTTGTCTGACTCCAGTAACTCCTTTCTTTTCTTTGCCGAAAGGGCGACACCGGCCTTGGTGTGCAGATAGAGGGCCTCGATCAGTGAGATCTCGACATTGTCACGCTGGCAACATTTGGCCTCGTCATGGTGTTCGATAGAAGTGTCTGCATTGGCGTCAATGTGACCCAGCAGCAGTTCATAACGGCGAAAGAATGGCGTAAGCTCGTCATGTTTTCTGTTCTGGGGTTCGGGCTCATGGATGGTGAGTTGCCCTTCTTTTTTGCCGAACTTGCGAAGTAACCACCATTGGGAGAAATTGGTGGGGTTTGCCCGCGTTTCCATTTTCTTCAGGAGCTTTGCCGCTTTTCTCATGCTGAAACCGCGCCTGAGGAGATAGGCGGTGACGAAGGTACCGGTTCTGCCAATACCGTGACGGCAGTGGACCAGGACCTTTTTACCGAGATACACCGCCTCGTCGAGCCAGGCAAGTGCTTCTTCCATCTCCGCCATCTGCGGCGCGTTTTCATCTTCTATCGGGAGGAAAAAGACCTCAAATCCTGCTGTTTCCTCGATCTCATGCAGGTCGCAGAATTCACCGCAGAGGTTGACGATGGCATCAATGCCCTGCTTGCGGAGGGAGTCGAGCTCATCGTAGGACATCGGGGCATGGCCTACGGCGAGGTGGCTGGTGATCCAGGTGAGGGGATAGGTTAGCATCGGTGTCCGGTGTCTCTATGTATAATGGTCTTTCAACTATACAGCA
The DNA here is from genome assembly GCF_900143695.1 of Desulfopila aestuarii DSM 18488. Taxonomy (GTDB): domain Bacteria; phylum Desulfobacterota; class Desulfobulbia; order Desulfobulbales; family Desulfocapsaceae; genus Desulfopila; species Desulfopila aestuarii. Next base: position 5,918 of record NZ_FRFE01000028.1, read on the forward strand.
CAAAAGTGGATTGAGGCAACGTGCAGATGAGGCGGAGACTGGAAAACGCTCAAATATCTTGCAGTTGTTGCTCAGTCTTGCAAAGACTTGTCTGGATGTTACTTGAGCTCGACGATGGTGGTATTGCCGACATAGGGTGTGCTCTTATAGCCTGTAACTTTTGTCATTTTATGGGTAAGTTCCGAAATTTCCTTCAGGTTCCTGATGATCATGTCCAGATCGTCGAGAGCCTCGCCTGATTTCAGATCGTCGCGCAGTAGCTGGGCGGTTCCGAGTGCCGCGAAAAGCGGGGAGTTCAGCTGATGTGCGGCGGAGCCGGCCATCTCTATTACGCCTTCGAGCTTTACCCTTTCCAGTCGTTCCTGTTCGAGAAGTTTCTGGTCGGTGATGTTGCGCACAGCCTCAATCACAAATTCAACCTCGCCGTGATCGTCAAGCACCGGGGTCAGATGGCGCTCAAGCCAGTTCATGCCGGTGTCGGAATCGAGCTGATCGAGGATGGCCACCGAGGCCTTGCCGCTGAGTACCGTTGCCAACGCCGATTGAGAGGCCGCGGTGCTTGACCAGGGCGATGCTGTCTCATACCGTTTGCCCAGCACCTCTTTTTCGCTCATGTTATGCGTTTCCAGAAACATCCGGTTGGCCATGACCACCCGCCGGTCAGGGCTCAGCACCAGGATCTGCATCCAGAGTGAATCCATGATGGTTTGCAGAAATCGCTCCTGCTCCTCGATCTGGTTAAAGAGCAGATTGATTTTCCGGTATGTTCTGGCTTTTTCGATGGCGTTGCCGCCTTCTTCGGCGACTGTCATGGCAAAATGTATTTCAGCCGGGGTGAACACATGGTGCTCACGGGTAAGAAGCCGCAGAACACCGATGATCTCCAGCTGATTTCTGATCGGGATGGCCAGAATAGACTTGATTCCCTCTTTGGCGATGGCCTCGTGATAGTCGACACGGGGGTCCTTGGTGGCATCGAAGATGGCGACCGGTTCGCCGCGTAGGACCTTGAAGATGGAATCTTCCCTGCTGATCGAACCTCTTTGCAGGTATTCCTCGGACAGGCCTGAGGCGGCGACGAGTTCCAGCCTGTTGGTGGCCGGTTGCAGCAGGCGGATGGTGCACGCCTTTACACCTAAAATTGTTGGTAATCGTTCAACAATGCTGGTTAAGATACGATCAAGATCCAGGGTTGAGTTGACGAGCTTTGAGATGAGCCGGAGTGCTTCGAGAAACTTCACCTGACTCACCATCTCCTCAAACATTCTAGTTCTGGAAAGGGCTATTCCCACCTGTTCGGCAAGCGACATCGCAAAGTTGATCTCTCTTTCGGTAAAACGGCGTCTGGAGCGGGTCAGAAGGCGCAGAATGCCGATAACCTTATCAAGGAAAAGGATGGGCAGGGAAAGTGCACTTTTTACCCCTTCTTGCTGCACCTGTCGGCAGCTTTTATGATGACAATGACGATCAAGATGGCTCCTGGCGGTGGGATGCCCCCGCTGCAGTTCAGCCATCACCTCTTCTGAATCAATGATTGGGCGGGAAAGATATTCATCTGAAACGCCATGGGCGGCGCCAAGCGTGTAGGTGTTGGTGCTCTCGTCAAGGAGCCTGATAGTGGCGGCGTCCACTTTCAGCAGTGGTGGCAGCCGCTGCACCACGAGATCCATTACCTCCTGCGGGTCTCGTGCCATACTGATGAGCCGGGTCACTTCCTGAAATACTGTTAACAATAGTCGGTCATTCAGGTGCTCTGTGGATTCCATTTTCTCATTTCCTAACATCTGGGATAGCGTATTGCCCGTTAAATGTCGTATGCTATAGATTTGAAGAGATTGATCAGCTGCGACGGCATAGAGACGGTGTTTGGGGCATGCCCATGGGATCGTCGGCTGGTGTTAATCCAGGTTTTGCAAATTCCACTCCAATAGTGGCCAATTTCAATACAACAATGGCCAGGAGGCATATGAGGTCATGTTTTGCTGGCTGCTGCTATTCGGATAGCCTGTCTCTCGGCGGGAGGTTTGGTCACTCTCGATAGCGGAGGTGCAGCAAAAACGTTGCAGCGCTATCGAGTGATATGCTGATTCCGTTCAGGTGTTATCTCGTGCCGATCAGTTGCTATCCGAATTATGTGTCAGTATATCAAAAAGATGAAATTTTTCTCAGGCTTGATTGTCAGCAATTTTTGTGATTGGAATAAAGAATGCAATAGATCCGGAGAGTGCTCGCCGGGATGTATTCAGTCGGGTCGAAAGGAATAACGCCGATGTTCATGTACCATCGACAGCAACCCTTTGCATATGAGGATAACCTATGGATTTCGATAGCCTGAAAGGTATCATTGATTTTGCCATCTCCCAGGAACAAGAGGCAGCCGATTTTTATCGCAGCGTCGGCGAGAGAGAAGTGCAGGATGGGAAGAAACACCTCTTTCTGCAGTTCGCCGCTGAGGAGGATAAGCATCGCAGACTACTCGAGAACCTCAAAAGCGGCAGTGGTGGCAGCGATGCTGCGCTGGTGGATACGTATACGTTTACCTGGATCACAGACATCAAGCGCAGCAACTATGTTGCGGACTTGGTCTACACCCCAGGCATGCCCTATCGGGACATTCTCATGCTTGCCGCCAAACGGGAGGAGAAAGCCCTGGAGCTTTATAACCTCCTGCTCGCAAAAGCGGAAGATGATGCGGCTCGCAAGCTTTTTAAAATGCTCTGCCAGGAAGAGGCCAAACATAAGTTGGCTCTGGAAACCACCCTCGATGACTACATGGCTGAGTTGGGTGACTGAGTTCTGCAGCAAATATGTTGCATCGTCAGATGTATACTATTACGCAATCTTTTCAGTTATTTGGGTTATTTTTGCAGGCGCCGGAGTTGAAACATCAATGTTGCGCCGGAGATGAGAGAGCTCCATTACTAGTATGGTTTGATCCGGGCGATGGCCCAGGAAGTTTTTTAAATTGTCTTGAATGCTGTAATTATAGATATTTTTTTCAGACATGCTGGCCGGCTGGTAATCGCTCCGGAGGGATGCTTTGGTACGAAACTTGCTAGATAGATTTGCTGAAACTCAAGAGAACCCATTCAGGTGATACTGAATGTTTGCCTTACCCAGTAAAAGAGGCGATGGTCAATGCTTCTCAAAGGCATATGGATCAGAACGAAGAGATCGCTACTTCGCTACTATTTTTTTAAAAACTAAAGGAGAGTTTTCATGAGCCGGTACCATCTCGCCCAGGATACCCGCAAATGCATTGGCTGTCATGCCTGTGAAGTCCAATGTAAAGCCAATAAGAAACTGCCGCAGGGCCCGCGATTATGCCAGATTGTCGAGGTCGGGCCGAAAATGATCAGTGGTCTGCCGCGGACCTCCTTCGTCTTTATGCTCTGTTTTCATTGTGAAAATCCCTGGTGTGTCGCCGCTTGTCCCACCGGAGCTATGCAGCAGCGAGCCAGTGACGGGATTGTCTTTGTTGAGCATGATCTCTGTGTCGGATGCAAAACCTGCATTGCCGCATGCCCCTGGGGTGCACCGCAGTGGCAGCCGGAACTCGGTAAAGTGGTCAAGTGCGATTATTGCAAGGATCGGATCGATCAGGGATTGAAACCCGCCTGTGTAACCACCTGCACCACCCAGTGTCTCGAATTCGGGGAAGGGCAGGCGATGACCGAGAAGAAACGGAAGCGCCATGCTGAAGCGGTAACGACCTTCGAGAATGGATCATTCTGAAGTCTTTTACTGAGGGGGAGCGTTTGTTGTCAATGGCAGCCTGCCCTCCTTGTTTCCTGTTCGCTTTGAGAGTCTGACATGAGCCTTAACCAATGCCCGGTGCACGAGACGTTGTTGGAGCTGAAGAAAATTCCTGCTGATCGTCGAGTCGTCCATCCCCGCGGTCGTCGTCTGATCGAGGAGATCTCCACCCTTGTCCAGGATATTGTCGCAGCCAGGGCGGGAGCGGAACACCTCCCGTGCATTGATGCCCGGGTCGCGGAACTCTGCTCCTTCACCGACGACCCCTCGGGAGTTGAGGTCGGCCAATGGTTGCAGGAGCGCCTGCTTGAACACAGTGAGGTCTTTCGCAGCCATGCCCTCCACCACAATTGTGCTGTCGGAGTCTGTGACCATCTGACACCGGCCCCCTGCCAGATGGCGTGCCCGGCTGGGATTGACGTGCCGACCTATCTTTCGCTTATCGCCCTCGGGCGTGACGAAGAGGCTATCGAGGTCATTCGGCGGGACAATCCGCTGCCCTGGGTGTGTGGACTGGTCTGTACCCGGCCCTGTGAGATGATGTGTGTCCGGGCCCGGATTGACAGCCCCGTGTCTATCAAGTTTCTGAAGGCCTTCGCCGCCGAAAGGGCAATGTCCTGGGGCCGCTACCTCAACCCCGGCCAGAGCCCGGCCACCGGGCGCAAGGTCTGCGTCATTGGTGCCGGTCCGGGAGGTCTGAGTGCTGCATACTATCTCGCTCTGCAGGGACATACGGTGAGGGTGATCGAAGCGTTGCCCCGGGCCGGCGGCATGATTCTGGTGGGCATTCCGCGTTACCGGCTGCCATCGGATATTATTGATCGTGAAGTTGCCAAGATCGAAGAACTGGGTGTCGAGTTTCAGTATAACACCCGTTTCGGCAAGGACGTCGATCTGCTGTCGCTCCGCGAAGAGGGCTTTGAAGCCTTCTTTTTTGCGGTGGGGGCTCATGCCTCGTTTAACCTTGGCATTGAAGGAGAAACGGATTTTCCCCAGGTACATGGGGCGGTCGACTTCCTCCGTCGGGTGGCGCTTGGCGAGCGACGTTGTCCCGGCAGGAACGTTGTGGTCATTGGCGGCGGCAACGTGGCAATCGACGCGGCCCGGACCTGTCTGCGGCTCGGCAGCGAGCAGGTGACTATCGCCTACCGCCGGACCCGCAATGAGATGCCGGCCGATCATGAAGAAGTTGAGCAGGCGGAAGAGGAGGGTGTGCATTTTGAGATGCTCACCATCCCCATGGCCGTGACCGGTGAGAGTGGCAGGGTGAATGGTTTGCGCTGCCTCAAGGCCAGGTTGGTGACCGTCCCCGGTTCCAACCGCCAGTCACCCAAGCCGATCGAGGGGAGCGACTACGACCTCCCCACCGATGCGATCATCAGCGCCATCGGCCAGCGCATCGAGCAGGAGTGGTTTGCCGGCATGCCGGATCTGGCCTGGACGCATCGCGACACCATTCGCGCAAATACCATTACCATGGAAACCAGTCTGGCCGGAGTATTCGCCGCAGGTGATGCCGTTACCGGACCGGCGACGGTGATCGAGGCCATAGGTGGTGGCAAAAGGGCGGCCAACGCCATTAATCGCTTTCTCACCAGCATCCCCCAACCCAAACTGCCGCCCGTGCCGGTACGCCATCAGCGCATTCCCTATATTGATGTCCCGGCCCATACCAAGATGGCCCTGAAGCGACCGGAGATGCCGCTTCTCAATATCGATCGGCGTCGCACGACCTTCCAGCAGGTCGAACTCGGTTACTCGGAAAACCAGACCAGGGAAGAGGCGCGGCGATGCCTGCGCTGTGATATCTGCAGGCGCTGCGGGAAGTGTGTCACGGTCTGTAAGGAGAAGATGGGGGTAGATGCCCTGGCGCTTGGCTACCTCTCCTTCGAGCATCCGCACGAGAGCGATTTCCGCCGTACAGAACAGCGTTGCATCAGCTGCGGTGCCTGTGCCGCCAACTGCCCGACTGGGGCAATGCGCATCGAGGATCGTGGTGCAGAGCGGATTCTCTCGCTCTGCGGCACCATTCTTAGCAGGCAGCCCCTGGTCTATTGTTCTGACTGCGGTTCGGTTATTGGTACTGAGCGATATCTGAAATTCATCCAGGGCCGATTGGGCGCACTTGCCGTCAAAACCGGCACGGAAGGCCAGCAATGCGATGTCTGTGCCCGGAAAAAAGGCCATCAGGGCGGATCCACGATTATGGTCACCAACTGATATAAACAAGGTAAAGGAGAACTGTGATGGTATTCCATAGAGGTCAGATGGTGCGGGTGCTGCAGCGCAGCACCGACGAAAGCTGGGAGGACTATATGGATGGGCTGATCGGCAGCCGGGGGATTGTCACCGATCCGGATACCCAGATCAACGATCCGGATGCCCTGATTGAGGTCAGCCTCGAAGACAAGGGGACCTATCGCCTTCCACAGGATTGTCTTGAGAAACTGGAGTAAACCATAGATGCGACTGGCCGACGTTCTCGATATCTGCCGGGCCAAACTGGTAGAGGTTACCGCTGCGACCAGTCTTGGCAAGGCGGTTCAAGCGATCTCCATGGCTGATGCCACAGGGGCGCTGGTTGTCGGGGACGATGGGCTGCAAGGGGTGGTGAGCCGGGGCGATATCATTCGGCTGCTAGCCACGGCACCCTCATCGCAACAGGCCTGGGAAGGCCCTGTGTCCGTGGCGATTACCCAAAGACCTGAACCGATAGACCCGGAACTGCCGGTTGGGGTAGTCATAACAACCATGAACGAGGCGGGTTGGGAATACATGCCGGTGGTGACGACCCAGGGCCTTGTCATGGTCTCTTTAAGCAACCTGTTACTTGCAGAAAATTCTTTTCTTTACGGCGAAGTGCAACATCTGCAAACGTATATTGACGCGCTGCATGATGCGCCAAATGACTAAGGACAATCGATGATAACACTCTACATCAACGATCAGGCGATAGAGGCTGAGGCGGAGATTACTGTGCTCCAGGTGGCGCGGGCCAGGAACATTCATATCCCCACCCTCTGTCACCACCCTGCCTTGAAACCGTCCGGATCGTGCAAGGTCTGCGCCGTAGCGGTGGAGCAGAGCTCCGGTAAGAAGGCAGTCATGTTGAGCTGCCTGCTGAAAGTCAAGCCGGGACTGAGGTTATGGACCAAAGGGGATGAGGTGCATCAGGCCAGAACCAGGGCCCTGATGAAACTCTTCGACATGGCTCCCATGTCTGAGCGGATCCATACTCTGGCCGAGAAAGAAGGGATAACCCTGCCGCCGGCGCCCGACGGCTGCATACGCTGTCGTCTGTGTATCCGGGTCTGCAAGGAGATCATCGGCAAGGAAGCCCTGCGCATGGAAAAATGTGATGGCCGGCAAATGGTAATTCCCGACCCTGAGCGCTGCATCGGCTGCGGCACCTGTGCAAATATCTGCCCCACCCAGGCGATAACGATCAACGAGGATGGCGGTGTGCGGGCGGTGTCCATCCGGGGCACAGTCTTTGGTCGGCATGCCCTTCTTCGCTGCCAGGGCTGCGGGAAATATTACGCGACGGAAAAGCAGATCCGGCTGATGGAGGAACGGACCGCTCCCCATCCGCAGGTGAAGGAGCATCATAACTATTGTGCTCATTGCGCCAAGCTCTTTTCCGACAGGCTGCAGGTTTTGGAGAAACAACCGCCTCGACAACAAACCAACAAATAACAAGCGGCAGTGGCAAGCTGCCTGTACACCCATAGCAAGGAGAAATATCAATGGTTGCTCAATCTGTTTTCAGTGTATGCGGGATGTGTACTGTGAGATGTCCGATCAAGGTTACGGTTGAAGACGGGCAGGTGACGTTTATTCAGGGTAATCCCAATGTTCCGGCGATGAAAGGCGCGGTATGCCCGCGGGGTGCCGCCGGCAATGCGCTGATTACCGATCCTGAACGGCCCCAGACGCCTCTGATCCGTGTCGGTGCACGGGGAGAGGGGAAATGGCGAAGCGTCAGCTGGGATGAGGCGTTTGATTATGTCGCCGGGAAATTAACGGAGGTCAAGGATAAATATGGTGCCAAGGGCATCGCCCTCACCGATCGCGGCGGGCCGTTTCGCGACATGCACCGAGCCTTGCTGCGCGGCCTGGGCAGCCCCAACTACTGCAATCACGACTCTTCATGTGCACGGAATGTGCAGCACGCCAGCTTGTCCGTCACAGGGATGGGACGAAAGAGCATGGCCTATGATTTCAAAAACGCAAAACATGTGGTTCTGCAGCTGCGTAACATCTTCGAGGCTATCAATGTCCAGGAAGTCAACAACCTCATGGACGCCATGGAAAATGGCTGCAAATTGACGGTTATTGACATCCGCGCCACGATCACCGCCTCCAAGGCCACCCGCTACTTTCAGGTGCGACCCGGCTCCGATTACGCCTTCAACCTGGCGGTCATCCACGAATTAATCAAAAAACGGCTCTTCAATGAAAAGTACGTCGGCCGCTATATCGAGGGATTGCGGGAGCTGGAGCAGTTTATCGAACCCTACAGCCCGGAGTGGGCGGAGGCCGAAACCGGCATTGCCCCGGCGGAGTTGCGCCAGTTCGTACGCGAGCTGGTGGCAGCCAAAGGTGCGGTGATCTGGCATCCCGGCTGGATGGCTGCGCGCTACCGGGATTCGTTTTACGTCTGCCGTACCGCCTATATCATCAACGCGCTGCTCGGTTCTTTTGGTGCCAAGGGCGGGATGCCCCTGGTCAGCAAACCGGGTGATGTGGGCCGTGCCGACCTGAAGGCATTTGTTGATCTCTACCCGAAACCGGCAGACAAGCGGGCTGACGGTCTCGGCTGGCGCTATACGCATTTCGAAGAGGGACCTGGTCTTGCCCACCTGATGTACGAGGCGATAGAAAGTCAGGACCCCTATCCAGTCAAGGCCTATATCGCCTACCGCCATGATCCGCTGATGGGCTTCCCCGATCCTGATCGGCTCCGGGCGATGTTCAATAATCTCGATCTGTTGGTCTCGGTGACCTTCAGCTGGTCTGACACTGCCTGGTATTCCGATGTGGTCCTGCCGCTTTCGCCCTACCTGGAGCGGGAAAGCGTCATCGCCACCAAAAATGCCCTCAAGCCGCAATTCTTTGTCCGGCACAGGGCGATCGAACCGCGGTATGACTCCAAGGCCGACTGGGAAATCGTCGGTGGCCTGGCCAAGAGACTGGGTTTGAATGAACTGGTTTTCGACTCCATCGAGGACATCTGGCGCTTTCAGCTGGAGGGCACTGGCGTCCAGGCGAAGGATTTCAACGCCACCGGTATGGTGAACCTGGCGGACAAGCCGATCTACCGTGATATGGATAAACTGAAGTTCAAAACACCGAGCGGCAAACTTGAGATTATATCCGAAAAACTTGAGAAGGCAGGTCTAAAGTCGCTCAAGCCATTCGAGGCTCCGGAGACTCCGCCGGAGGGATCATTCCGTCTCACTTTCGGCCGCTGTGCAGTGCATACTCAGGGCCATACGGTCAATAACCCGCTGCTCTTCGAGCAGATGTCGGTTAATCCGCTGTGGATCAACAGTCAGGCGGCCGCTAAACTGGGGATAAGTAACGGTGACAGGGTTGTGGTATCACAGCGGGATTATTCTGAAACGACTGTTGCCAAGGTGACCGACCTGATTCACCCTGAAGCGGTGTTCATCATTCACGGTTTTGGACATCGGCTACCTGTTGAGAGCCGTGCATTCGGCAAGGGGATTGCTGATCAGAATTTCATGCGCGGCGGCTTGGATAAATGGGATCGAGCCGGCGGGGCTATCGCCTATCAAGAGCACTTTGTGACGGTGCGAAAAGCTTAAGAGTCAGGCTTGCAGGCAGACGTTACTTGGGTCTGCCGGCAAGCCTGCATTAAGATGGTTCACTCCGGCAGGGCATACTGCGCTGTCGGAGGTATATAATTCTGCAACAATTGTTTCAACACGCTTCTACAGGGTGGGGGCTTGAGGTTCACTTGTGAATCGCGAGGTTTCATCCTTAAAATGTTGAGAAAAGTTTTAGAGAGTCCTCGCGAATCAAGTGATTTCGTGCAGTACTTGATTTTCTGCCATCCAGTCTTCCGGCCGCAGTCTCAGCGGGCCAGTACTTCCGCTACTTTATCTTCCAGTTGCTGTTTGTCGAGCGGTTTCACACAATATTCGCTGGCGCCAAGTTCAAGTGCCTCTCTAGCCGTTTCAAGGGTTGGATAGCCGGTGAGCATGATGGCTTTCATCGCCGGTGTTGCTTTTTTCAACCGTTCCAGCACCTGAATACCGCTCATCTTCTTGAGTTTGATGTCGAGGATGGCCAGATCCATCCGGTTGTTTCCGGCAAAGGTAATGGCTGTTTCTTCCTCGGTGAAGGTGTGGACCGTATGCCCTTTCCGCGTGAGGATTTTTTTGATCAGCATTGCCGCATCGGCCACATCGTCAAGTACAAGTATTTCAGCCATTTTCATGGTCCTCCATGGAGTCGGCGCTATCGCGGGGAGCGAAAGGAAAGGTTATCTGAAATGAGGTGCCTGGTCGGAGGGTGTCGTGCCCGGAGCCGATAACCGGGCTTTCCACCTCAATGGTCCCGTTATGTTCCTGGACGATACCGTAGGTCACCGATAAGCCGAGCCCGGTTCCCTTGCCCACTTCCTTGGTGGTAAAAAACGGGTCGAAAATCTTGTTTTTAATCTCATCGTCGATGCCGATGCCGGTGTCGCTGACACTGACCCGGACACCAGCAGGCGTTGAGAAGGTGGTAATCGTGAGCTCACCGCCGCCATCCATGGCGTACTGGGCGTTGTTGAACAGATTAATGAACACCTGGTGCAGCTTTTCGGCATCGCCTGTTATCTGGGGCAATTCGTCAGTAAATTCCCGGATCACCTGTATCTTATGTATATTGAGGTTGTGCTCGGTGACGGCGAGCACCTCTTTGATAATTTCATTGAGGTTGATTGAACTTTTCTGGCTTTCCGCCTGGCGGGAGAACTTCAGCAGGTCAGCCACAATGCGACGGCAGACCTTGGTCTGCCGTTCGATCACCTGCATGGTGGCGTAGGGCTCGGAATCTTTTTCGAAATCATCCAGCATCAGCTGGGAGTAACCCAGGATGATACCTAGAGGGGTGTTGATTTCGTGAGCGATACCGGCGGCCATTTCACCAACCGAGGCCATTTTTTCGTGGTTGATGAGCTGCTCGGTGATGGTCCGCAGCCGGGTCATGTCCTTGCCGATCCCTTCATAGCCTATCATTCGCCCGTTGGTACTATATCTGGCATTGGCGGCCAGCAGGATGTGACGCGGGATACCGTCGTGACCGGTCAGTTCAACATCCAGATCGCTGACATATCCTTTGGCTTCTATCGCAGTGAGATACTGTTTCAGCACGTTCGGGTCAGCAAAGAGCTTGTGGAAATTGACGGGGTGGTCGCGGCCGGCCCCGAGCAGTTCTATGCCGCTGCTGTTGATATTGGTGATGTTGCCGTCGAGATCGCAAAAATAAACGATATCTTTTGAATTTTCGAAAAAGTTGCGGAATTTTCGTTCCGACTCGGACAGATCCCGGGTCCTGTCCTCGACAAGACCTTCAAGATTGGTGTTCAGCCGCTGCAGCTGGTCCGCACTTCCAGCGAGTTTCTGGTTCGCCTCTGCCAGCTTCTGGGCTTCGGAGCGGATGGCCTTATAGGCGGCAAGTCCTTTATGATAATAAATGGTTACGGCGGCAACCGAGATCATCAGCATGGTATTGAAGCCGCCGGAGAGCGGTGATAGCCGTCGCCATAGATCCTGTTGGTCGGAAAAAACGAGGCAGATGCGAATGATATGGCCGACGCCGCGCGAGATGGCAAAGGCGGCCAGGGCGATACTGAAATACCAGAGAAATCCCCAGATGAAGTTGTCCGGCTCCAGTCGTATTAATGCCCAGGCGTAGCGGAGGGCAATAAAGGCGAGGAGGATGACCAGTGCAGAGCCGACAAATTCCACGGTCACCGCCGGAATGAGGGAGAGGCCGTTCATTTTTTTGCCTCCCCGAGAGCTTCGATATAAAATGTACGGAGACTGAGGACCAGGGCTATGAGGGCCGGGACGAGAAGGAAGTGATCCATCTTCGTGAGGTAATAGAGCGCTTTGATAAACGTAATAGGGGGCGCGAGTCGGGCCTGCCATTCATCCTCGGCCATGAAATCACTTTCCTGAAGATGTTCAAAAGTGAGGTGGCCGGTGAATGCCAGAGCATTCCAGCAGATCAGGAATATGCAGAATATCTGGAAGAATCGCCATCCCTTCAACGAGGTTTCCTGGGTCCGGCGGGTGTGCCAGGAGAGATAGGCGAGGGCGGATATAAAAAGGATATGGGCCATCTGGTGGACATAGATGCCCTCTGGCGCACCGTGGGTCTGGAGCGCCATGGCACTGTCGGCGAACCCGAAGGTCAGGATGAGTACGATTATGGATGAGAGATGGTGAATGCGCATGTTTTCCTCGTATGATGATCTGCTACTAGCATCTAACGTGCCTGAATCACCGGATGTTGGAAATGGTGTAAATGTCCCTGCATAACATGTGGTTGTCACGACTTTTCATAATAGACGCGCTGCCTGTGATGGCTTCTTTTCAGAGATGACAACGGGAAGTGCAGCTTTCATGCTGCACCCTTTGCCGGAAAATTGCAAAAAAAAACACATTTCCCATAAGCTGAGAGGTAATAGCAAATAATTGCAGCTGCTGTGACAAAGTGCATCGAAAATGTTGCGTCGATATAATGTGCTGTTTATTATGGTAAAAATAAGAGTCTTGCCGACCGGCACCCACGTGTTGGGGCAACATCTCGGTTGCAGGTGCCGGATCACTGTATGTGATCCGGAATCCTGGTTTGAAAGAGCGGGATGGTGCCGGATGGTGTCCGGCAGGTTGTCGCGGAGAAGAGGCCGAAGCAGGAAGGGTCCTAATCAAACATATCCTTTAAGGCTTCATTGATCTCGTCGATTTCGTCCTGGTCGAAGCGTTCCGGTTGAAAGTCCGGTCCGGCCCATTCCTGCATTGATGCATGCTCCTCATGTTCCGGATCGCTATAGGCCTCCAGAAATTCCATATAGCCCCAGATGCCGCCGCAATCTTCAGGAGGGCAGGCGCGTTTGCCTTTGATGAGCACCGGGTAGGGCTTTCCTTCGTTTATTGGCAGGGTCTTTTCAACGGTTATTCGGTGTTCCCAGTCATCGCCGAAATCGTAGGTATAGGAAAAGTGGGGCGCAAGGTCTTTGGCAAGGTTGTGGAGAGTGTATTCCTCTTCATTGGCAATGGGCTCCATTCCCCAATCGTCGTCCAGCTCTGGCCCGTAGGCTTTCCTGCCGATCTGGAACTGGTGGAGGTGGCTGTCAAACCAGCCCATGGTCAGCTGAATGATCTCGTGGAGATCGGCGAGCGTCACCGTGTCAGGAACCAGCACTCTGCGCCAGATTGGTGGTTTGGCACCTTGCAGGGAAATTTTGAATTGGTAGGCCAGATGCTCCGCTTTTGCTTTTGGTTTTTTCTTGCCTGAGCCGAAATCGACCTTGATAACATTGGCTTTGCGTGCGCTTTTGGCAGCAGGAGGCGTCGGGGCAGGAAAGACTGGCGGTTTTAAGGCGGCTGATATATCGGGCTGTGTCCCGGCCGGCATATCGGCGCCAATTGCCTCTGCATAGCTGCGCAGGGTCTTGACGGCAAGCGGGAGGGTTGACAGCAGAAAGGCATCAATCTGCAGCTCCCGGTTTTGCTGATCGGGGTCGAAATGTGAAAATGCCTGGGCAAAGACTTCGTCGGGCAGTTGCTCAAAAAAGGGCATAATCTCCTCGGGATCAACGAGACCCTGAATGACCATCAGGCTGAAATACAGCTCCTCGACCATCTGCGGCGCAAGCGACGAATCATCGCCAGGTTCCCAGATCTCCGGTCTGAGTCCCAGAGCCTCTTCGAAGCCGGACACCCACTCCAACACCTCTTCAAGATCACAGTGCTCAAGGGTTTCCAGCTCATAGGGGAATGGAAGATCATCCCGCTCTTTTTTCGCGATAAAGGTAGCAAAAACCTGACTCAGTACAATGCTCATCGATCGGGCCTGGTCCATGGCGGTGATTTCCGAGTCGTCTTCACCGAAGATAGCCACCATCCATTCATCCGGTGGGATTGCTACCGGGGTGATGGCAAGGCCGAACATAAAGCCCATAAGTTCATTGTAGCTCATGGTCTGTTCGGGGATTGGTGCGCGGGCGAGCAGTTCCTGCAAAAGTGTCTTTTCTGTTGGAGATAGCATGGTGTTGTCGTGTAGTATAAAAATAAGAGTGGAGTCAGACGGTGATTACGTATTTTGCACCTGAACGCAGATGACTGTCTGCCATGAAGGGAAGGTGCGAAAATGCAGTAAAGTATATGGGTTGGCCGGTGTTTTCTCTGAAAAAAGTATTTCGGCAACCCTCTGAATATACTTCATCTGCCGGAAAAGAAAACAGTCTTCGGTAACAGACGCCAGGTGATCAGTTGCGGGGGATGTCAGTGACTGATAGGGCGTAGATATTATGGAAATATCTGTTCCTCCACGTTCTTTTTTCTTGCCAGCTTAAGGTAGGAGTGTAACAATCTGGGGCGTATTTTTTTTCAGTATTGCCATAATTGCCCTATAAACGAGAAAAACAGATCATCGAGAAAACATGCTGACTGCCGCACAACTGAGAAAAAACATCTTCAGCTGGGATTACCGGTTGTATATGCCTTTTGTGCGGATCTTCGGATGGTTTGGGGTTCTGGCGCATCTACTCTTTTACTTCGCTCTCCATTACAATCCCGCCGATGTTACCAATTTCGTTCTCCGGATGCTGGTTGTCGCGGCGTTTGTGCCATTTGTTTTTTACCCTAGAGAAGAGTGGCAGATAGGGCACAAACTTTACTATGAACTGGCTCTCGCTGTTACCATGCCAGGCTATTTCACCTACATGCTTCTGGCGAATGGGAGTCTGTACTGGGCCGTTACGCTTATCTTTGTCGTTATCTATTACGGCGTGTTCGTCCGCTGGCAGTTTGCGCTGTGGCTCTACCCTTTGGCGGTGGCAGGGGCATTTGGTATTGACCACTTGTTTTCTTCAGGCATGGCCATCGAGAACCGGCAGGTTCTTGAGCTGCAGGGAATTATCCTCTTGGCCTTGATCCTGGTCCAGGTCTTAAAGACTTTCGTCGAGACGTCTCATTCCGAGATGGCACAACTGAAAGAGAAAGCGGATCAGCAGAATGAGATTTTTTCAGCATTGCTTGATATTTCGGTTGAGGTGAGCCGCTTTGATGACCTTGACGAGATCTTCCATCTACTTTTGAAGAGATTTGAAACTATTTTTCCCGATCGTGGTTTCGGTCTCCTGGTAGAAGGGCCGCGGCCCAAGATTATTCCCTATATGGCCTTTCGCGGTGTCTCGCAGAAAGACACGACGTTTCTTCTCCAGGTGCACCCTTACGTTCTCGGTTTTGCCAGTGTCAGCCTTGATAACGATGAGGAAACCCTCTCTTCCATCGAGGGTGAGGACTGGCAGGTTTTTGGCGGTGGTATCCGTTCAACATCGATCCACGGCCAGACTGTCTACTGCTTCAAACTTTTCATCAAGGGGCGAAGCCTTGATGAGGGTGAACGGCGGACCCTGGAAGTTTTTCTCGAGACTATCCGTGGTATGACCCGTTCCCGCATCCAGGCGCTGGAACTGGAACGCTATTCAAACACCGACCACCTGACAGGGCTTTACAACCGCAACTATTTTGATCGGGTGCTGGCAGAATGGCAGGAGAAGGCGCGTCCGGAGAAGCCGTTTTCTGTCATTTTCGGTGACATCAACGGTCTCAAGCGTATCAACGATACCTATGGGCATCCGGCGGGTGACATGATGATTCGCTCCTGCGCCAATCTACTCAGTCAGGCGGCGCGGCAATCCGATCTGGTCTTCCGGCTTGGCGGCGATGAGGTGGTGATCATCTGTCCGTCAACGACGCTGGCTCATGCCGATGAGCTGGTTAAAAGGATCAGGAAGGGTATGGAGACTCTGCGGGTACCCTGTGTTGATGAGGTGAGCGGCAAGGTCACCGAGGAGCGGGTGCATATCAGCTTCGGCGTGGCCTGTTCCATTGAGAACGGCCCGCAGGAGGTGGTGAACCTGGCGGACAAGCGGATGTTCGAGGACAAAAACCGCTATTATGAGGAAGGTAACGTCGAGCGGTACCGATAATAGTTCATTCGTCTGCTTTTTCCCCGTTATTTTCCAGGGAGTCGTCTTCAATTTCCGTGGTGGACTCTCCATCGTCATGGTCGTAAAGCTGTTTGCCGGCAAGGAGTAGGAGTGCCATGGCCGCAAGTGGGGCAAGCAGCTGGAGAAGGCCAAGCAGACGGTGTTCTTCAGGAAGCAGTTCCCTCACCCCATATTTCAGGCTGCAATAGGCCAGAATGGCCAGTAATACCGAACCCCACCAGGGAAAGCGGTTCATGAGAGTTCCTCCAGTACCATTTCCACCATTTCCCGCACTTGGGGGCTGGGATCTTCCTGCATTGCCTGAATGTGGGCAACTGCTTCAGCCGTACCGATCAATCCGAGTACGCCGATCGCTTCACCCCGCATGGTGGGGGAGTCAGAAGCAAGTAGCTTGATCAGTGACGGGATGGCCAGTGAGAGCTTTTCTGGCTGAATATTTTTCAACTCCTCAAACAGCACGGATACGCCGACCCGGACCGCGAACCGTTCATCATCGAGAATTTCCCCTGTCCAGCTATAATAGGCTGGCTCACGTCGAAACATGGCCACGATATTTTCCACATGGCCCATCTCAAGAAAATCGGCGATCACTTTTTTCAGTTCTGTATCGCTTACATCCGTCATAGTTGCCTGTTGCGCTGAAATTGGTAGAATAAAGGTAACATTTTGTTCGCAGCGGTTCATACAGTGCTGGCAATCGAGAGGGTTGGCAAGCTTTTTCGGGCCGTGCGCATAATTTACTGCTGCTCCCGGAGTTCTGGATCATGTAGCTTTGTACCATTCTTTTTGACAGGGAGGGGGTATGGCTAAAGTATGGAATCCTGGAATGCTGTTGAGCGTTTCGAGCGGTTACTGGACCGGTTGCACCCTGCAGGCGGGGGTACGGCTCAAAATATTCACTGGTCTGGCCGGAGGGGCGCTGCCGGCTGATGATCTGGCAGTAAAACTCGATTGCGATGAACGGGCTACGGTCCTGCTCCTTGATGCGCTCTCCGCCATGGGGCTGCTGATCAAGGAGGGTGAGGTCTACCGTAACAGCGATGCCGCTCAGGAGTTACTGGTTGCAGATTCACCACGTTATATGGGGCATATCATCATGCACCATCACCATCTTCTGGATGGCTGGGCTCAGCTCGATCAGGCGGTGAAAACTGGAGAGGCCGTGAAAAAACGCTCGTATGGCATCGATACGGAGCGAGAGAGTTTTCTGATGGGCATGTTCAATCTGGCCATGGCTATTGCCCCGGCGATTGCCAAGGAGATCTCGCTTAGCGACCGCCGGCGCCTTCTCGATCTCGGTGGCGGCCCCGGCACCTATGCCATCCAGTTTTGTTTGGCCAATCCGGGGTTACGGGCGGTTATTCTCGATAGGCCGACCACTGAACCTTTTGCCCGGCGGACCGCGGAGAGGTTCGGAGTGAGTGACCGGATCGATTTTATAGGTGGCGATTTTACCGTCGATGATATCAGCGGCGGCCCTTACGATGTCGCCTGGCTTTCGCAGATTCTCCATAGCAATACTCTTGAAGCCTGTGAGGAACTGATCGCACGAACCGTTGAAGCGCTTGAGCCGAACGGGATGATTCTGGTGCATGACTTTATCCTCGACAATACGAAGGACGGCCCAGAGTTCCCGGCGCTCTTTTCGCTTAACATGCTGCTGGCCGGTAATGGCGGCCGCTCCTACTCTGAGCAGGAAATCAGGGATATGCTGGAAAAAGCGGGGGTCGAGGATATTACCCGTTACCAGTTCAGAGCCCCCAACGATTCCTCAATTTTAGCGGGCAGAAAAGGTTGACGGACTCGTAAAAAGCCCGATCTACTTCGTTGTAGATCGTAAACGTCGATTCGCCGTACCATGTGTACTGTCAAATCGACGTTTACGATACTACGCCTCGTACCCCAAGGGCATTTCCTGCGGGGCATATATCGATTTTTTTCCAGAGTCCATTTGTACGGTCAACATGAATTTTCACGAGACTGTCAAGGTTGATGATCAGGCAGGGGCCGTTGTTGCGCCGTTGTGCAGATCCATGGCCACCAGCTGAGCATAATGGCCGTCCGCGGCGATGAGTTCCTCATGGTTGCCTTGCTCAATGATCCGCCCCCCGGCCATCACAACGATATGATCTGCCCTCCGGATAGTGGAGAGGCGGTGGGCGATGATCAGCGATGTGCGGCCGGTGAAAGCATCGGCCAGCGCTGATTCGAGGATGTTTTCCGATTCGGTGTCGATGGCTGCGGTGGCCTCGTCCAGCACCAGAATCTTCGGATCGCGGCAAAGGACCCGGGCAAAGGAGAGGAGCTGCTTCTCACCGGTGGAAAGTTCTTTGCCGCCTTCGCCTATCATGGTGTCGAGGCCTTGTGGCAATTTGTCGACAAAGCGATGCATCCCGGTATTGGTAAGTATTTGCTCGATTTCGCTTCTGCTTTTTCCCGTGTCCATTACAATATTGGACAACAGGGTGTCCTGGAGGATGAGTACATCCTGCAACACCACCCCTACCATATTACGTAACTGGTTGAGACTGAACTTGGTGATAGGGGTATCATCGATCAAAATCTTCCCCTCTTGTGGATCATAAAACCTGAGCAGCAGGTTGACCAATGTGGTTTTGCCGGAGCCGGTGGTGCCGACCAATGCGACGGTACGGCCTGGCCGAAGACGTAGTGAGACGTCTTTAATCACCGGTTTCTTCGGGTCATAGCCAAAACATACTTTATCAAAAACGAGCTCACCCCGGTGGGAAGCTGTGGAAACAGGTTGTTCGGCTTCGTGAATTGCACTTGTTGTGTCCAGTAGCTGGAAGATCCGTTCGGCTGAGGCCATGGCGGATTGGACGATGGAGTATTTCTGGCTAAGTTCTCTCAGCGGTTGGAAAAACAGCTTCATATAAGAGATAAATGCCACCAGTTCACCGATGGTCAGCCGCTCGCGCAGTATCTCGCCGCCGCCGTACCAGAGGATCATGGCCATGGCTGCAGAGCCTAAAAACTCAGTGATGGGCATGAAGGTGCCGAACAGCTTGATCTGGCTGAGTGTCCGCTGCAAATAGCCTTCACTCAGTTCCTCGAATTCGTCCCGGGATCGTTTCTCACGACCGAACAGTTGCAGAATCGAGATGCCTGCGATCGCTTCAGAGAGAAACGAGTTGATTTTTACCAGCTGGCTCCTGATAGCCCGGAATTTGTCTCGTGCCAGCCTGGCAAAGAGAATGGTGAGGCCCAGCGATATCGGTACAAAGATAGTCATAACCAGCGCCAGGCGGACATTCATCAGGTACAGAGCGATCAGGATACCAATGAGGCGCAGCAGGTCATTGAACATGGTGACCATCACTGATGAGAACATCTCGTACATGTTCTGGATATCGTTGGTGAGCCTGGTTACCAGCCGGCCGGTGGGATTACTGTTGAAGATGTTGAGATCGAGCCGCAGCATATGGGCAAAGAGGTCCTGCCTGATCGAATGCATGATCCACTGGCCCACATATTCCAGTACCACCACCTGCAGAAACGAGAGCAGAAAGACGGCGATCACCATGATGCAGTACCAGAGTGCAGTGGTGGAAAGCCCGATGAGACGGGCGGTGGCATCAAGGTTGATATCGGTGATATAGCGGTCGATACCCTGCTGCATCAACCAGGGCTGGGCCAGGGTGGCACCGGTTACTGCCAGCGAGAGCAGGACAGCGAAGGTGAACGAGACCCAGCGGTTGAAGGTGTAGCGGGCGATACGCCGCCAGATACGCATATCACCGATAGAGACCCGGTGGCCCCCCTCATCGTAGCCGAAGTTCATCATGGTACAGGCTCCGCAATTGGGGTTTGTCGCATCTGTTTGTCGTACATCGAACGGTAGAGTGAACTCTGTTTGAGCAGTTCGTCGTGGCGGCCGTCATAGGCAATCCGGCCTTCTTCGAGAATAATGGTCCTGTCGGTCATGGAGAGTAACTTGATCCGGTTGGAGACGATAATCACCGTTTTGCCAGCCAGTCGCTGTTGCAAGCCGTTGAACACCTCGTGCTCGGTGGCCACATCGACTGCCGACAATCCGTCATCAATGATCAGCAGGGGGCGGTCGCAGACCAGGGCCCGGGCCAGTGCCAATCGTTGGCGCTGGCCGCCCGAAAGTTTTACTCCACGTTCTCCGATCAAGGTACCATAGCCGTCAGAGAGTTCTATGATATCGTTGTGGATGGCTGCGTGGCGGGCGGCGGCTTCGATCTCTGCCTGTGTGGCATCCGGTTTGCCGAGGGCGATATTGGCAGCAATGGTGTCGGAAAAGAGAATAGGTTCCTGGCCTACGTAGCCGAGATGAGCCCTGATGTAATCGACCGGCAGCGTGTTAACATCGGTATTATCGAAAAACAGCTGTCCGTCCATTACCGGATAAAGACGGGCCAGGAGGCGGCACAAGGTCGATTTGCCGCAGCCGGTGCGGCCGGTGACGCCGTGGATTCCTGGTCCCAGTTCGAGCCGGATGTCGTTGAGAGCCGGTTGCGTCTCGTTCTGGTAGAAAAATGTCAGCTCGCGAAGGCTGTAGGTCGGGTGGGCAATGGGGGCAAGATTATGGTTTTCGAGTTCGGGCAGGGCCGGTTTCGAGGTCACCAGGGTGTGGATGCGGTTCAGTGAGGTGAGACCGCGCTGGACCAGATTGGTCACCCAGCCGATGGCCATCATTGGCCATACCAGCATGTAGAGATAGGTGATGAAGGCTACGAAATCACCAATGGAAATTGTTCCTGCGATGACCAGCTTCCCGCCGAACCAGAGAACCAGCAGCATGCCCAGGTTGCCGACCATGGTGGCAATGGGAAAAATCAGCCCTTGTATGACCGCTACCCGAAGATTGCTCTGCACATATCCGCGGCCAAGCTTGCCGAAACGCTCGGTCTGGAATTTTTCGGTGGTATAGGCCTTGATCAGCCTGATGGAAATCAGGGTTGAGCGGGCAAACTCCGTCATGCTCGAAAACTGTTCCTGCACAGTGGCGAAACGACGATGGAGCCTGCCGGAGAGGATACGGGTGAAGATGGCCAGAAAAGGCATTGGCAGTAAGGCCATAAGGGTGAGCTGTCCATGGATATGAACCATGAAACCGATGGCGGCTGTCGACATCACAAAGGCGTCGACAGCGGCCACCAGCCCCATGCCGCAGGCCATCTGTACGGCATTGAGGTCGTTGCTGGAATGGGCCATCAGGTCGCCAGTGGTGTATTTCTCAAAAAACTGAGCATCCATTTTCAGGATGTGACGAAACAAACGATTACGGACCGCCTGCTCCAGCAGCCTTGAAAATCCGATGATAAGATAGCGCCAGACGAAACGCAACACAGCGATGACGAGGGCAATGGAGAGGATCAGACCGCCGAGTTTCATCAAACCGATCTGGGTGATATTGGCATTTGCCAGGCCATCTACTCCGTGCTTTATGATCCGGGGGATAATGAGCTGGAGAAAATCGACAGCCAACAGAGCGATAAAGCCGAGCAGCAGCCGCAATCGATGGGTGACAAAAGAATGTCGCACCAGACCAAGAAGCTCTTTGAGACGAGCATTGGCGGGATGATGAGAAGGTGAGTTCGTTTCTTTCACGGGCAGAGCTTGGTCGAAGAGGGGGAACCGATTTCCTGACGCGTTGTTTGCGGCGTATCATAAAGGCAGCCGCAACCTTAAGTCAACCTGTTCGACTGCTATCGGGTAGAATTTACTTGCCGAGGGACAGTATTTCGACATTATTTGCAGATGGCGATCCTGTGGCAGAGTTCAGGCTCTGATTCGACGATAGATACAATTTCTTTGTCCAATTGTCCTTTTTCTGCCTGGCCTTTCAGCATTCCGACAATAACGTCGGTTGGAAGTGGCTTACGGTATGGTCTGTTCTGGGCGAGAGCCTGAAAAATGTCGGCGACCATGATGATGCGTGACTCAATGGACAGCTCGTGCCCATTTCGTCGGAAAGGATAACCGCTGCCGTCGAGCTTCTCGTGGTGATTGGCTGCCCAGAGGCTGATTTCTTCGAGTCCCTTGATCCGGCTCAATATCATATAGGTAACGTATGAATGGTGTCGCATGATGGCAAGGTTCTCACCTTCGAGACGGCCTTTGGATTCAAGGATTTTGTCAGGAACCTGGAGCTTGCCGAGATCGTGAAGGAGACCGGCTACCTCCATTTTGCTGATATTCTCATGCGAGAGCTCGACACGGCGGGCAAGATGGCCCGACAGCTGTGTGACGCCAAAGCAGTGCTCGGCAGTGTAGGGGCTTTTCGCATCGACGACCTCAGCGAAAATCCTGGCCATTTTGGCGAGCTGGTCGGTGTCGAGAAAGAGCTCTGCGGGTGCGGAGCATTTGAGTTCAAGATAGCTGCGCAGATGTTCGGGCTCCTGGGTGATCCAGAAGGCTTCTTTTTCGGCGGCAGCCAGAAAAACGTCGACCAGTTCCGACTGGAAATATAAATTTCTGAACTGTGATATTTTCTGGCAAATAGTATCGCGGACTGCAAGCCTGTTGTGGCTGCCGGACATGGCAACCAGGGCATCGACCCGATCCAGCAGGAAAATGAGATTAGCCTGCTGCTTGACCGTATCGTCAAGTTTTTCCCATTTCAATTTTTCCCAACGTGTATGATGATATCGGATCACCGGCCCAAACTGGGCCAGTGGTGCAAATCGTTCCACCCGCTCGGCGCCGATGAGGCAGTGTTGTTGTGACTCGGTCCAATCCAGTTCGTCAACCAGTTTTTTATGAACCCGGGTCGAGGAGACCCCACAGTCATGGAGTAGTCCAAGACGGTAAAGCATGGTCTGTTCTGCCAGGTCTGCACCCATCAGTTTGGCGCATTCAAGGGCCATAAAACCGACCCGTTTACCGTGTTGGATTTCATCTATTCCAACGAGATCGATGGTGTCAGAGAGGGCGTGTATGAACTGTCCAAAGTCAATTTTCATAAAATTCACTGGCGATGTGAGCTGATAGAGGTATTGTTTCGATCATATTGTTGGTGGCATTTTAAGTGTAGCATAACATATTGTTGAAGTGAAAAGGAAACTCCACCGAGTGCTGATTGTCATGTTAAAGAACCACTGATGCACACATTTCAAGGGATAGAAGCCTGATGGTGGGCACGAAGAGGTCAAAGATGGAGAGGAAATTGTGCAACGGCTAAAGAGCGTATTGAAAGTTTCAGTCTATGCAAGGGCCGCTGTTCTTTTTGTTTTGGTAATGATGATCCCTTTAGGTCTGCTGGCTGGTGGAACATCCCTGGTTGACCGGGGCAATGGCATATTAGAGGAACAGGGCAGGGGCAAAATGTGGCAGGCCCAACGTTCACGACGCATGCGCGATTTTGGCGAGGTGGAAGGTTATCTGGCGAAATTGAACAGTGGTCAGTTCAGTGACTGGCGGCTCCCCACCCGGCAGGAACTGTATGATTTTATCCTGTTGTTTGACCTGCATAAGAGTGGAGATATCAGCATTCGGCTTGAGGGTGCCTATTGGCTGGCGGGTGATAATGGCCAGCCGCAGATCGGCTCCTGGGAGGCTGGCGATCAGTGTGGACTTTCCCGCATCTATTATCCCGGTCTATCGGGACATGTACGGGCTGTTCGCCCGTAGTCGTCTGGCACTCTACTGTTTTTTAACCCCATGTTGCAGCATCAGCCCGGCTAGCGCTGCATAACTCTGGGCACCGACCAGGCGACTGTCCCCCAGCACGAAGGTTGGGACGGCGGTAATCTGCAGCCGGTATGCTTCCTGCCAGTCCCGGTCAACCTGTTCACGATACGAGCGGCTGGCGAGCACTGTTTTGGCTTCGTCTGGTGAGAGTCCAGCAGTTTTAGCCAGATCCAGAAGTACCGGTTCTTGCGCCAGGTTTTTGCCATCGGCAAAATAGGCGTGAAATGCGGCCATATGAAAACTGTGACCGCATCCTTTTTCTTCTGCCCACAACCCTAGTTCCTGAGCGAGTCGAGAATTATAGGTCCTGCTGCGTGGGCCAAAGGGAAGGCCAAGCTGGTCGGCATTCGCCTGCAATCCTGCTACTATCTGTTCTATCCGCGAGGCGTCCGCCCGAAAGAGATCTGTCAGCAGCATGCCTTCGTCCGGTGTGTCGGGATGGAGTGGAAAGGCACGCCAGCGAATATCGATTTGATAGGCTGACTGCAATTGTTCAATACCCCCGGTAATGAAGTAACACCAGGGTCAGATATAGTCGGAAAATATGTTAAGGACGGGAACCTGAGTCATGGTTTACTCCTTTTGCGGTTTCATGCTGCCGGGGCGGCCATTGATAACGCGTCCGCAGCGACGGCAATTGAGAATCAGACGGGCGTTGGCAAAGCCTGCATCATATTCGGCGGTGATGGTAGATGGAGCGCCACAGAGATCACAGCTGGCGGGGAGGGTATTGTTGCGAATCCGGATGGTGAGTATGGTAATGGCCAACGCCATCATGCCAAAGCAAGCCACCGATAGTCCTTCCAAACCCATCAGGTAGAAAACTGCAAAAATCAGTGCAAAAAGTGCGCCGAAAATACGTATCCAATAGAGTCGCAACAAACTCAGGCGCATGAAATACTCTTCATGAATGTTGTTAAAGTTATGAAGTAGATCTTGTCCACATTCTTAAGCTGATCTTGTTCAGAATAATAAATAAAAAAGCCGGCTGCAGGAATCATCCTGCAGCCGGCTGCGATGAAACGATTTTTTTATTCTTCGTAGCCCTTACCCTCGCAGGTCGGGCATTTCTCATCCGGGGTACATTGCATATCGTCGAGAATATCGTCGTTCTGGCTACCCCGCCATTCGGAACTTACCTCACAAACGCCTTCGATGATTTTTTTTCCCTGACAGGTCGGGCATACTTTTTTTCCTTGTTCTGACATAACTCTCTCCTTTTTACGGGTTTGTCCGCTGTCTTTTGCTTTTGGTGGGGCCAAATCGAGTGAATCACAGAACTATCCCCTTCTACCGGATCGGTCGGTAATTCAGCACGCTACAAACAGAAGCTACTCTTCTTCACGTACGATATAATCTTTTAATTTTTCAAGCAGCGAATCGGGAAGTTCCCGGTTGTACATAAACGCTTCCGCTTCCTCTCCGCTAATCTGTTGCTTGACCTCAAGAGGCAGTGAGCGGAGAATGGCAACCCGTTCCGGGTCAGGTTTTTCTTTCTTGTCCATAATGTTTGTCACGCGTTTGTTTTCCATACTGTTGTTTTCGTCTTTGCCCGGATACACCAATTCCTATGTTCTAAACGTTGTTCCTCTGAAGTGATCTGTCAACTGCTAGTGAATATTTTTCTGTAAATGATAACTATTCTCATGATAGTGGTCTGTTCTTATATCTCAAAAAAAGTTCTGGAAGAGACAATTTCAGACAAAACGGGTGTCTGAACGTTTGCGTGCAACTTCAGCGGAGGTGGCAGTCATCCAGCCATCCCGACTTTCGGCGACCTGATCAAAAGCGGCAATAAAGGGTTTTATATCAAGAAGAGGAGTTCCATCGAGAATGTCAATGCCTCGCACATTCACAGTATTGCCTTTAACGGAAACAAGGTTGACGATGGAGATGCCAATATGGTTGGGCCTGAGCGGTGAGCGGGTGGCATAAACACCACGGCTGACGGTGTCCATAAATGGGACGACGGTCAGTTCGGTGCGCGTCGCTTTATGAAACTGATAAATAAGGTAGATGTGACTGAAATCCTCGAGGTCACGAAGTCCTTCAGCAAATTCTTCATGAACAACGACCTCTCCTTGAATATCAGATGCTCCAGCCGGCTGGATGGGCATGTCTTCAAGATTGGTGAACGGGGTGTGGATGATGCCGATTGTTTGCATGTTCGGATATAATGGGTTGTGAGGAAAGAGGAATGGGACCGGACCCCTCCGAGAAGAAGATATAGGGCAGGAGTTCCGGATAGACAATGACCAGCAGAAAACTCTAATACCAGTGCATACTGTATAACAGTTTCATGCAGTGACAAGGTCGTCTTGCCAGTAGACAGGCGTCTATGCCGGATATGATGGAGCAGTTTTTGTGGATGGACTGGCGGTCAGTTCGCACCAATCAGCTGTTGGCTCACCCGCTGGAAAAATGACCGGAGTCGGTGATGATAGGTGGTGCGGCTGTACTCCTCCACGACTTTTACTTTTGCCTGGGCCGCAAGTTTTGCTTTGAGATGACTATCCCGGATGAGTTGTTGAATTGCTACGGCCATATCCGAATCGACGGGGTTGACCAGCATGGCCGTAGAGTCATCAAGCACTCGGTTGTGCATGGAAATTCGGGTGGCGATCACTGGCCGGCCGGAATCGAGGCAGGTTGCAAATTCGTATGGCAGGATAGAGGCGTCAGTAGCGGGAAAGATGAGAATATCTGCCTGATCCAGAAAGACGGGCAGGTCGGAGCCGGGTTTTGTCTGGACAAACTTTATCTTGCCGGCTACGCCAAGTTTTCTGGCTCTAGTCTTGTATGAAGAAATATCGTGTGTGGAAGTGCCGAGAATAATCAGCCGGAGTTTTTCCTTTTCCAGGCAGGCAAGGGAGAACGTATCAATCAGCAGGTTGATACCGTTTTGGGGGCTAAGGTCTCCCAAATACATCAGCGTCAGGGCTCCGCGTGGCTTGGCGAGAGTGTTCTTCCGGGTTTTTTCGGCTTTCGGCGTGTTGTCATAAAGCGAAACGTTGGGAAGACGCTGAACTACGGCTGACGGACAGGCCTGGCTGACCTTGTCTTCTAAGAGGTCGTCGGAGACGAGGACCCCACGGCTCTGGGTAATGGCCCGTTTCACAGACCATTTCTTCAATGTTGTGACGAAAGAAGGATCTGGTGTCCCGTTCTTGATCGGGTGGTCAAGATAGAGCAGGTAGGGGATGTTGTATCGCTTGCTGAGACGACGGGTGAGTCCGACACAACCGGCGAAGGCGATGAGAAAGTCAAATTTCTCATGTTGCAGCAACCTGTCTGTCATCTTTGCCATGGTTCTGCTGTAGAACGGTTTTTTCCAGGAGAAACCTGGCAGTGGCAATTTGCGGACCTGCATCATCTGACAGCCAGGGATAACCAGATCTTTCCCCTGGGGATAACGCATGCAGGTCGGCTGATGTCCTTCTGCCGCCAATGCTTCAAGAAGGGTCTTCAATGCTAAAGAAATCCGGCAGTCCAGATAGAAAGGCTGCGGGGCGAGAATAAGTATTTTCATATATGCTGTACGGTGGTCGGGAAATTTCCAGGTGCCATATTTTCATAGAAAGCGGATTGTAGCACACTCGTTCCCGAAATTGCACGGATTAAGGGAGGGGAGTTGCACTCATGGCGAACTGGACCCAGGAAAGGGAAAACCTGTAAATGGCAGTGATTTGCTCAGATATTCAGCCGTTTGCAAAGGATAGGGAAAGGTGGAATCGAGTGCTGCCTCTGCGGGTTGAATATCATAAAACTATTTGATTGTCGTTGGTTTTTAAGTAAAATTTCATACGAAAGAAGTATCAAGTCAATCTTTAACTGGATTATCTCTGATGAATGTATTTGTCGCCAGACAGCCGATATTTGACAAGCGGAAAAAGCTTTATGCCTACGAATTGCTTTTTCGAACGGGAACAACCAACGCTTTTCCCGATATTGACGGGACTACCGCCAACACCAGTCTGCTCTCTTCCACCTTTTTCACGGTCGGTATAGATGAAATCGCGGCAGGGAAACTGGCTTTTATCAATTTTACCGAAGAGTTGATCGCCAAAGGCATCCCGCAACTTTTTCCACCTGAGAAACTGATGGTCGAAATATTGGAGGATGTCGAACCCGGTTCTGCGGTGGTGAATGCCTGCCGGCTACTCAAGGAAAAAGGATACAGCCTTGCCTTGGATGATTTTGTCTATTCCCGGCAGTTCGATGAATTGTTGCATTTAAGTGATATCATTAAAATCGATTTTCGCCTCACTTCGCCTGAGAAGATTAAAGAGATGGTGGGAACCCTCAAGCAGTTCGACTGCCAATTGCTGGCAGAAAAAATTGAAACCTACGAGGAGTTTGAGGCGGCACTGGCTCTTGGGTTTGAATATTTCCAAGGGTATTTCTTTGCAAAGCCGGAGGTTTTGCAGAACAGGGATTTGTCGACATCACAACTGACCATGCTGCAACTGCTTTCCGAGATCAACAGCGCTGATAGTGAGTTTGATGTCGAAGCCCTGGAAAAGCTTGTTTCCCAGGATATCTCGATCACCTATAAGTTGCTGAAATACATAAACTCATCTCATTTTAGCCGGATAAAGACGATCTCCTCTGTCGCCCAGGCTATCAGTTATCTCGGTGAGCGGGGATTTCGCATGTTCGTGTCGCTCATTGCTACCAGCATGTTGGCGGAGAACAAACCCGGAGAACTTGTGCGTGCCTCAATTATCCGGGCGCGGCTGTTGGAACTGATCGCCATTGAGTGTCGACAGGATAGTAACGAGATGTTTCTGTTGGGGTTGTTCTCTTTCATTGATGCCATGCTCGATCAACCGCTCGCGACCATATTGAAGAAGATGCCCTTGTCTGCAAATATCAACACTGCCCTAAGCGAAAAATCGGGGGATCTCTACCCGTTTTTGCGCCTGGTTGAGGCCTATGAACAGGGAAACTGGGTACCCTTCAGGTTTGCTTTGAAAAAGATCGGCCTCAATGAAGAAAAGATGACGGACTTTTATCTTGAGGCCATCGCCTGGGCCGATTCATTTGAGTAACCGTTCCAACCAGCACTTCGGTCGTCAACCGTGGAGGTGTGTCCGGATCAGACAAGGGATTTCTCCTTCATCTCCCCTGAGGCGACCTCCACCCGGTTCCGGCCATTATGTTTTGCCTCATAGAGGGCTTGATCGCATTGGGTGATGAGCATGGAGCGGGAGATCTCGGCCCCGGAGCTCTCACTGCTTGCGACACCAATGCTGATGGTTATCGGAATAGGGATATCGCCATGTTTGATCTGGTGCTGCTCTACTCCGCGTCGCACCCTGTGGGCCAGGACTTTTGCTCCGGTAATGCCCGTCTCCGGCAGGATGACGGCGAATTCCTCACCGCCGTATCGGGCCACGATATCGCAATTTCTGACCAGTTTCACCAAGAGGGTACTGATCTCCTGCAGGACGGTGTCACCTACGGGATGTCCATGAGTATCATTGATTTTCTTGAAAAAATCTATATCGATAAGTAACAGGGCCACCATGTGGCCGTAACGCTTTGACGATTCCAGCTGGCTGGCGAGAGCGTCCTGAAAATACCGGTGGTTGTAGAGGCCGGTGAGGCCATCGCGCAGGGCCAGATCACGCAGGCTGTCATTGGCCTTTTTCAATTCGACAGCCATCTGTTCGGCGTTTCGTTTTGCCTGGGTCAACTCCAGTACCAGCTGTTCATAAGAATAATTGAGGCGGGCCAGCTCGGTGTTCGCCTCCTGCATGATTTGGGAGAAGGGCTTCATCTCTCCGGGAGAAATGGCGAACAATTCTATGGCTTCACGTGCCTTGATGCCGATGGTGTCGATAAGCTCCAAAGCGTGTTCATCGTTGATGCCATAATGTTCATTCAGCAGCATCCGCGCTTCAATCGACCTGCGGTTGCTCTCCTTACCGTGGTAGATGGAGGCGATCCGGTCGGCCAGGTTGACAAGGCCTGCAGTGCTGGTCTGTCCCGGTTTTTTCGGGGAGTGGTGATCCCTGATAGGTTCACAGATGGTATCAGGCAGATTCCAGGATTTCAGGATCTGATAGCCGACCTCGGTGTGATTGAAGCTCAGGTGCTTCGTTTCCTCCTCCTGCAGGTTGCTGCCGCTGATCCGTTTGGCGTCAAAAACCTCGGTATAGGCTGCACCGCAGGAGAGAAAGAGCACCAGTACCCCGAAATCCTGGAGCAGGGCGGTGACAAAAATATCATCGGAGCGAAATCCCACTTCTGCTGCCATTATTTCGGCGGCAACAGCGCTGGTTATGGCCCGGCGCCAGAAAAGGTCGATGTCGAAGCTTCCCTGTTGGGTAACCTTCACGGCGTCGAAAATGACAAACGAGAGGGCGATATTTTTCAGGGCTTTTGTACCGAGGACCGAGATGGCCTGGCCCGGTGAAGAAACCTGATCGACCATTCCGTAATAGGATGAGTTGGCAACCTTGAGAATCCGTGCCGTCAGAACCGGATCGGACTTGATGATATTGGCCAGCTCGGCAAATGAGTCCTCATCTTTTCTGATCGCTTCAAGAATCCTGATCGCTATCGCTTTAGGCGATGGCAGCCTGACCTTTTCTTCGAGAAATTCCTGGAGAGTAATCATCTGTGCCTCGTTTGTACCATAGGTTTCAAAACCAGTCTATTTGGCAGATAATACAAGCCATTTGCAGCCGACATCCAGCATCCGGTTGGCAAATCCCCATTCGTTGTCGAACCAGCAGACCAGTTTCACCAGCTTGGTGCCGCTGACTCTGGTCTGGGTGGCATCGATGATGCCGGAGTGTGGATCGGTGTTGAAATCGACCGATGCATGCGGCTCCTGAGTATAACCGAGCAAGCCTTGGAGATGGCCATCGGCTGCCTCCCTCATGATATTGTTGACCTGTTCTGCGGTTGTATCCGTTTTGACATTGACGGAGAGATCCATCAGCGACACGTTAATGGTGGGTACACGCAGATGCAGGCATTGAAACCGGTCGCCCAGATGGGGGAGAATGCGTTGGATGCCACGGTTCAAGCCGGTTTCCACAGGGATGATTGAGTGGAGTGCGCTACGGGTCAAACGTAGATTGGTATTATGGTAGCTGTCGATCACCGGTTGGTCGTTCATGGCTGAATGGACGGTGGTGATTACGCCGAAATCGAGTCCCAGGGCTTTGTCCAGCAGATCTAGTACTGGCACAATGCAATTGGTGGTGCAGGAGGCGTTGGAAACGATTTTATGTTCAGCCCGGAGCTGGTTGTCGTTGACGCCGTATACCACCGTGGCATCCATATCGGGATTTGCCGGGTGGGAAAGCAGGATGCGCTTTGCTCCGCTTGCAAGGTGCAGATTGGCGGTGGTCCGGTCATTGAAAGATCCAGAGCATTCAAAGAGCAGATCTATATCTAATGCTTGCCAGGGCAGGTTTTCCGGGCACTCTTCACACAGCACCTGAATCCGGTCACCATTGATATAGAGCGTATCCTCGCTGCAGGATACCGGCACTGGGAAGCGGCCATGGGTTGTATCGTAACGGGTCAGGTAGGTTAACGTTTCGATGTCGGCCAGTTCGTTGATAGCGACTACTTCGAAATCTTTGCGGTGCGGACCGGTGTAGATAGCTCGCAGAACGCTCTGGCCTATACGGCCGTACCCGTTAATAGCAACTCTATAGCTCATGATTCTCTATATTTAGACGATGAAGAAAAATTATTTTCTTTGGCGTCTGTTAGACGTCTTGTGTTTCTTGGAAAGATTAATGCGATAGGTATTATAAAAAGATGCTTGGGTTTACAAGGCTTTTTATTGTTCAATCGCTTCAGGTCGTATTATTTCCTTCAGTTTTGCTGAAAGCCTGATGATGTTGAACGGTTTCTGCAAAAAGCCGGCGCAACCCCGGGCCATGATGCCTTGGGCCTTTTCGTTTAAGGCGTAACCGCTTGACAGCATCACCCGAACCTGGGGGTTGATCGCCTTTAGCTGTTCAAAGACCGCACCGCCATCCATGTCCGGCATGATCATGTCGAGAATGACCGCTCCGAACCGGTGTGGCTCATTTCGGTAGATCTCGCAGGCCTCTTTGCCGGATCCGGCCGTAACCACAGTGTAGCCGATGGCTTCCAGCATCTTTTCGCCAACTTGTCGAATCAGCTCTTCGTCATCTACCAGGAGTATGGTCTCGTCTCCCCGAAAGGGCTGAAGTAATTCCGGAACTATCCGGTCAACTTCAACGTCCTTTTCCGAAGCAGGCAGATAGATGGTAAAGGTGGTGCCTTCGCCCGGTTCACTGTAGACGTCGATATAGCCGTTGTGATTCTTGACGATGCCATAGGCGGATGCGAGTCCAAGCCCTGTACCCCTGCCAATTTCTTTGGTGGTGAAAAAGGGATCGAAGATGCGGGCCATAGTCTCTTTATCCATGCCATGGCCGGAGTCGGTCACCAGGGTTTGCACGTACCGGCCCGGTGGTATCTCGTAGATGCCGCAGGATATGCCGTCGAGGTGGACATTTTGCGTGACCAGCCTGATGGAGCCTCCTTCAGGCATCGCCTGGCCTGCATTGACGTAGAGATTGAGCAGTACCTGTCTCAGTTGGCCCCGATCTACCTCCACCGGCCATAACATTTCCTGATACTCCTCGGTGAAGGAGATGTCTTTTCGCGTCCTGGCAAAAAGCTGTGTTTCTTCATAAAACAACCGGTTCAGGTCGGTCGGTTTGATCTCGTATTTGCCGCCGCGGGCAAAACCAAGCAGGCGGGCGGTCAATTCCTGGCCGTTCTGAACGTAGGTTTCGATGGCTTCAATTTTTTCCCGCACGGGGTTTTCTGGTGAAATTTCCAGGAGCGCCAGCGAGGTATTGCCCTGGATACCCATCAGCAGGTTGTTGAAGTCGTGGGCGATGCCGCCGGCGAGCGTTCCCACCGCTTCCATTCGTTCTGCTCGCTGCAGCTGCTTCTCCATTTTTTTGTGATAGGAGATGTCGCGGATCACGAAGAGCATACCAATCGGGTGCCCCTGATGATTGTTAAAGCGCGAGCCGGAGAGGCTGATATCGATCAGTTGCTCTTTCTTGGTGAGTACCTGGAGTTCATAGGCCTGGTAGGATGCGCCATTTTCCCGGATATCGTCAAATATCCTGTTGGCAGCGTCCTGTTCCTCCGGAGTGAAAAAATCAATTGTGTTGCCCTGCAGTTCATCAAGCGTCCAGCCCAAAAGTGTGGTGAAGGCGGAACTGAGGTCTTTCACCCGGGCATCGAGATCGCAGATGAGAATTGCATCGGCCGAGGAGTTGATCAGAGAGCGGTACACCTCTTCGGCACTCTTTGCTTCCTGGTAGAGTTGCCGGTATTCCTCCTCGCTTTTCCTGAGGATTGCCGAGGTCTTCTTTTTCTGGTGTACCTCTCTCAGCAGAACACGGTTGGATTGGGCCAATTCCTTGGTTCGGGAGCTGATCCGTTTTTCGAGTACCGTTTTGTCAAGCAGGCTGCGCAGGTACATATGGAGCATGGCGGTCAACATCATCAGCAGGACCATCACGTAAAAGTCGATGTAGAGAGTCGGCGGGTGATAGATGGCCTCGATAGCACCGATTTCCATGCCCTGGTTCAGTATCGGGCTTCGGAGGTGTATTTCCGGAGTCAGACGGAGGCGCTGGAAAAACTGTTGGAGACGGGATTCCGGACCAGTGTCAAAGGTCTGAAAAATTTCACCGTTTTTTTCGTATACTGTGAGATTGCTGTATCGGCTTGCAGCGGTGGCAAGGCGCAGGTATTCCGCTGTGGCTTCAGTATTGACGTTCCAGACGGCGTCGGTGACGATAAGTGCATGTTGCCGTATAAGGGATTCCGCCTTGTTGCGGGTCTGAATCTCGTTGGCAAAGACGAAGACGGTGAACAGCATGCAGACACCGATGGTGATAGCGTTCTTTTTTGCGGTGTAATGTCTCATTGGTCCGGGAGGACTCTCCCCTTCGCGTTGTTTTCTGCGGTGATTGCTGCATTGAGCTGCCCTATTTCCTCAGGTGTAACCTGTTTGCTGCACATGAAGTAGCGGTGGTTGCCCAGTGGCATATCACGGGGCAGGATAAGGTGAAAATGGTTTGGGTTGCGGCTGGCAGTAATGGCTTCGTTTGCTTCTTCGGTGGCGGCAAAAAAATAGTCGGCCTTGCCAGAGTCGATCATTTCCAGCATCTCGGTTGCATTTCCGGTGGTTGTTACGCTGGCCGGATTGTGCTGTCGTAATGCTTCATCAACGTATGGACCATAGGAGTAGCCGCTTTGGACCAAAAGAGTGAGATCGGTCCGTTTGAACAGTTCGGCAAGGGTTAGGGCGGGCGGAGAAAAGGTGATGTCGGCACGGGTAACAACCACCGTTGGCAGATCCTGATACAGGGGAAGGGAAAATGAGGCAAACTCTTCGCGTTCAGGAGTTTTGAACCAGCCCAGTGCGCAGAGCCGTTCATGGTTGTTCTCCACATTGTTCATCTGGCGTTTGGGCGGCATTTTCTGCAAGGTATACGGGAGTCCGGAACGACGAAAGGCTGAGAGAGCAATCTCACCGATCAGGCCGGAGAGAACATGGTCGTTGCTGGTGATATAATAGGGAGGCCGTTCATTGTAGGCCAGAATAATGGGCGCACTTCCTGCCTGTTGCTCTTTCCCTACCTGGGTTCCAGAAACTCTGGAATGACCGATGTATACGATATTTCGCAGAAACAGGCTGCCGATGGCGATCAGGAGGCAGATTATGATGATGGTACGTGACGGGAATCTTCCTAACATTTCGTTCCGATTCGGCAATTGAATGAATCAGTGTTTTATGAGCGGCTTTACTCCTGCCTTTGGCGTGAGAACTGCCAGTTCTTAATACACATCGTGGTGGGCCTGTTCTTTTACCCATGGGTGAGACACTGCCTGGCAACGGCTGTCTCTGTGAAATGAACGAATACACTGAAAGTACGGCGTTAATTTACCATTCCCACAATACAACGGAACGGGTTGAAAGACCAGTGCCATTTTTTTTGCTTACAGGCAGCAAGCTGTGCAGAATGGTTATTGGAGAAATGTCGGTGGGATACGCTTTCCGGGAAAGCGTATCCCGGAAAGCGTAAATGAGGCTGTGCTATGGTAGTGGAAGTTCAACCAAGCTGGGCAAGGGCTTTGTCGTAATCAGGCTCCTGCGCGATTTCAGGAACCTGCTCGGTATATTTAACATTGCCGTCGGGGCCGATGATGACGA
Organism: Desulfopila aestuarii DSM 18488; assembly: GCF_900143695.1. GTDB lineage: Bacteria > Desulfobacterota > Desulfobulbia > Desulfobulbales > Desulfocapsaceae > Desulfopila > Desulfopila aestuarii. The sequence goes on from NZ_FRFE01000028.1 coordinate 40,858, forward strand.
TTGCCCGGGAAAGCAGGCCGGCAATCGGGCCGGAGGTGATGGTCACCCCGTAATCATTACCGAAGTCGGCGCTTCTGAAAACCGAGCAGGAGACAACATTTTTTAAACCATCTGTTTCGCAGAAACGGGTGTGAGCAAAAGGCAGGTCAGCGGAAATGCAGAGGACAACCGTGTCTTTTTTGCTGCCGGCGACTTCGTTGAATTTTCGGACCGAGGTCGCACAGACCGGGGTGTCGATGCTCGGGAAAATGTTGAGTACCACGTTCTTTCCGGCAAAATCGGCGAGAGTGCAGGTCGACAGATCGGTTTTGATCAGTGAGAAATCGGGAGCTTTCGTTCCGGTGGCCGGAAGATCGCCGACGGTGGTTATGCTGTTGCCTTTGAGGGTGATTGATGCCATATCATTTCTCCTTTTATGTGAATTGGGGCCGGCCTGATGCCGAATAACTGTTTGCTCGACCGAAACCGGATAGCGGCGCACTATGATGTTGCCGTAGTTTCAGCCTGCTGTCATTGAAAGGGTGCTGCATTTTTTATCGGTGAAAGCTTTTTTGAGCGTCCACAGTATCTTGTCTAAGATCGACTGTTGAGAATAGTTGTTATCAAGAAATAACCTGTCAACCATCTGCTGTAAAAAAGTCGGCAGATGATAAAGGGCGTAAATCTGTTGTGCGGTAGTCTATTCTGTCAGTTCTGCCACAATCTTCATCTCGATGGATATGCCATCAAACACAGTGTGCATGCCCAGGTGCTGGTAGTAGCTGCTTGAACCGTAGGTAATGCCCCAGAGTGTTCTATCCAGATCGAAGTGGGCCGTAAGATGCAGGCGGCCATCCAGCCATTTGACGAGGGTTGCCTTGAAGCTGAGATCATTCTGGATGCCACGTAAATCGAGAGTTCCTGAGAGCTCACAGTTGGGCCTGGTGGGCTCGGCCTCTCGTGCGAATCTGCCACCCCGGATATTGAAGCGAGCGGCTGGAAAGCCATCGGTGAGAAAGAAATCTTCCGACTTCAGGTGGGAGATCAGCACCTTTTGCAGGTCGCTGCCGGCGAGATTGATGTTTTCGATGGATTCCATATCCACGGTGAAACTACCTTGGATGGTGCCATCCTCAACATGCAGATGGCCGTTGGCCAGGCCGACCGTTCCGTAATGGCTGGTGTTGGAATTGCGGCCTGTCCAGCCGATAATGCTTTCATCGGTGATAACAGTATATTCTCCATCTGCCAATAGGCGGTCAGTCTCTTCAAGGGTATTTGGCGCGGTGCCATGCAGCGGCAATCCCGACTGTTTCCATCGTTCCAGTCCGCCCTCGAGGAGCGTCACATTGGAGTAACCGGCCATGGAGAGCTTCTCAGCGGCGGTGCGGGAGTCGAGCGAGTTATTGCCAATTCCGTAAACCACGATGGGGCAACTGCTGTCGCTGCAGAGTGCATGTACCTGATCGATAAAGGTCATCTCAAAAACGCAGGCATTGCGGGCGCCGGGAAGGTGCACTTTGTAGAAGTGATCGGCAGGCAGGGTATCAATGAGAAAAAGGTTTTCAGCGGCATCGAGTCTGGCCCGCAATTCCTCAGGGGTAATTGTATGTAAAGAATGGGCATGTTTCATAAAGGATTCCCCGCTTTTTGGGTGAGTGATGGGAGAGAATACTGTTCTGATGAAATAATAGTAGTTCCTGCTGCGGGAAAAAGACAGGGTAAGGGGGTGGATTGTTGTATTTTCCTCACCGGGGTTTATGGAGCCACCAAACGGTGTATGTGGTGTTTTTATGCTAACTTGTTGACATTTCGTGGTGATAAAAGATGTTTACTGCTTGCACTTCGGTGGTCAGGGGTGTAAACAACATGCTGATTCTATTAGTGAAGCAGCAGCGGGCGCATGTGATATCTGTATTATTCAACGGGTTGGGCCTTGAGGGCATATCGAAAGATTTCCCGATATGTATCGCGGCGACCCGTCATCTGAAAGAGAGAGAGCATGGGATTTGTACCTGTTATCGGTAAGTCGATCAAAAAGCAGCTCGAGGATCGTGAAGAGGCCTATCTTTCGCCCTATGCCGCCCTCAGCAAAAACTCTCAGGGGCGCATGCATGAAGAGGAGGAGGATATCCAGGATATCCGGCTGACCTTTCAAAAAGATCGTGACCGCATTACCCATTCAAAGACCTTTCGTCGTCTCAAGCACAAGACCCAGGTTTTTCTTGCCCCCACCGGTGACCATTATCGAACGCGACTCACCCATGTTCTGGAAGTGTCCCAAATTGCCAGGACTATAGCTGCAGGGTTGTGTTTGAACGAGCCACTCACCGAGGCTATTGCCCTCGGCCATGATCTTGGTCATACACCTTTTGGCCATGCCGGCGAGGCGACCTTGAATGAGCTTCATCCAGGTGGGTTTCGCCATTATGTCCACAGTCTTAGAGTTGTGGACCGTTTGGAAAACGACGGCCGAGGCCTGAATCTCACCTTCGAAGTGCGAAACGGAATTATCCGCCATTCGAAAGGAAATTCTGAGATACTTCCCGACACAAAAGGCGAACTGGCGGTGACCCTTGAAGGCCAGGTGGTTCGGTTGGCGGATATCATTGCCTATGTCAATCATGACCTCGACGATGCTCTACGGGCTGGAATCTTAAAAGATGGTGATTTACCTGATAATATAAAGAACGTGGTTGGCAGTCGCCATTCCCAGCGTATCGGCAAAATGGTACGCGATCTTATCGTCGAGACTCTTCAGGCAGATGACGGCTGTCTGCACATAAGTGACGGTATGCTTGAGGCCATCGGCAATCTGCGTCATTTTCTCTATAAAAACGTCTATCGCTATTACCGGGTACACAATGAATTTGAGAAGGCCCAGCGCATTATCCGCGATCTGTACGGATATTTTCTGGAGAATGGGCTGGTACGCCGGCGTGGCCGGGAACTGGTAGAGGAATCCAGGCCTGAATCATGGAAGGATGAGAAGGTTGCTCACCGGCAAGTTTGTGATTTTATAGCGGGAATGACTGATCGCTATGCCATGGGACTCTATGAACATTTATTTCTGCCAAAACCGTGGAGCGTGCGCTGAGCTGGAGTCAGGAAAGCCCCTTCGTTTTCGCCTGATGAAATACAAAACTTTTCTGCGGCTGGTTTCCATAAACTGGAGCCAGCCGCTTTTCATGAAACTCCGGTGAAAAACAGTTGAAGTTAACGGGTTTCATAGTTAGTTTCTGGATGGTTCGGCCCCCTGTATCACTAAAGGGTTCACGCATTTGTCAGGTGTTTATCGCCGGTCACAAGCCTTCAACATAGAGCCGACAAAAGCAGCAAACGAGAAATAACCAACCAATCCTTGCGGACCATGAGAAATAATCGGATTGTCACACTTTCCGTTTTTTCGGTTCTTTCGGGTTATACATAATCAACCACCATCAATTATTACCAGCACCTATTATGGCACAGAACGAAGAGAAGCTGTTGAGCAAGGGATATGAGTTTTCCGAGGTCGAGGAAAAATGGCTGCGGAAATGGGAGGAGGAGAAATGTTTCTCGGCGAAGATGGAAGAGGGGAAACCCTCTTTTTCTGTTGTCATACCTCCGCCCAACGTGACTGGCGTTCTCCATGTCGGTCATGCCCTGAACAACACCCTTCAGGATATTATGGTGCGGTACCACCGCATGTGCGGTGACAACACCCTCTGGGTTCCCGGCACCGATCACGCCGGAATTGCTACCCAGAACGTCGTCGAGCGGCAGCTGGCCCTCGAAGGCAAAGGCCGTCATGACCTGGGTCGTGATGCCTTTATCGAAAAGGTCTGGGAGTGGCGTCAGGAGAAGGGCGGTACCATCATCAACCAGCTGCGCAAGCTTGGTGCCTCCTGCGACTGGGAACGCGAACGGTTCACCATGGATGAGGGGCTTTCTTCTGCGGTGCGCGAAGTTTTTGTCCGACTTTATAAAGAAGGGTTGATCTATAAAGGCGACTATATCGTCAACTGGTGTCCGCGTTGTCATACGGCGCTTGCCGATGACGAGGTTGAGCATGAGGATACCAAGGGTAAACTCTATCATATCCGTTACCCCTATGCCGACGGTTCGGGTTCTGTCGTTGTTGCCACGACCAGGCCGGAGACCATGCTGGGTGATACCGCGGTGGCCGTGCATCCAGATGACGAACGGTATGCCCACTTAGGTGATATCGGTATCCGGTTGCCTCTCACCGATAGGGTAATCCCTGTGGTGTTTGACCATCATGTCCAGAAAGATTTCGGTACCGGTGCCCTGAAGGTGACCCCGTCCCACGATCGGGATGACTACGAAATCGGCATCCGTCACAGCCTGCCGTTGTTGAAGGTTATGGACGATAAAGGCGTCATGAACGAGGCGGCCGGAAAATATGCCGGTCTCGACCGCTTCGCCGCCCGCAGAAAAGTCGTCGAAGACCTGAAAGAGCAGGGCTATCTGGTGGAGATTGAAGATTACGACCATGCCCTTGGTCTCTGCTATCGCTGCAAGACCGTCATTGAACCGACCACCTCACTGCAATGGTTTGTGTCAGTGCGTCCGCTGGCTGACAAGGCGGTGGCGGCCGTGAAAGAGGGGCGTATTAACCTCTACCCGAAGACCTGGTATAACACCTTCTACAGTTGGATGGATAATATTCGCGACTGGTGTATTTCCCGTCAGATCTGGTGGGGGCACCGCATTCCTGCCTGGACATGTGAAGAGTGTGGGGCCTTGATTGTCGAATCCACTGACCCGACCAGCTGCCCGAAATGTTCTTCGGCTAAACTGGTGCAGGAAAACGACGTGCTTGACACCTGGTTCTCCTCGGCGCTCTGGCCCTTTTCCACAATGGGCTGGCCTGAGAACACCAAGGAACTTGCGACCTTTTATCCGACTTCGGTACTGGTCACGAGTTTTGATATTCTCTTTTTCTGGGTTGCCCGCATGATGATGATGGGTATCCACTTCATGGACGAGGTGCCGTTCAAAGACGTTTATCTGCATGCCCTGGTGCGCGATAAGCACGGCAAAAAGATGTCCAAGTCCACCGGCAATGTTATCGATCCGTTGGAGGTTATGGCGCAATACGGAACCGATGCCATGCGGTTCACCCTTACCGCTTTTGCCGCGCAGGGCCGCGAGATCAAGCTCGACGAAGACCGGATCGAGGGCTATCGCCACTTCATCAACAAGATCTGGAACGCCGCCCGTTTCGCCCTGATGCATGTCAGTGACGGTGATGAATCGGTCAAGGATGTTGTAAACGATCCAAAATCGCTACCGCTGGTGCACCAGTGGATTTTAAGCCGGACGGCAACGACCATTGACGCTGTACGCAACGGGCTTGACGAGTACCATTTCAATGATGTCGCTTCCTCTAACTATCAGTTTATCTGGGGCGAATTCTGTGACTGGTATGTGGAATGGATTAAAGCGGATCTGTTCAGCGACGATGCAACCGCCAAAAATCAGGCGCGCGGAGTACTGTTGACCGTGCTCGAAACCGTTCTCAAACTGATTCACCCTATCACCCCGTTTGTGACCGAAGAGATTTGGAGTGCCTTACCCGGAGAGCGTTCGCCACTGATGACCACAGAATTTCCCGAGCGTCAGGAAGGTTGGAAGAATCCAGAGGTTGAGGCGCAGATGGACCTACTGATGGGGGTTATTACCGGCATTAGAAATATCAGAAGCGAAGCCGAAGTGCATCCTTCCAATAAAATCGACGCCTTTATCAACTGTCCGGATGCAGGGCAACGCGAGTTGCTCGGTAGCTTCACCAGGGCGATCTCCGATATGACGAGATTGAAGTCGTTTACCGTGCAGGAAAAAGGTGAAAAACCGGACGACGCCGCCACCTATATTTTTAAGGATCTTGAAATATTTGTGCCGCTCATGGGGCTTATCGATGTGGCCGCAGAGTTGGAAAAGCTTGGCAGGGAACGAAAAAAAGTGGAGGGCAAGCTGAAGCAGATCAACGGTAAGCTGGGCAACGACAAGTTTCTGGCGAACGCTCCTGAAGCAGTTGTGGCCAAGGTGCGTGAGGAGAAAGACGAGCTTGATGCCAAGTTGGCGACCATTGCCGAAGCAGAACAGCGGCTGAAGAGTATCGGCTGAGAGGTAATAGAATGGACCGAAATCTGTTGCGTCGTCAGCTGAAAGCTTTTCTGGCCGAGGATATCGGACGCGGCGACCTGACCAGCGAGTCAATTTTTGTGGTTGGTGAAATAGGGCGTGCCCGCCTGGTTGCCCGTGAGCCTTTTGTGGCGGCTGGTGTGGGTAATATTGCCGCTGAGGTCTTCTGGGTGCAGAACAAGGCAATAGAGGTGATCGACCCGGTGGCCGAAGGAAGTTTACTTCAGCCCGGTGACACCCTTATGACAGTGAGCGGGCCGGTTGTCGATCTGTTGAAAGCCGAACGGGTGGCTTTGAATCTGGTGCAGCGACTCTCCGGTATCGCCACCATAACTTCGCGCTTTGTCGAGGCGGTTGCCGGTACCAGGGTACGCATTACCGATACCCGTAAAACCACGCCTGGACTCCGGATGATGGAAAAATACGCCGTCCAGGTCGGCGGGGGCTCAAACCATCGTTTCAACCTTACCGATGGCGTTCTTATTAAAGATAACCATATTGCGGCCTGCGGCTCGATTACCGAGGCGGTTCGGCGCGTTCGTCACAAGGCTCCGCACACCATCAGGATTGAGGTCGAAACAGACACGCTCGAACAGGTGGATGAGTGCCTTGCCTGCGGAGTGGATATCATCATGCTCGATAATATGTCCTGTGAAACCATGACAAAAGCGGTTCAGAAAATCAATGGACGCGCCTTGGTTGAGGCATCCGGCGGGGTTAATCTTTCAACGGTTGCGGCAATTGCAGCGACCGGTGTTGACATCATTTCAGTCGGTGCTTTGACCCATTCTGCTCCCTCCTGCGATATCGGGATGGACTGGTCCCAATGACATGTTTTGGGCGATGAAAGGTGATCTTGTTTATCTGACTGATAATATTGCTTGATTATTGCCGTGGAAGTATGCGATAGTGGAGGAAATTCTATTGTCAGGTACTTTTTTCCGGCGGAGCCGATAATCTCAGGAACCGAGAACAGAAAAGGGAAGATCTCATGCGTTGTCCAAAATGTGGATTTATTTCGTTCGACTATCTTGAAACCTGTCTGAAGTGTAAGAAAGACATCCAGAGCACTTCGGAAAACCTGCACGGCTCCGTGTTCAATGTGGCGGCCCCAACGTTTCTGAAATTTAATACAGAACCTGAGGCCGAAGAGTTTGAGCTGGACGAGGCCTTCGTCGACGATGGTGACGTTTTCGACGATGAGGAAATCCGTGATCCGGATCTGGATATACTCATTGAAGATGAAGCAGAAACCAATGAGAGCCAGATAGAGGACGAGGACGAAGACGTTGCGATCAGTATGGCTGGTGAGGGCGATGATGATGGGGAAATCGCTTTTCAACTTGGCGATTTTGATGAGGATGCCGACCTGGCCGATTTTGACGATGTGGATGAGACTGCACCTGCCAAAGCGATGAATATCGAGCTGCCGGACGAACTGAACGACATGTCGGACCTCGAACCTCCCCCGGTTCTGAAAGCAGTGGAGGAAGATGCATTTACTGGAAGCGACGATGATCTCGACCTGGACCTTGACCTCGATCTGAACCTCGGCGATGAGGAACTGGGAGCGATTGCGGAAGAGGCCAAGAGCGTCGATCTTGCCGATCTGTCTCTGAAAGATCTCGACTTCGATATTGAAGAGGAAGTTCCGGCTACTCAGGAGAAAGTAGCCAAAAGAAAGATCAATCTTGACGAGGACCTGGACTTCGAGCTTGATCTGGGCGACCTGAAACTCGACGATGACGATAAATTCTGAGGTGACCAGAAAAAGAGGGGAAAAACCTGTTGACACCCTCCAAAATTCTGTGTAAATAAGCCTCTCCAAAACGCGCTAAACGCGGTGCCGGGATAGCTCAGTCGGTAGAGCAACGGACTGAAAATCCGTGTGTCCCTGGTTCGATTCCTGGTCCCGGCACCATTCGATTCAACAAAACCCGTTACAGAAATTCTGTAACGGGTTTTGTGCTTTCGGAGGTACTCCAGAGACTATCTTTGCACCCCACTGGTGGCTTTTTGAATCTCTCACCAGGGCCACACGGATTTCCAGTCCTTATGCTCTTGTACCTTCCTTTGTACCCCTACCGCATTTTCTCTCACCCCCACGGGAGGACTAGAAGATGCGAGTACCGTCATACTGCTTTAAGAGCAATGGCAAGCAGCCGGTTTATTATTTCCGCATGAAGGTCCCAAAAGACCTCCAGCCGATCCTTCGCCGCACCGAACTCAAGAAATCTCTCAAGACCGAGGACAGGAAGGCCGCATTCCGCCTCTGCCGACAGTACGTTACCACCGCCGAGCGACACTTTGCAGAGTTACGACTTAGATTATTCCAGGCAGCCTTGGACAGTAATACTACGTCCGGCAACCTTGATCAGCTCCAGCTGCCACAGACGATCGCAGGACCGACCACTAGCGCACTCATTCATCCACCCCCACGGGTGGAACCAGAACAGATCACGATGAGCCGGTTGATCGAGCTGTACGTCAAGGAAGAGACGAGCAAGCGAGGTCACGATATTGCGTCTGGTCTGGAGAAGAATCTCCTGCGATTCATGGAGATCGTTGGCGATAAGCCAATCAGCCATTACACCGTCGAGGATCGCCAGAAGTACCGCGACGTGCTCATGAGGATACCTAAGCGAATCAATGGGGCCAGATATAAGGATCAATTAATAACGGCCATCCTGAAGCGAGAATACCCACCTGAGCAACGCTTGAGCATCACCAGTGTCAACCACCGATTGAATGATACCGCTACCTTCTTAAACTGGTGCGTAAAGAGTGGATTGATAGCAAGCCATCCTTTCAGTAATGCGGTCATAAAAAAGAAAACGCCTACAGACAAGGAACGGTTGGCATTGTCTGATGCTGAGATTAAAAAGATTCTTGAAAATCTCCCTGAGGACCAGAGGTCTCTTTCTATGTGCATATTTCTGAGCAGCTTTAGTGGATTACGTCAATCTGAGGTTGCCTCCCTCGATGCGGCCGACATCATTAACCGTGATGGCATCTGGTGTATCGATGTCAATAACCGTGGTGACAAGCGACTGAAAAGTAAGAACGCCAGACGATTAATACCTGTGCATCCGGTGTTGTTGAAATCTGGATTAGTCGAGTATGCAAGGTCACAAACGGGCGTCAAACTTTTTCCGGACATCAAACCGTACCGTGGAAAGTATGGTCACCAGGTCAGCAAGGATTTTGCAAAATTTCGCCGTTCGCTTGGTATCAGTGGGAGCGGTCAGACTTTCCACGGCATTCGCCACTCCGTAATTTCGAAGCTTTGGTCTGCCGGAATCCCTGAAGCACATGTCGCCGCCGTGGTTGGCCATCAGCGTGGAGAGCGTGAGTCATATATCCGGTATGCCAAGAAAAATGACCTGAGACCGCTTGTAGCTGCTGTAGAGGCCATCGATTATGGAACTATTAAACTACCATCATGGATGACCAAGAAATAGCACATGCATGGTAGGTTTCTTCAAATATATTCTGAGAAGTATTTGATTAATAACTGTTGGACAAGAAAAGCCACTACACGGGAGTGGCTTTTCTGAACGGAAAATACCGATCACATGCTGGGCATGATGAGCTCTCTCATATGTTTCAATAGGTGCGGGCAAACCGCGTCTTGTCGAATGTGACCCCATACGAATCCGTACGGTGTTTCAAAAATGATTTCCTCAGCATCTTTTTGAAGTACGTCAGCTAACTCCGCAGAAACAGTGTACCAGTTAGATACTGATTTCCAAGCCTCGACGTCGTTTAATGAGTATTCACAGGCTCTGGCTATTTGCGAGGCGATTTCGCTTGCATGATTGAATTCAGATTCGATGTGTTGTTTATTTATTTCATGATGAACATGCTGATTCAAAAACACCCTCATTTCGGCAATTATACTTTCTAGCATATCTGTCTCCCTTGTCTAAATTCATCTTGTTGAGACCTGGCACGGATTACAAATGTGTAAGCTTGTATTGTAAGAAAGCCTTTTTTTGTTTTATCTTCAGTAAGGAAAAGATTGAACATCGCAGGATTAAAGTGTACCGATAGGCACTCCACTATGCAGAGTAAACAGCAGGAAAATGGTCATGACACAGGCTTACTCTGTTGCTGATGAAATGTACTCCAACTACATGTGGCGTGGTGTTTCTTTATGAAAATGATGAAAAGTGCGAAAAGTGTGCTTTATCATCAAGACTTAAAGGTCTATTAAAAATGTGAAAAGGGTGAAATGTATAATAAATATAATATATTAAATTTATTATACATTTCACCCTTTTTACACATTTCAAAGCTAGATACAGTAAAGCACCTTTCAACAACAACACCCACATGTAGAGCTGTGTGTGTCATCGATGTAAAATATTAAAGCACTTTTCATCAAAGATATAGGCCGCGTGTTATGCTTTTCCGGCTCTACAAAGCCGGGAAAGAAGAGATCCTTTTGGAATGGACCAGTACCGTTTGCCGTCGACCTGCTTTTTGACAATACATAGTTGTTTCGAGGCTCTTGATATAGTGGACTCCGTGAAGTCATGGTCGGCAAATGCGGCCCTTACGTCATCGGCCAGTCGTTCTCTGCCATCAATCAATTGTTCCAGCAAAATGTCCCGGCACCGATCAACTTGGGTCATGGATGCTTTATCTGTTTCATAACCTCCTTCAGACCTAAAGAGAACAGGTGCGGAGCCAGGGTACTGGCCAACGATAATTTCGTCACCAACTTGCATGGCACGCAGGTTGCTCTTGGATACTACAAGCTTTCTTGCAAAATAGCAGTCATCCATCTCTTTAATCTCCCATGTCATTACCGCTGCACCAGGGATCAGGGCAGACCCAAAGATCCGCGCTTGCCCCTTGCCTTCACCCTTGTTGTTGTGATGAAGCAGTAAAACAGTACAACCAAGCGTGGCGGTGACCGTGTTAAAAAACATTGCTGCACCGCCAACTGCACCCTGATTGAGATCCCCAGCGGTTGCAGCAAGCAACGAATCAATAATGACCATTGCAGCGGGCTTGCCGATTGCATTGATGTTGTTAAGGAAAACCAAAAGCTCATGCAGGTGTTTCTCGTTATATAGAGAAAACTGTGTGGCAGGACGTACAACCCGAAACAGTTCTGGCTGTATTGTCATCAATTGCCTTTTCTCGTTGATGTCACCGGCTTTACCTTCTAAATTTAGATAGATAACGGGTAATCCAGTTTCAGTAATTACCCGGTCGGCGATCAACACGGAAGCAGTTGTTTTGCCATTGCCGGCAGGTCCATGCATCAAAATAAATTTGCAAGCTGGAACTACATTAGGAATCAACCATTCTTCTCGTTCCACGATTTGCATATCGTCTTCGAATAAAAACATTGACGAAGGAGAGGTTGAGGTTGAGTTTGAGTGATCCGGTTTTTCCTGCTCGGAAGTGACATCTTCAAGATTGACACGTTGGGGCGTGATTTCTGCTCGCACACCACAGAGTGTTTCAATCCTTTCTAAAGATTGTAAAAGAAGTTTTTGAGATTCGGTTTCAAGTTTTTCGACCACCGACCCCATCCCTATCATTTCGGACCCTTCTTCCAACCTTTGAATGGTTCGTTCAAGCAGATAAGCCGTTCTGTCATGTCCATAGTTACCGCCAAAAGCCATCTCAAAGGCGAGGTGCCACAAAGATTCATCTTGTAAGTTCAGGACACCGATAACGTAATGGGCCAAAGCGTAATCGATTAATTCTCCGTCGATATCCTTATCCCTGTAAGATTTGTACAAAATTGAAGATATTGTGCCCAAGGCTAAAAGAATCTTGACCATTTTACTGTCAATGAACTTCAATAGCTCAGATTTCTGGACCTTGCGGATGTGATCTCCTAAATTTTCCAAATCGATATTATCTACAAATCTATAAAGATCCAGTACAAACGAAGGTGGGGCTACGGCGTTATAGCCTCCGTGGCCACCCTGACATAGGATTTCAATGCCATAATGTCCTTTACTGTCCAGATGGTGCAGGTCGATTCCTACCTGCACTTTCTGGGTTATCGGTTCATCAAGAAACACCCAAATGTGACGGCCACGATGATTGCCGCCAGTATCAACCATTAATGAAGGACCAAACTCTACCTCAAATGTGCTGATAATTGCTCTTCGTAAGGCTGAACTGACTGGATCATTCCCAGCAAGGTCCAAATCAATAACACAAAAATGCCCTATCGGGGTTGGTATACCTGTGAGCAAACCACAATTATTGTTCTCATGGAACTGGTATGGGCCATGGTCAAGATGCTGCCAAGCTGTCACTGCCGGTCGTTTTTCACCTGCAAGCAAGGGGATTGGGTGTAAGCCAATCTTTCTGTACGCCCTAACATGTAGAAATGTTGAGTTATTGTCATTGTTTTTTTTGGATTCAATTTTTGAGCGTAGCAATAGAGTCATAAGAGAATCTCCTTATGTAACAGACGCCCCAGGACGGCTAAAGCCGTCCTGGGAGTATTAGATGTAGGTGCTAGCGATTAAGATGCTCTTGGACTTCCGGTAAATCGAGAAACCTCTTCAGCTCCTTAAGTTCTTCCGGAACGAAGATATTTACGACCTCGAACTCAACGACAGGATATTTACTGCCGTGGTCAAGAGTGAGGTTGGTCGCAAATTTATATACAGCAACACTCTGTTCCTCAAATTGAGAGACATAACGCTGGAGATTAGTGATAGATTTGCCGCTGATCCGTAAGGTAACCAGATCCGGTTCTTCTTCGTCTTTCAGCAGAAGAAGGATAAGGTTTTTGCTTGCTCGACAAGCCGTACCGACGCTGTTGGCGCCACTACCCCATTGAGAGTTGGGACAAGAGCGGCATGAAGCTGATACAGGGTTTGAACTGGCAGCAGTTATACCGTCGGGACTAAAACAGTCAGGTCGCGTCTGCCCTCCTGAATACCCATTTGCAAAAAACGCCCTTGACAGCCCTATAGCAGGAATACCCGCAAAAATTGAGACCATAATCTCATCGCCAAGCTCTACTAGCGGAGACGTAGAGTTTTTTTTCAGGTAGAATTTTCCATCCTGAATAAGTAGTGATGCCGGGCTGCTGTAGCCCCTTAAAGAACCATTTAAAGCGTCTAAGTCCTTGTATTTTTCGTGATTTTCTACAGTGGCAAGAAGGGCTTGTAGTTGTGTCTTTTCCATAGAATATCTCCTGGAGAATTTTTTTTACTCCAGAAGGATAATGATGTACTTATAGCCTTGTTGTGTAGTATATAAGAACCAGTATCCTTCTGGAATGGATTCATTAATGGGCTGAGTAAAGTGATTGGCGTCGCTACTCAGCCCACCTGCTTTCTAGATAATGCTGTTCGATCAGCTCAAAGTCGTCCCAGTGGGCATCGGCAAGATAGCTTTGTGCGATGCTATATCCCATCTCATAGAGACGGCCCTCCGGGTTTTTGATCAGAGCCATTATGGTTTTCGTTTTCATAAGCTCCCTTATGGTTGATTTTTTTATATTACGACTTCATAGATTAACCATTTCGAATCACCTCCTTTGAATTCGTTGTTTTCATTTTCTCTTAGACCGAATTATTTATTCGTCTATTTGAATGTCGCGAGCACAGCCAAAATTATTAAGTTGCATCTGTATTCTTCTTTCCTTCCTCTGATTGAACGTATTCCGCTCAGTTTTCTCATATTGCTCATGTCCACAAACCCATCAAGCTCAAAGGTGATGACAGGGTATGTGCCATTTATGGAGAATGAAAGTTTCGTAAAGACTTTCCATAAGGCCACATTGTTTGTTGTAAACAAGCTCAAGTAAGCCTGAAACTGCTGCAGTATCTTACAACTGATTCGAAGCCTAGCGACCACATCCCCTTTCTCGTAAGAAGACAAATAATAGATAACGTTTTTTGACTCACGCCAGGCTTTTCCGGTGCCGCAACCCCCCCCCACTTGCTGAGGGACAGTCTTGACGCAAGGTCGCCTTTGGGTTGGAGGAACTCGGCATTACCCCCATCTATGCTCTTGCATCCTAGAGTAGTATGGCTGCCTTCCGAAAATGCGCCTGTATCCAACGCACATGATGTTCCGACGGCTGGAATGCCAGTAAGGACAACACTGGGTCCTTCTTTTCCAAATTCGACAGACTCTAAAACGGATCTCATATAGATTCCTTCCGTGGATTAGATGAGAGTGTAAAATGGCATTAAGCTATGATCGACATGCAGCGGTCGATTTCGCCTCAGATTGTCGGCCAGCCTATCTTTGTCGATGCCTATATCTTCGGTTTTTTGTTGTAAACCCATATGTACGCTCCTTGGTGAGGTTGAAAGGCAAAAGCCAATCTTTCGCCTTCCTCTCTTGCTGTCGAGAAGCTTTTCTGATCTCTGCGCAAATCGCACAAAACGGCGTCTAATATGTGTTAGGAATTGTTTAAGTGCATGAAATATTTTGGAAAAATATTTTTTCGGAAGAGTGCTGCGGGTAGATCTTTTCTAAACAGAAGGAGGCAGGAGCCAGAAGGCAGGTGGTAGAGTGTTGCAGATCTGAGATGGTGCAGGGCTCGCGTCAAAGAGCCGAAAACCTATTGTGTAATGCAAAATAATGTGCAGAAAAATTGCAAGTCAGATTTAGACTTATAAAAGATAATGTAAAGATAGTCATGGAGGAGTAAAAATTACAATGGCTGGCGATATCAGCTAGTGTGATCGCCATTTTTGCGATTGTTGCAACACTATCGATGCATGAGGGTAGATTGTGTTTATGCATCTGCTTTTTCAACTAGGAAGATTGCTTTTAATAACTGGTAACAAGCAGCTTTTCTAGTGAGTTTCTCATCTGCCGAAATGCTCGGATCGCGGTCGATGGCCCGGTTTGCAATTGCTAAAAGTTCTTGCAGCCAATAATCTGGTCGGGACAATGCCCAGGATACGATGTCGCTCACCTCGCATGTGCCCTGCTGGTATCGTTCCAGCATGTCCAGAGAGAATTTCGTTGGTACAATATCATTGAAATAGAACTTATATAAGACATCCACAAGCGGAGCCTCAAGATTGTGAAGGACGGAAAAAATATCACGTACGGTCTCGGTGAATAATTGGTTCAGGTAAGGTTGCAGATCCTCCTGCACCAGTCGATATGTTGGTGCGATAGTGAATGGGATCGGATGTCTTGCTATTTTCTCCGGCGTTAGGACATCGGCAACAAGTTCCATCAGCCGTGTACGGGATTCGCGGCCTTCCTCAAAGGGCACTTCATGAATGTGTTGTTCATGGGTGTAAGTGATCGCCTGGTCAATAATGTCATCATGGATGGCAGCAATCAGTTTCGGTTTTAGGTGTTGTGACCACACTCTATCACTGGCCTCTTGTATGATCTGGTGACTTCGATGTTCAGCACCAAAACGGGAAAGTGACCCAAGGAAATCGTGATCCAGGTACTGTGTAAGTCCTTCCGCTGGCAGCCGGGAGACATTGAGAAAGTCGGCAAGTAGCTGGGCGTTGTTCTCAATAAACTGGATTAGCTTTTTCTGGTTGGCAACAAATGTCAATGACGGTACTCGTTGTCGTGGACCTATGATTGCTGGTATGTCAAGATTATGCCTCATGGTAATTCCTCCTGATTATCGTATTTGCCTCCGTGGTGCTATTCTGGTTAGTGACCTATATAGATCATCAAATGGAGACCCAGCAGACGTGTGAGGTCTATTAGGGACCCTGGGAGTCTGTTTCAGGCATTGCGCTTTATGAATTTCCTTGATGAGCCAGGCGACGGAGGACTCGGCGGCTCTGAGATATACAGCATTGGTGTCTGAAACCTCCTCTGCATACACCCGCCTGCACTTCTCCACTTCAGCTTTTAGTTGCGGTAATACTACCCTGGTCAAATAGGTCGGGTTTCTCATCCTTTCGCGGCCATGTTTTTTAAGTAGCACTCGCATGAGCGGCTGGGGTTTGTGTTTCACTTGGAGCGACTCCATGTTCTTTACGATCTTGAACCCGTATTTTCGGTATTGTCTCTCCAGCAACGCCTTCAGGTTCTTTTCAAAGCCTTGCTGTAGTTCTCTGTCCACCGGTCCATAACCGAACCTACGGTATGAGTAGGCCACATGTAGATGCTTATTGGGAAGCCCGCTGGTGCCAAGATCGTGTGCAACGATGGTAACAGGGTGTTTCTGCCCAAACATTCTCAGGATTTGTTTTGCAAGGCTGTGCCGCTCGCTCGCGGTGATGTCGTTCGGCATGGTGATCAAAGATTGCATGTAGGTCACTCGGCTGTGCGCCGCCACAGTGCCACCGCTGGCTTTCTCCCGCCGCCATTGTCGATCAATCGCTGCCCACACTGACGGCAAACCATCGGCAGTTGCCTTCGCCTTTGGTATACCCTTGGTCCAGAATAGGGCCTCCGGTTTATCTGTTCCGTGGCCGTCAAGTAAGTATTTGATATGACGTGAAGAAGATGTCTTTTGACTCTGAATTCTGGCGTATATGCAGGCTGTCCTGGTCATCGGCCGGTGCCTCCTGTTTTGACACTTGTGTCAAAACGCAAATCTACATCCGCAACGTATGTAGGGTTTGCGCTTTTCCTCAGGCGGAAAAGGTTGGGCGTTTTGCTCGTAACGGCAAAACACCCCTGGGGGATTGCTTTCGATCTAAAAAACTACCTGGCAATACAAAAGAGATAGATGTATGATGTTCCGGAATGATAAATAATTCTAGGAGCGTGAGATGACAGAGAAAAATTTAGAAGAAGTATTGTATTTACTGCAGCTTCACTACGAGGCGTATGCTAACGTCAAAGCTTTTGCTGATAAATTCAAGCATCCTCACCCTACAGACACAAGGGGGTGGTCTCAGATCATTGTCAGTGCTTTGACAGGAATAGGAGGTTACGAACGTAAAAAAGGACCCGATCTAGAAGACGGCTCAGATGTAAAAGCGGCTAACTGTTGGGATGCTATCGATACACCACGTTTTAATGGATGTATTAAAGCAGGAACACAAGCAGATGTTGCTAATTCTTTAGCTTCATTGGATAAAATGCCATATCTCTTTTTTGTTATGTGGGATGTGACCGAAAAAACAAAAAAAGAGAGATGTAGGATATGGGTTGTTCGAACACAATATGATCAGAGGTTTAGGGATATGGCT
The DNA here is from genome assembly GCF_900143695.1 of Desulfopila aestuarii DSM 18488. Lineage (GTDB taxonomy): Bacteria > Desulfobacterota > Desulfobulbia > Desulfobulbales > Desulfocapsaceae > Desulfopila > Desulfopila aestuarii. The sequence goes on from NZ_FRFE01000028.1 coordinate 58,116, forward strand.
GATTTGTGGTATCGGCAACGAGCTGCAGGTACTATTAGGAGCGACAATTTTCAGTTACATCCTCCTCGTAATTTGGACCACAATGTTTTTAGAAACAATTGCGGGGTGCTGGAGTATCCATTGCTATTCGAAGCCCATGCATCAAATGGAAAGTATAGCGTTAAATTGGCAGATCCAACGATGCTGACTAGAGGCTGTTGTAAAGTAATTGCCAATTAACCTCTTGTCCATTTGACGAATTTAATACTACGGCATCCTACATGATAGGATGCCGTGGAAATCAAAACTTTAAAATAGGTGTATCCTGATCAGTAACACCTATGGTTTTCGTATTATTTAGACTGAAATAGCCTGTTAATGTCTTCCCAATTTTCGAAAAGTTTTAAATTCGCATAATTTAAATTTTTATGAGCTTCGGTAAATCTTTCAACGGATCTTTCATATTCTTTCCTCGCCTGAGTACCAATTTTTGGGATTGCGAATTTGATTGCAAGGAGTTCCTTGGTTTTTATCCTATTATGAGATGATGATGTTCCGGAGGTCAAAGACTGGATTTGTTTTTGAGCATTTTCAGAAAGCAATAATAACATTATCTCATGCGAGCTGAACCCGGCTTTCGGTTGTAAAACCTCAAATTCGGTTGAGCAGGTAAGGTTATGAGGTAGGTCTGGAACCACTATGCAACGTGGAATCCTTGGATTTATTTTTGAGAATAAAATATCTCCAGTGGTACAGAATCTTCCGCTAGTTTTAGGTTTATATTCTAAGAACTCCCGGACATTCAGTGAACCAAAATCCCCCACATGTAGAACACTTATACACTTGCTGTTCTCTGTTTTGGGAATTCCTCTTCTCGTTTTGGTTACAACGCTTGATATTTCATCCAGTGTCATGAGTGTAAACTCTTGACTTTCAGACAAATTTCTTATTTCTTCTATTGTGCTTAATCTGTCAGCTGAATAGTGCGATGGGGTCCAACCTTCATTTATTAATGTGGTATAGGGTATGGCTACGACAGATGGGTCAGAGGCCAGTATGTTAAAAGTCTTTTTGAATTTATTTTCATCGCTTATAAGGAATGCATCTTCGATTCGAACTAAATCGTTGTTGCCCTCCAACTTCTTATAGGGTACACCCTTTTTAGAAGATACCTCGAAGCCTAAAGACTTTGCATATCCCATATACACAAAATTGGTCAAAGACGGTTCAGCTTTTCTTATCTCTAGGATGCAGGTTTTAGTGCGTGTGCCAGCTTGAGCAAAAGTTACAGCAGGTAATTCTGTGATTGAGCGAACTTGCCAATTCCTGTGAATATTTTCTCTTAAAATATTTGGTAGTCCCAAAGAGGAGATTACAGAGTCAGGCAACACAGCGAGAACAGTCCCTCCTGGTTTTAGTAGGCTTAGGTATCGATCAAGAAACAACATCTCTGAGTCAACAAAATCCCCTTTTTGAGTTATGTATTTATTAAGAAATGGAAAGAACGTGGAGCTATGACCAGAAAGAGAGAAGCAATCAAATCTGGCGCCAAAAGGTGGATTGGTGAGTATTAGATCACACCCCTCATTGTAGTCATCAAGGGGGGATTGAGGGATTAGTGAGTTTCCTCTAAATATTTTGGAGTCGTTGATGCCGAACAGCGCAAGGTTTAAAATGCTAAGCCTTGCCATTCTGTCAACTTTGTCTTGACCTATAAGTAATGGAGGAGTTCGTTTATTATCGATAGCCCATTTTCTGTAAAATTGAGCCAAGAAGGATCCAACTCCACATGATGGGTCACAGATCACGGGTTGGTAATCTCTGCTGAAATTTCTTTCTAGAACACGTTGATAACCAATATTAACCATGAAGCAAACTGCTTCATGCGGGGTCATGTATTGAGCGTCTTCGATATTTTGTCTGAAATTTTCTCTGATAAAATGTCCAAAGGCTTCGTTTAAAAAATCAAAAGTAGCCTTGTCTCTATTTTTTCTCAAATATCCATTGAAGGAATCGATAACAATCTTTACAAGTCCTTGAGCAAGTGCACCCTCGCTTGTTGATAAATTGAATTTAGGATTTTGTCCTAGTAAAGAATCGCCATCGTAATTGGTTAGGAGCTTGCTATTTGCCGCGACAAGTAAAGCATTGTTTAATGATTCAACCAATGAGTCTTTCGTGTTTTGATTCAAGATTTCTGATAAGCTTGGCACCTTTGTATTGTCATCCTGGGCTGATACTATTTCTAAACACAAAAGTTTTGTTATTTCATCCAGCTTTGAATTTGAATCTTCTAGCCTGCCTGTGCCATGGAATAATTCTCTCATTTCATGGAGGCCTTCATTGAACTTTTCTAATAAAAGCATAAAATCATTTTTCCTGTAAGTGGTTTGTTAGGATCCGCAGTGACAAGCGCTAAAGTATAATACAGATGTCGTGGTTGAGATCAAATGGTAAATCTAAGGCTAATCAATAGCCAAGCTGAATCGACCGATTTAGCATCTACCGATCAACCGCGTCAAGATGAATATCTAAAATAAGATTACAATCGTGTCAACATTTGGTTGTTGAGTCGTTTCAAAAAAAGACCGAAAGGGCTTGAAGTTCTAGGATTGTCGAGGGTGGCGTAACTTGAAGAAAATGTTCAAAGTATAGACACTCATTAGGATGGCAAAACGTGGTGAATGATTTCGGTTAGTACATTGGATGTTAGTTGGTTGGAGCATTTGCCGAGTTTTTTAATGTGATATGGTGAGCAAAAACAAATACATAACATTGGGCGGCTATGAAAGATTTAACTTGCTGCCACCACCACTTTATTTAATAAGGAATTTGACTGTACATACTGGCTGCATAGACTACAATTGGTGCATAACGTTGTACACTTATTAAGAAAATGCGGCCATATGGTATAGGGAATTGAAGACCGATACAAAGGTATACGAATTCTGGAAATTAATGAAGGCAAACATCGAACCCCACTGCCCCCACGGAACAGAAGAAAATCCGTGTGTCCCTGGTTCGATTCCTGGTCCCGGCACCATTTAGATACAAGCACTTACAGCTACTTTGCTGTAAGTGCTTTTTTTTGCTCAGGTTGTCCTTCCTCTTGTCCTTTTGAAGAAATCTATTGATGGTATTAATTTCCATGTAATATCAGGATGATATTGGCAGGCCTGTGCTTGAATCCAGGTGTTGTGGTTACGTCTTGTCAGGAAATATACGTAATCAAATCATAATATCAGTCTTTCAATCCTGAATACCCTTTGTGGTGTTTGCCGGGATTGTGATCACCTGAAAAGTTATCGTTCATTTCTTTTACATGCTGGCCGAAGTCACGGCCCGAATTGATGCTGTCATGGTGTCCTGACTCATGCGAGCTGCTGTCCTTTATTTGGGTTCGGTTATTGGTACTGTGCTTTTCGGAACCCTTTGCTAAACCAGCATTTACCCCAGCAAGCATTAGAGCCAAGCCGGCGATTACTGTAAGAACGATTTTTTTTCTCATGGCATTTCTCCCTCAGTCATTTATGAGAATATACGATGTCTCTATTTTGCAGCCTTGAATGACCACCTCACAAAGTACTTCTGTAATAACAGAAATCTCTTTATGACGTAGCATGAGACATGCCATTTCCATTGTGACTCTTGTGCTGAATGAATAGATGCATGTTAATATTGGTGAAATATGTGAATAAGCAATCTCCGGGCGACTTTCTTTTAGAATGGGTGCCCAGGAAATAGGCATTATCTGAAGTCCTTCAAGCAAGCTATCGTCTAAAATCTGTACAAGGGACGCTTGCTCACAATCAACCACAATTGTACAGAGTTTTATCCATTCACTCTTCTGTAATGTCTTCTGTCACTGCTGTCTCACAGTTAATTCCATAATAAAAGCTGTGGAGATTTAATTGGTTGCGAATTGTCAGGGGGCTTAAACAAATCGGTCATTGAGCGACGGTCGAACAGATTTAGTTGTAATAGTCGTAAAATACCTGAAAGCGATAAGCCCAGCTTGGCTACGAACTTCAAATAAGCCAGCAGAAGGTAAAGACACAAGGCAATCCAAAGCTGCGTCAACACGGCATTTTCTGAAGTACCGAGGAAAGTTTTCACCTTGAGATTTTGTTTGATCCATTTGAAGAACAGTTCGATTTTCCATCGTTCTTTGTAAATGGCCGCCACTTCAGAAGCTTTGAGCTT
>NZ_FRFE01000022.1 GCF_900143695.1 Desulfopila aestuarii DSM 18488
GGCTTTGGACATGTCCCTATCATCGATAAAAATGGACGTGGAAAAGATGTCTTACCTATGGCTCCTCACGAAGCGGAGCGCTATAAAATTCGCTCCAGCGTGGAACGGGCAAACAGCCGATTGAAAGAAGATTTTGGTGCCAACAACGTCATGGTCAAGGGGCACGCGAAGGTGTCCCTCCACCTGATGTTTGGAGTTATCACATTATTTTCAGATCAACTTTTACGGCTGCTTGGTTAAGTTGTCAAAGATCAATTTGTGGCCACAGTGCAAAGCCTCACGCTCTGGTCATTTTGCAAGAGGCTCACTATGTGAATGCTGTTCGTCTCTTTCAGCAGACCCAAACAATTCCATACCCTTAACATGGTATCTCTTTATGAGTTCAGGTTTCAGGGCCTGTAATGTTTCTAGAATTTCTAGTTTTGACATTGTCTCCATCTTTCATCTCTCCAATTCGATGAAACAGAAACGGCGAAGAGTTACAGGATCATGGTATCTCACAGCTATCTCTCTGTCGAAAGATACTCTGGCAATACGCCCCTCGTAAGGGTTGCCTTTTTTATGAAAAATCAAGTTAGTAGAAATTTATCATATTTTAATGATAAGGGCTAGGGGGTAAGGAATTAGGTGTGAGGGGTAAGGGGTTGGGGTTAGCGCACTGTAGCCTTAATCATATTGCTTCTCGTACATAGATCTGGCAGCCAACACGATCGATATGCTCAATCAGTGCCTTTTCAGAAATGCTCTCATAATGAATTATGTCAAAGAAGTAGGGAAGAGAAGACTCCTCGTTGAGAGCATAGGAAAGACCACTCACACATGACTGCTCGATTGCCCTGCCCTTTATGGCTATATCGATATCCTGCTGTGAGAGGCCATATTTCATTGGCTGGCCTTTTCGCTGAAGTCACGGTGAAGTTTGGCTAACACCGGAAAATAGAGATTACGTATTTTTTGCTCCGCCAGGGACAATGGGGCCAGGATCAATTGAATTGCTCGCATTGTGATTGACACCGACCCCAATTTCCTCCCTGACTTTTTTACTTTTTGCGATTCAATGCACTGAGCACCGCCTTTATCGAAGCAACGATGATATCGGTATCGACCCCGACGCCCCAGGCTTTATGGCCTTCCGGTTTTTCAATTTCGATATAGGCTGCGGCTCGGGCGGCGGAACCGCCGTTTAAGGCGTGTTCATGGTAGCTGCAGAGAGTGAATTCGCCGGTGATGTCATTTTTCATGGCGGAGCAGAAGGCATCGAGAGGGCCGTTGCCCTTGCCGGTAATGGTTTTCACCTCTTCGCCGATACGCACTTCCGCCTCGATCAGGGCTGAAGACAGTTTCTCAGAATCGTCGATATGGCGTTTGATGACATTGAAGCCCTTTAATGAATAGGGTGTTCTGGCTGTGAGATATGTGGACTCGAATGCTGCAAAGATTTCTTTCGACAGCAGTTCACGCCCTTCCTTGTCAGTCAGCTGCTGGACAATGGTACCGAACTCAGGATGCATGTTCTTCGGCATTTTATAGCCAAACTCTTTGTCCATGATATAGGCAACGCCACCCTTGCCGGACTGGCTGTTGATCCGGATAATCGACTCGTATGTTCGACCAACATCAGAGGGATCGATGGGCAGGTACGGAACCTCCCACAGACCTGAATCGGTTACTTCATAGGCTGTCATGCCCTTGTTAATGGCATCCTGGTGGGAGCCTGAAAAAGCGGTATAGACCAGCTCGCCGGCATACGGGTGACGCGGATGAATGGGAAGACGGCAGACCCGCTCATACACATCTACCAGTCGATTGATGTCGGAAAGATCAAGCTTGGGATCGACGCCCTGGGTGAACATGTTGAGCGCAAGGGTCACGATATCGACGTTACCTGTACGTTCGCCATTGCCAAAAAGTGTACCCTCCACCCTTTCGCCACCCGCCATAAGGGCCATTTCGGTTGCCGCCACCGCACAACCGCGATCGTTATGGGCATGAAGACTGATAATGGCCGCTTCACGGTTCGACATATTATTACAGAACCACTCGATCTGGTCGGCGTAGATGTTTGGCGCAGACAGTTCCACCGTCGCCGGAAGATTGAGGATCAGCCTGTTATCCTTGGTCGGCTTCATCACCTCCATTACCGCCTCGCAGATCTCGAGAGCAAAATCGAGCTCGGTGCCGGTAAAGCTTTCCGGTGAATATTCGTAGCGAAATTTCGTCTCGGGGTATTTCTGCTCTTCTTCTTTTAAGAGTTTTGCCCCTTCCACCGCCAGAGCAATAATCTCCTTACGGTTCATCTTGAAGACGGTTCGGCGCTGCAGGGTGGAGGTGGAGTTATAGATATGAACAATGACCTCTTTCGCCCCACGGATTGACTCATAGGTCTTACGGATAAGATGCTCGCGCGCCTGGGTCAGCACCTGTATCAGCACATCATCGGGGATGAGGTTTTCCTCAATCAGGGTGCGGGTAAACTCGAACTCCACCTGGGATGCTGATGGAAAACCGACCTCGATCTCCTTGAAACCCATATCTGTCAGTAGTTTGAACATCTCCAGTTTCTTCTGCAGGCTCATGGGCTGAATGAGTGCCTGGTTGCCATCACGCAGGTCAACACTGCACCAGGTGGGGGCTGTGTTGATAGCCTTATTCGGCCAGGTGCGCTGGGGCAGATCGATCTTGGGAAACGGGCGATATTTTTTCACTGCTTCTGGGTTCATTTGCGTTCTCCTTCGTTATGCGCAGACGATGAATCTATCGGCAAAAAAAAAGCCGCGGTCTAAAAGACCGCGGCCATATGGGAAGCTCATCAAAGAAAAATTGGACTACACTCCCCCTGCACTGGCCGCGGTGCGCATCGATAGACCGAGTAGTAGGTTGAGTAGCAGGTTGTTCATTTTTCCCTGTTGATGTTCAGATTATTAACAGTATACTGCGAACTTGATTCGTCCGGATAAACTAAACTCGAACGACGAGAGTTGTCAAGCGGCTTTTTTCCATTGTGGCTCGCCACCACCCTTTACCTCTTCTACCTCGCTCCTCACACCTAACCTCCTTGATGGTTGACATCAAGATTATTGACATATATATTCACAGACTCAACGGTATTTCACCGGTTTCACAGCTCATCTCAACCGGTTTTGTCTTCGGAATTTGCAGAGGCTTCACCAACGAACGAAGCGGAGCAGAAAAAAGCAAACATTTACCACCACGAATAGCTTGATTTTACGGCGTTTATCCGTGCAATCGGCGAGTCATACATGAGGAACACGTAATGGGAAAAATTACCGGCGCCCAGGCAATCATCAAGTGCCTCCAGGAAGAAGGTGTAAAAACAATATTCGGATACCCCGGCGGCGCTGTCATCGATCTGTATGATTCGCTGATGGATTCCGACATTCATCATGTGCTGGTCCGCCACGAGCAGGGCGCAGTCCATGCCGCAGATGCCTTCAGCCGCTGCACCGGCGAGGTCGGAGTTGCCCTGCTGACTTCCGGCCCCGGCGCCACCAACGGTGTTACCGGCATTGCCACTGCCTATATGGATTCCATCCCGCTGGTGGTTTTGACCGGCCAGGTGCCACGGCACCTTATCGGCAACGACGCCTTTCAGGAGGTTGACATTGTCGGTATAACCAGGCCCTGCACCAAGCATAATTACCTGGTCAGCGATAAAGACGATATCGTCTCGATTTTACGAGAGGCGTTCTATATTGCCAGAACCGGACGCCCCGGCCCGGTCCTCGTCGACCTGCCCAAGGACCTGGTGGCAAGCCTTATCACCTACCCCGAAAAAAAACCTATCAGGATGCAGAATTACCAGCCGACCTACGAGCCGCATATCGGCCAGATCGCCAAGGCCTGCAAACTGATCATGAAGGCGAGAAAGCCGGTGTTCTATGTCGGCGGCGGCGTCACCCTTTCTGATGCCGGCGGCGAACTGACCGAGTTGGCCAAGAAGCTGAACATCCCGGTTACCATGACCCTGATGGGTCTCGGCTCTTTCCCCGGCAGCCACGAACTGTCTATGGGCATGCTCGGCATGCATGGCTCCTACACTGCCAATATGGCTGTTTCCCAGTGCGACCTGCTCATTGCGGTAGGTGCCCGCTTTGACGACCGGGTTACCGGCAAGCTCGACGAGTTTGCCTCGAACGCCAAGATTATCCATATAGATATTGACCCGACCTCCATCAGCAAGAACGTCAAGGTCGATGTCCCCATCGTTGCCGACTGTCGCTATGCCCTCAGGGCGATGAACAAGTGGTTCGACGCCGAAGATAGCTTCAGCATTGCCGAAGAAGCCGCGCGGCATGAGCCGTGGTTCAACATCATCAAGGAGTGGACAGAACAGCACCCCATGACCTACAAGGATGATGACACCGTCATCAAGCCCCAGTATGTCATCCAGATGCTTGATAAGCTCACCAACGGTGATGCCATCATCACCACCGAGGTCGGACAGAACCAGATGTGGGCCGCTCAGTTTTACCATTTCAACAAGCCACGCCATTTTATTACCTCCGGCGGACTCGGCACCATGGGTTTCGGACTGCCAGCCGCCATCGGCGCGCAAATGGCCTTTCCGAACAAGACGGTCATCGATGTTGCCGGTGACGGCTCGATCCAGATGAACATTCAGGAGCTGGCCACGGCCAGGCAGCAGGGGCTGCCGATCAAGATTGCCATTCTCAACAACAACTTCCTCGGTATGGTTCGCCAGTGGCAGGAACTGTTTTACAACCGGCGTTACGCCTCGACCGTGATGGATATCGCTCCCGACTTTGTCAAATTGGCCGATGCCTTTGGCGCCGTCGGCTTGCGAGCCACCAAGAAGAGCGAGGTTGAAGCGGTAATCAAGGAAGCACTGGCAACTGACAATACGGTGGTCATGGACTTTCAGGTAAATCCGGAGGAGTCGGTGTATCCGATGGTGCCGGCGGGGAAGTCGGTCGCCGACATGCTTCTTGTTTAGATAACGTCCATCAGCACCTCACCTGCTCACGATCAGACTGTCCTGCATATTAGAAATATAGCAGGACAGTCTGCTTGCGAACATCTGAGGCACTGCTGAACGTTACGGGAAATGGATTGAAAGAAAAGCAAATAGCGTTTTTGACTGCATAGGATATCTTAATGAAAAATCATACAATTTCCGTACTCCTGCAGAATAAGCCGGGAGTTCTTTCGCGGGTGACCGGTCTGTTCAGCGGTCGGGGATATAATATTGAAAGTCTCTGTGTGGCGGAGACCCTCGATCCTGGTATTTCCTGTTTGACCCTGGTGTCGAAAGGTGATGAGCAGATTATTGAGCAGATCACCAAGCATCTGCACAAGCTGATCGATGTGATCAAAGTCACCGATATCAGTGAGAAGGAGTATGTCGAGCGCGAAATGGCCCTTATTCGGGTCAAGGCTGAAGCCGCCACCCGGGCCGAGGTGTTGCGGGTCATCGACATTTTCCGGGGCAAGGTCGTCGACGTCAGTGCGCGAAGCTATGCGGTGGAAGTGACCGGTACCGCTTCCAAAATTCAGGCGGTCATCGATATTCTGCGCCCCATCGGCATCAAGGAAATCATCCGCACCGGAACCATTGCCATGGCCCGCGCCGACAAGAAGAAATAATTTTTCAACTGTCGTTATCGGCTGTTTTCATTACAGAACAATATATTCTGCAATGGATCGGTGGTTGAGAATGTCAACGGTGTAATTGCACCGTCTCCAGCCCCGCTTATTTTACGACGTACATAAGGATTTCAATGCTATCACCCCAGATCCCAGTCGCAAAAGAAGGTTATCCGTTTATCGGTTTTGCTGCATTTGCCACCCTAGTCTTCGCCGTTTTATCCTATGATTTTACAGCATTGCTTTGTCTTGCGCTGACGACTTTTATTCTCTGTTTCTTCAGGGATCCCGAACGTTTTGTACCCGCAGACGAGGACCTGATGGTATCTCCGGCCGATGGCAAGGTCATCATCGCCGAGACAGTTACCGATGAGACCTTCACTGGCGGCCAGGCTTTTAAGGTTTCGATTTTCATGAACGTCTTCAATGTCCATGTCAATCGCAATCCCATGAGCGGCACTGTGGAAAAGGTCATCTACCAGCCGGGTAAATTCTACGCCGCTGACAGCGTGAAGGGTGCCCTGCAGAATGAGTATTGCGCAGCCGTACTCCGTACACCAGCAGGTCAGAGAATGGCCTACGTACAGATGGCCGGACTTATCGCCCGCCGCATTGTCTGCTGGCTCGAACCCGGAGACGAGGTCAAAAAAGGGTGGCGATTCGGCCTTATCCGTTTTGGTTCACGGGTCGACCTCTACTTGCCGCTGGAATCAGAACTCATGGTACATGTCGGCCAGAAAGTCCGGGCTGGTGAAACAGTGATTGCCAGACTCTCCCAAGCACCGTCGACCGACTAAACGACACCATCCGACCTTTTCCGGAAAAGCCCGCAGATACTCTCGGATATCTGCGGGCTTTCCTGTTAAGACGCATGCCATCTTCCTGCAACTTCCTTATCTTACCCGATCACCCCTGTTTGCAGACCTGAAAACTTTGCCTTTTGTTCATCCATCCTGTATAGTTTCATACACAACCGTCGACAGCATACCGTCGAAAATTTCATATTATTTCCAGAGGGTTCTGACTCCATGCAAAACGCTGAACAGGAAATGAGCACGAAATTTTATCCGCTGCCCTGCATGTTCACCATCGCCAGCCTGTTCTGTGGTTTTTATTCGATTATCGCATCGATAAAAGGTGACTTTTTTGTTGCGGCCACCGCCATCATCGTCGCCGCCGTTTTTGACGGCCTTGACGGTCGGGTCGCCCGAATGACCAACACCACCAGCCTGTTCGGCAAGGAGCTGGACTCGCTCTGCGATGTCGTCTCCTTCGGGGTTGCTCCCGGTATCCTGGCGTACTATTGGGCTCTTCTGCCGTACGGGCGCTACGGCTGGCTGGCCGCCTTTCTCTATGTGGCAACAACCACATTGCGGCTTGCCCGTTTCAATTCCCAGAAGACAAGCTCGAAATACTTTACCGGCTTGCCATGTCCGGCTGCCGCCGGTACGCTATCGGCCAGTGTTCTCTTCTGCAACTTCCTCGGTCTTGAAGAAGCGGTAACCCATATTTCCCTGTTGCTGCTTGTCTACCTGCTCTCTTACCTGATGGTATCCAATCATCGTTATCACAGCTTCAAGCAGCCGCCGCAGGCCGGCAAAATACGTACCTTTCAACTGATGGTCGCAGCGGTACTGGTATTTGTGCTGATTGCCGCCGAACCACAGGTGATGCTCTTTGTCCTCGCAGTTCTTTACGTGCCCTCCGGTCCACTGTACGGCATTTTTCGCCTCATTCGGCGCCGGTCAGCCCGCCATGAAGAGGCTGAACCCGTAAAAGAACATTATCGCGATACACCGTGACTGTTTTGCTCACGCCTCTTTCAACCAACATCTCTTAACCTTCTGTAAATACTCGTGAGAATTATCAGCGGCAAGGCCGGGGGCAGGCGATTGGCCACGCCTCCAGGCCGAACACAGGATATTCGCCCGACTTCCGATCGGGCTCGTGAAGCATTATTCAACATTCTTGGGCCTGTGGTAAACGGCAGCAGGGTTCTCGACCTCTATGCCGGTACCGGTGCACTCGGCCTTGAGGCTTTCAGCAGGGGCGCAGTCGACATCACTTTTGTTGATTTTCATCGCCAACCTTTAGAAATTATCCGGAAAAACATCTCGCTCTGCCTACCAGCCGGCGATCAGACAGTTGTCTCCGTGCTTCGCTACGATCTGCGAAAAGGGTTGCCACCGGCACTTCTGGGAGGCAAAGCCATATTTGATCTAATTTTCCTTGACCCACCCTATAGCCAAGGGTTATCTCTAAAAACTCTTCAATATCTGGGTAATGGAAACCTTCTCACTCCAAACGGCATAGTCGTTGCCGAAGAGCGGTCATCAGAATCGTTACCTGCCCAGTGCGAAATGCTGCACCTTTTCGACCAGCGTACTTATGGAGATACAGGCTTCTGGCTCTATTCTCTTCATCATCAAACAGATACTTCCGTCAAGGAGCGCCAATGAGCACCCCACGACCGGCACGACCAACCATTGCAATCTATCCGGGCACCTTCGATCCCATTACTTTCGGCCATATCGATATTATCCAGCGCGGCCTCAACCTCTTTGACAAGGTTATCGTGACCGTGGCCATCAACCCTTCCAAAAGCCCGCTTTTCAGCCTGGAAGAGCGCATGGAGATGATCCGGAAATCCTTTGATAATGAAGGTGATCGGGTGGAGGTCGATTCCGCATCCGGCCTCCTTGTTGAATATGCGGTCAAACGCAATGCCACCGCAATAATTCGTGGCTTGCGAGCCGTTTCAGACTTTGACTATGAATTCCAGCTGGCCCTGATGAACAGAAAACTCGAGCGCCAGGTTGACTCTATCTTCCTTATGCCCGGTCTCAGATGGATCTTCATCAGTTCCTCTATTATCCGTGATGCGGCGCGTCACGGCGGCAACGTCGACGACATGGTCCCTGCCCATGTTCACGATATGCTAAAACGTAAATTCCCTCGATGAGTCTATCAAACACTTCAAGAGAAGCAGCTCAAAAGCCTCGCAATAACCGACGAATGCTGCTGGGTCTTGGGTTGCTCGCACTTATTTTCCCGCTGCTCAGATTTGTTGGTTTCCGTGTTCCTGCCAAACCGAGGAAAATAGAGATTAATACAACGGCTCCGGCAAATGGCGTTCTTGTTCATTCCGACTTTATCCTCTTTGACCGGGACGGGGCATCCTGGGCGCTTACGCGCAAATGCACCCACCTCGGCTGCAAAGTGAGTTACCACGAGCAGGGCAATTACCTTGAATGCCCCTGCCATCAGTCACGCTTCTCCCCGGAAGGCAAGGTTGTCAACGGTCCAGCCAAGATAGATTTAGTTGCATATACCGTGGAAAAACGTGATACAGCGCCCTATTATGTCGTCACCATCTGAAAAAGACTACGGGCGACGCATGAAGAGTGTCATCTTCACCCTCAAGGATCGATTTCACAGCTTTCGCTGGGGTGGCTGGAGTCTCGTCAGCCTCTATCTTTCACTCTTTTCAGGAATTGTGGTCGGGCTGCAATACGACCTTACAGATCCGTATTACTCTGTAGCCGCACTCGATCTGCTTGTGCCCCATGGGGAATTTTTCCGTTCCGTCCACTTTTATTCCAGTCAGGCCTTTTTTCTGTTTGGTTGCGCGCATCTGGTTGCCACCTATTCCAAGACAGAGGACTACTCCTTCCAGGAATGGGTCCTGCTGATATGCAGCCTTGTTGCCGGTTTGCTGCTGCTCTTTACCGGCTATATCCTGCGAGCCGACAGCACCGGCTTCGCTGCCGGCATGATTGCAGAATCTATCATCAAAACCATCCCACTCATCGGGAACACACTGAATACCCTGTTTTTCGCGGTCTCAGACTGGGGCATGCAAAGGGTTTATGTACACCATGTCATAACCCTCGATCTTTTCTGGCTAATGCTTGCCTGGAATCATCTGCGCCGCTATCGGGTCAGAGTGGCTGACCATATCCCCCTCCTTTGCGTGACGCTTGTTTTCTGCGTTATGGTAGCGGCCCCGGTTGAACCTGATAAACTCGGCACCACATATATTGCCGGGCCATGGTTCTTCCTGGGACTGCAGGAACTGCTTCGTTACCTTCATCCACTTTTTGCCGGGGTCATTTTTCCAGCCGCCTTCCTGGTCGCCCTGCTCTATGCTCAATCCGGTCGCAAGCATCTGCGACTGCTGCTTTCGCTGATCTACGGCTGGCTCGTCGTTTACGCCATTCTTACCGTAATTGCCTCGGTCAGGTAAGGTTGTTTTGGGTGGGAATGGGGGGGCAGTACTAGGTGCTAAGTGCTAAGTGCTGAGTACTTAGTACTGAGTGCTGAGTGCTGGGTGCTGGGTGCTGGGTGCTGGGTGCGATGAATAGGTTTTTCACTTGGCTTAGGTTGGCAAGTGATTTTTTCCATATCTCTGTGATACAGCAAGAAAAGGAAAAGGCCGCCCGTCTGTGAGGGGCGGCCTTTTCCGTATTACGAATCCATCGACCTCGTCCGGTCAATCGCTATTTACTACTTTACGAAGCTCGGCAATCTCTTTTTTCAGGGTCTCGCGCAAGGCTTCAATCTCACGCCGCACGATATCGGTTATCTGCCGATCCTCCGTATCTTCAGGCGCAAGCTCTACTGCAGTTTCTGCAACTTCAGCTTCTGGTTCAACCGGCGCAACTTCTTCAGCCAACGCTGTTTCAACCGGCGCTGCTTCAGCCGTTAGCTCTTCGGCTTCTTCTATTTCAACGTGTGTCGCATCAGCAAAAGTGAGGTAACCGTCTTCTCCGCACACCGCCTGCTTGGCGAGCATTTCCTGCTGCCATGTAAGAATCCTGCCTGTGGAAGCCAGTAAAAGTTCCTGGGCTGAAGCCGCTTCAGGACCTGTTGCCTTATCAAGATCGTCCATAATGGCGAGTAGCAAACTGCCGGAAGCATCACTGGCTGCAAAGCGGTACTGGTCTATATGCTGAGTGACAGTGGCCATCAACTGTAGGAAGCCTTTTTCGAGCGGACGGTCAGTCCAGCGCTCTTGCAGAACCTCTATCTCGGAGAACAGGCCCTTGACGATATCATCGCGTAGTTCAACCCCGATAGACTGTACGCAACCGCGAAGATCTACAAGATCGTCAATAGCTTCCGCGACCTCCTCTTCTGGAGCAAACTCTTCAACCGGTACAGCAAGCTCCGGTGACACCGGCTCAAAAGCGACCTCTTCTTCAAGATCTACATCTTCTTCAATCTCAAAAGCTACCGGCTCTTCTTCCCGTACGCCAAGTATTTCCTGGTCGAACAGGTCTTCCTCAGGAGCAAGCTCCGCAGCAGGAGTTTCTTCAGGCTCTTCCTCAAGACTAAAGAATGCTTCAACCTCTTCTTCCACCAGTGATTCATCTTCGATCGGTGCAGGTATTTCATCATCCGGCAAGGAGGCAAACAATTCATCAAAACGTTGCTCAACTTCCTCTTCCGCCGCCTTGTCATGACCTTCAACCTCACCTTCAACATCGGAGAGAGCCGCAGATATTTCCTCAAATTCCGGAGCTGCAGGCTCTTCAACAACCTCGTCAATCTCAGCAAACGCCGATGCTACCGGTTCAGCTTCTGCAGTCAGTTCATCAAATACGGTCGGCGGGGTTTCTTCATCTTCTTCATCTTCCGGGGTTTCAACATCCACACCCTGAAGTGCAACTTCAGCCGGAACCTCAAAGGATGGCACAACTGGCTCTTCAGTTGTTTCCGCTACCTCTTCAGAGGCGAAGAAATCGTCGAGACGACCGGAGATCTCATCTGCCACTTCATCAGCGGGTGCCGGTGCCTCTACCGCCACCACTTCGTCAATAGACGCAACTTCCTCCTCCACCATTTCTGCGGCAAATTCACTGACAGCACTACTGTCTACCAGGGCGGGAGCAACTTCACCTTGAATGACCGGCAGCGCCTCTTCGTCGGAATCATCATCGGCTTCGGTCTCGACATCGACACCCTTCAGAGCAATTTCCGGGTCAATGTCAAAACTTTCCGGTGCTTCCAAACTGCCATTGCCAAAGAAAGCCTCGCTTATCTCCTCGACTTCCTGCTCAAGGCTATCCAGGGCAGCATCCGAAACGGCAGGTGTCTCTACCACCGGTTCGACAGCTTTTTCTTCATCCCCGAAGAACTTATCGATGTGTTCATCAACATTAATCGGACTTTCCTGCTTCAGCGCTGCTGCTTCCAGCTCCTCCTGGAAGCCCTGGATACCCTCTTCAGGTATATCGGCAAAGGCGGGGGCAACAGTTCCGACACCTGTGTAATCATCTTCATCTTCATCAAGTTCGCCGAGACCTGCTGGAGCCTCTTTGGTCAGGGTTTCTGCGATAACTTGCTTGAAGGCATTAAATTTTTTCACCTCAGGCTTCAGGATTTCCGTTTCCTCTTCAAGACTGAGGTGCGGTGCCGTTACCAGTTTTTCCAAACCTTCATAAAAAGAGTGGAGCAACTTGAAGGCATCGGCATGGGCATTGCTTTTCTTCTTGCGGATATAGGTCCCTACAGTCCCTATTCCCTGGAGAAATACCAGCTTCGGTTTACTATCGGCATACACTTCTTCCAGGCGGGCGACCTCTTCACGCAAAGCCAGGAGATCGTTATCGGTAATCTCCCAGTCAATACCCAGAACAATCGCCTTAAGAGACTGGATTTCGGTACCCGCTTCAGGCTCTTGAACAACTGGCTTGGAAACAACCGGCTGAACCGCCGGAGCCTTGGGCGCCTGGCTTATCAACCGCTTCAACTTTTCGAACCGGCGCACATCTTCGAGCAGAATTTTCTTTTTGTCGGCTTCGGACAGCTCTCCGGAAAGAACAATCCGCTCGAGGTTGTAGTACATGGACAGCAGCAGGCGTATGGCGTTCGGGTGTGAATCGGCTTTGTCGCGATAGATGTATTTACCGATTTTTTCCAGTGCCTGCAGATAGACCATATGGATTTTCTCGTCTGCCCAGACATCCTTTAAATCGAGAATTTCCTCATTGAACTGCAGCAGCACCTCGTCGGTGATCTCCCAGTCGATGGATAGTACCAGCGTCTTCAGTCGCGATATCGTCGTTTCTTCGTCCCCGCCGAACTCGAACAGGTCGACATCACTCGTCTGGAAGGAGTCATCATACTCATCAGCACCTATTGTCAGGTCGTCGTCATACTGGCTGTCTGTGTACTTATCCACCGCGCTTTCTCTCTAGAGTAATTTTTTCTGAATCGAAACAACAGTAGAAGAAATAATTTTCTTCAATGTCTCGGCGACATTATATCCGGTAATGGCGCTCGCCTCAAAGTAGGGAACCTTTAACCTGCTGTTGAGATCTTTCTGCAGGACTTCAGTCGGTAGAATGGGAATGCCATGCTCCTTTAAGTCTACTTTGTTGTACTGCATGACAAGAGGGATATTGAAAATCGATTCTTTATACGACTGGAGGTTCTCATGCAGCTGATTGAGCGAACGGATATTTTTCTCTCGTTGCTTTTCCATGGCATCGGCTACAAAGACAATGCCATCAACCCCGCGCAGCACGAGTTTCCGAGTGGCATTATATTTCACCTGACCGGGAACCGTATACAGTTGGATCTTGATGTCATACCCTTTGATCTTGCCCATGTCGAACGGCAGAAAATCAAAAAACAGGGTCCTGTCGCCATGGGTCTTGAGGCTGACCATCTCGGAGACAATCTGTTTCCGGTATGTTTTGTTGATATATTCCAGGTTAGTCGTCTTGCCACATCGCCCGGGACCATAATAGACGATCTTTACCTGAACGACTTTTTCCTTAAGATTTATAAAACTCACGGTTCTACCCTCCACATTCTCTGCTGTAGTAAACACCGCAGGCACACAACCGGGCGGCGCATTGGTAATTCAAATGGAGAGTCTTATTTCTTTGCCCAGACTTTACGGATTTTTTCGATCACATCAACCACATTGAGTCGAAGAAATCCAAGAGAGATACCCTTGCCGAACATGGAGATCAGCAAAAGCTCTTCGTCGATCTTGCTGAAGTGAATGTTGGAGTCCTGCCCTTTGTGAAACAGCAGGGAGAATTCCTGTTCACCCACCAGTTTCGCCATGGCGTCTACCGTAGCAAAGTTGCCTGCAGCCAGCGCGGCAAAAGAATAAACATCGTATTTGCTCTCACCGTTATCTTTGGCCGTGATGATATTTCCTGCCATATCTATGATAATGACACAATCGACACCAAGGCTGATCAGCTTGTCTGATAATATCGTATCTATCTGTTCAAGTTGTTCCTGACTGACAATCCCATAATTCATGCTGCTTACCTCATCATAGTTGTAGGCGTGGGTACCGGGTTGCTGCTAATTCCTCGTTGTCGAAATTGTCCGTTCTCCGATTCCTGAATCGCAATTGGAGCAGAGAAATATTCCTTGTCCAGGAAAAACCGAATGATGCGGCTGAAGCAACAATATGACAATCCAGCTAATTCGTGGATCTCAAAGCCGTTTTGCTTGGACATGCGGACAAAATACGTTGTAATGACTATACGATAGTTTGATCGCTATATGAAGATTTTTTTTACATTTATTTCAAAACCCTTACAGAGTGTCGACAAATACAGGCTATCTCCCCCTCTATTTTGTATGATTACATAACAAACCGGTATCACTTTATCTTTCTCAATCTTCGCTTTTGCACGTCCTGATCATTCATTTCCTGTTTTATTTTCAGTCATATTTGCTCAGTGCGTTTCTCTTCTTATACTTTTTGAATCAATCTTTTCAACCCACTGTCTACTGCTGAAAAGAACATGCATATATAATTTTCCTGCGCGCTGATTGCAGGTTGAAAGATTTTCTGCTAAGAAAGGTCTGGAGGAAAATACACGTGACCAAAAGAATTAACAAATTTCCGACGTTATCAACAGACATATCGCTCGTAGACACCCACTGTCACCTCGATATGAAAACGTATAGCGACGATCTCGAAGCGGTTCTTGACCGAGCTGTAGAGCATGGTGTTCGCCATACAATAACCATCGGCATAGACCTGGAAAGTTCAATAAGAGCAATAGGCCTGGCCCGCAAATATGATTGCCTCTCCGCCACGGTGGGTGTTCATCCGCATGATGTCGATGAAGCAGGTCCTGATACCTATACAGCACTGGCCGAGCTGGTCGATGCCAATCGCGATCTGGTGGTCGGCTATGGGGAGATTGGACTTGACTATTTCAAGGAATATTCCGCCGCAGAAAATCAGCGAATTCACTTTGCCAACCAACTCTCCCTGGCCCGCGAACTGCGCCTACCGGTCGTCATCCACGACAGGGAAGCTCATGAGGACACTCTACGCATTATTAAAGCTTCGGGTGCAGCGGAATTTGGCGGGGTTATGCATTGTTTTTCCGGAGACCTGCAGTTTGCCGAACAGGTGCTAGACCTCGGGTTCTACATATCTTTTCCCGGTGTAGTCACCTTCAAGAACGCCTTGGACCTCCAGGAAGTGGCAAAAGCCATCCCGATTGAATCAATGTTGATTGAGACAGACGGGCCATACCTCGCCCCGCATCCCATGCGAGGCAAAAGGAACGAACCGGTAAACGTCCTGTACAGTGCTGCCCATATTGCCGGGTTGCGGGAAATTTCGTTGGATGAAGTCGCCCGCCAGACCACGGCCAATGCGACCAGGCTCTTCCGGTTACCGACCATCCATCCAGGAGAAGGCTCATGAGTATCGCCGAAAACATTCAGACGATCCTTTCCCGAATTGACACCGTCGCCAGAGAGTGTGGCAGGGACCCGAAAGATATTCAACTTGTGGCGGTCTCAAAGCTCTTCCCCGCATCCGCTATTGATGAAGCAATCAAAGCCGGCCAGCTTGTGTTTGGTGAAAATTACATCCAGGAAGCGGAAAAAAAAATCGACGAACTTGGCAGTAGATGTCGTTTTCATTTTATCGGTCACCTGCAAAGCAACAAAGCCAAAATTGCCGCCCGTCTTTTCGATGTGATCGAGACGGTTGACAGCGTCAAGTTGGCCAGGACATTAAGTAGACACTTGCAGGACCTCGGCCGAACCATGCAGATACTTCTGCAAGTGAATATTGGCGAAGATGAAAATAAATCCGGACTTGCTGCTGCAGAAACAGAAAAATTATTAGGCGATATACGGGAACTCCCCAACATCGAGGTCATCGGGCTCATGACCATGCCGCCATTTACCGACGACCCGGAGGATGCCAGGCCCTATTTTCAACAACTTCGGGAACTTTCTCAACAGCTCAAAGATCTGGGCCTTTTTCCTCAGGAACGAAAAATTGAACTATCCATGGGCATGTCAAATGACTACCATGTCGCTATTCAGGAAGGTGCTACCATTGTCCGGGTTGGCACAGCAATTTTCGGACACCGGTAAAAAATACTTATTTTTATTACGTTAAAGCAAAGACAATCGACAGGGCTTTGCCCGATTTTCAAATCAATTACCTATTTCTTCAGGAGTATAACCCAATGCGCATCACCATGATAGGTACAGGCTACGTCGGACTTGTTACCGGAACGTGCTTTGCAGAATTCGGTCACCACGTCACCTGTGTCGACAAAGACCAGGAGAAGATCGACAAATTGCTCGCTGGTCAGATCCCGATCTACGAACCTGGTCTTGACCATCTTGTCGAGAAAAACTGCAAAGAGGGACGATTGAATTTCACCACCGAAATCACCCAGGCGGTGGGCGGAGCCGAAGCTGTCTTTCTGGCCGTGGGGACTCCCAGCAGCAGGCGGGGCGACGGTTATGCAGACCTCACCTATATATATGAGGCCACCCGTGAAATCGCCAAAGAACTGCAAGGGTACACTGTCATTGTCGACAAAAGTACTGTACCGGTTGGAACTGCAGACCAGGTTGCGCGAATCATTAAAGAGGTAAACCCTGATGCTGACTTTGATGTCGCTTCAAACCCCGAATTTTTACGTGAAGGAGCTGCAATCAATGATTTTATGCGCCCCGACCGGGTAGTCATCGGTGTTGAATCAGTGAGAGCCGAAGAAGTTTTGCGTGAAATCTACAAACCGCTTTTCCTGCGAGAGACTCCTATCGTCCGCACCGATATCAAGACAGCCGAACTGACCAAATATGCGGCCAATGCCTTTCTCGCCACAAAGATCAGTTTTATCAATGAAATTGCACTGCTATGCGACTCAATCGGCGCTAATGTTATCGACCTGGCCAAAGGAATCGGCATGGATGGGCGAATCGGCTCCAAGTTCCTTCATCCCGGACCCGGTTACGGCGGATCCTGCTTCCCGAAAGACACGCTTGCCCTGATGCGGATTGCCCAAGAGCATGGCCAGAGTCTGAGGGTTGTCGAGGCCACTGTTGAAGTCAACTCCGCTCAGAAGGCGATGATGGTAAAGAAAATTCGCGACGCGCTCAAAGGGAGCGAAGCAGGAAAAACCATTGCAGTTCTCGGCCTGACTTTCAAACCAGAAACGGATGACATGCGTGACTCACCGGCAATCACCATCCTGCCGGCATTAATGGAAAAAGGTGCGACAGTCAGAGCACACGATCCACAGGGAATACACGAAGCCAAACGCATACTGCCTGGAGGGTTGTACTATGCAAAAGACGCCTATGACGCCTGCCAAGATGCAGATTGTGTTGTTTTGATGACGGAATGGAACCAGTATCGCGCCCTTGATCTGGATAAAATCCGTTCAAACATGCGAGGCAACGTTTTTGTCGACCTGCGAAATGTTTACGATCCCGAGCAGGTCACCAAGAAAGGATTTACCTATACGGGTGTCGGCAGATCATAACTACTGCCAAATCAGATCAAAGCAGAAAGGAAAAGGGGTGTACTGCTATTGCAGTACACCCCTTTTCCTGTATTGTCTGTTGAACGAAAGAAAATACGACTTATTTTCTCTTGGAAGCTCTCTTGGCAGCTTTCAGCGGATTCACCCTGACTTTCACGATATTAATCTCAGGCTTGGCGTGTGTGGCAAAGTTACAAATACCAAGACGCCATTTCGCTTCAGGCTTCAGGTAGCTCTGGCAATATTTGCTGCCCTCTTCCTCTACGATACGCTCACATCCTTCACATTTTTCAATTACAGCCTTGAAATTTCTTGCTTTATAGCTCACTGCAGCTTCTTTCTGCATGGTAAAAACCCTCCGATTCGATATACAAACCCACACCCGTCTTCCATCAAAAGAGTAGCAGAACAGGCAGGCGCAAATGCCATTCACGGCACGATTCATCCAAAAAATACATCAGAACGCTATATATTAGCAAAAAAAGGAACCGTCAACAACACAAAAGGACCGGACACTCGATTTTCTTCATACGCATTCTGAACCACCCCTTGCGTAGCCGTATGATTCGGAAAACGACTTTCGGTCATTTTTCCAATTATCGGAATAGCAACCATCTACGTCCCTCTGTTGCCATATGGTGTAACGGATAGAACCAACATACGTAACATATTATTTTTCAAGTATATTCAGCTTTCGCTCACTCAATTGTCTCAGCCTGGTAACGCTGGGAAATAGCCAAAAAGTATTCTTCAATAAAATCAACTAGAATAAGCACTACGTTGCTTGTATTCTGCAATCAGTTAATATATAATGCTCGGTGATAATGTATGTTGACGATTTTATTACTATAGAAGCCGTGATCGCGGCTTGCTGTCACATTTTTCCACTGGGAGACACGCATGCCTGTCTATATTTGGAAAGGAAAGAATTCAGCCGGCGAAAAACGAAAGGGTGAGATCGAGGCCCCAGACCAGGCTTCAGCTCTTGCTCAGGTCAAGCGACTGCGCATGACCGACTTGGTGATAAAGGAAAAACCGAAGGATATTTTTGCAAACATCGAATTCTTCAAACCCAAAGTAACCGGCAAAGATATTGTCATATTTACTCGACAGATGTCGACGATGATAGATGCTGGCCTGCCCCTCGTTCAATGCCTAGAGATCTTGGAAAAGCAACAGGCCAACCCGACTTTCAAAAAAGTACTTGGCGAAATTCGCGTTGATGTTGAATCTGGATCGACTCTGGCAGACTCGATGCGTAAGCATCCAAAAGTATTTGATAAACTCTTCACAAACATGATTGAAGCTGGCGAAACTGGTGGTATTCTCGATACTATCCTATCACGCCTCGCAGTTTTCATGGAAAAAGCCATGGCCTTAAAGAAGCGGATCAAGGGAGCCATGACATACCCTACTATCTGTCTCGCTATCTCCATCCTTATACTTGCCGTTATTCTTATTTTTGTTGTTCCTGTTTTTAAATCAATGTTTGAAGATTTCGGCAGCACGCTCCCCGCCCCGACTCAGTTTGTTGTCGATATGAGCGATTTTTTCAAAAGCAATACTTTATACCTTATTATCGGCCTAGTGCTTCTTATTGCCATATTTAAAAAGGTTTACTCAACTGAGAAAGGTCAGTTATTTATCGATAGAACACTTTTACGATTACCAGTCGTGGGAATACTGATTAGAAAAGTTGCGGTAGCCAAATTCACCAGAACTCTCAGCACAATGCTTCAGAGTGGTGTGCCTATCTTAGAGGCATTACAAGTTGTTGCTAAAACCGCAGGCAACAAGATCATTGAAAGAGCAGTATTTAGAGTCGGTGATGCCATCGCCGAAGGACGCCCTATTGCCGACCCTCTTGAAGAGAGCGGAGTATTTCCCAATATGGTTGTGCAGATGATAAACGTTGGTGAATCCGTCGGTGCTCTCGATTCGATGCTGGAAAAAATTGCTGATTTCTATGACGAGGAAGTAGACCAAGCGGTGGATAATCTCACCGCAATGATTGAACCGTTTATGATGGTATTTCTCGGTGGCATGATCGGTGGTTTAGTCGTCGCCATGTATCTGCCGATATTCAAAATTGCGAGTGTGGTGTGAGAATCGCCACAAATTCAGGATAGTCGTTTAAAAAAATACTCGGTCTATCGTCAAACAACCCTAACTGAAAAAAACCACACCTTGTTCTCATTCAAGCCCCTCCAGCCTATATCATAAATGGCTGGAGGGACTTTTTTCACTCACACAATGTATTACGTGTCGTGTGCGCTTTACTTTTCCTCATCCCGGCCGTAAACATCCTCAAACCGTACGATATCATCCTCGCCAAGATAGGGTCCAATCTGTACCTCTATCAATTCCAGTTCGATGACCCCAGGATTTTCCAACCTATGGGTAGTTCCTGCAGGAATATAGGTCGACTCATTCTCATGGAGTAACATCACCTTTTCCCCATTGGTAACCCTGGCAGTGCCTTTCACTACCACCCAGTGCTCATAACGATGGTGATGCATCTGCAACGACAGTTTCGCCTTGGGATGAACACTAATTCGCTTTATCTGAAAGCGATCCTCCTCTTCCAGTACCGCATAGCTCCCCCAGGGTCGATGTACCGTGCTATGAAAGCTGAATTCTTTCCGCTTTTGCGTTTTGAGTTTGCTGACGATTTTTTTCACATCCTGTGAACGTGAAAGCGGGGCGACAAGTACCGCATCGTCTGTCTGGACAATCAGCGCATCCTCCATGCCTACTGCGGCAACCAACATATTCTCTGAGCGAATCAGACAGTTACGTGTGTCTTCAAGCAGAACATCACCCTGACAGACATTGCCAAACTCATCCTTTTCCAGCACCTGCCATAAAGCCTGCCATGAGCCAATATCACTCCAACCAAGGTCCGCAACAACAACAGCCGCACGCGATGTTTTCTCCATCAAGGCATAATCAATGGAATCGCTTGGGCAATGATTCATGGCGTCCTTATTGAAACGAAAGAACAGACCATCTTCAGAACCGTTCGACACCGCTTTCTCCATATACTCGAGAATCGTCGCCCCGTGGCTCTGCATCTCCTCCAGAAATGTTGCCAGGGAAAACGCAAACATACCGCTATTCCAGAAATGATTACCACTTCGCAAATACTCCGAAGCCACAGCCAAATCGGGTTTCTCAGTAAATGATGCTACACAGGTTCCTGTTCCCCGCTCGACATATCCATAGCCCGTTTCCGGATGGGTTGGGGTAATGCCGAAAGTAACAAGCGATCCGGCAGCGGCAAGTTCTGCGGCTTCCTGCACCGCCTTCTGGAAAGCATCAATATTTGTCACAATATGGTCAGCCGGCATAACCAGCATAATAGTATCTTCACCGACATTTCGCCGGCAATACTCTACAGCTCCGCAGATGGCTGGTGCGGTATTACGCCCAATTGATTCCAGAAGAATTGTGTAGTCAGCAAATAATCCTAGTGCATCAATCTGAGAGCGGGTGATAAACCGATGTTCCTCCCCGACGACAATTATAGGTGGCAATGCATTTTCAATGGTTGCAGTCCGTGAAAGGGTCGTTTGTAATAGCGATGTGTCATCGGTCAATCGCAGAAGCTGCTTGGGGTACAGTTCGCGAGACAACGGCCAGAGCCTGGAACCTGTGCCTCCAGCAAGAATTACAGGTTGAATTCTGATCATATAAGCACCTTGAAAAAAGTTTTTTGAGCCAAATATCAGTGACTATTGCTGTCAGCTACGGATGATTTGCAACAATTCGGCTGTCTTCTTTTGCAATAATTTGCAATTTCCACGAGATTCCACATTCAATCTGAGTAAGGGTTCTGTGTTTGATTTGCGGATATTGAACCGAAAATCAGGGAAACTCATCGACAAACCGTCAGTGTAATCTATCTCCCCGCCAGCATATACCGTCTCTAGACGTTGAATAACAGCATCAGGATCATTGACAGTATTGTTTATTTCACCGGAAACCGGAAATCTCTCTATCCGTTCAGCAACCAACTGCGACAACATCTTCTCGCCCCTGGAAAGTAGAGAGCAGATAAGCAGCCAGGGGATCATACCGGAATCACAGTAACCAAAGTCACGGAAGTAATGGTGCGCGGACATCTCGCCACCATAAATTGCATTCTCCAGCCGCATCCGCTCTTTAATAAAGGCATGGCCTGTCTTGGTCATCACCGGCCTTCCTCCCGCCCTGATGACAAGCTCCTCAGTATTCCAAGTCAGCCGGGGATCATAGAGAATAGTTCCGCCCGGCTCCTGCTGCAGCATCTCCTCAGCCAACAGTCCTACAAGGTAATACCCCTCGATGAACTCTCCCCGTTCATCGAAAAAGAAACAGCGATCGAAATCGCCATCCCAGGCAATACCGAGATCAGCACCATGCATTTTCACAGCAGCAGCAGTCTCTTCCCTGTTCTCTGGCAATAATGGATTGGGCACCCCCCGTGGGAACGTTCCGTCTGCATCGTGGTTAAGTCGTATAAACTCAAACGGTAAATGACGCGCAAGGAGGTCGACAATTGGGCCTGCACAGCCATTTCCGCTATTTACAACAAGCTTCAATGGTTTGAGTTGTGCTGTTTCGACATAACCGAGAAGGTGATCTATATACGCTGTCTTATCAATAAGGTCAGTCTGCACCCCACGCTTTGCGGCAGGTCGCGGCAATTTGCCCTGCACGATCATATCGGCCATCTGCCGGAGCCCGCCTTCACCGGTAACAGGTCTGGCCCCTTTTACGACAAACTTCATCCCGTTGTAATCGGCTGGGTTATGACTTGCCGTAACGATTATGCCGCCATCAAGTCCTTCCTTTTCCATGCTGAATGCTGCGTGATAGATCTCTTCCGTCCCACAGAGACCTAATAGCACAACATCAACCCCTCCTTCGCGAAGGCCTCGAGTGAGCGCTCCAACAAGGCCCTGACTACTAAGACGGATATCGTGGCCAACGGCCACCCTGGACACTCCCAGAGCAGGAGCACAGGCAAGCCCAATCTTGTAGGCCAGATCGTCATTGAGCTCATCCGGCACTCTGCCACGGATATCGTATGCTTTAAAACATGTTAGCTGCTTAGTACTCATTCCTTCGTCTTCTCCTGACAACAGGGTTTGCTATCATTGCTTATCACTATTTCTCTCGAGCGCAGGATGCTTTTCAATAAATATACCTGAATTATCAGATAATTTTCAAACCCAATGCTATCGGGCGTCTTTATCATCATACTTATCGCTGTTATGCCAGCATGTCGACACGCATACCCAATTGCCTAACCCTTCTTTTGCACCATCCACACTCACGTAAAACATGCAACGAACTGTTGTATGGCAGACTAATAAAATTGCGATTTTATTTTCGGCCGTTATTGACATTCTTCTCTGAAAGTATATCATACAAATAGGATGCACAAATATTCCAGCAATTTAAGGAGGCAGAGATGACGCTCACTAAAGCAGATATTGTACAACAAGTTTACAAGAACCACGAAAGTTTGACGAAAGCTCAGGCAACGGATTCCGTTGAAGCATTCCTGAAAATATCGAAAGACGCCCTTATTGGCGGCTCCGATCTGTTACTCAGTGGCTTTGGCAAATTTAATGTTAAAGACAAAAATTCTCGCCGGGGCCGCAACCCACAGACTGGCGATGAATTGACTCTTGATGCCCGAAGGGTTGTTACCTTCAAGCCATCAGGAATTTTGCGAGATAAGATCAATTCAGCAAACTGATACCCTCATCAGGGTTGGTCTTACTGCCTCACCTTAATGTCATGGAATTTCCGGGTTCGTGTGCCTTTCACCACGAGCCCGGTTTTGTTTTTTCACTATGACCTATCATGTCCCGCTGTATAACCTGTGGCATGTTTTTCCCAATTATTCATTTATCTTTCTATGAAGCCACTCTTCACCTGTAGCAATGTCTCCGCGAGGAAGTTACGCTCTGCAAACAGTTGTGAGCTCCATCCGTTTCTTTCCTCAGGAATAACAATTTTCCAGTCAGTCGACTCGATTCAACGCTCGGGGCTTATTTACCTTCCTCTTGTGCGTAAAGATACCAAAGGCTCCTATGAGATTATTACAGGGAAAAGGTGTATCGATATTTTCCATGAGAGTTTTCCTCTGGAGAATATTCTGTGCCGTGTTCTCGAAGAAGAGATCTCCGATATGCAAATGCTTGCTCTTCTCTATGAAGAGCACACCATGCGTGGGGAGCTGACGATAATCGAACAGGCGCACTTCGTTCAGATCTGCATGACCCGGCTGAGTGAACCAGAACAACAACTCCAGCTCTTCACTCAGCTTGGTCTCTCCAGCACACCGTATGGTCTTAAGAGATTGATTGCGTTACTCGATCTTGAACAGGGCCTACAGGCAGCTCTATGGGAAGGGCGTCTCAATGAAAACATGGCCAGGGAATTGCTGCGGCTGAACCGGGAAGATCGCCAATCCTTCTACGATCTTGTGGTCAATCTGGGCATTGGCGGCGGAAAACAGAAACGGTTACTTGCACTCCTCAAAGATCTTGCCGGTAGAAATGGCCTATCGTTTCAGGCGTATTTGGACCAGGAAGCCATTTCAGCAATTCTAGATCATCAAGAAATGAATACTCCCCAGAAGGGTCAGGTGCTCCTTCAGTTACTTCAACAACTCCATTCCCCGGCACTGACAGAAGCTGAAGAGGGCTTTCTCAAGTGGAAACGGCAACTCTATCTTCCACCAAACTGTTCTGTAGAACACAGCCCATCATTTGAACAGGATGAAGTATCGTTGACTGTACGCTTTGCCGACCACCGGGAACTCGAAAGCTTTCTTGCTAAATTTCGAGAAGATCTCTAGAGGTCCTCGACCAGAGATTCCTCAGGCTGCCCGATAATTTTTCCTCGACTCCCTGTACCAAATTCACCCGCCCAGATATGAACCTGTTATTTTTTTGCGGGATAATGAAGACACCCTGAAATCATCACATCATCCCCTGTCCTCGTGTAGGTCGGTGTTTGAAGGGATACTGCATCCTCTTTGCACGATGCAAAATATCCAGAAAGAAGCGGAATACCACCCTCACCCGCAAAGACCGGTGCAAGAAACAGATTCGCATAATCGTACAATCGTTCCCGCAAAATGGCACCATGCAACGCAGCTCCGCCTTCCACCAGTACTGATGTCACGCCATTTTCAGCAAGGCAGCGGAACACTTGATGTAAAACAAGGCCATTTGCATCACACGATACCGGAAAAACCCTGACACCGAGCGATTGCAGCTGCCGTACCTTCTTCTCTTCTACCGTCTCTGCACAAAACACCCATGTCGATGCGGGAGACTCCACAGTAAATGGTCTGGCGTCTGGCGCTAAGCTCAGCGCACTGTCGAGAATGATCCGAATAGGATCTCTCCCTTTGCCTCGTGTCAATCGGGTGGTAAGAGATGGATTATCTATTGCAACGGTATGATGGCCAACCATGATGGCATCGTGGATGTTTCGCAGTCGATGGACCGTCTCGACGGATGTTGCCCCGGTTATCCAACCACTTTCGCCCTGTTGGTAATTCAGCTTTCCATCAAGAGATATCCCGGCCTTCATGACAATCCACGGCAGACCGGTGGTTATATGTTTAAGAAACGGCCGGTTGATCGCACGACACTCGTCTTCAAGGACACCGGTTACTACCTCGATATTCCGCTCACGCAGATAGGTAACCCCCGTTCCATCTACCAGCGGGTTGGGGTCTTCCATCCCGACAATAACCCGGGCAATCCCGGCAGCAGCCACTGCGTGACTGCATGGAGGGGTTTTCCCAGTGTGGTTACAGGGCTCAAGGGTCACATACATAGTCGCCCCGGAGGCTGCCGAGCCAGCAGATCGTAACGCATGAATCTCGGCGTGGGGCGTACCAGCTTTTTTGTGATATCCTTTGGCAACGACCTCGCCGTTTTTTACGATGACAGCACCAACGCAAGGATTTGGTGAAGTCCGACCAATGCCTTTTTTGGCCTCGCGCAAGGCCAACCGCATATACATTGTATCCTGATCAGTGCTCATTTTCCCTTCGTGAATCCAAAAGCGATTTCAGTTCGTCCATAAATTCATTCACGTCCTTGAACTGTCGATAGACTGAAGCGAATCGTACATAGGCCACTTCATCGAGCTTGGAAAGATCCTCCATCACCCATTCGCCGATCACCTGTGAAGATACCTCTTTTGAACCGATATCCTGCAAGCGGTGCTCGATATCGTCGACAAACTCGTCAATCCTGTCACGACTTATAGGCCGCTTTTCACAAGCCTTTTCCAGGCCGACAGCCATTTTGTGACGATCCCATGCTTCACGTCTGCCATCTTTTTTCACGAGCATCGGCATCATCACCTCAAGCCGTTCATATGTGGTGAACCGCTGATCACATGCCAGACAGGAACGCCTGCGTCTGGTAATGGTACACTCTTTATTCAATCTGGAATCGATCACTTTATTGTCCAGATGACCACAATAGGGGCATTTCATACGACTTTCTCCTCGATTTCAGAACGGTTCATGCTTTGCTCATCACAACAATTGTTAGTGTATTAAATTAGTTGCGCATCTAGAAGAACAACTAAGAAAGCAGGTATTACACAATTGTCATAATGGATTCATTTTAAAAGAACAATCACAAACTTCGTGTGGCGGGTGAAAACAAAAAGCCGCCTGCGCACATCGTGCTCAGGCGGCTTTTGACAAAAAAGACATCGCGATGTACTGGTGCAGCACATCCCTTAGTTACTGTATTTACTGACCCGAATCTGGTGCCGACCACCTTCGAATGCGGCGTTCAGCCAGGTCCGGACAATGGCATCCGCCAGACCCGGCCCAGTCACACGTGCACCAAGACAGAGCACATTGGCATTATTGTGTTCCCGGCTCAAACGAGCGGTAAATTCGTCATGGCAGAGAGCAGCCCTGATTTTCGGATCCCGGTTGACGGCAATCGACATACCGATACCCGTGCCACAGATGAGAATACCAAACGGACAACTCCCGGAAACTACCTGCTCCGATAGTGCCGCTGCAAAATCAGGATAATCAACGGAAGCGGTAGAATGGCAACCGACATCAACAGCTTCATGACCAAGCTCCACCAGTACAGCTTTAAGCTGCTCTTTCATTTCGTAACCGCCATGATCGGCGCCGATTGCTATCTTCATGCGTCTTATCTCCCGACAGACCGATCAGCCTACATATCGTTTCATGGCAATAACAGCATTGGTGCCGCCAAAACCAAATGAATTGGAAATGGCCGCTCGAATCTCCATCTTGCGAGCAACATTAGGTATATAATCGAGATCACATTCCTCGCTCGGTTGGCCGTGGTTGATGGTTGGCGGTGCAATCTGGTCATGGAGTGCAAGTGCAGTGAAAGCAGACTCGATACCACCCGCAGCTCCGAGCATATGGCCTGTCATCGACTTGGTTGAGCTCACCGCAAGTTTATAGGCATGTTCACCGAAAACGGATTTGATGGCCAGGGTTTCACACCGATCATTGAGCGGGGTTGAAGTCCCGTGGGCATTCACGTAATCAAAATCCTCTGGCGCGAGACCAGAATCAGCAATAGCCATTTTCATAGCTCTCGCACCGCCTTCCCCGTTTTCAGGTGGCGCAGCGATATGGTACGCGTCGCTACTGAGGCCATAACCGACAATCTCGGCATAGATCTTTGCCCCACGTGCCAGCGCATGTTCCAGCTCTTCCACGATCAGCATGCCCGCACCTTCGGACATAACAAAACCATCGCGGTCCTTATCAAATGGCCGGGACGCCGCTTTGGGATCATCATTTCTAGTGGAAAGCGCCTTCATGGCACTAAAACCACCAACACCCAGCGGGCAGATAACCGCCTCGGCGCCGCCGGTTACAATCACGTCACTCTGGCCGTATTTTATATGCCGATACGCCTCACCGACCGCATGCGTTCCCGCCGCGCAAGCGGTTGTCAGAGTGAGATTCGGTCCTTTAGAGCCTATCTCCATGGAAATATGCCCGGACGGCATATTGGGGATGACCATAGGAATGAAGAACGGGGTAATTTTCTTTGCACCCCGTTCCATCATAACCTGATGATATTTTTCGATGGTCGGCAGCCCGCCCATGCCGCAGCCTGTGATGACACCAACGCGATCACAGTTCTCTTCAGTGACGACCAGGCCGCTGTCTTTTACAGCCAATATCGCCGCAGCGAGACCATACTGAACAAAAAGGTCCAGATGTTTTGACTTCTTCGGCTCAAAAAATGCATCGGGCTCGAAGTCTTTTACCTCTGCCGCAATTGTTACAAGGGAATTGCTCACATCGAAGCGGGTAATGGTATCAATACCGCTTACGCCATCAACAATATTCTTCCAGGTTTTTTCCGTACCTGTTCCCAATGGCGTAACCAAACCCACGCCGGTAACGACAACTCTGCGATTCACGTTGAAAACTCCTTTGTCTGTCTTGGGGCTGCGTGGTCGCTGATTTCAGCACACATGCTGCCGACGTTGTGAATTTACTTCAGCTTCTTCACGTAATCGATAGCATCCTGAACGGTAGCGATTTTCTCGGCATCCTCATCCGGGATCTCAATATCAAAACCCTCTTCCATAGCCATGATCAGCTCGACCAGGTCCAGAGAATCAGCACCAAGATCGTCAACGAAAGAAGCGTTGGGAACGACTTTGTCTCTTTCAACGCTCAGCTGCTCTACTATTATATCAATCATTTCCTGTTCAATTGCCATTTACGTATCTCCCTAGATGTTGTTGTTCATCAGATGCACTGAATTTTTTGTTGTTGTGTGGGGTGCAACCTGTTGCGGTCCATCTCACAATAAAACGTGAAGTATTACCACATAATTGTTTCTACGACTAGTGTCTCTGCTGGCTCATTATATTTTCGCCTCTCAACTCTCACCATAAGAAAAACGAACCCCTTCTTTGCATTTGCAAAGAAAATGACGCATTCAGTAACGAGCCGGTAAAGACCAAACCAATCTACTAACACTCAAACTACATATACATGCCACCGTTAACATGCAAGGTCTGACCGGTGACATACCGACCATCCTCGGAAACGAGATAAGCTACAGCGCCTGCAACGTCCTCAGGCGTACCCAGTGAGGCCATGGGGATCTCACTTTTAATTTTTGCCTGGGCATCCTCACTCATGGCGTCGGTCATCTCGGTCACGATATAGCCAGGAGCTACTCCGTTGACGGTGATGTTCCTTGACGCAACCTCACGAGCCATTGATTTCGTGAATCCGCTTAAACCAGCTTTGGCTGACGCATAATTGATCTGACCGGCATTACCGGAAAAACCAACGACCGAAGATATGTTGACGATACGTCCCCACTTTTTCTTCATCATCGGTTTTAACGCCGCCTTGGCACAGAGAAAAGCACCCTTCAGATTGGTGGTCAGTACGTCATCCCAGTCGCTATCCTTCATCCTGGCCATAAGGCCATCCCGGGTGATCCCAGCATTGTTGATGAGAATATCGATGGAGCCGGCGTCTTCAAGAATCTTCTTAAACGCTCCTTGCACCTGCTCGCCGTCGGCCACATCAAACTGGATGATCGCCGCTTTGCCACCAGAAGCTTCGATCAGCTTCCGGGTCTCATCGGCAGCATCGGGCCTGCTCACATAGTTGACATAGACCAGAGCACCCATGGCCGCCAGACGCAGACTGATGGCTCTGCCTATTCCACGACTACCGCCCGTTACGATCGCAACTTTGCCCTCAAGCATCATGCACCTCGTTTTTCTTCTATCTTTCTGATGAGTTTTGGTAAGATCTCGAAAAGATCTCCAACCAGGCCGTAATCGGCGACATTAAATATCGGTGCGTTGGCGTCACGGTTAATGGCGACGATTGTCTCAGAAGACTGCATTCCGGCCACATGCTGGATTGCCCCGGAAATACCGCAGGCAACATAGAGCTTTGGCGCAACGGTTTTGCCGGTCTGGCCCACCTGATGCGGATAACTTATCCAGCCAGCATCCACCACTGCGCGCGAAGCAGAGACATTCCCGCCAAGGGCTTCGGCAAGCTGCCTGATGAGTGCAAAACCTTTGTCGCTTTCCAAACCGCGTCCACCTGAAACCAATATCTCAGATTCCTGGATATTGACGTTGGATTCTTCACAGACGACTGTCTCCAGCACTTTAATGCGACTAGCCAGCTGGGCCGGTACCGGCGTGACATCAATAATATCACCTGTGCGAGCACCATCAAATTCCAAAGCTTTCATGACCTTTGGACGAACAGTGGACATCTGCGGCCGATGAGCCGGGCAAACGATTGTTGCCATGATGTTGCCGCCAAAAGCTGGCCTCGTCTGCATCAATAACCCGTCTTCTTCTCGAATCTCGAGTTTAGTGCAATCCGCAGTAAGACCGGCGTTCAGTTGTGTTGCCACAGCCGGAATAAAGGAGCGGCCAATGGCAGTGGCACCAGCCAGAACAATCTCCGGTTTATGCTCTTTGACCAAAGCAGTCAGTACTTGAGAGTAGCTGTCCTCGGAAAAATCGGCGAGTTCAGGCTGATCAACCCGTAACACCTGATCTGCACCATGGCCGATAAGCTGTGAAGCGGTTTCTCCGGTATCGTGCCCGATCAGTACAGCAGAAAGACGAACTCCTCTCGTGTCGGCAAGTTTTCTGCCTATTCCCAGCAGTTCGAGTGAAACGGGAGCCAATGCACCACGTCTGAATTCACAATAGACAAAAACACCTTTCCAGTCGGAAATGGTCGCGGTGTTGGCTTTTTCACCGGTCACGATTGAGAGCGCTTCAAGCTCACAGCTCTCCACACAGGCACCGCACAAGGTACAGCTATCACCGATGATCGGCAACCCGTCAGACATCTCAATGGCCGCAAAGGGGCAGCTGGACTCGCAGATGCCGCAACCAATACATACTTCTTTATTTATTTTCAACATAAGCTGATCCTCCTGGCAGGCTTAGAGATATGGGGTCAGTTTCTCGACGAGCTGGTCGAGCTGCTCATCAAGCGTTCCGCTCAGGACGGAACGTTCACCCCGAGCCTCAGGAGGAAAGACACGGGCCACCTGGGTTGGTGAACCGGGCAGGCCGATACAGGCTGGGTCGGCATTGATGGTTGTCGCGGTCAAAACCTGGATTTCGGCCTTTTTGGCCTTCATCTTCCCCTTTAAAGACGGGACTCTCGGTTCGTTAATGTCTTTTACCACGGTCAGCAGCGATGGCAGAGGAGCCTCAACGACATCATAACCATCATCCATCATGCG
This sequence comes from Desulfopila aestuarii DSM 18488, assembly GCF_900143695.1. Lineage (GTDB taxonomy): Bacteria > Desulfobacterota > Desulfobulbia > Desulfobulbales > Desulfocapsaceae > Desulfopila > Desulfopila aestuarii. The sequence goes on from NZ_FRFE01000022.1 coordinate 30,713, forward strand.
TTCGACCACGATAGCCTGATCTGAACAGCTCCGTACCTTCTGAACACAGGTAATAAAAGGAATCTGCATCCTCAGCGCAAGCCCGGGTCCAACCTGGGCGGTATCGCCATCGATGGCCTGCTTGCCGCAAAGGATAAGATCCGCACTTCCAAGATGTCTAATTGCCTGCTCCAGAGTATATGCAGTTGCCCAGGTATCCGCACCGGCAAAAGCGCGGTCGGATACAAGGACACCCTGATCAGCACCGCAGGAAATAGCAAGTCGCAGGATCTCTTCGGCCTGGGGTGGGCCCATGGTAATAGCGATCACTTCCCCGCCGTGCGCTTCCTTCAGTCTGACCGCCTCTTCAAGAGCGTGCTGATCATACGGGTTCATGATCGATTCGACACCTTCGCGAGCCAAGGTATTGGTCACAGGGTCAAGACGAACATCCTTAGCGTCAGGAACCTGCTTGACACACACAAAAATTTTCATGAAACAACCTGCCTGCTGGTTTTGTGATACGAGTTTGCTTCTATATCCGAAAAATATGAGCGAACGAATACTATTACTTGGCGTATTCCTTGTTCAGTTCCTGGCCGATAACATTACGCTGGATCTGATTGGTGCCCTCATAAATCTGCAGAATCTTGGCATCGCGCATCATTTTCTCCACCGGATACTCAGACATAAATCCATAACCGGCAAGTATCTGTACGGCATCAGTGGTGACCTTCATGGCGCTGTCCGTGGCAAATACCTTGCACATGGAGGAAACCTTGGACATATCCTTCGGGTGAGCGTCGATATGCTTGGCTGCCTGATAGACGAGCGCGCGGGAGGCTTCAACAGCTATAGCCATATCAGCCAGCATGTGTTGAACTGCCTGAAAGGCAATGATCGGCTTGCCGAACTGGACGCGCTGTTTGGCGTATGCTGCGGCCACATCAAGCGCTCCCTGAGCAAGACCGACACCCAGCGCGGCAATACCGGGCCGCGAGGAGTCAAGAGTCTTCATAACGGTGATAAAACCGGTTCCCTGACGGCCGATTAAACGATCTTTCGGGATACGGCAATCCTTGAAGATCAGCTCAGTGGTGGACGATGCGCGGATACCCATTTTCTTTTCTTTGGGCCCGCATGAAAACCCGGGATCCCCTTCCTCCACAACAAACATGGATGCGCCACGCGCTCCTTTGCTCCTGTCGGTCATGGCAACCACGGTATAAATCTGGGCCTCGCCACCGTTAGTGATCCATTGCTTGGTTCCGTTCAGTACCCATTCGTCACCATCAAGAACTGCGGTGGTCTGAATACCTGATGCATCAGAACCGGCATTGGCCTCGGTAAGACCAAAGGCGGCAAACTTTTCCCCGCTTGCTACGGATGGCAGGTATTTGTCCTTCATCTCCTGGGAACCGGAGATCAGAATCGGATAGATACCAAGAGCGCTGGCGGCAAAAGCGGTACCGATACCAACACAGCCACGACCGATCTGTTCAAGGGCAAGCACGATATTCAGGCATCCGCCACCGAACCCGCCAAATTCTTCAGGAATCGGCAGGGCAAACAGGTCAGCTTTTGCCATATCGTTTAAGATGGCTCGGGGAAACTCATGCTTTTCATCAAGCTCCGCCCGATGCGGGACAATACGTTCTTCAGTGATCTGCCGAGCGGTGTCGACGATCATCTGCTGCTCTTCTGTCAAAAAATAATCCATAGCACACTCCTCCCTACCACTTAAGCAGTTCCGCACCCCAGGTAAAACCGCCGCCAAAGGAACAGAACAAGACTAGATCACCGGACTTGATACGTTTGCCCCGACATACCTCATCAAGGGCAATCGGGATGGACGCAGCCGACGTATTACCATACTCGGATACGTTAATAAACACCTTATCGTCTGGTAACTGCAGACGTTCTTTCAATTTATTGAGAATGCGGATATTTGCCTGATGCGGAATCACCAGACTGATCTCATCCATGCTGACCTGCTCACGCTCCAGCAGGCCGCGAACCGCATCCTCCATGGCCTTGACCGCGTGTTTGAACACCTCGCGACCTTCCATAACAATATGAGCCCCATTGTTACCGGGCACCTTCAGGTCTGGATTGCTGCTTTCCGGGGCATGCATATACAACAGCTCCCAGAGCGATCCATCCGAAAAAAGATTGGAGCCGATAAAACCACGATCACTTTCGTCGTGGCCGAAAACTGCAGCGCCGGCCCCATCCCCGAAAATGATGCAGGTATTGCGATCCTGCCAATTCATCCTGGTGGAAAGCGTTTCAGCGCCAATGATCAGAATTTTCTGGGAATGATCGGCCTTGATATATTTATCGGCAAGGTCCATGCCATAAAGAAATCCTGAACATGCCGCATTCAAGTCCCAAGCAAAGGCATTGACCGCACCTATCTCTTTCTGGACAAAGCAGGCCGTGGAAGGCATGAGCATATGGGAACTTATGGTGCCGACAACGACCAAACCGATCTCTTTCGGATCAACATTGGCCATTTCCAAAGCTTTTTTTGCAGCATCAGCGGAAAGTTTATACGTATACTCATCGCCGGTGGCGATTCGTCTGCTGTGAATACCTGTCCGAGTCCGAATCCAATCATCAGTTGTTTCGACAATTTTCTCCAGGTCACTGTTTGTTACTACCTTTCGTGGCAGACATGATCCTGTGCCAAGAATAACAGTTCCCATCACACCTCCAGTTGCACAACAGCTGATTCAGCCGCTATCCCGTTGAGAATCTCCTGATTCACGTTTTTCTTTACCATTTTTGCAGCTTCTAAAATCGCATTTTTGATGGTGACAGCGTTAGATTTTCCATGACAGACGATACCGGTACCGTCAACACCGAGAAGCGGTGCTCCCCCGTATTCAGAGTAATCCACACGACGCTTAAATGCTCGAAAAGCTGGTTTTGCCAGCAGGTACCCAAGCTTGTAGCGCCATGATCTGACGATCTCATCACGAAGCATTTGTGTCGCGGAATCCACCAGTCCCTCACTGATTTTCAAGCAGATGTTGCCGACAAAACCATCACATACAATGACATCAACGTCACCTTTGTACACGTCTCGTCCTTCAACGTTGCCAATAAAATTGAGTGAACAAGCGTTCAGCAGGTCATAGGTTTCCTTGACCAGGTGGTTGCCTTTGCCGGACTCCTCGCCAATGGTCAAGAGGCCGACCCGCGGTCGCTCCGTGCCGTGCAGACGAGAAAATGCAGAAGCCATCACGGCAAACTGCACCAGATGCTGGGGTCGGCACTCAACATTTGCGCCGATATCCATGATCACGACAGGCTGCTTCTGGGTGGGAAAAAAAGAGGCAATGCCGGGTCTCGAAACACCTTTTATACGACCGAGCTTTCGAACCGCCGCAGCCAGAGTAGCACCGGAGTTCCCGGCACTTACTACGGCATCTGCATTACCGGCAGCGACGAGACCAAAAGCAACCATAATAGATGAATCTTTTTTCCTGCGGATAGCATCGACAGGATTGTCCTTCATCTCGACAACTTGAGATGAATGGACAATATGAATGCGGGAAGCAATATGGGAGTCGGGGGCAGCGGTCTCGAGATGTGATTGCAGAAGGACTTCGTCCCCTACCAGGCTGACGTGAACATCAGCCTGTTGAGCAGCCAATAATGCCCCGGCAATCAACTCCTCCGGCCCATGGTCTCCGCCCATGGCGTCCAGGGCAATATGCACGGTGTTACTCCTATTCTACTTCAGTATCGAAGCTAAAAACGGTTCTGCCCTTGTATTTGCCACAGGCAGCACAGAGGCGATGTGGCTGCTTCGGTTCGCCGCATTCGGCACACAGTGAAACGCCCGGTGCCTGCAGTGCATCGTGAGAGCGACGTAAACGGGTTCTAGAACGGGAATGTCTTCTTTTCGGCAGAGCCATGGTATTTCCTCCAATTGGTATATCTATTCCAGCCTTTTACTGCTGCTCAATCCTTTTTCAGCTTTCTCAGCACCGCAAAGGGCGAGTCCGGTTCTGGCTCTTTACAGGAACATTCACCCCTGTTTAATGAACCACCACATTCCGGGCACAGCCCTCGACAATCAGCCCCGCAGATCACTTTCGCCGGAACGGCTAAATGGAACTGCTCAACCAGGATTTCTGCAACATCAATGACCGGTTCTTTCAGGTACAGTGTATTGCACTCTTCGTCGCTGCACTCTTTTTCCTGCAGCTCCGATATTTCTTCCTCACGGGTTGTTACCAGATACAAAAATTCTTCGTCAAGTTCGTATGCAACGGGATCACCACATCGGGCACAATCAAGACTGACGATCCCTTTGAGAACGCCTTCCAGCGCTACACGATCTTCACCTGTAGCCTGCAGAGTTATCTCAGCTGCCAGAGATGAAACAGTCTCAACAGCATTCTGTGCTAACCAGCTATGATCCTGAATGTTATAGCGGGTTTTACCCCGACCTATCTCACCAAAAGCAATTTTCATACATTCCTCAACTTCCCGGCGGCAACATGCCGGTGAAAACAAAGGAAGCAAAAATACTCAATTTAACCAATTATGGCCACAAAAAAAACATGAACCACGCATTTCTCTTCACCAACGACCTCATGACCCGGCTATCCAAGAGATAGCCGAAGACACAGATGCACAGTAAATTTCGGGACTCTTTACAGAACCAGAGCGAGGCGGTCAGAACTTTTTTGCAGCCTGAGTGAAGTTATAGAGAGAATTTTTTTTACAAAGACGAGGTACAATGCTGGCGCAATTGCTTCAATCTTCAGAAGAGCATCCCGGGAAAAGGACGCAACGACAGAGTCATCTGTCGCGATAACGGTGGAACAGCGACGACGCCCTGCGACTATAGCTGCTTCACCAATCACCGTTCCCGCCTCCAACAACGCCACGACTTGGCTCCTACTTCCCAGTCCGATCGGTTTATGAACGGCAAAACAGCCCTTCAGGACCAGATGGAGGCTGTCGGCATCCTCGCCGGCAGCAAACAAGCGTTCACCTGCGGCAAAGGCCTGTACCACCTGCAGCCCGAGAAGAAGGTCCTGATCAGCCTCCCTCTCCGCCTGAAAGAAGCTGTGAACCACCTGATGTAAAGCCGTTACGCTCACCCCTGTGCCTTCCCCTCGGCAAACGACTTATTCTTGTCTTCAATAACCTTGATCAACCCTTCAAACTTCTCGGTCCTGAGGATGGACTTGAATTGTTCCATATAATTACGCACCAAACTGACCCCTTCAATATTAATATCGTAGACCATCCACCGCCCTTGCCCCATCGCCATGATGTAATGCACGGGAATCTGCATATTATTGTCTTCGACAAGGGTAGAGACCTGGGCCCTGTCCCCTTTCACTCGCTCACCCACATAACCAATGGTCTGACCCGAATAATTTTCTAATTTGCCGATATAGACGTTTTCAAGCAGCTTGGTCATTAACTCGGTAAATTGATCCTGCTCTTGGGCGGAAATGGAGTTCCAGGTACTGCCGAGAATGCGCCTGCTCATTTCGCGGAAATCAAAGCCTTCCTTGATTGAGCTCATGATTTTAGCACGTCGTTCAACCTTGTGCTCATCCCCTTTCAAGGAAGGGTCAGAGAGTACCGCTGTCAATTTCGCCAAAGTTGGCCGCAGCTGTGCCATGGGTCCGGAATCAGCCAGTCCCTCAAGCGGTGAGAAGACGATCAGCAGTACAAGAACAATGGCTCGAAAACCGTTTATTGTATACATAGTGGGGTCTTGATTTTTAAGTTGTTTTAAAAAATTATTTTTTATCTACAAGCTTATGCGACTTTATCAAACTTCTTCTGTAGTCTGTATATGCCTGCCGGGTGGCAACGTAGGGATCGATGGAAATGCGCTTCAACTCCTCATAGGAATCACCTTTTAGGGACAATCTGTTGATAAATTCCAGGCTTCTTGCAGCAATAATCTCTTCGCTGTCCAAGTCAAGGTAGTTGTAGGGATGCAATTGCATATCAGCTACAAAACCAACGCTGTCACGGATGTTCGATGGACCGAAAAACGGCCAGTTGAGAAAAACGCCTTCCCCAATCCCGTACACACCAAGGGTTTCACCGAAATCCCCGTTTCGGGGTTGAATATCGAATGCTTCCGCCGCCGCATCGCCAAAGCCGAAAACGCCGATTGTTGAGTTAATCACGAATCGACTCAGTACCGCACCGGCATCGTTAAACCGTCCCTGCAAAAGAGTGTTGACAAAGTCAACTGGCGAAGCGAGATTGTTGAAAAAATTCCCAATTATAAAACGAAAATCCCAGGGTACAACCGCCGTATACCCTGTCTTCACCGGTTTCAACACCCAGAAGTACAGTTTGTCATTAAAGACGAAAAAGACTCTGTTCAACGGCTCAAGCGGATCATAGATACCAACATATTCCTTTGGTTCATCTGTATCATGATTGTCATCCAGCAGATCCGGTGATTTTCTATCGACCATATAATCAGAGCCACCGATGCCAAACTGTTCTTCCGCCAGACCTATTGACGGAAGAGTAAGGCAGAGCAGGGCTCCGGCAAGCAGTATGTATTTTTTCACATTCATCATCGTCTCCTGTTAGTCGATTTTCAAAAAATAGACCAAAATGGTGGGGATCAATAGGCAACAGGCTGGCTGTTCCGGTCTACCCCCTGATTTAAAAAAAATGTACGATCGGTCTATTTTGCACTGCCAAACGCAAATTTACTGATCAACGACTCGATATCGATAGCCGACTCGGTCTCAGTGACCATATCACCTTCATTGAACAGCTCCTCGTCCCCGCCAAGGCTGATCTGGATATATTTGTCTCCGATAATCCCCTGTGACTTCACGGAAGCGATTGAATCAACAGGAACCTTGACCTGGTTCTGCAACCGCATGATCAGCACAGCAAAATTTTCGGGTCCGAGTTCAATCGCTTCAACGCTACCGACAACCACCCCAGCCACCTGTACCGAGGCGCCCTTCTTGATTCCGGATACGTTGTCGAATTCGGCCTTGAGCAGATAGGTGTTCCCTCCCGTCAACCAACGGACTTCCCCGAGCTGCAACGCCAAATACCCGAACGCCGCAAAACCGACAAGCATAAACAGGCCGACGATAATTTCAATTGTACCTTTTTTCATCCTTCCACCTGTTGACTCTGATATATTTCACCCATGGTCGTCTGGACGAACGCCTGGATATGTTCTTTTTTTGACAACGGAATTTCTTCCGGCCGACCGAAAACATCCATCTCCCCCTGGTGCAGGACAATAACCTGATCGGCCAGATTGAACACCTTGGGGATATCGTGGCTTACGATGATGGAAGTAAACCCTACCCTGGCCTGGGTCTCGGCAAATAATTGATATATTTCCTGAGTCATCACCGGGTCAAGACCGGTGGTTGGCTCGTCAAACAACATAATCTCCGGATTGAGCTGCAATGCCCTGGCAAGCCCCACCCGTTTTCGCATCCCGCCGCTCAGCTGGGCAGGATATTTCCCCTCATGCCCAAGCAATTCGAGCTGGCCGAGAGTTGATGAAACCAGGGCCTCAATCTCTTCTTCACCCTTGGATGTGCGCTCTCGAAGCGGCAGCGCGACATTTTCAAATACAGTCAGTGAATCAAACAGCGCTGCCCCCTGAAAAAGAACACCGAACCGAGTTCGCAGCTGCTCAAGTGCCCGACCGCCGACATTGGTCACATCCTTCCCATCGACATGGATCGAGCCCCCGTCCGCTTTCATTAAACCGAGAATGAGCTTTAAGGTAACGCTCTTCCCCTGCCCGGATCGGCCGGCAATCACCGTGGTCTTTCCCTTAGGGATGGTGAAACTGACTCGGTCAAGTACTCGTTGCAGACCACCATCACGTTTCGGGAAATGCTTTTCAACCTCTTTAAATTCGATAGCGACAGTCATTAGAGCAGCACCGCGGTCAGCAGATAGTCAAAAACCAGCACAGAGATCGACGAAAGCACAACCGCCTGGGTCGTTACCCTGCTGACGCTTTCAGCACCAAAACCGGCGCCTCTGATCTCTTTCACAAAATAACCTCGCCCGGTGCAGATCCAGACCACCAGTAATCCAAAAACAAATGATTTAATAACGCCGAGCCTGATATCATGGTTGGTTACGCTGTTGACCATACCATCAATATAACTGCCTGGGTTCACCCCCATCAGGCTAACACCGGCCACATAGCCACCTGCGATACCGACTACGTCAAAAACTGCGGTCAAAAGAGGCACCGAAACCAGGGCAGCCAGAAACTTCGGGGTAATCAGGTAACGGAAGGGATCAACCGCCATACACTCCAGCGCATCGATCTGATCCGAGATCTGCATGATGCCCAGCTCCGCACACATGGCAGAGCCAGCCCGTCCGGCAACCATCAGGGCGGTGAGCACTGGTCCCAGTTCCATAATCAATGTCAGGGAAACTGCAGAACCAAGCATTCCCTCCGCACCAAACTTATGTAAAGAATAATATCCCTGAAGGCCAAGTACCATCCCCGTCGATGCTGCGGTAAAAAAAATAACAACCAGCGAACCGGCACCGATGAAATGGATCTGACGCATGAATTCCCTGAACCGAAAAGGCCGTTTGAAAACCGCCAACAATGCCTTGACAAGATAGATGGCCATCCGGCCAAGATCCTGCAAAACATAAATTCCGGATTCCCCGAGATTTTGAATCGGACGAATAAGCATAGTATAACACGTGCAGAAAGAGCACGATTCTGAGCACCTTCCCCATAACAGCAAGGCAGAAGGGCTGCGTGAAGACATCTCTTGCCGGGTGGTTTCAACGATTTATCCAGGCGCCTACAATATAGGTATTACGATTATCTGTCAATAATCGGAAGGAGTATAGAACACTCTCCTCACAATTTCCTGATATGAAAAAAAGATGGTCGGACACGGTCAAACAACCATTCTGTCAAAGCTATTGATGAGTCATCAGCTTTTTCTCGGGTCAAAAGCCTCCCGCAATGCCTCACCGATAAAAATAAGTAATATCAAACTCCCCACCAATACCATGAATGTCGAGAGAGAAAGCCACCAGGCATCGATATTTGCTTTGCCCTGCGCCAGCAACTCCCCAAGGCTTGGTGTCGATGGCGGTACCCCCAGTCCTAAAAAATCCAAGCTGGTCAAAGCAAGAATAGCAGAAGAGATCCGGAATGGCAAAAAGGTGATCACCGGAGTCAGACCGTTAGGCAGGAGATGGCGATACATAATGGTGATATTACCCACGCCCAGAGCTTTGGCCGCCTTGACATAATCCATGTTCCGCCCTTTCAGGAACTCTGCACGCACATAGTCCGAAAGCCCCATCCAGCTGAAAAGAGAAAGTAAAATAAGTAGCAGTAGAATACTTGGCTGGAAAATAGAAGAAAATATAATAAGGAGATAGAGTTCGGGCATCGAGCCCCATATCTCGATAAAACGCTGAAAGAACAGGTCAGTTCGACCACCGAAATACCCCTGAATCGCCCCCGCGACGATACCAACAAGGGTCCCCACCAGGGTAAGAGCAAAACCAAAGAGAACACTGAGCCTAAAACCATACAGCAACCGGGCAAGGACGTCCCGGCCTCGGTCGTCTGTTCCCAGCAGGTTGTCCCAGGTCGGTGGGGACGGAACAGGACCGTCTATTTTTCGGTTGATCGTATCAAAGCTGTGACGGTTGGGTGGAAAGAACGCATGGCCGCCCTGCGTTGTCATGAGTTCCATGAAATAGGGATCACTGTAGTCTGTTTCCGTTGCAAAGTCGCCGCCAAACGTCGTTTCAGGATAGCTGACCAGAAGAGGAAAGTAGGGCTTACCCTGATAGAGGATAAGAAACGGTTTGTCGTTGCTCAGCACCTCGGCAAACAGACTAACAATAAAAATGGCGGTAAAGATTACCAGACTCCAGTAACCGCGTCGGTTTTTACGAAAGCGCAACCAGCGCCGGTGGCCGGGGCTCTGCGGCCTCAGCAACTGTCGTTTTGGTCGCTCTAACTTAGTCATCGATGTCCTCAAAACTTATGCGCGGGTCGACCACTACATAACTGAGATCTGACAGCAAGCGAGAGACAAGCCCGATAAGGGTGAAAAAATAGAGTGTTCCCAGAACCACAGGATAATCGCGATTGAGCACCGATTGATAGGCCAGAAGGCCCATCCCGTCCAAAGAAAAGATGGTCTCGATCAAAAGACTACCGGTAAAAAATGAAGCGATAAAATACCCTGGAAAACCGGTAATGATTGGAATGATTGCGTTACGAAAGACATGCTTATAGAGGACCTGGTTTTCAGAAAGCCCCTTTGCCCGAGCCGTGAGCACATATTGTTTTCGGATCTCTTCCAAAAAAGAGTTCTTGGTGAGCATGGTCATCACCGCCAAGCTGCCCACAGCCCCTGCTGTTATCGGCAAGACCATGTGCCAGAGATAATCCAGGATTTTCATGCCAATACTCATGGATGACCAGTCATCGGAGACAAGGCCGCGCAACGGAAATATATTCCAGAAACTGCCGCCGCCAAAAAGCACGATAAGGGCAATGCCCAGCACAAAACCGGGGATAGCGTAGCCAACGAGGATTGCGGAAGAGGTAATAACATCAAATCTGCTGCCGTCGTTTACCGCCTTCTTGATACCGAGCGGGATACAGACGCCATAAACGATGAAAAAACTCCAGAGACCAAGCGACATTGAAACCGGCAGTCGCGATATGACCAGCTCGGCAACGCCGCGCTTATAATAGTAGGATTCGCCGAAATCAAAGACCAGATAGTTCCGCATCATGATCAGGAAACGCTCCACCGGCGGTTTATCAAATCCATACAGTTTTTTGAGCGATTCGATCCGTTCGGCATTGATGCCGGCATCACCGCGATAGAGTGAACTGGCAGCAGCGACCTCACCGCCCGTCACATTATACCCCTCCATCTGGGCAATCAACTTTTCCACCGGCCCACCTGGAACAAACTGCGTCACCACAAAGGTGATCAGCATCACCCCTATCAGCGTCGGAATCATGAGCAGCAGTCGTTTACAGATATAATAGAGCATCGCCGGCAACCAAAAAGAAAAAGAAAATGAACTGATGTAATATTACGCAATTTCAGACTATCCTCTATGGGAAAAAACTGCCAACGTGAATTTTGTCAATTTGCTTTCCGGTGGATAGATTTACCCTTTCTCACGCGCCGGGACATTTGGGCAAATCTTTTATTTTTGCCTGATCCATTAATATAGTGTGACTTTTGTTGAAATCTATTTGACGGCGAATAGATCATTGACTAAAGAAAGAACAGCCAATTCAACAAAATCCATCGGGAAACCACCAATGATCATTACGACAACCAAAGACCTCGTTGAACTCGTCGCCAGGGCACGTCAGACAGACGCTGTGGCGCTTGATACAGAATTTGTCTGGGAGCGCACCTATTTTCCCCAGCTCGGTCTTATTCAAATAGCCCTCTCGGATCAAGATTGTGCGCTCATCGACCCCCTGGCAATAGAAGATCTTTCGCCGCTAGGCGAACTGCTTGCCGACCGAAGTGTCGTCAAAATTCTTCATGACGCTCCCCAGGATCTGGCTATCCTTTATCAAGCCACCGAAACGGCCGCCCAGAATGTCTTCGACACCCGTCTGGCTGCTGGTTTTGCCAGCCTGTCCTCGACCCTGTCACTGGGTAACCTCATTCAAGAACTGCTCGACATCAATCTGCCGAAAACAGAAACCCGAACCAACTGGCTGCAACGGCCGCTGGATGAAAAACAGGTCGAATATGCCCTCGACGATGTCCGCTATCTCCGGGCTATACGCATACTTCTGCTCAGCCGGATCATCGGACCCAAAATTAAGTCCTGGCTGCAGGAAGAACTGAATCTTTTAAATAATCCGTCGAACTATCTCGATGGCAACGGCGAACGCTATCGTAAAATCCGCGGAGCTGCTTCACTCAGCAGGCAATCGCTTGCAATCCTGCGCGATCTTGTCCAGTGGCGTGAAGATGAGGCAATAAAACAAAACAAACCACGGGGTCACATAGTCAAGGATCCAACCCTCATCGCCTTGGCCAAGACAAAACCTGTCACCGCCGAGGACCTCACCACAAAAGGTGAAATGTCACCTAAGGCACAGAAAAAGTACAGCGACAAAATTATCGCCGTCATTGAAAATGTACTCAACAGCGATGACAGCACCTATCCCGCACCACAACGGATGACCCGCCTGTCGGATCGGGACCAGAAGACGCTGGACAAGCTACAGGGACTAATCGAGCTGAAGTCGAAACTTCTCGGAATCGATCCTGCTCTGGTTGGTAACACCTCTGAACTGAAGGCACTTGCTAAGATCCTGTGTCATAGCAATGTCGGCGATCTCCAGCAATTGCGGCAAACTATCGGCTGGCGCAAAAATTTCCTTGAGGAGTTTTTCAGGAACTGTCGGTAAACCTCCACATGACTACCGTTGGTATCTGAAGCAACGCTCTCGGACCGCCCCGTATCTCGCCAGGAATAACAGGATTCCCTTTTGTCAAAACCAGGAAAATCTTGCCAGTTCTTCAAAAGAGAATTATTATCATTAACTAATAGTTAATACTGATTCTATTCTCAGTCATTATTCAAAATATTACCCCGCCACGAGGTTTGTTTATGACCATTTTCTCTATCTTTCGCCTATCGAGCATCATACTATTTCTTTTCATTCTCTTTTCTGTCGCGCCGGTTTTCAGCCAGGAACAGGACGGCCTGAAAGGATGGGAAGCGGATTCTGAATATAACAATTTCTACAACGCCAAAGAGCTGGACAGAATCAAGGGGGTAATTACCAAATTCGTTGAGGTGACACCTCTTCCCGGCATGGCAAAAGGAACGGCACTTTACCTTGACGAAGGCGGCGGCGAGAAGATTCTCGTGCATATCTGTCCCTCTGCCTACGCTGAACCTGACAAGACCGGTCTGCGCAAAGGAGTCGAAACCAAAATTCGCGGCAGTTGGGCGTATATTGACGAACAGGATGTCTTTCTCGCGTCAAAAATTAAACAGGGGGAGCATTTTGAATTCAAGGTCCGCCTGACCAGCGACGGTACCCCTTTCTGGACAATGAGTCCAGAGCAGCTGGCAAAAGAACTTGCCTCTACAGATTGAGAGATTGCACCCGTCTTGACCTGCACGCCCTCCCCTATACAAGCGACCTCCCCTGGGAGGCCGCTTTCCGTTGCCGCTGTTCCAAGCCCAGTTGCAGATCTACAGGAGAATTGCCGGAAATGTCGAAAATGCGTCGCAGCATGCCGCGTTCTTGACCAAAACGGAACTCCAGGCGATATTGCCAGGAGCTACGACTCCAGTCCCGTTACCGTTCGTCGGCTCGCCTACTCCTGCAGCCTCTGTAATCTCTGCCAGCAAATCTGCCCGTACGACCTGGCCCCCTCCGAGATGTTTCTCAACCTTCGCCAGGAAGCGGTCTCTTTAGGAGAAAATCATCTGCGGCCGCACCGGCGACTACTCAATTATGAATGGTTTGGCAGCAACGCAATTTTTCGCCACCTTCATCTGCCAGTCGACTGCGAGACTATCTTCTATCCCGGTTGTGCTCTGACAGGAGCCCGTCCAGAAGAAACATTGAAACTCTATCGTCTTCTCCAGACTGTCGAACCGACCATTGGGATAATGCTCGACTGTTGCAACAAACCCTCACATGATCTTGGCCGTCAGCAGTTTTTCCAGAAACGATTTTCAGCACGGATGCAGACCCTCGCCAAAAGGAATATCCGTCGGATAGTTACCGGTTGCCCAAGTTGTCTGCAGGCATTTTCCATCCTCCCCCACAAATTCACAATAACCACAGCATACTCAATGCTGGCCGGCAATGTCACACTCAACCCAGCACGGTTTTCCGGCCTGACCTGTAGCGTCCACGACCCTTGTTCCATCCGATTTGCCGGCACAATCCACGCAGATGTCCGCTCCATCTGCAAAGCCCTCGGACTTAAACTTACAGAAATGGTGCATAACAGGGAAAATACTTTTTGCTGCGGCGAGGGAGGCGGGGTCGGCTTTATCGACCGAAAACTGAGTACCGAATGGAACCGAAAACGCGTAATCGAGGCCGAAGACCAACTCCTTGTTACCTACTGTGCCGGCTGCACATCCCAGCTACGCAATCATGGCAATGTCCACCATCTTGTCGACCTGCTGTTTGCCGATGAGTCGAACGATAAACCTATTGCCCGCACCGTGACGTCATTACAAAGTTGGAGAAACCGGCTTATGGTTAAAATTCGGCTGATGGCTGCGCGAAAAAAACTACAGTAGAAGCGTGCTACCAGAAAAGAGAACGCCCAAACCTCCTGCCTTTTCAACCACAACATTCGGATCGGGCGCCCCGAGGTGAGTTTGTCACCTTTTAGAGATCTTTTTTCGTGCAGTTGAGAATAAGGCTTACCACCTCTCAGTGCCAACTAGAATATTGACATCCATGCAGGTTTTCTTTTCCTCTTCGCTCAGATCAGAAATATCCTTAGCTTTATCGTGTTTTCTATCCACGGTGCACACATATTCATGACCTTCTTTATCATTTACCCATACCATCGAACCGAAGTCACCTTTCATAGTTTCACCTCGTTTAAAAGAGTTCGTTTTCTGACGGGGTGTCCTCCCGTCACGGGGTAAAAGTTAAGAACTCCTAAACGACTTTCAATGTCAAATTTTCGACTCATCAGTGATACTGAAAGCTCACATTATCACATTGTCCTACCGTTATTTCTCTCACAACAGGCCAATCATCATACATCAAAGTTTTTTCTGATCAGCTCGTCAACAAACGGTAAATTTCCGGCATGCGCCGTGGTAATTTCTCCACACTGTCGACAAAGATATAATGTTCCCGTCCGAACATGTGGGGCAGGTAGATATGCGGTTCTCGATCAACGGTGATACAAAAGGGGATCACACCTTTGCCACGCGCCTCGATCAAGGCCTGCCGTGTATCCTCAATGGCATACTCCCCTTTGTAGTCGTCATAGTCCTCCGGTTTGCCATCTGAAATGACGATCAACAGACGAATGCGCGCATCCGTCTGGGCCAGCAGTCCGGTCAGATGCCTGACAGGAGTTGCCATACGGGTATACTCCTTCGGGATAATAGCACAAATTCGCTGCTGCACCAGTTCGCTATACGGTTCGTCGAGGCTTTTAATCCGATACAATTCGCAGCGAGACCTGCGCATTCCGGAAAAACCGTATATACCGAACCTGTCCCCCACCACTTCCAACACATCCCCCAAGAGCACCAGCGACTCCTTGATGGCTTTACCCACCCACCCTTCGGTGGAATTGGACATATCGACAAGAAACATCACCGCAATATCTCTGTTATTGCGGAGTAGACGGACAAAAAGCCTGTCCGACGGTGCAATGCCTGCCGCACGGTCAGCCACAGCGTCCACCAAGGCATCGAGATCTATATCGTCACCATACCGACGTCGTCGTACAAAACGGTGTTGTGTCCTGAGTGATTCGAACTGACGGCGCAGCCTCACCAACATGCCGCGATAGGAATAAAGCGTCGACTCAACAAAGCGTGACCGGACCGGATGAAGCTCCTTTTCGATCAGGGTACACCAGTTCTTCCGATATCCGCGGCGACGATAATCCCACTCGTCGTAATACATGCCCGCATTTTCCTGCCGAACGACCTCCTCAACTTCGCCACCACCCACTCCGGAAGCGATTGCCCTACCGGCAATACCGGCAGCAGCCTGAACATATCCTTCTGGGATATGTCCAAGATCATGTTCAATGCGGGCAAGGAGTTCGGAAAGCTCCGGCGGCAAATCAACCGTTACATTATTAATCCGAAGCTCCAGCCCGGGTTTACCCTCCTCTCCATCTGCAAGATGGACAACCAAGCGGCTGCTGCCACCTTCTTCCAATGAGCCGAAGTTCTCCTGCTCCGCAGCATTGTTTGCCAATTTTGCCGACTGAATAATCACCTGTGCCAGTTGCTTGACTGCCGCTTTCCGCTCCTCGCTTCGGCGTTGCTTGAGCCAGGCCTGCACACCGGTAAAATCGAGTTTTCCAGTTAAAAATTGCCAATCTCCCCATTCACGCTCATGGCAAACCCGCAATCTCTCGTACATCAACTCCAGTTCTCTTCCAGTTGTTATCGGTGAGGAACGAATATCTGGACTGTGAACCAGTTCAAACAATAAACGGGCGAAACTCGATTGGTCACCAACCGCCTTATCTCCAGACTTTTCAGCAACAAGACGCTGCAGAAGCGGCCGCATCTGACGCATAAGGCCCGGCAATTCATATGCGAGCATCTTCCAGACGTGAGAAAATTCGAGAAAATGATAGACAGCTCCGGCAAGCTCCTGATTGTCTGAAGATTGTAAAAACCGAAAAATATCAGCTGGCTCCTGGCCGTCAAGGATTCGATTGAAGGTGCCGACAGTAAGATAACCCCACTGGCAGCAGGCAAGAAAGACATAGAAACGCTCATTATCGACCCGATTATCAAAGAAACGTATTTCTTCAGGTAGATAAACCGTAGCGGTATCGGTCCAGGCAACGGGACTACCGGCAAGATCCAGCGGCTGCCCTGACAGACCTCGCAGAAAAGGAAGCAATCGGCCACGGACATCTTCAAGCCGGGCAACAGTTGTCTGACCGGCTGCGAGAGTATCAGCAAGACTCTCCGACATAAATTCCCGAGCCCCGCGCAGACCATCTTTTTCGTAGTAGCCGAGCAGTCGACGCACCCACTCGGCCAGATCAACACTATCAGGGTTACGTAAAAAGTAGGCGCCCTGCTCGAGATAGGAAAAACAAAGGCTGTGGCTGATCGGCCACACCACATGGACATAGGACATCAGCGCCTGCTGGCGGGACGAAGAAAGCGAGGCGACATGGGTAAGGACTTCCTCTACCTCCCACTCGTTGGGATGAACAGGATGTACCTCCTGATAGAATCGTTTTTTAAGTTCAGCTATATCCATCGAGAAGTTTGGTAGTTGTCACCTCTGCAGCCCAAATAGAACAGTATTCTTCCCGGACCAATTCAGTAACCGATAACGATCAAAAAATGGAAGCGATCATCTCATCCATGGCTCCCAACATATCCGGATCATCAGTGAGACTGTGGGTAATTCCTGCGCGACAGGCTTCCACAAGATCAACTCCGTCCCGATGCAAATGGGCTGCCTGGATCAAAAGTCTCGTTGAGGCGCCCTCGGGAAGCCCAGACTCTTTTAATCCCCGGGTCATCTGAGCCAGCTTCACCAGTTGCCCTGCGAGTGTGGTATCGACACTTCCTTCTTTAGCAACAATCTGCTGTTCCAGCTCGGTGGAAGGATACGCAAAAGTCAACGAGACAAAACGCTGGCGGGTTGAGGGTTTGAGATCCTTCAGTACGCTTTGGTAACCGGGGTTATAGGAGACCGCCAACATAAAGGAAGGATCTGCCAGAAACAGCTTGCCAAGCTTTTCAACCGGAAGCTCACGGCGATCATCAGCAAGGGGATGAATGACGACGGTGGTATCTTTTCTCGCCTCGACTATCTCGTCGAGATAGCAGATACCGCCGCTCTTGACGGCCATAGTGAGCGGCCCATCCACCCAAACAGTTTCGTTCCCTTTAATGAGATACCTGCCCACCAGATCAGAGGTTGAAAGATCATCATGGCAGGAAACAGTTATCAACGGCCTCTTTACCCGCCAGGCAAGATACTGCATGAAACGGGTTTTACCGCAGCCGGTTGGTCCCTTCAGCAAAAGAGGCAGACGATTGCGATAGGCAGCAAGGGCAAGTTGTACCTCATTGCCCTGTTCTATATAAAATGGTTCATCCAGAATTCGATGTTTATCGAGCGGCTGTTGATCTATACCCACAATTCCTCCTGCCGTTTTTTGAATATTCTTTTCTGATTACCCAGAAAGCTCAGCTACATAAAGTGAGTGGTAAGGAGAGAGGAGTGAGGAGCGTCTGCATGAAATGATAGGGCTCGTTCCAACAATATGAAAGTAGGAGAAATTCTCTTGATTGACCGTTTCCCAATATATCACACCTTACACTTCTCACCTCTCACCTAACCTTATCAGGCTGAGGATGCGGGGGAATTAAATATTCTTTTGTAAAAACAATAGGAATAAATCGGTACAACACAAGCCACTTCGCTTTCATACCTATAGAACTCGGATAAGAAGTGCTGTTGACCGGTTATGTGAAATACGATATTCTCACTTCTCGCACGGGAAAACGGTTCTGGCGAATCAAATCTGCCGATTCCTCTGCTGTAAACACTCTGCGTCGTCTGTGAGAAAAGAGTAATTTGAACTTCCCACACCCGGCTGACTATTTTTTCCACGTTCAGGACGGTCTCTGTCCCGCGCAATCAAACTTCTATCCTATGAACACGTTTGAGAAGATCTACTCCATATTTGCTATTGTATTTGCCATTGCCCTCACCGTTCTGCTGATTACTCGCCCTGAAATGCGCCAACTCGGAATACTGCTGCCAACCAGCGCTGTCGGCCTGTTGGTCAATGTCATTTTGATGTTTATCATATTTCGCGATATTTTTTCCCGGCAGTTCCCCTCCAGACGAGGCCGAGCCTTCTGGACTGGCCTGCTGCTCGTCTGCTGGCCTGCAATTGTGGTCTACCTGCCTCTCTACGGATTTCGTCGCCGGTAGACCAGGCCCATGCACCTCAAGGCCCGCTGGCCTGGCATTCGCAACCACTTTTTTTCTCCGCTTTCGTTCCCGACTTGACATATGTTGTCATACACAGTATTTTTGTTTCTTTTCAGCTTACCAGGAACAGCTCCCGGAAAGGCGTTATTGTGCCTTTTTGACGGGTTCTGCTTTTGTCAGCTGCAAGCAAAATGACGACGACAATTCATGAATATGGAAAGCTTTTTTTGAGATACTCCATGATGCCCAGCGTTTCTGAGGCGTTACGTATTCATCGTCTTTTTAAGTAAAAGAAAATTGATCATGCCGAAAATTCCACCCATAGAATTATCGGCATGTACGGATACCCGCGACGACATTAATCATGTTTGAAAATCTGACAGACCGGCTTGAGGGCGTATTTAAAAAGCTCCGAGGCCACGGTATACTGACCGAAGAAAACATCGAAGAGGCAATGCGCGAAGTACGCATGGCCCTGCTCGATGCGGATGTCAATTTCAAGGTCGCCAAGGATTTTGTTGCCTCAATCGCCGAAAAAGCTGTCGGCAGGGAAGTCTCCAAAAGTCTTTCGCCAGGACAGCAGGTTATTAAAATTGTTCATCAGGAGCTTGTTGACCTCCTGGGCGGTGACACCCAACAGATTCGTCTCGACGGCCGGCAACCGGTAACCATCATGATGGCCGGCCTGCAGGGTTCGGGCAAGACCACGACCTCGGGCAAACTTGCCCGGATGTTGAAGGAAAAAGGACGCAAACCGTACCTTGTTCCTGCCGACGTGTATCGTCCAGCCGCCATTGAACAGCTACAGGTCTTAGGCGAGAGAATCGGCGTTCCGGTTCACCCGTCATCCACCGACATGAATCCTGTGGATATTTGTCGGATGGCCATGGATGCTGCCGCCGTACAGGGCTGTGACACCTTGATCATTGACACCGCCGGACGACTGCATGTCGATGAACACTTGATGGATGAACTCAAAGAGATCAGAAAGGCGATTCACCTTTCCGAAATTCTCTTTGTGGCTGACTCCATGACCGGCCAGGATGCAGTAACCGTCGCCGACACCTTCAACCAGGCATTAGAAATTTCCGGTGTCATTCTGACCAAGATGGAAGGTGATGCCCGTGGTGGCGCCGCCCTCTCAATCAAGAAGGTAACCGGCAAACCGATCAAATTCGTCGGTATCGGTGAAGGGCTTGACGCTCTTGAAATATTCCACCCGGATCGCGTAGCCTCGCGAATACTGGGCATGGGGGACGTCCTCACCCTTATTGAGAAGGCCGAGGCTGTTGTCGATAAGAAACAGGCTGACGAACTTGCAAAGAAACTGCAGAAGAACCAGTTCACCCTTGAAGATTTTCTTGATCAAATCCAGCAGATCAAGAAAATGGGATCACTGGAGCAGATCCTCAGCATGGTGCCCGGCATCAATAAGCTGAAACAATTAAAAGATGCGCCCAAACCGGACGAGCGTGAGCTTGCCAAAACTGAGGCGATTATCCGCTCAATGACACTCAAAGAGCGGCGGAACCATAAAATTATCAACCCCAGCCGGCGGCAGCGGATCGCCAACGGTTCCGGCACCGACGTTGCAGATGTCAACCGGGTGCTGAAAAGCTATTCATCGATGTTGAAGATGATGGAAAAGATGCGTGGAAAGCCTGGAGCATTTTCCGGCCAGAAGCGCAGGAAGTTACCAAAAGGTCTTAGAAGATAACATACCCGGGCCACTGCCCGGACTTTGGCGGGTGAAAGACCCCTATAAACCTATTCGGAGGATTAACCTGGAATGGCAGTTCGTATTCGTTTAACCAGACTTGGCAGAAAGAAGAAACCTTTCTATCGTATAGTAGTCGCTGACAGTGAGTGTCCGCGTGACGGCAAATTTCTCGATATCGTCGGCACATACGATCCTGTCCAGAATCCTGCGGCTATCACCATTAATAATGATAAATTGCAGAACTGGCTCGGTAAAGGTGCGTTGCCCACAACAACTGTTGCGAGCTTGATCAAAAAAGCAGTAGTTGCTGAATAAGGCATGCAGGAACTTGTAACCTATATTGCCCAATCGCTTGTCGATCAGCCTGATGCTGTTCAGGTTACCGTGAATGAAGAAGATGACAACGTCACGGTTGCACTTGCAGTTGCGCCGGAGGATCTTGGCAAAGTGATCGGCAAACAGGGAAGAACAGCACGGGCTATGCGCTCAGTTCTGGCCGCGGCTTCTGCCAAAGAGAACAAGCGCGCCCGGCTTGAAATAATAGAGTAGTTGTCTGTTGTCAGTAATGCAGTACACCTACTCTTTTCCTGAGGAGAAATATCTCCTGCTTGGTGCTGTGGCAAAGGCCCAGGGACTGCGTGGTGAACTCAGCGTATACGCCCTATCTGGTCAGCCTGAAACGCTGGGTCAATATCATCGTTTCACCCTGGTGGATAAAGCGGGTGTCCTCTCTCCGGAATTACAGGTTCGCACCTTTAGGGTCCAGAAAGACAGGGCAATCATCCACTTTGAGGGTGTTGGCGACAGAACCTTTGCGGAAAAACTTGTCGGAATGGGGTTACTGCTTAACAGACAGGACCTCCCTGACCCGGAAGATGGTGAATTTTACTGGCACGAGCTTTACGGCCTGCCGGTCAGTACAGTTCAGGGTGAGCATATAGGCACCATGCAATCGGTCTTTTCCAATGGTGCTCAGGAAGTAATGGTGATCGTCAACGGTTTAAGAGAATATCTCGTTCCGGTCAGTCAGGGCATTATCGCTCGACATAGCAAGGAGGAGATTGTTATCGATCCTCCGCCAGGTTTACTGGAGATCAACGATGAAGAGAGCAATCTCTAAAACGCGGTTGATATTTTGTGGACTTGGAGAGCGCATAACGTTCACCTTGCACTCGACAACCGACTGAAGTAAAGAGCACCAACTGAGCGGTAGGAGATTTGTTGCCCGTTGATCACTTTTGATATTCTGACCATTTTTCCGGACCTGCTGGCCTCGCCTTTCAACGAAGGTATTTTACGCAGGGCGCGCCAGGACGGTCATATCGATATTCACACAACGAATATTCGAGACTTCGCTCTGGACAAACATTCCATGACCGATGACCGCCCCTTCGGAGGCGGCGAAGGGATGGTAATGAAACCTGAGCCTCTGGCTGCTGCTGTTGAGCAAGTGCGTAACCACAGGGGCGCTGGCAAGGTCATATTGATGAGTCCCCAGGGCACTATGTTCACCCAGGAGCTTGCTGAGAAGTTGGCTGAGGAAGAACATCTGATCCTAGTCTGTGGGCGGTATGAAGGAGTCGATGAACGATTCCGGGCGACCTATGTCGACGAAGAGATTTCCATCGGTGACTATATCCTTACCGGTGGCGAACTGGCAGCAATGGTAGTTATTGATGCTGTCACTCGACTGGTACCTGGTGTTCTCGGTTGCAGCGATTCTGCCGACAAGGACACCTTCAGCAGAAACCTGCTGAAACACCCGCAATACACCAGACCGCGGGTATGGAATGAAATGGAAGTGCCGGACGAATTGCTCTCCGGCAATCATGAAGTGATAGAAAAAATGCGCTTTCTCGAGTCGGTGCGGCGCACCCTGGCACGGCGGCCGGATTTGTTGAAACTCGAAACATTTTCGGATAGCGAGAAAAAACTTCTGCGGCGTCACGGGCTTTATGCGGCCGTGAAAAGTTTGCAGGCCGATTCAAACAGCACCGTTTGACCACGTATATAGGGCTAAGGAAAGTGATGAAAGCAGTGAGTCTGGCCCTGGTTCACCACCCGGTGGTGAACAAAAACGGTGAAATAATCGGCTCAGCCGTGACAAATCTTGATCTGCATGATATAGCAAGGGCTGCAAAAACATTTGGGGTCGACCGGTACTACATTGTCACCCCGTTTGCCGAGCAGCAGGAACTTGTCCGCGAGATCGTCGACCACTGGCAGACAGGGTACGGCGCCGGTTATAATCCGGCACGAAAAAATGCGCTCTCTATTGTCCGGCTCACCGGCTCACTGGATGAGACTGTAACAGAACTTACCGAGCACTATGGGCAGAAGCCGCTGATAGTAACAACCAGCGCCAGAGTCTACGATAATACCGTGGCCTATAGTGACTTGAGTAAAAAAATTGATTCCGGCTCTCCCGTACTGCTGTTGTTTGGTACGGCACACGGTCTTGCACCGGAAATCATGGCGGCAGCTGATGCCGTACTTCCTCCTATTTTAGGCGGAACAGAGTATAATCATCTTTCAGTGCGCTCTGCGGCCTCGATCATTCTCGATCGGCTGCTGGGTAGCTGAGTGGAACAGCAACGAGATCCGATACGGGAACATATCCCCATACCTCAACCTATAGACGACGTTATGAGCACAATCATCGAGAGAATCAACGAAGAGCAGATGCGCCAGGATCATCCGGATTTCCGTACCGGTGACAACGTAAAAGTATATATCCGCATCATTGAAGGTAACAAAGAGCGCGTCCAGATTTTTCAGGGCGTTGTCATCAAGCGCAAAGGCGGCACCATGGGTGCTACCTACAGCGTGCGGAAAATTTCCCACGGCTGTGGCGTTGAGAAAACCTTCTCCCTGCACAATCCGCGTATTGAAAAGATTGAGGTTGTATCGCGCGGCCGTGTCCGTCGGGCCCGCCTGTTCTACCTGCGCTCCCGTCGCGGTAAGGCAGCCCGTATCCGCGAGCGCGGACTGATCAAGTAAAGATACTGCAGTTCATTCTTTCTGCACCGATTTCACCCGGATTCCTGACACTTCAGGAATCCGGGTGTACGTGTTTGTAGGAACCGGATTGAGTGGTTATGGGAAAACGACTCTTTGATGCAGGTGAACCGTCGACATCTAATTTCAGCCATGAGCGAGCACTTGCCCGTCAGGGCTTCGTGCGTATTGCCGGTTGTGATGAAGTCGGTCGGGGACCGTTGGCAGGACCAGTGGTCGCGGCCAGTGTCATCCTGCCGCCTGACTGCGATCCCTCCCTGTTTATTGATTCGAAACAACTAAATCATAAACGGCGACTGGAACTCTATCAGCTACTC
Source organism: Desulfopila aestuarii DSM 18488 (assembly GCF_900143695.1). Lineage (GTDB taxonomy): Bacteria > Desulfobacterota > Desulfobulbia > Desulfobulbales > Desulfocapsaceae > Desulfopila > Desulfopila aestuarii. The sequence goes on from NZ_FRFE01000022.1 coordinate 54,444, forward strand.
AGCGCGATACAAGCGGCTATTGGAATCGGCATCGTCTCTGTCGAAAAAATCGATGAAATCAATATTCTCCAGGCATCCCTGCTGGCCATGAAACGCTCTGTCGAACAGCTGGCAAATGCTGGTAGTCCACCGGATTATATCCTGGTTGACGGCAAGTTTGAGATTCCGCTGATCACACCGCAAACACCTCTTATCAAGGGTGAAACCAAGAGCGGTTCCATCGCGGCGGCCTCCATCGTCGCCAAAGTGACTCGTGATGCAATTATGGATACCTTGGATGATCAGTATCCCGGCTATGGTTTAGGCCAGCACAAAGGCTATCCCACTCGCCAGCATCGACAGGCTATTGCCGCTATCGGGCCTTCTAAAGTTCACCGGAAAACCTTTCGGGGGGTAAAAGAATTTGTCCGATAAACGATCCGTTCTTGGAAAGGCCGGTGAGACACTGGCCGCCGAGCACTTGCGTCAAAGCGGTTATACCATCCTTGAACGTAATTACCGGTCGCGATCAGGCGAAATCGATATCATCGCCAGACAGGGCAAGACTCTGGTCTTTGCCGAAGTAAAAACCCGGAAGTCTGCATCTTTTGGCAGCCCTTCCGCAGCAGTTACTCTTAAAAAGCAGGCCCAGATTTCCAGGGTGGCCCAGGAGTATCTGGCGCGGGAAAACCTCTTTGACAAGCCGGCCCGGTTTGATGTTGTTGCTGTTTTCGCTCCAGATGGCAGAAAACCGGAAATAGAGATTATCACGAACGCGTTTGAACTCCATTATTCGGTCGCATCCTGAAAATTTCGATCAACACTTTCTTTGACTAATTCCATGCAAAGGTTACACTTAGCAATATGACAGTCATTGGAATCACCATGGGGTGTCCGGCGGGAATCGGCCCGGAAATCATCCTCCGTTATTTTGCCGAGACTACTCCTCCCACTGGAACTACACCGGTGGTATTAGGGGACAGGAGTATCCTTGCGAAATGCGCAGCTGATCTTGGCATTGAAGCGCAGTTCAGCTCCTGGCAGCCCGGCCAGTCTGTTCAGCCTCAAACCATTCCGGTACTTGAACTCTCAACCATTCCCTGTGAATCCCATAACTGGGGAAATCCGACCAAGGAGACCGCTGTAGCCATGGCCGAATACATTATTCGTGCCGTGCAGCTGATCCACGATGGTCATCTGGCAGCAATGGTTACCTGCCCCATTTCGAAAAGTGCATTGCAAAAGGCAGGATACAACTTCCCTGGCCATACAGAGATGCTGGTTCATCTTACCGGCGCAGAACGCTATACCATGATGATGGCCGGAACCTCACTCAAGGTGACGCTGGCAACCATTCACTGTTCGCTCGCTTCGGTACCGAAAAATATTACCATAACCTCCATTTCTGAACTTATCCGGATCACCCATCAAGCGATGCGAGTCGATTTTGGCCTGAAACAGCCTCGGATCGCAGTGGCGGGATTAAATCCACACAGCGGCGAAGATGGCTTGTTCGGCAGGGAGGAGATTGAGATCATCACACCGGCAATCGAGCTGGCCGCCTCTGAAAATATCGACGTCACCGGTCCGTACCCGCCCGACACAGTTTTCTTCAAAGCTGCCGCCGGCAACTATGATGCAGTGGTCTGCATGTATCACGACCAAGGACTTATCCCGTTCAAGCTCCTCCATTTTCAAGACGGTGTCAACGTCACCCTTGGCCTGCCAATCGTTCGCACCTCGGTAGACCACGGGACAGCTTACGACATTGCCGGGAAGGGCCTCGCCGATGCAACCAGTCTCGCCTCGGCAGTGACGATGGCCGCCGCCATCAGCGATAATCGAAAACTCTACCAGAAAGCGACGACCGTATCATGAAACATGCATTACCAGGCCGACTCATTGTCTTCGAAGGTATCGATGGAACCGGAAAATCAACCCAGATACTTCTCTTAGGAGAATACCTTCGTCGCCAGGGTCATGAGGTACTGATCACCCGCGAGCCGACTGATGGCCAATTTGGCCGTAAAATTCGTAAATTGTACGCCGACAGAAAACAGGTCAGCCAGCAGGAGGAACTGGAACTGTTTCTTGCCGATCGACGTGAACATTGCCAAACAGAACTTCTGCCAGCCTTACGCTTAGGCAAGATCGTATTGTGTGATCGCTATTTCCTCTCAACGGTAGCCTATCAGGGTGCCAACGGTTTTGATCCTGCAATGATCCTTGAGCACAATGCATTTGCACCCGATCCCGATCTGGCCCTCATCTTTGAAGTCTCAGTCGCAACCAGTCTGAAACGCATCACCCAAGGAAGGGGCGAACAACTCAACGATTTCGAACAGGAAGAGTCCCTTACCAGAGTAAGTGCAATCTTCGATCTCCTCGACCTGCCGTATATCACCCGCATCGACGCGGAACAGACTATTGAAGAAATTCACCGAGCCGTCATTACTGCAGCACAGAACATTGTCCCGCAACCCGTATCGGAGACGCTGATCGAATCATGAAACGTATCCGCTATTTCGCGATTACCCTGCTGATCCCGTTATTCTTCGCCTCCGGTACCAACACCATGGCAACCTCAACGATTGCCGGCGAAGAAGCGGGACAAGTCAACGACAGATCATGCTCCTACTTTTACTTTCTATGGGGAACGCACTCAGAATATAGCCGTCTTTTCGAGGAAGCGCTGGAAGCCTATGAAAAAGCGCTCATTTGCGACCCAAACGCCTTATTTATCGAGAAGAAACTTCCGGCACTCCATTTCCGCCTCGGAGAAAACGACCAGGCGATCCAATTACTGAAAAAGGGCATAGAAAAGGACCCCAGCGATATTTCCCAATACCTGCTACTCGCCCATCTCGCTATTCAGCAAAACAAGCGTGATGAAGCAATTGAGGTGTACACCGAAGCCCTCAAACATGATCCGGAGAACGAAAATGTCCGGCTGCGCCTGGCGATTCTCCTCGTACAAAAAGACAGACTCGATGAAGGTGAAACAATCTTTCGAGACCTCATCGCCAAAAATGGGGATCTCTACCTGGCTCGTATCTACCTGGCGCGACTCCTGCAAATGCGAGGTGCCGATGATGATGCAGCCAAGGTCTATGAAGATGCGCTGACCCTGAACTGGTCGCCTGAACTCGCCTTTGAAATGGTGGATTTCTATAGCGCTCTTGAGCGTTACGAGGATGTCCTTCGCCTCTACGATTCAGTAATTGCCAATGACAGTAGCAACCAGCGGGCCATTATCGGAAGGATCCAGACCCTGCTGGCCATAGGTAAGGACGAAGATGCCCTGGTGGAGCTCCAGAACCTGCGTAAAACCAACGGTAACATTGAAAGTTTGGATATGGCCATTGCCAAAACAATGCTGCGACTGGAAAAAGTAGACGAGGCCAAGACCATTCTTGAGTCCATCAGCCAAGGTGAAGTAGCATCGGAAGCCAACTACCTGCTAGGTTTGATTGCTTTTCAGGAAAAAAAGATGGAGAGTGCTCTCGGCTATTTCCAGAAGGTCCCCAACAGCTCACCCGAATATGCGGATTCGATCTATCTCCAGGTCCGCATCCTGCGTGACTTCGATCGCTTCGATCGGGCCTTTTCACTATTGCAGAAGGCCACGAATGAACCACAGGGCTGCGATCCGCTGTTCTTCGCCCTGCTCTCCTCACTCTACCAGGAAAAAGATCGTCTTGACGATGCGCTGGCAACGCTCACCGAGGGCACCACAACCTTTCCCGAAAGCGAACAACTCCATTTTGAGCTCGCCCTTCTGCTGGAGCGAGCAGGCAAGCAGCAGGAAGCGCTGAAGGCCATGGAAAAGGTGTTGGAGATCAGTCCGAATAACCCCGAGGCACTCAATTATATTGGCTACACCTGGGCAAACCTGAACATCAACCTGGCGGAGGCTAAAAAATATATTCTGCTGGCGGTTGAACAAAAACCCGATAACGGCTTTATCCGCGACAGTCTCGGCTGGGTCGAGTTCCGACTCGGCAACTACGAAACCGCCAGAGCAGAGCTGCTCCAAGCCCTGGACCTCGAACCAGAAGACCCCAATATTCACGAACACCTGGGTGATGTATATCGCGCCCTCAAAAAATATGCCGAGGCAATCGAGGCCTACCAGAAAGGGCATGACCTCTTTTCTCAGGAATCTGATCGAGCCAGGATGAAAAAGAAAATCGATGAACTGCAGAAAAAGAAAAAGTAAGAGGTGCGGTGACAGGCTGTCACAGTCTCTGCTACTCACCGTTCTTGCCCTTATCTCACTGTCCGCCGGCTGTGCCCGCAAACCATGGGGAGAACCGATTGCCGGTAGCCGATATTCGGCAACGATCGAGATGCTTGAGGAGATGCGGAAGGATGAAGCTCTCCGCAGTAGCTGCATTGATGCGGATGTCAACATCTTCCTGACCAGTACGGTCAAGAATCGGGCAGTGAGCGGCTACGTCCAGCTTATGCAGCCCTCGTCAGTGAAATTCGTAACCTCGAATCCGCTTGGCCAGCCGCTGGTGGCCTTTGTCAGCGACGGTCACACCGTCCAGTTCGTCAATACCATCGATGGGTATTTCACCGACGGCACCCTGCCATCCTTTGCAAAAGCCTTCGACATCCCCAAAGTGGCCTATACCAGTGACTGGGGTACCTGGCTGACCGCACGACTGCCACGAGCTAATACGGTGACAGAAATTCGAGAGGATGAGGAAAACCGTGGAATCTGGATTGGAGTGGCGGACCAGGATGTGAAAAATGAGGCTGAAACCAGCGGATTGGCAAGGGAGCATGTACTGATCGATCCCAAAAACAGAATTGTTCTGGAACGAGCCTTTACCAATACCAACGGTTCTATCGATGCTCGGGTGAGTTACACGAATCTGCTACCGGAGACTCAGGACGCCACACCACTGCAGCCGGGGAAGATCACCATCTCGGGACTTGATTACAGTGGCAAACTGGTTCTCGAGCTCTCCGCCCTGCAGGCAATTGAGGGCTGTCGGAAAAGCAATTTTCAACTGAAAAGGCCACCAGGTTACTACTACCAGCCATTACCGGCCAAAGAAATGTAGGCTACCCCTTTTCCTCAAGGATATTGACAATCAGCACGAAAAGATTGTCTTCCTTGAAATAGACCTGCTGCAGATCATAATTGCTGCCGGGAACCAGATCGAGACTGACCCGAACATTGCTCTTATCTCCGGCAACCCTGATCTTCTCGACATATTTGCCACCGGCACTGATTTCATTGGTCACCCGCTCGCCGACCTCAGCACCGGCGAAATCGCAGTAAATCATTGGCGGATCCTTTTCCCGGGTGGAGATCACCGGCGGCTGGAAGTCACTCAGCTGCAAAAGAACCATCTCCCCGCTCTGGGAGAAAGCATTATCAAACGACACGCTGAGAAGAACCGGTGCAGCTGAAATTTCGACAGCAGCAGGCTCCGGAGTAGCATCAGCAGGCTCCTTTTCAATAACCGCAGGAACCACTGCTTCTGGTTCACCAGTCGTTGGGGTGCTCTCTTTGGCGGATTCCATGTTCGACACCGGTCCCATTTTGACTTTGCTGAGACCGGCAGTGAGCAATTGCGGAGTAGAGACTGGAGCCGGGGTGGTAGGTATCTTCTTCTCAGGCTCGCCTGTAATGGCCTGATCGGGAACAGCGATCTGTGCCGATTTCGGGGTAACCTTGTCGGCACCAATGGTACCAAGATCCATTGGAAAGATTGAAATAACCAGAAGATTCTGCTCTGATAAAATATCCTTGGTCCATTTAACCTTCGGTTCTTTTACCAGATCAATAACTACCCGTACCTTCTGCTTCGGCGTAGTGTGGAAACCGACCCGCATGCCTTCCACAAGTATGCCGTTGGCAACTGGGACTGAAGAACTGCCGGCGTAGCCACATTCGGGAAAATCAAGTACCAGCCGCGGCTTTTCGCCCTCGATCATAAAGATATTGGGCTCCTGTCCTCCGTTCATTGAGATCTCAACCCGATCTCCACCGTCTAAGGCCATGTGAGAAAGCGGCCCAACCATGGCAGCGGCCTTCTGCCCGTAGGCGGGAGCGAAGACCAGGAAAAGCAGGCCGATCAATACCGACATAGCACATGAACGCCTCATAGCTGGTAACCTTTTGTTGTGTAAATAGAAAAAACTCATCTTGGATATATCGACCGCAAGATGGCCTTTGAGGTTGTAGCTTTCGCGAAAAGGTAACGAAACCAACGCTTGAGCATCATAACCCATTGATTATGCAGAATGGTCTTGAATCCTTCTAACTCAATACACATCGTTTTTGATTAACGCATGATCCCTTGAAAAGTCAATCAAATTCCAGTAAATGAAAGAAGTGATAGAGAACGCGCACAACAATGGTTTACCCCGCTGTTCCCGCCTTTTCACCAATTCATGACAACATTCACACAGGCCGTAACAACAACTGAACCTTCCAGATAGTTCAACGAGTCAGAAAAATTACCAGTCGGTTGCTGCATTTGTATTCACGCAAAACCGGCACTCCACACCTCAACCACGAGCTTTTTTCGATGACCAATCCCACGCTTTTCTCCCAGGTTCAAAAACCTGGGCGTTACCTTGGCAGTGAGTATAACACCGCCAGGAAAGAATGGCAGCATGCCGATGTTCGCTGCGCCCTCGTTTTCCCAGATCTATATGAAGTCGGCATGTCCCATCAGGGCTTACAGATCCTCTACCATATTGTCAACGGCCAGGACAATATGCTGGCTGAGCGCTGTTACTGTCCCGACCGGGATGTGGAAATACTGCTTCGCCAGCAAAACATGCCCCTGACCTCGCTGGAGTCTGGTAAACCCCTCGCGGAATTTGACCTTTTGGGCATCACCCTGCCCTATGAACTCTGCTATACGAATATCCTCACCGTTCTCGATCTGGCCGGGCTCCCCTTCCTGGCAAAAGATCGCGACAATTCATACCCGATATTGCTTGGCGGCGGTTCCTGTGCCATGAACCCGGAGCCGGTGGCGGACTTTTTTGATGCCGTCCTTTTAGGCGATGGCGAAGAAGCCATCGTAGAAATTGCCCAGGCTATTGCCGACGGGCGTCGTGACCACCTCGATAAAGTTGAGCTTTTAAAGCGACTTGCCACCATTGACGGCGTCTACATTCCAGCCCACTTTACCCCGGAGTATGATGAATCCGGATCGATCACCGGGATCACCTGCCATAATGATCGTTCTGACCAGGTGCAACGCCGAGTCCTCGCAGATCTAGGCGCTACCGATCATCTACTGAACCCCATCGTACCCAATGCCAAGATCGTCCATGACCGGCTGGGAGTGGAAATCGCCCGAGGCTGTACCCGTGGCTGCCGGTTCTGCCAGGCGGGTATTACCTATAGACCAGTGCGCGAACGAACCCCGAAACAGGTATTCGACCTTGCCACCAAAGGCATTGCCAACTCTGGCTTTGAGGAAATGGCGCTTTTGTCACTCTCCACCGGTGACTATTCATGCCTTGGCGATGTACTGCCAAAATTGATGGACCAGTTCGCCGACGAATATGTCTCGGTGGCCATGCCATCCATGCGGGTCGGCACCCTTACCCCACAGATTATGGACCAGATTAAACGGGTGCGGAAAACCGGCTTCACCCTCGCCCCGGAAGCAGGCAGTGAACGACTTCGGCGGGTGATCAATAAGGGCATCACCGAAGAGGACCTGCTTGAATCCTGTCGCACAGCCTTCGCACTTGGCTGGAAAGTAATGAAGTTCTATTTCATGATCGGCCTGCCGACAGAAACAGACGAAGACATTGACGAGATCATCGAACTGGTCAAAAAATCCGGTTACGCCATGAATTCGGTGGGTAAGGGCAAGAAGCAGATCAATGTCAGTGTTGGTACCTTTGTGCCCAAGCCGCACACACCATTCCAATGGAGCCGACAACTCACCATTGAGGAAAGCCGAAAACGGTTCTCTCATCTCAGGCAGAATCTACCGAAAAAGGGCTGCAACATGAAATGGCACAGCCCCGAACAAAGCTTTCTGGAAGGTGTTTTCTCCCGCGGCGACCGAAGACTGGCCCAGCTCCTCATCCGCGCCTGGGAAAAAGGCGCCCGACTTGACGGCTGGCATGAGCATCTTGATTTCACCCTTTGGCTTACCGCAGCAAAAGAATGCGAACTGGTGCTCGATACCTTCCTGCGCGAACGGGCACAGGACGAGATTCTGCCCTGGCAACATCTATCGACCGGTGTCGATCACGATTTTCTTCACAGTGAATGGCAGAAGGCGGTAAGTGAAATCTACACTCCGGACTGCCGTTATCACGGCTGTCAACAGTGCGGGCTCTGCGACTTCGACATCGTCCAGCCGATTGTCCACGGTAGCCTGGAGCCAGGTAAAGACTCTCAGGACACTCTGCCTAGCTCGCATTCAAGACTTGATAAACGTTCGATCCCGGCCCACGATGAAAACCATTTTAAATATCTGGTCAGCTACAGCCGCACGGGCAATATCTGCTATCTTGGCCACCTCGAATTTCTACAGCTCATTTTCCGGGCATTACGGCGCGCCAATATCACCACAAACTTCTCCAAGGGCTTCCACCCGACCCCAAAGGTATCGTTTGCTCCGGCCCTCCCTGTCGGCACTATCAGCAATTCTGAGTTTTTTATTATGGACCTGCCGGAACTGCTTCCCGATCCCAAAGCAACCGCAACCTTGCTCAGCAGCAAGCTTCCTCCCGGTCTTGAGGTAAACAGCATTGAGCTTCACTCCGGCAACCTGCCGGCGGCGACAGAAAGCTGCTACACCCTACAACTCACCCGGCCCATTCGTGACGATGAGGTAGAAATGGCAACACGATTCATGGAAGCAGATGAATGTATCATTTCCAGAACACGAAAGGGCAAAGAACGGCAAATAAACATCAGGCCCCTTATTACCGAGCTTGCCAAAAACAGTGATGATACCTTTGTCATGCGGATCATCAGCCGAAATGCCGAACCTGGAATCAAGCCTAGCGACGCGCTTCATCATATCTTTGATATGGATGAAATGGAGGCTCTCGCCGCGACCGTAACCAAGATTTCATGGAAGGCAATAGAAGCATGATGATCGAACTTGCCTCACAATACGTTCCGTGGTACCAGTGACATAAGCTTACGTTCAGACCACATAATCCACTAACGTTTAATCGAGAATAAGGAGAATCCATGGAGAAGAAGATCATACTTCGTGATGATGAGATGCCGAGACAATGGTATAACGTGGTTCCGGATATTCCAAACGGCCTGCTGCCACCCCTCGATCCCGAGACAAAGGAACCGATGGGACCGGAAAAACTCGGGGCCGTGTTCCCCATGGGGCTGCTCGAGCAGGAGATGTCCACCACCAGATATATCGATATCCCTGAAGAAGTGCTCGATATCTACAAAATCTGGCGTCCAGTGCCTCTCGTTCGCGCCACTAATCTCGAAAAGGCCCTCGGAACCAAAGCCAAAATCTTCTTCAAGAACGAAGGTGTCTCCCCTGTCGGTTCACACAAGGCCAACAGTGCTGTTCCCCAGGCCTATTACAATATGAAAGAAGGGGTCAAACGACTCTCCACCGAGACCGGCGCCGGTCAATGGGGCAGCGCCCTCTCGTTTGCCACTTCCAAGTTCGGGCTGGAGTGCAAGGTCTATATGGTACGGGTCTCTTTTGAGCAGAAACCCTATCGGAAATCGATGATGCAGACCTTTGGCGCCCAGATCGTTGCCAGCCCAAGTGAGGAAACCCGCACAGGCCGAAAGATCCTCGCCGAGTTTCCGGATACCCCCGGCTCACTCGGTATCGCCATTTCTGAAGCTCTGGAGGATGCCGCCGGCCGTGAGGATACCAAATATGCTCTTGGCTCGGTATTAAACCACGTGTGCATTCACCAATCCATCATTGGCCTTGAAACGAAAAAGCAGCTGGAAATCGCCGGAGAATATCCGGATGTTGTCATTGGCTGCTGTGGTGGCGGCTCCAACTTTGCCGGTATCGCTGCCCCCTTTATCCCGGATTATCTTTCCGGCAAAAAGATCCGTTTCGTGGGCGTTGAACCCTCGTCCTGCCCCTCACTGACTATGGGCCGCTTGGCGTATGATTTTGGTGACGTAGCCCAAACTACCCCGCTCCTCTACATGTACACCCTGGGTCACGATTTCATTCCCCCTGGCATCCACGCCGGCGGCTTGCGCTATCACGGAATGTCGCCGATCATCTCGGCTCTTGTACGTGAAAACATCATCGAGCCAATGAAAGTTCACCAGCTTGAATGTTTTGAGGCGGGAGTACTCTTTGCGCGTACCGAAGGTATCATTCCTGCCCCGGAAACCTGTCATGCTATCCGTGCGGCTATTATTGAAGCCACCAGAGAGCCGGACAAAAAGCAGACTATTCTCTTCAACTTCTCCGGTCACGGCCTCATTGACATGGCCTCGTACGATAAATTCTTCGCGGGCGATCTGCACAATTACGATTACCCTGAGGAAGCGATCGCACGCTCTATGGCAAATTTGCCGAAAATATAAGTCTCTTCCCCCTCCGGTCGCCATCGCGACCGGAGGGTTGGTCGCTTTATGCCATGACATTTCGCCGGCCCCTGCTGTTTACGGTATTTCTAATATTTACCCTGCTGCCGCAACTTGTGGCCGGCACCATCCTGCCCCGTAATAAAATTACTAACGGCGGGTATATCCTCTATAAAAACGGGAACATAGTCGAACAGTTTCGCGCAAGCGAGCTCTTTGTTCCCGCTTCAACCATCAAGTTGCTTACCGCCTACTCCGCCCTCAAGACCCTTGGCCCGGAGTTTCGGTTTACCACCTCGTTTTATCTCGACGCCAATCATGTTCTCTATATCCGTGGAGGTGGCGATCCTGTCCTGACCACAGAATCACTTACCAGCGCCGCGCAAGAGTTAAAGCGAAGGGGTATCACCAAGGTATCAGGCTATGTGCTTGACGATTCTCTGTTCGCCCTGGAACAGCCTCTGCCGGACGGCTCTGAAAATTCTGCCAATCCGTATGATGTCGCCAACAGCGGTTTGGCGGTGAATTTCAACTCGATTGCCGTTGCCAAAGCCAAGGATGGAACAATCACTTCCGGGGAGAAACATACACCGCTCACTGTGCTGGGCCGTGAAATCGGTCAGCAGCTCAAGCCCGGCAAACACCGAGTCAACATCAACGCCTTTGAGGTACGATCCTCTACCCCACTGCCACTCAGATACAGTGCCGAACTTCTCCACGAACTTCTGGTACAGGAAGGGATAAAAGCAGAAGCCGTTATCCGGCCAGGCAAGGTGCCCACCAATGCAAAACTCATTTATGATCACCTCTCGTCGCAGTCGCTGGTGGAGATTGTTCGCTCCTGTCTCTATGTTTCCAATAATTTTATTGCCAACCAGCTGGCCTTGACTGCCGGGGCCCAGCACTTTGGTGCTCCCGCCACCTGGGAGAAGGCACGGCAACTCCTCACCCATTTCGCAACCAACAGGATCGGTATTTCGAAAAAAGAACTGCAGGTCGTCGAAGGTTCCGGTCTGTCACGGCAGACCCGGATAACTCCCATTGCCATGCTGAAAATACTCCGAGCCTTTGAACCATATCGGGAGCTACTGCCGGAAAAATACGGAGCCCAGCTGAAGTCAGGTACCATGAGCAACGTTTTTTGTTATGCGGGTTATCTCGATGCACCGGAGGGCAACGTACTCTTTGTGCTGATGTTGAACCAACCGGAAAATACCCGTAAAATGCTGCTCTCCAGCCTGGAAAAACAGTTTAATCCGGTAGGAGTCGTTACACCGGCCACTGCAAAAATTTCAAAGAAATGAAAATAGCTGCAATATTTTTCCTTGCATTTTAGTATATTGCACCTTATTCATCGTGAAAGCTTTTGATAATACACGCTATTTTTATCAGGAGGTACGAATGAACGGTGCATTCTTTGTTGACTAGGAAACTATGGAGACCCTCATTTCCAAGGGGAAAACTCGACTTGAGGGGACGCATTTGACCGTGGCGGATACAGGGGACTCCTACCAGCTGGTTCCAGCCGTTAAGGTACTGTCCTGCGAAAACTGCAGCAAAGACCCGCTTCGAATCAGCGACAAGTACATCCCACTCTCCATCCTGGAATCGGCGGGTGTTGATATTCACCTCGACTCCATCATTCTCCACAACCACTCCTATCACATCGACCCCGGCTATATCTGCAAAAGTACCCAAATAGACCTCAGCGACGGCTGACAGCCCGGTTCTGCCTATACCAAATCCCGCTTGATTTTTCAGTGTAATTTCTCTACGCTGGCACAAGTTACTTACTTCCAGTCCCAATTCATTTATTCTTTAATAGCTGCCTTGCACATCGACTCGGGTACTTTGGGCCGAGTAACGATGTTGCTCGTCCTTGGTGTGATCTTTCAACCAGCCGGGCTTGCCAGTAACCCATAGGAGAACAGGATTATGAAAAAACGTTTAAGAAGTTTCGCTATCCCTCTCGCATGCAGTGTGATCGGTGCAACACTGCTGCTGGGGGGCTGCAACAGCCCAAAAGGAGACGCCGCCGAGGGGCTGCGCTGGTACAACATGCATAACTGTTCGGCCTGCCATGGGCCAAACGGCAATGACGGGAGGGCGGCAAAAATTTCTGCAATCGATATGAGCTTTGGTGCGTTTGTCGGGATACTGCGAGACCCGTACTCACCCAGCATGCCACGTTTTACGGAAAAGAAAATCTCAGAAAAAGATGCTGCAGATATCTATGCCTGGCTGAAAAGCATGCCAGAATAACCCCTTTTTCTGCCCACGCCTTAGGCGGCACTTTTTCTTTAATGTCTGGGCCTTCAACCGATTGCCCAATGGATATCAGCTCCTGCGAAAGAATTATGTACGGTGCAGGAAAAAATCCCTGCCATCAGCGAAAGAATGCTTATTATCCTTTACAAGGACAAGGAGTTACAGCTGATATTCTACAAGATTATTTCCAGACAATCGCGTGAAGGGTGCCCCGAAGCAAAAGGGCAACAGGCCCCCTGCTGAGACAGCCTCATTAAAGGAGACGTCCATGATTAACAAACTGTATGAACTGCTTGAAACGGTAGGCTTCACCCATCCACTGCACCCCATCATGGTGCATATCCCCATGGGTATGGTGATAGGTATGGTATTATTTGGTGTGGCAGGAATAGTGGGGAAAAAGGCAAGTCTGTTCAGCACCGCCCATCACTGCGCCGTGCTGGCGCTACTTTTTATCGTTCCCACCCTCGTGACCGGGGTACTCGATTGGCAGGCGAAGCTGGGCGGTGAGTGGGAAACACTCATTATCGTGAAAATGGTCCTCGGCGTGGTACTCACCGGCCTTTTAACCATAGCAGTTGTCATGAAATCCAAAGGTTTGGCACCGAGAAAACTCCTGCTTCTCTATCTGTTGTGCATGGCCTGCGCAGGAGGCCTCGGATTCTCAGGTGGTGAGCTGGTTTACGGCTGATCTCCACCTGGGTCCGCAATGATCATTGGTGATATGTTTTTTTCCTTGCCCATAACTGGCACCACCAGTTATGGGCATTGTCGTCGCTGACGTGAAAAACCATTCATCGACGGAATAACTGCAACACCCCAGCAAGAATCAACAGTGCCGGCCACCACTGTTTCACCAACTCCTTGATCTGGCCGATCGGTATGAGTCCCAAATTTGACAAGAGCAGAAGTGATCCTGCGGCAATAAGAACAATCGGTCCAATAGTTACTCGCATAGCCCCTCGCGTGATATAATAATTCGTATTTTCGTTCTGGGGAAAGTAGGATATCGTACCGAAAAAAACAATTACTTTTACTGCACCTTGCCCCCGCCTCGTTTCCGCCATCTCTAGCTAGAAGGCGCTTTCCACATTCGGTAAGCACCTGGCGAGATACCGTTTTTTGCAAAAACTCGCTGGCACCTTCGGCCAGTACTCTTTTCTGAGCACCCAGATCACTGTAACCCGTATAGACTAGTCAGGCGGATACTTCATTTACGACGTTGCAGCTCCCAGCCCCATCGAGAGATAAATCGATTTCTTTGCCTTATACAAACCGGTATATTATCCTCTTCCGCAAAATATTTTTTTCTTTTCATGATAAATACAACATGAACATTCTTCATACTTCCGACTGGCATATCGGCCGCACTCTGTACGGCCGGAAACGGTATGACGAGTTTGCTGCCTTTCTTGACTGGCTAGTGCACACCATCGAAGAGCACCATATCGACGTGCTGATTGTGGCCGGCGATATATTCGACACCTCCACGCCGAGCAATCGAGCCCAGCAGCTCTATTACCGCTTTTTACAAGAGGTCTCAGCGGGATGTTGCCGCCATGTGATCATCATCGGCGGTAACCACGATTCGCCTTCACTCCTTGAGGCACCGAAAGAACTGTTGCGGTATTTTCAAATTCATGTTGTTGGAAGAGCTGCCGACAACATTGAATACGAGGTGTTGGTCTTAAAAGACGAGAAAGGCAACGACGAGCTGATCGTCTGCGCCATCCCCTACCTCCGTGACAGAGAAATCCGTAACGCCCGCGCCGGCGAAGATATTGACGACAAGAACCGTAATCTGATTGAGGGAATAGCCACCCATTACCAGAAGGTGGTGGCATTCGCCAACGGACTGCGACAGGCCTCAGATCATTTTCTGCCGATCATCGCCACCGGCCATCTCTTTATGGTCGGTGGAAAAAAGGTTGAAGGCGACGGTGTCCGTGACCTTTATGTAGGTTCTCTGGCGCATGTTGACGGCACCATTCTCCCGCCGGAAATCGACTATCTTGCCCTTGGCCATCTTCACAGCGCGCAGATGGTGGCTCAAGATCCCACCCGCCGCTACTCAGGCTCTCCACTGCCCATGAGTTTTGGAGAAGCGGAAAAGGTGAAACAGGTTCTCCTCGTAACTCTCACGGAAAACGATGTCGCGGTCACCCCGATCACCGTTCCCAACTTCCAGCGTTTGGAAACCGTTAGGGGCAATATCGAAGAAATAGTTAAGAAGATCGAAACCTTAAAAAAAGAGCAGCAGCCTGTCTGGCTGGAAGTTATCTACGATGGCACCGAACTTGTCTCTCAGCTGCAACTGACCTTGCGCGAAACGGTGGCCGACTCGCCACTGGAGATCCTCAGAATCGTCAACAACCGGCTTATCGCAAGGATTCTTGAGAGCACAGTTCCCCAGGAGACACTCGACACCCTGTCTGAAGAGGCGGTCTTTCACCGCTGCCTTGAGGCCCACAACATCCCGGAAGGGCAGCACGAAGAACTGCTACACCTCTTTGGAGAGACCTTGCAGGCAATTACCGATGAAGATAAACAGGCCGAATAGGCTCAGTGAAAATCAGTTCTCATGAAGATCCTGCATATACGTTTTGCCAATCTCAACTCTCTTGCCGGTGCCTGGGCCATCGACCTGACCGGTCCGGAATATTTAGCAGACGGTATCTTCGCTATTACCGGCCCCACCGGTGCGGGCAAGAGCACAATCCTCGATGCGGTCTGTCTTGCTTTGTACGGCCGCACTCCCCGGCTGAAACTGGTATCAAAATCCACCAACGAGATCATGACCCGCCATACCGGTGAATGCTGGGCTGAAGTGGAGTTCAGCACCTCAAAAGGGTGCTACCGCTGCCATTGGAGCCAGCATCGCGCCCGAAAAAGTGCAACTGGCGATTTGCAACCGCCGCGCCATGAGATAGTCGATGCCACCACCGATCGCCCCCTGGAGACCAAAATCAAACTGGTCGCCCAGAAAGTCGTGGACGTAACCGGCATGACCTATGAACAGTTCACCCGCTCCATTCTCCTTGCTCAGGGCGATTTTAACACCTTTTTGAAAGCGCCACCTGATGAACGTGCACCAATTCTGGAACAGATAACCGGTACCGATATCTACAGCCGAATATCCAGAAAGGTCCACGAACGAAAAGGTGAGGAACTGGCGCAGTTCGAAATGTTGAGTAAAGAGTGTGACGGGTTCACACCTCTTACCGAGGAGCAGCTGACTCAACTCAACAGCCAACTCGCGGCATTGACTGAGGAGACAGGACAAATCCAGAGTCAGATTAACCATAACCGTAGCCTGTTCGAATGGCATATGACCCGGGAGCGACTGCAGCGTGATATAAGCTTACAGGAAGAAAAACTCAAGGAACTGGACCGCAATTGGCTTGACCTGGAACCCCATCGTCAGCGGTTGGCAGCAGCAGAAAAGGCAAAGTCACTTGAGCCGCTCCATCTTCGCCTGTCAGATGAGCAGCTGCTTCAAGAAAAAGAACAGAACGAACAGGACATTTCTGCCCGCCTTCTTGCCCACAAAGCAAAAGAGCTGGCCGATACGGGCAAGAGCGAAACAGCAGCGCGTGAAGAACGGGATACGCGTAAACAGGAAGCCCGTGAACAGGAAGTGATACTGCGAAAAGTACGGCAGCTTGATCAGCAGATCCAGATGATAGCTGAACAGCGCACCGAACTGACGAATCAGCAGGCAACCGAACTTTCCCGCAAAACTACTACTGAAAAACTGCTCGAAAACCTCGCCAATAAAAACCTGGCAATCGAACGGCAAGTGAAAACATTGGAACAGTTCCGAAGCAGCCACGCCATAGACAGCGCACTGGTTCAGGAGTACAGCGGAATCAAAGAGCAGATTGATCAGTATCAGGAAACTGCCGAACGCCACAAAGCAGTTTCCGCCCTGCTTCCGCCCCTGCACCAAAAGAGCAAACATCTTGGAAATTTAACTGAAATAAAAAAAGCCGAAACAACCAAACTGATCGAACAACAAGCTGCACTCGAACAACAAGAGGCAAAGTGCACCGAAAATTTGGCAAAACTGCTGGGCAACACGACCTCAGAGCATCTCTACGAAAAGGACAGCCAGCTACAGAAACAGCTTAATTTCCTCGAACAAACTGAGGAGCTCGCCAGGCGATATGAACGAATTGCCAAGGAGCTAGCCTCCCTCGCCTCCAAAAAAGAGACGGGTACAGAGCAACAAAAACACCTGGAAACCCGCTGCCAGGAACTGGTCGTGCAGGCCCAACTCCAGCAGACCAATGTAGAAAAACAGCAGCAGATCCTACGATTGGCTGAGAAAGTCAAAAGCTACGAAGAGGAACGAAAGCATCTTCTTGACAATCATCCCTGCCCGCTCTGTGGTTCATTCTCCCATCCCTATGCCAGTGGTGGCCAGGAACCGGATGAAACGAGAGAACAAGCCTGCCTGAAAGTAGAAACCCGGCGTCTTGATCAACTTCGTGAAGAGCTGACCACTGCCCGAACAACACTTGCCAGCCTTGAAAAAGAACAGGAACTGGTCGAGCTCAACATATCTGCCTGCACAACTGAACAAGCAGAGATAGGCCGGAATATTGCCAAACTCTCCAGCGAACTGGGGTTACAAGCTGCTGGTGACCTAAAAGAACAACTGGGGCGTCTGCGACCTGATCTGACCCGTCAACGTGACCAGTTGTGCATACTGAGGAATGAGGTCCAAACACTCAAAAATCAGCTGGAAAGCACGACTCGCGACCGAAATAGTCTCATCAAACGGAGTAACGATACTGAACGGGAGTTACAGCAACTGCTCCATCAGCAGGAAAAGGTTGAAGCCCTGTTGCTACAGCACTCGTCAGAACTCGAACAATTGAACCGGTCGATGAGAGATAAAGAGACCACACTGACCAAAAGACTTGCATCATACATCACCTCCCCTGTTACGATCGACAACTGTGGAAGGATTGTTCAGGAATTGAACAATCGGAGATCGACCTGGCTGGAAGGCGAGAAGAACCAACAACTCCTCACAACCCGCCTGCAGGAAATTCGTGGGGAGCTGACTAGCCAGAAACTTTTGCTGACCAATCAGCAGGAAACCTGCCGGGAAAAGCAAAAACAACTGGCACAGCTTTCAGCCACTTATGACGGGATGTGGCAGCAAAGGACGCAACTCTTCGGTGAAGGCCATCCCGATGAGGCGGAGAAACAGATGCAGGCCCGTCTGGACAAATGCGAACATCAGGTAACTCATCTGGCCAACCGCCTCAGCAATTTACGAGAAGAGCATGCCGCTCTTATGGCTAGCCAGACTGCACGGAGCGTGCGGATAAACGAGCGCAAGAAACTGCTGGAAACCTTGACCAGCAACTTCACTACTGCACTTCTTGAAGCCGGCTTTGCTGATCATGAAAAGTTTCTGGCCAGTCGCCTGGAAGACGAAGAGCGTACAGAGCTTCATCAGGCAATAGAGAGCATGCAAAAAGCAATCGAAGAAACAAAAGCGCTGCTCCAGGCAAGCAGAGAGGCGCTGCTGGAAGAGAAGAACAAGAATCTCACCGATATGTCACGTGAAGAGCTTGAGATCCGGCTTACCGAATTGCAGGACAACTCTTCGACGGCGCAACAAACAATAGGGGCCCTGCGCCAGCAACTACAGGACAATGAGCGGCAGCAACAACACCATAAAGAAAAGCTTGAGCTGCTCTCCGCCCGCAAGGTCGAACTGGATCGCTGGTCGCGACTCCACGAACTCATCGGCTCAAACGATGGCAAAAAGTTTCGCAACTTCGCCCAGGGGTTAACCTTCGAAATCATGATCAGCCATGCCAACACCAGCCTTGCCAAGATGAGTGACCGCTATCTGCTGGTACGAGATCCATTGCAGCCGCTGGAGCTGCATGTGATCGATAATTACCAGGGGGGGGAAATCCGTTCCACCAAGAACCTTTCGGGCGGTGAAAGCTTTATTGTCAGCATGGCGCTGGCGCTAGGACTCTCTACCATGGCCAGCCATAATGTTCAGGTCGATTCGCTCTTTCTGGATGAAGGATTTGGCACCCTTGACGAAGATTCGCTGCAGACCGCACTCGACACCCTGTCCAGTCTGCACCAGGAAGGCAAGATCATCGGTGTTATCTCCCATGTCAGCGGCCTCAGGGACCGTATTGGTACCCAGATCCGGGTAACACCCGGTCTGGGCGGTATCAGTCGTCTCTCCGGTCCCGGCATATCCAGAAATCAGGATGCACATGCCAGTTGATCAGTAGGTCTCCGGCGACTGCTTTCGACGCCAACCCGTTGTCAGACGAGTCCTCCAGCCTGCATCCCATTTTCAGTCATGTCGAATTAACGTTTTGATTTTTACAAACAACTCTGCTAGAGATCAGGGAATTGCTTCGATATTTTATTAAATTCTATCCATTATCATATGAGCTCTACGACCCCGGTCCCCCATCAGCACCTTAATCTCAGCAAAATTCCCGCTCTGCCCCAGACACTCATAGAGTTGCTCGATGCCTGCAACGACCCGGAGGTCAATATCTATGGTGTCGGCGAACTGGTGGCCCGGGACAGTGTCATCAGCGGACGAATCCTGCAGCTGGCCAATTCAGCCTTTCTCGGCGCCAAGTCCGCTTTTGGTGAGATACAACAGGCTGTCATATATCTGGGTCTCGATACAGTCCGAAACCTGGCAGTCTGCGTTTCGGTTCATGAAACCTTCGATGCAAACAGCAACAGTGCAAAAATCAATCTGCCGCAGTTCTGGTATCATTCGCTTTTAACAGCCATCCTCGCAAAAAATCTGGCAGAGAAAACAGCAAAAGCCAGCCCGGCTGAAGCCTATCTTTGCGGACTGCTCCACGACCTCGGTAAACTTCTGCTCGCCTCTGGATATCCTGATGACTATGAACGGCTCCTCACCTCCGTGCCTCAAGGGAAGACGTTCACCGAATCTGAGCAACACTATTTTGGCATCCACCACGGAGATGTTGGCTCCAGCCTGATCCACCACTGGAAACTCCCCGAACATCTGGCTAAGGCCATTGCACTGCACCATACACATTCTGTAAACGGTTCAGAAAACCCGTTGGTCGATATTATCCATCTGGCCAATAGCCTCAGCCATATCCCTGATGAGGATGGAAACATTCCACCGCTTCCCTTAAGCATATTATTAGGCAAAAAAGAGTTGCGCGCCGTTCTCACGGCATCTCAAGCATCAGTGGATGAGATCGCCCGAGCTTTGGGTATCAAGGTGGAAAAGGGAGTGGATTCGGCTGCCAAGCACCAAAAAACGACTAAAGACGATAGCCTTCGACAGGAACTGCAGGAGAAAACCCGGCAAATGATGGTACTGCACGGGGCAATAGACAACCTCCTTAAAGCGGAAAATCAAGACCGTATCTGCCAGATCCTGGAAGAGACGCTGATGTTGCTTGCCGAGCTCCGTCACGCCTTTCTCCTCCTCCCTCAAGATGGAACAAAGGATTTATCTGTCGCTATCTCAGCAGCCAACCCGTTACGACAACATCTCGCGGACATCCCAATTCCGGATTGCAGCAGCTCTTCTATCATCCACCAATGTATCGATAACGCAATAATCTGCCACACCGGTCCTGATAGAACCACCAGGAGTGAAGCTGATAGCCGGCTTACGGCGTTTCTGAATTGCGAGCAACTGCTGGCTATTCCCCTACCCTTGGCCGACACGGAACGCGGTGCACTGGTACTCGGACTCAGAAGTTACCAGGCTGACCAACTTGGCGTTCACAACAATTCGCTTTCTTTTCTGGCAAGCCATGTCGGAGCGCGACTTTCGCTTGAACAACTGAGCCGTCGCATGAGTTCCGAACTCATCCATAAAGAGTTGACAGGAGTGGAAAAGGTCACCCGCGCTATCGCCCACGAGATCTCCAATCCTCTCGCCGTTATACAGAACTATCTCGTTGTTCTGGAAAGAAAAATTGGCAACGGCGACAACCCTGCCCAGGACCTGCAGCTCATCGGTGATGAGATCGGCCGCATCAGCACCATCGCCCGGCAACTGGAGAATCTGACCGACCTCACCCGCCGACCGACCGGCAAATCAATGCGGCTTGATCATATTCTCCGCGACACCCTCACCTTTTTTCGCGAATCGCTCTTCTCCCGCAAAAATATCGAAGTCCAGGTCCGGCTTGAACCGGAAACGAGATCCTTGGTGGCACCGGTTGAAATCCTGCGCCAGGTGCTGGCTATCCTTTTTGCCAATGCCGCCGATGCCATGCCCGATGGTGGCCGGATCGAGATCGGCAGCTCGCTTGCCGATACTGGGCAACCATATTCCGAAAAGATACTAGCAATTTCTGTTTGCGACAACGGCCCTGGAATCCCGGAAGAGATGCGACCCACCATTTTCAATGCCGGTGTCACCACCAAGACCGAAGGACATCTGGGGCTCGGTCTCAGCATCGCCCGCAAACTGTTGCTGGACCGAGAGGGCACAATTGGCTGCACACCTGCGCCCGGTCGAGGAACCTGCTTTACCATACGCTTACCCATTAGCGACTGATCGAACTGCAACGTCGATTATTCGAAATACTATCGCCCAGCCCCCTGAAAAGGCTAGGCTTTTCCCTCATGAAAAAATATTCTTACCTGCTTCCTTACCGAACCGTTTTCCCAATAATTTGCATATAGTATTGTAATACCAATACATTTATCAAAATACGCATATATGCCCCCCTATGCACTTTCCTCTGCATCACACCTCCAAATTGACCGAACCTGCTGATATTATTATTTCAATTAACAGGACTGATATTATCTCGTAGTTTTATTTAGGTAAATTCACTGATGACAGGGTGATAGATTACCAAATACGACAAGACACCCATGAGGTAGCAGCAAAGCTGAATAATTGGTATCCGGAGTGACAGTGAAAGTAATAAGCTGCCCGAAAAGTAACAACTCTTTCAGAATGAGACAGCATCATGGGCAATGCAATACTCGTCGTTGACGACGAACGAAATTTTCGCACCGGCATCCAGTTTTTTCTCGAAGAAAATGGTTATGCTGTTGATCAGGCCGCTACTGGCAGTGAAGCTTTGCTGCAACTCAGGGAAAACAGTTATCAGGCCGTTCTTCTCGATCTCCTCCTGCCCGATGTCGAAGGCATCGAACTCGCCGAGTTTATTACCCTCAACCATCCTGACACCGCTGTCGTCATCCTTACCGGCAACGGTTCCATCAACACAGCCGTGCGAGCTGTTCGCTACGGTGTTGTTGACTATTTGCAGAAACCGTGCAGGCCTGAGTTGGTGCTCCAGATTCTGGCCCGAGGTATCGAAAGCAAGCGATTAAAAAAAGAGCTGATTGCCTCGAGATACACCTTCGAACAGCTGGCCGCTGCTACTTGGGAAGGTATCGCCTTTTTCAGCGACGACCGCCTCACCCAATGCAATCCCCAGTTCTGGGAGCTTTTTCACATAGCCGAACCCACTGCCGAAACACCACATCATCTCCAAGAGTTTGTCAAAGATTGGCAGGCCTGTATGACCCTGCTGCAGCAATGCCCGACGGGTGAGCCATCGATCTTTGAATCTATCGGTTTTTATGGCGATGGCACCTCATTTCCTCTGGAAATACGGCTCCGGAAGATGCGGGAGAAAGGTGAACTCAGCTGGGTCGCCGCCTTTCGCGATATCAGTGCCAGAAAACAGGACGAAATGTCCCGGCTCAAAATGCAGGAAGAGCTGACCAACGCCCAGCGGATGAAATCTATCGGCCTCATGGCCGGCAGCGTGGCCCACGACCTCAACAACATCCTCACCGCCATCGTTACCTTTCCGGAACTGTTGCTGATGAAGATGGAAAGCACCGAAAAGTATCGTGAAGATATTGACCTGATACGAAAAGCGGGACAACAGGCTGCGGCAGTGGTGGCCGATCTACTGACCGTGACCAGAGGCGCCACCAGCCAAAAAGAAAGCTGCAACCTGAACGATATCATCGAAAGCTATAAGGGATCTCTTGATTATATCCAGCTGGAACGTGAGTATCCCAATGCTGAAATCACTTTCCGCCTGCATCCCCAGGTGGCTGCCATCGAAGCCTCACCCGTTCACCTGACCAAAACCCTTATCAACCTGTTGGCTAACGGTATCGAGGCGGCTGGCCCTTCCGGCAGTATCTCCATCACCACAGAAACTCGCTGTCTGCAGAAAATGAAGGAAGGCTACGAAATCATTCCGCCAGGCGCCTTCACCGTTCTTTCGGTGCGGGACAGCGGACCGGGGATCTCAGAAGCAGATCTGCCCAGACTGTTTGAACCGTTCTTCTCCAGAAAAAAGCTGGGCAGGAGTGGAACCGGCCTCGGACTCACCGTCATCTGGAACACCATCCGCGACCATCACGGCTATATCGATATACACAACACCCCCGGAGGCTGCTGTTTCGAACTCTATTTTCCTATTACACAGAAAACTGCAACGCAACTCACCCCAAGCACCTTCACTCATCCGCCGGTGGGTAATGGTGAAAAGATACTGGTCGTGGATGATGAGAAGGGCCAATTGGAGGTAACCGCAGCGCTACTCAAGCGGCTGGGCTACACACCGATCACTGCCGGGAACGGCCAAAGCGCGGTGGATTATCTGCACAAGGAGCCGGTTGACCTGCTGCTTCTGGATCTGTGGATGGAACCGGGAATTAACGGTTACGAAACCTACCGTAAGGCCAAAAAACTGAGAGCAGATCAGAAAGCCATTCTCACCTCCGGCTATTTCCGCCCGGAAGACAAGGCCACCTCACAAACACTGGGTATCCGCCAGCATCTCACCAAACCCTATTCCATCCAGGCATTGGCCCACGCCCTGCATGATGAACTTCAGGATCCATCCTGAGGAAGCCGGCAACTCAGCAAAATTATTCGTAGACCTCTGCCCGGGAGAGAAATACGCCTGCACTATCTTTTTGTGATAGACTCGGGATGATATTCTCCGGCCATTCAATACCAAGGTAGGGATCGTTCCAGATAATGCAGCGTTCATGCTCCGGCGCGTAATAATCGGTCGCTTTATAGAGAAAGTCTGCTGATTCGGAAAGAACCAGAAAAGCGTGGCCAAACCCTTCCGGAATATAGAGTTGGTGTTTGTTTTCCTCACTCAGGATCTCTCCAACCCACTGACCGAAGGTTGGAGACGATCTGCGAAGATCAACTGCCACATCAAACACCTCTCCACTTACTACCCGTACCAGCTTCCCCTGAGATTGTTGTATCTGATAGTGAATGCCACGCAGTACCCCCCGGCTTGAGCGGGAATGGTTGTCCTGAACAAAGATTGGATTGAGCCCGGTCTGCTGCTGCCACACCTGCTGGTTAAAACTTTCCATAAAAAATCCGCGCTCATCGCCAAAGACCTTCGGTTCAATAAGCAGGACATCCGGTATCGCTGTCGGTATAATATTCATTCTGTAATCTCCGTGATACAGGCAGCCTCAGCTGTACATCTGCCGGTAATAGTCTTCATAGCTGCCGTCCACAACCCCTTGCACCCATTCCTGGTTGGCCAGATACCAGTCGATGGTCATTTCGATACCTTTTTCAAAGGCCACCTGCGGCTCCCATCCTAATTCGGTGCGGATGCGTGCGGCATCAATAGCATAACGACGATCATGTCCAGCCCGGTCTTTGACAAACCGGATCAATGAGCGCCTGGATGCACCTGATGGCAGTAAGCCGAGCCTGCGATCTAAAATATCACAGATGCCCGTGACTACCTGAATATTTTCTTTCTCGTTATTACCACCGATATTGTAGCTCCGGCCATTCTGCCCTTTTTCAATAACCCGCACAATGGCCTCGCAGTGGTCCTCAACATAGAGCCAGTCCCGAATATTTCTGCCGTCTCCGTAGACCGGCAGCTCACGACCTTCGCGCGCGTTGTTCATCACCAGGGGGATCAGTTTTTCCGGAAACTGGTACGGCCCATAATTGTTGGAACAGTTGGTGATCCTTACCGGCAGGCCATAGGTGTGAAAATAGGCGCTGGCAAGGTGATCCGAAGAGGCCTTGGAGGCTGAATAGGGGGAACGAGGATCATAGCCTGTACTCTCGGTAAACAGTCCTGTCGCACCAAGAGAACCATACACCTCATCGGTGCTGACATGCAGAAAACATGGCACTGGCCCCGACCAGGATTGCCCCTGCCAGAATCTCCTAACCGCCTCCAAGAGGGTAAAGGTACCGAGGATGTTCGTCTCAATAAAGGCTGCCGGCCCGGTAATGGACCGATCCACATGGGACTCCGCGGCAAAATGTGCCACTGTATCGATCTGTTCTTCGGCAAAAAGACGTTCAATCAGTGAACCGTCACAGATATCACCGCGTACAAAACGATAATTCTCCCCTTCGACTATACCCTCAAGGTTATGGAGATTACCGGCATAGGTCAGTTTATCGAGATTGACCACCCGCCAGGAGGGGTAAGAACGGTTGAGTAGACGGACAAAGTTTGTTCCAATAAAACCGCAGCCACCGGTTACAAGAATTGTTCTTTTCGTGATCATGATTTGGTCTACCTGATATTTTCTAGTTGCAATATAGGAAAAAGAGCCTATTCTTCAGCATTTTTTTTTGTCGTTCTTATAATACACCAGAGCGGGAGAAGATAGAGTTTTTTCTCTCTCTGCTCAAGAAGACACCCTGGAAGACAGTCTCCCCACCCCTAAAAGAACAACTTTACCCAGAAAGTCGCAACCAACGGTCCAGGACTGTTTGCCCTGGCGGCTTCACATATAAATTCAGCGATATCAGGTTTATGAGTAAACAACTGTTAAACGAAGTTAAAAAGCGCCGGACCTTCGGCATCATCAGCCACCCTGATGCCGGTAAAACCACCTTAACAGAAAAACTGCTGCTGTTTGGCGGTGCCATCAACATGGCCGGCGCGGTGAAGTCCCGTAAGGCTGACCGGCACGCCACCAGTGACTGGATGGCCATTGAGCAGGAGCGTGGGATTTCCGTCACCACCTCCGTCATGAAATTCACCTACCGGGATTTTGAGGTGAACCTGCTCGACACCCCCGGCCATCAGGACTTCTCTGAGGATACCTATCGAGTGCTTACAGCCGTGGATTCGGCCATCATGGTGATCGACAGCGCCAAGGGTGTCGAGTCACAGACCCAGAAGCTCATGGAAGTATGTCGGATGCGCAACACCCCGATCATCACCTTCATCAACAAACTCGACCGGGAAGGTCTCAGCCCTTTGGATGTGCTGGCTGAGATTGAGGAAAAACTGCAGATCGAGTGTACACCACTTTCCTGGCCGATTGGTATGGGCAAAAGCTTCAAAGGTGTTTACAACCTCTACCAGAAACGGCTTCATCTCTTCACACCGGGCCAGGAAACCCGAAGCGCACAAGGGATAACCATTGACAGCCTCGATGACCCCAAGCTCGATGAACTGCTAGGACGCCAGGCTGATGAACTGCGTGAGGATATCGAACTGCTTGACGGTGCCGCCAACCCGTTTGAATACGACCACTATCTTTCCGCCAGCCAGACACCTGTCTTCTTCGGCAGTGCCGTCAACAATTTTGGGGTCCGGGAACTGCTCGATGCTTTTGTTGAGATGGCCCCGCCTCCCAGCCCGCGCCAGACCCAGACTCGCATGGTTGAGCCCACCGAGGAGGAATTCTCAGGTTTTGTCTTTAAAATCCAGGCCAACATGAACCCGGCTCACCGAGACCGTATCGCCTTCTTCAGGATCTGCTCCGGTCAGTTCACCCGAGGCATGAAAGTCAAACACCATCGGCTGGGCAAGGACATCTCACTCTCCAATGCCACAATTTTCATGGCCCAGGAGCGGGCCAACGTTGAAGAGGCCTGGCCGGGGGATATCATCGGTCTCCATAACCACGGTACTATCAAGATCGGCGACACCTTCACCACCAAGGAAGAGCTGAAATTCACCGGCATCCCCAACTTCGCCCCCGAACATTTCCGTCGGGTACTTTTAAAAAATCCGCTGAAAATGAAACAACTACAGAAAGGGCTGGTGCAGTTGGCGGAAGAAGGTGCCATCCAGGTATTTCGGCCAATGATAGGTTCCGACTATGTCATGGGTGCAGTGGGTGTCCTGCAGTTTGAGGTCACCATGGCCCGGCTGAAAAATGAGTACGGGGTCGATGCCGTCTATGAGCCGGTCGACTACCAGGCCGCACGCTGGATTCACTGTGACGACAAGAAAAAGCTGGCCGAATTTGAGCGAAAGAACCAAGATGCCCTAGCCCACGATGCAGAAGGATTTCTCACCTTCCTCTCCTCCAGTGAGTGGATGATCAACTATCACAAGGAAAAGTGGCCGGAGATCGAGTTTATGAAAACCAGGGAGAATGTCTAGCCTGGCTTTCTCGAGCTGGTGGTAAGCAAAGGGAACAACATGGGGTGCACCCTAATGGCGATTAAGCATTGGCCATTATCGATGCACCCACTGAAGCAGAGACAACGGAGATGACAACATCAACTGGATGTGCAGCCTTCTACGCTCAGTTGAGCTATTCCTCATCAGACACAAAGATGATGGCATAGCCTCTGGCCAGAGAAGTTGACGTCTTTTTTCTGGCAACCGTGAGTATACGCTGAATTGTACCCCGTGAAACGCCCATACGCGCACCAGCCTCTTCCTGGGTCAGTCCCTCGGAGTCGCAGAGCCGTAGCGCCTCAAGTTCATCACGGTGCAGTTCGATCTGTTTCAAATCCTTTAACGGGGTACCTGTGGGTTTATAGGCCTGCCCACAGAAGCTACCTTCACAATTTCTTTGTTTTTTTGGTCTCGGCGACATAATTACTTTAGGTATCGTAAATGAAGCCGGCTCCGGGGAAGAGCCGGTAGTCGTTTGTAGTACTCGATCTTTATACAGCCGATGGCCAAAAATTGCAATTTTCTAATGTTGGCAATTTCCGGACCCTTGGCAGACCTGGGTAGGCTGCATACGCGGCAGCTGCCCATCCACAAAAAGCTGGACCAGAGAGCGTACGTCAGGACCACTGTTCGGGCCGGCAAAATAGACATCTATCCCGACCTGAGTGAAACCCTGCATCGGTCGAGCGCCAAGGCCGCCAACCACGATGGCCTCGACACGTGCATCACTTAAGATCTTCACCGGTGTCATGCAGCCACCCGCCTGATGGCCGTGGTTGACAATGGTATCAATGTTTTCAATAGTGTTTTCCGGAGTCAGGCTGACCACGGTAAATACGTCACAATGACCGAAATGGTCTGACCTTGCGGCCTCTAGACCGCCGGGATTGTTTGAGGGAATAGCAAGTTTCATTTTTATTATCCTCCGAGTATGATTTTTATTATCTGCAATATCGATTTTGTCGATTTTCAGATATGATACGCTCTACACATGCTTTCAAATCTTGAATACCAGATCATGCCCCGCATGTCGAAGAACATCATATTTGACATATGCACATAATAACTTTTCCAGCATGCCTGGTCAACTCCTTTTCTTCCCTGGCAGACCAAACGCTGCAATCGCCTGCATGGTAATGCAATAGACCAACAAGAAATGGACATCAATTGGGATTTCAAGTACATTACGCCCACTATCGCGAGAGTGTTAGAGACCTATCACCCTCGGTAAATTCCGGGTTCCATTCCAGCCCGGAGAAGTCCACCTGCGCAAGGCGGAATATCTACAAACCTCCTGAAATACCATTCATATCCGTTGGTATTCCGTTTTTTTTACAACTGTCTATTATGCATAAAAATCTGCTCATCTGGATCTTCGTCGTCCTGGTCGGCACTACAAGCCCGCTCAGCCATGCAAGCGAGCCACCGTCCGACAGCGTCGATTTTACTGAGCTGGTGGTAACCACATCTGCAACTCACCTTATTCTTTTCGGGGTTATCGCCAATGCCTTCAG
Source organism: Desulfopila aestuarii DSM 18488 (assembly GCF_900143695.1). GTDB lineage: Bacteria > Desulfobacterota > Desulfobulbia > Desulfobulbales > Desulfocapsaceae > Desulfopila > Desulfopila aestuarii. Next base: position 83,171 of record NZ_FRFE01000022.1, read on the forward strand.
CGAAGAGATGGTGTCTGGCCTGAAATCCGGTATCCCCATCGACTTCTCGTTTTTCGTGGAACTTCTTGAAAAGGATGGCGGCAAGGATAAGGAAATGCTTGTCAAGACTCAGTTTCGACACACCCTCACGTATGACACATTGAAAGACAATTATAAGGTCGAACTTGAGGAGTTAAGCAACAAGATCACCCCCTACCCTGAACTTTCTGAGGCCCAACGGGCCATGAGTGAAGTCAACGGAGCACAGATTATCGAACTTGCCAAACTTGCACCGAACCGTACCTACAAACTTCGCATCAGAGCCGATCTCTTCAAACAGACCTTGCCACTCAGCCTGCACCACATACTGCCTTTTGTTTCCTGGTGGGATAGGGAGACCGATTGGCACACCCTTGAATTCAACTATTGACGGAGCCAGTGACAGAGCATACCAAGCCATCAACGGGAACCGATTCGCCGCCCCCGAGCCCAGACAAGTCGGCACCACTTCCCGCCAGAAAACCCTATTCCCGCGAGCAGGTTCTGCAGAAGCGGCGACTGGTCCGGTGGACTATTGGCATATGTCTGTCACTTATTCCCTTTTTTATCTACCTGCAGGGCTTTTTCTACCGTCACGAAGATTCACTGCCGATCAGCAACAACATTCTCATTTTTGGTCTGATTAACCTGAATGTCCTCCTGGTACTGTTTGTCCTCTTCCTGGTACTACGCAGCCTGGCAGAGCTGCTTTTTGAAAGGAGGATCGACCGTCCCGGCAGCCGACTCAAGACCAAGCTCATCGCCTCGTTTTTATCACTAACACTCATCCCCACCATCCTGCTCTTTTTTGTCGCTCTCCAGTTTGTTTCAACCAGTATGGATTACTGGTTCAATACGAGCATTGAGGACTCTCTGCAGGAATCCCTGGAACTGGCCCAGTCAATTCTCCATGATGCCACTGACCAGGCCCATCTCATGAACGCTGGGATTGCGGAAAAACTGGTCCACTATGATATTGATCAATCTTCGACAGAAGACATCAGGCAGCTGCTGACAAAAATCGCCAGAGAAAGCATCGTCAACCGGCTCTATGCCATCACCCTTATTCCGGCCAAATCCGATTTACAGATCTCTGTTCTCGGCCCTGATAATCAAAACCTGATTCTCCCGCGAATCCCGATTGACACCCTGATAAAAGCCACCTCTCAGCAGGGGTCCGAAACCATCACCCAAAGTACCAACCAGGGCGATCTTATACGTAGCGTTTCCGAAATTGTCATGGGCAACGGAAAAGAGACGAAAGCTATCCTCGCCACCTCGCTGCTGGTAAAAGACGAACAGCTGCAACGAATGGAATTTATCTCCCGGGGTATCGAGGGATATCGCCAACTCAAGCATTTCAAAGACCCGTTCAAGTTCTGGATTTTTATTATCCTCCTCATCGTCACACTGTTGATTATATTTGCCGCAATCTGGTTCGGACTCTACATCTCACGAGGAATTACCGACCCGCTGGGCCGCCTGGTTTCCGCCACCCAACGCGTCGCCGAGGGCGATCTCGAATTTGAAATGGAAAGCGATGCCAACGACGAGATCGGCTTTCTCTTCAACTCATTTAACCAGATGACTCAGAACCTCAACACGAGTAATAAACAGCTGGCGGAAACCCATACAGCCCTGCAGCAAAGCTCACAACAGTCCGAGCAGCGGCGTCGCTATACCGAGATCATTCTGCAGAACGTTTCCGCCGGTGTCATCTCACTCGACGATCAACACCGCATCACCACCATCAACCGTTTTGCCGAGACACTCCTCAATATCGACAAGAGTCTCTTTATCGGTAAATCCTTCATGGAGGTCCTGAACCAGAGCCAGCAGGCGATCATCCAGAACTTTATCGATGAGCTGAACAGCACCGGCAAGACCTCGGTGGAGCAGCACCTGAAATTGAACGTCATGGGGAGAAATTTCTCGCTCTTGGTCCACTTCAATCGCCTTGAGGACGAAGAGGGAACCTCGCTTGGTCATGTGCTGGTTTTTGATAATCTTACCAAGCTCGAAAAGATGCAGCGGATGGCCGCCTGGCGTGAGGTTGCCAAACGCATTGCCCACGAAATCAAAAATCCGCTGACCCCGATCCAGCTCTCCGCCCAACGACTCCGCCGCCGTTATCCCGATATTCTGGCCGAGGAGGACCGGGTCTTCGACGAGTGCACCAGCACCATCATCGGCCAGGTCGACGAACTGAAACGACTGGTCAGCGAATTCAGTCAGTTCGCAAGGATGCCCCAGGTCCAGAAAGGACCTGCCAACCTGGTCAGTTTGGCCCGAGACACCTTAATACTCTATCGTGAAGCCCACAAAAATATCGCTTTTTCTCTGCGCGAGACCAGTCCCGTACCAATCTTTCATTTCGATGCAGAACAGATCAAGCGCTGCCTGATCAACCTGCTTGACAATGCGGTTGCAGTTTTGCCGGACGGGGGTACAATAGATATTGAACTAAGTCCCGACGAGCCCTCCGGCTCTATCTTTATCAAGGTGGCCGACAACGGCCCAGGTATCACCAAAGAAAATAAACTCAAACTGTTCGAACCATATTTCTCGACCAAAAAGAGTGGTACCGGCCTCGGACTCGCCATCGTTTCCACCATCATTTCCGATCATAGCGGCTACATCCGAGTGCAGGACAATAAACCGCGCGGCTCTGTCTTTATCATCGAACTGCCAATGGTGGAACGTCAGGATATTGTCGGCTGACAGTCACATCATCCCCTATAACCTCTTGCAGCAGAAGCATTATGAAAAAACGTATTCTCATCATTGACGACGAAACCTCCATCCGCCAAGCGTTATCCGGTATCCTCGAAGATGAGGGTTTTGAAGTAACTTCAGCCTCCTCTGCCGAAGAAGGGCTGGAGATCCTTGATGACGACCACGTCGACCTGGTGCTACTCGACATCTGGCTGGGCGACAAGATGGACGGAATGGCCGCCTTGCCTATTATCAAGGAGCGGTTTCATCTGCCGGTAATCATGATCTCAGGCCACGGCACCATCGAAACCGCTGTACAGGCGACCCGCAACGGTGCTTTCGATTTTATTGAGAAACCGCTCTCCTACGATAAGATCGTTCTGGCAATCACCAACGGACTGCGCTTTGCCCAACTCGAGCTGGAAAATCAGCTGTTACGCCAGACGACAGCCAAGCCGGTTCAAATGACCGGCACATCTCAAGCAATCATGGCTATCCGCAACCAGATAGAGATGGTTGCCCCCACCGACGCCTGGGTTCTGATCCGCGGTGATCATGGCACCGGCAAGGAGCTGGTTGCCCAGTCTATTCACCGGTTGTCCGGCTCCAGCTCAAAACCGATGATTGAGGTGAATTGCGCCGCAATCCCGGAGGAGTTGATCGAGTCCGAACTTTTCGGCCATGAAAAAGGTTCTTTTACCGGTGCCCACTCCAGCAAAAAAGGCAAGTTTGACCAGGCTGACGGCGGCATTCTCTTTCTTGATGAAATCGGTGATATGAGCCTGAAGACCCAGGCCAAGATTCTCAGAATTTTGCAGGAACAAAAATTTGAGAGGGTAGGCGGTAGCCGTACCATCAAGGTCAATGTCCGGGTACTTGCCGCGACGAACAAAAATCTTGAAGAGGAGATAGAGAATGGAAATTTCCGCGCCGATCTCTTCTGGCGCCTCAATGTCGTGCCAATCCACGTCCCGAAATTACATGACCGGCTGGAGGATATCCCCCTTCTTGTGGCCAGCCTCATGGACTCGATGACAGGTAAGGGTATCAAACCAAAGACCTTTACCGAGGATGCATTTATCGCTCTTCGCGAACACTCATGGCCTGGCAACGTACGCGAATTGCGCAATTTCATTGAGCGACTTGCCATCATGTGCCCCGATGAGATCATCACCGGACAACAGATCCGTCTTTTCCTGAACCCTGTGCAAGGTGCCGCTACTATAAACAATAGCCCGGCAATGGCCATGTTTCTGACCACAGACTTCAAAGAGGCCAAACGACTTTTCGAACGGGAATACCTGCACCAGAGGCTGATCCAAAATGATGGTAATATCTCCAAAACCGCCGAGCAGGTTGGCCTTGAGCGCAGCCATCTCCATAAAAAACTCAAAAGTCTTGATATCGAGGTCTAACGACCCTATCGTTACCCCTCCACAACACTCACGCCTTTCCCTTCCAGCTACTGCTGAATAACAGAGAGAAAGCGACAATACATTAACAAATAGGAGCAGAAATGGTATTTCCCGATTATCGCCCACGTCGCCTGCGGCAGAACAGTACCTTCAGAGGTCTCATTCGTGAAACCCACCTCTCAGCAGACCAGTTTATCTATCCGCTATTTGTCCAACCCGGCAAGAATGTACGGGAAGAGATCCCTTCCATGCCAGGAGTCTTCCGTATCTCAATTGATCAGCTGGCTGCCGAAGCAAAAGAATGCCTGGGACTTGGTATCCGGTCCGTTATCCTTTTTGGTCTGCCGGACAAAAAGGATGCGATGGGAACCGGCGCCCATATAAAAGACGGTATCATCCAGCGTGCTATCAGAGAGATCAAAAACAAGGTACCGGAGATGATGGTCGTAACCGACGTCTGCCTCTGCGAATACACTGACCACGGTCACTGCGGCTGCCTGATCAACCAGGAAGTGGACAACGACGCAACCCTGGAGATCCTGGCCAAGACCGCCCTCTCCCACGCCCAGGCCGGAGCCGACATGGTAGCCCCCTCGGATATGATGGATGGTCGGGTTGCAGAGATCAGGGCTGCGCTTGACGAGAACAATTTTGAGATGATCCCCATCATGAGCTATGCGGTGAAATACGCCTCATCCTTTTACGGTCCGTTCCGCGACGCTGCTGACTGTGCACCGCAATTCGGAGATCGCCGCAGCTACCAGATGGACCCGGCCAACAGCCGGGAGGCATTACGAGAAGCCACCCTTGATGTGGACGAAGGGGCTGACATTCTGATGGTGAAACCGGCAGTGGCGTACCTTGACATCATCTCTAAACTGCGCGACGAGTTCGATCTGCCGGTAGCCGCCTATCATGTAAGCGGTGAATATGCGATGATCAAGGCAGCGGCAGAGAAGGGCTGGATTGATGGCGAAAAAGTGATGGCCGAGACGCTGCTTTCTATAAAGCGTGCCGGTGCGGATATCATTATCACCTATTTTGCCAAGGAAATGGCAAAGCTGCTTCGGAAGTAGCAGTTTCGACAAAAAAAGAGGGAAATCGAGCTTTCTCGATTTCCCTCTTTTCTATCGTTTTTTAGGGCTTGCCTTATTCCTAGGCCTGGATATCAATCCCTCCAAAACGGAGTTGTGTCTCCTGCGCATTTTCAGCTGGTGTTTCTGATGCCGGAGTCTCTTGAGCCTCACTGGTGGCAGCGGCCGGTGGTACATTCCTTGCCAGCGCAACCCCCGCAGCCGACAACGAAACCGTATCACTGGTCTGAGTATCCTGGGTTACCTCCTGCTCACGGGGAGCCCGGCGAGTAGTGGTGGAAGTTGCAGCATTGTCGCGGTATACCTGTTGCTCATTATTCGGGATTGTGGAGCCAAGCCCACCGGTTTGACCTATCATTTTCTACCTCTGTATGCTTATATTGGGCCAAGAACCATTCTTAACTGCTTCCACCATTATAAGGCCTGGCTCCTCCTGGGGCAAGAAGAAAACTTTGCCAAACAGTCAGGCAACGGATATCCGACCTTGACCTTTCCCCTTTTTCTTCCGTCGTTTTTCCATAAAAAGCCAGCCCGCAGCAACCAGTGCCCCTCCGATAACATCAGCCAACACATCGGCTCCACTGACAAAACGTCCCGGCACAAACGACTGGTGAAACTCATCTGACAACCCATAGAAGAGGCAGACGACAAGCGTAATCCCACACACCTGTAAGGGGAACTTTTTTTTAGTCGACTGGCGGTGGGCAAATATAACTGTCGCAGCAAGCAATCCATAAATACACATATGGGCCAGCTTGTCCGTCCCGGGTATTTGCCCTAAATCGATGCTGTCGCCACTTTGATGGGAGAGAAAAAAAATGGTCCCCATGACCAGAACCATGGGGACCGCACGTAATTGTTTGAGTAACGGAGGCATTATTCGGTAGCGGCTACCTCGCCACTCTCCACGTGGACCTGCCGAAGCTGCTCAGGAGAAAACTTTTTCCTTATCCGCCGCAGCATGGCGTTGATCGCCTGAGCAGGAGCATCTTCCATCACCATTACGCTTTTGTCGAGGTAGGCGGTGAGTTCCAGCTTCTTGTTGACGATCTTAAACTGGTGACTCCAGTTGACCTCAATGGTTTCAGGATTCTCATCAATGGGCGCCTCAAGGCGTTCACCACCTTTGGCAACCTGAACACAGTCGCAATCGGTTGTCTCCAGCAGCCAGGCATCTCCTGCCGTTGTGGAATAAAAGAAGAATACGCCGATCTCTTTGGTGGCAGCTTCTCTTTTTTCCGCCTTCTCCTGAATAGCACTCACACCACCCATCAGAGTAATCCGGGCTGCCTGCTCAGGTGTCAGCTGTTTCGGCTTTGCCGCAGCGACCTTTCTGGCGCAACAGTGCTTGTATTTTTTGCCGCTTTGACACGGACATTTTTCATTCCTGCCAATCTTCGCCATATTTTCTTAACCTCAAATCTGTCGATCGAATTATCAGTATCCAACCAAAAGTCGTTATTTCTCTTCCTGCCTCACGCCAACTGCAGATCCCAGTCACTGCACCTTAGGCACACTTACTAAAACCACAATCATGACAGGTTTCACACCCTTCCTCAAAAACCAGGGTACCGGAACATTCCGGACAGACGCTGGAAAAACCGCGCTGGGTCCCAGCCAGGAAGGATTTGAACAACTTACTCAATTGAGCTGGAAGGTCAAGCATATGTCCACTGGAACGGTCAAGCTGCTTGATAATTTCATCCATCGGCACATTAAAGCGAAGCAAAAGCGACACCAACCGGCAGGTGGTCGTCCACATGGTGGACTTATCTTTCAGGTCGACCCGGTTGTCAAAGGGGAACTTGGCAAACACTTCCATCGGCTTTTCGTCCTCATCAAAACAGACGATGATATAGACCGACTTCTGGTCCTGATCTTTGACTCGATATCGTTTGGCATCTAAGGTATCAGGAAGGTTATTCTTCACCGGTCCCTTCTCTGAAACCATGGCGACATTCTCGCTCTTGGAGGTGTCCTTGGTGTTCAGCACCTGGGAGTCACGTGAACCGTCGCGGTATACGGTCAGTCCTTTGCATCCCAGTTGATAGCCGGTAATGTAGGAGAGCTTCACCTCTTCACGGCTGGCGCTGTTCGGCAGGTTGATAGTCTTGGAGATAGAGCTGTCTACACCGTTGTTCTGGAGCGCACCCTGCATAGCGATGTGATCCTCGGGGCGGATATCCTGGGCTGTCCGGAAAACCTCCTGCCATTTGGCGGGGATTTCTTTATGACCTATAACGGTGCCGGAGTCCGCCACCTTGCTCATCAGTTCATCCGAGTAAAACCCTTCAGCCCTGGCGATACGCTCAAAATGCTTATTCACCATGATCAACCGGTCGCCATCCATGACATTTTTGACCATAACGATGGAGAAATAGGGCTCGCAGCCTGAGGCACAATCGGCAATCATCGACACGGTGCCAGTGGGCTGGATAGATGTGAGCGCGGCATTCCTTCTGGCCGGATAGGTGTTCACCTTTGCATCGTAGGCGGGAAAAGGGCCTTTTACGGCCGCGACCTTTTCTGACTGGGCGGCTGCCACGTCTCGAATAAAACGCATCACCTCACCAGCGGTCTCACGGCCTTCTTCACTACCATAGGGTACACCAAGCTGGATCAGCATGTCATGGAGACCCATGATGCCCATACCAATCTTTCTGGTCTGCAGGGTCATCTTCTCAATTTCCGGAATCGGGAAACGGTTGCAGTCGATGACGTTATCCAAAAAGGCGGTAGCGCTTTCGACTATCGTTTTCAACCGGTCGTAATCGATTTTTCCCTTCTCCACAAAATTCGCCAGATTGATGGAACCGAGGTTACAGCTCTCATACGGGAGAAGCCACTGCTCGCCACAGGGGTTGGTCGCTTCGAACTCACCCAGCTGAGGAGTCATGTTTGCCTTGTTGGCGGTATCGATGAAGAGTACCCCGGGCTCGCCGTTATGCCAGGCAAGATCAATAATTTTTTCAAATACCTCGCGCGCCTCAAGGCTACGCACTACCTGCTTGCTGGAAGGCTCGATCAGGTCATATTCAGTGCCGTCTTCGACCGCCTTCATGAAGGCATCGGTGATCGCCACACTGAAGTTGAAGTTGTTAAACCTGTTTTGATCCTGCTTGGCCGTGATAAAATCCATAATATCAGGATGGTCAACACGCAGCACACCCATGTTGGCTCCACGACGCTTGCCACCCTGCTTAATAGTCTCTGTCGCTGCATCAAATACCGCAGCAAAAGAAAGCGGTCCGGAGGCTACACCCTGGGTGGAACGGACAGAAGCATTTTTTGATCGGAGCCGGGAAAAGGAGTAACCGGTGCCGCCACCGGTTTTATGGACCAGGGCTCCATTACGGATGGCGGTAAAGATACCATCCATGGAATCTTCGACCGGCAGCACAAAACAGGCGGAAAGCTGCCCCAGATCGGTTCCCGCATTCATGAGACAAGGAGAGTTCGGCAGGAAGTCCATGCGATAGATCATATTGAAGAAATCTTCCCGCAGATTCTCACCGTTCGGTGAGTCCTTATCGACATCGGCGATGGCGTTGGCGACCCTGTGGCACAGTGTCTCCCAGGTTTCGACAGGATTACCCTCGGCGTCTTTCATATAATAGCGTCGGGCCAAAACTGTTTCTGCGGTGTTCGTCAATACCTGCTTGGTCAAATCAGGTGCCATAGTCCCTCTCTCCTGGTGGTTACAAAATTTTTCGGTCCCGCAAAAAGGCTACATGCACGAGTCACCAACATGGATAGCTTTTGTCGTGTCTCTCCAAACACGACTGAAGCCCTTTTACGAATGTATAAAAAGGGTGCCTACCCAAAAAACAGTGTCCTCATCGGACCACATCTATGGGAGGCTCTCGAAGCGTCATCCAACAGGCTCTGCCGCCTGCAGACAACGCACAAAATTTTTTCTTTTTGCCCATAGGCAAAGCAGGCCGTCTCCTCAAATCTGACGGTTCACAACACGCTTTCGGATACGTCAAGGCACCCGAAGCTCACACCAGCTTATACTCTACATTTATGGGTCGCTCAACAAGAAACTACAACATGTGGGGGGGAAAACTGCATTTAGCGGATTTGCCTGACATCCTGTATTCCGATACATTCATTGAGATCGGGCGCTCCGGCCAACCTGTAGCCGAACAGCTCTAAACAACCAGTCAGTTCAATTTTTTTCAAGGCAAATCTGCACTCATTTCTGCCTCTCATTTTCATCCCGGCGATTCCACGTCAGAAGATTTTTTCTCAGTCAAAAGGTATCGTTCTTGCTACGCGGCGTACGATCTACCACCAGCCCTTTTTTCCGGGATGATCGCACGCCGTTCTTGCCTGCCCTTGTTAGATAGAAGGTTATTGTTTACCGGAATGTCCTTTTTCCCTTATGGCGATTATGGTCCGACAGCGTCGGATAAGCGCCTGGAAATCGTCCCAATCTCTGGTCAACATAAGACTCTGTTTGATGAACGCTGTTTCATTTTTTTCCATTTCCTATTCTCCTTGTGGTGGATGGCAATAGATCTACAATCCGGCAACGGAAACGATAAAGACTTCGCGTAACGGTCAGGCATCATGTCCCGAACATATACACTTTACCCGCTTGCTCCGACCGCATGCATCTTTTCCGGCCGGATCTTTCAGGTCAGTTTGTATGGTACTCTGGGTAATCTGTTTGTTGCTAGATGAAGAAAATGATACAACTTGGGCTGGATTGGTGCTGGCATGACTGTCTCCTTGGGCGCGAGGTGACGAGTGAATGTGAATCGACCCGTGTGGGTCGGTCGCAGCAATGTGGCAGGTCTTCGGACTCCCAGGCATCGCACATTCCCCTACTCGCCATCGCTTCCCGGGCCTTGCCCAGTGCATTATGATGACTTTCGTTCCTGGTAACCGCTGCGCGTCAGTTCCGGATTCACACCGGATTCCCTTTTCACCTCACCGGCAAACTACCGGGGAAGTACCACATGCAACGTTTTCTCTGATTCGGCATTTTAAAAACACATCCCAAATCAACTTAGTACAATATATTGGCATTGCCCTATACAATGCAACTACATTTAGATCATTGTTCTATTTTTTTCTCTAGCCACTGTCCCCGCGGCCATCATCAGCCTCCCCCTCCATTTTCGTGAATCAATCTTGCCTGTCATTACAGATGTGGTATACTGGCATATCTTTGAAGTACCTATAAACATTCCGGTAAATCGATTACTTAAAGGGTTGTTATGGAAACCATCATATGGAGTGGCTCACTCAGTGTTGGAGTGAAGGAAATGGACCGCCAGCATCAAAAGCTGATTGGCATGATCAATCGTTTGATTGAGGAACAGCACGTCCTCACCGAACCCGCCACGATAGCTGAACTACTCACCGAAATGACTGATTATGCCCAAGAACATTTTCGGGCAGAAGAGTACCTCATGGCCGAATATGGATATGAACGCCTCGATTCACAAAAACATAGCCACGCAGCCTTTCTCGACAAGACCTTAGAGTTTATGGACGCCTCTGTTGGACCAAACATTCTTTCGAAAGCACTGTTGGAATACTTAAGTTCCTGGCTTACCGGCCACATCCTCCATGAGGATATGCAGTATAAAGAGTTTTTTGCGAAAAAGGGTATCGCGTAATCAAGCGACTACGAAGTCTTTTGTCTTCTATCTGACGAGTATTTTGACCAAAGACTTCGGACCACCCTGATTGGCAGTATATACTCACAAACATACATACCCATTTACTCCTACAGTCTTTCTTGCACCGATGCAACTTTTCTCACGCATACTCGGCAACGGAGAGCCTCTCATTATCCTGCACGGCCTTTTCGGGATGTCGGACAATTGGCTCACTATCGGCAAGGCCTTGGCTGACCGTGGCTTCACCGTTCACCTTCCCGATCTGAGAAATCACGGTCGGTCGCCGCACAGCAACACCCACCGCTATACGGATATGTCAGATGATCTGCTGAACTATCTTGATGAGCATGAGATTGACCGCTGCCATCTCATCGGCCACTCTATGGGCGGCAAACTGGCCATGATCTTTTCCCTTCTCTATCCTGAACGGGTTACAAAACTGGTGGTGGTCGATATTGCCCCTTCAGATTACCAGCTCTCCGGAGACACTTTCCATCACGACCTGATCAATACCCTGCAGGACATTGATTTACGCGGCTACAGCGAACGGGCCACCATCAGGCAGGAACTGGAGCAACGTTTAGGAGACCAACGTCTGGCCGCCTTTCTCACAAAAAACATCGCGCGCGACGACCAAAATGTTTTTTTCTGGAAGTTCAACCTGCCGGTATTGCAAAAATACCTGAATCATATCCAGATCGGCTTTAAGGAACTGGAGGCGTATGCCCCCTGCCCGGTTTCCACCGTATTTATTAAGGGCAACGATTCAGACTACTACCTGCCGCAGCACGAGCAGGACAGAACATTTTTCTTCCCGAATTCAGCAGTTAGGGGAATTGATAATGCGGGACACTGGGTACATAGCGAACAACCAGAAATCTTTATCGATACACTGCTTGAATCTCTCAGAGATACAAAAAAATCCGGCTGACCCTGAAATTTACCCAGAGCCAACAGGATATCGTGACAACATATCACTTCGGTAAGCCAACCGCCTTAAAACCATATTTCTGAAGGATGTCCTGACCGCTTGGCGAAAGAATAAACATGGCGAGTTGCCAGGCCTCTACTGAAGCCTCATTTCTCACCAACAAACCATAATCGGCACCGACCGAAAGTTCCTCCGGGATGGCAATCATCTTAAGGCCAGGCACCTCTTTTCTTGCAAGAACTCCGTTGGTGCAATAGGTGAGAAATACATCTGCTTTCTTTTCTTCCATGACCCAGCCATACTGGTTACGTCCTTCCGGTGCAGGCTGGCTCTCCGGTCCGCCTGTCAGCTGAAGTGCCTTACCGGTAAGGATCGCCTGGCTCCCCGGCTTAAGCGCTTCACTCTTCGAAAACAGCTCCCAAGCATAATCCCCACTGGGATCCGACTTGGGTGTCGAAGTGCCAACCCTAACCTTCTCATCAAGAAGGCGCTCAAGGAAATTTTCCGTCGTCACATCCAGCTCCGGCTGGGCAATGGCGCACAGCGTATTTCTGGCAAAAAGCACAACCGGCCGTCCCCAACCGGCCTCGGCAAGTTTTTGCGGATGTTTCATGTTGGCAGAGGCAAAGACATCCGGTTTTTCTCCCGCTTCAATCCCTTTCAGCAGCAGACCGCTAGGCCCGAATTTGGTGGCAACCTCGATGGTATATGTTTCTTCATACGCTTTAACCACCTCACCAAGGGCAGCTTTCAGACTACCTGCAGCATGGAGGGTGATTGATTGGCCGAGTACAGCAATGGGAAACAGCACTATACAGAGAATAGAAATAGCCAACAAAGACTTAACACGACTCATGATAACTCCTCTCGTTGTTTTTGACGAAATCATAAAGAGGCTGGTGAGAGGATGATTACATGCCTCAACAGTACCCTCTGCTTTTAATTTCCTTTAGGTAAACCCCCGGCTTTGCCGGGGGACTACAAAAGTTTGACGGTTCCTGCAAAATGAAGAAGCCTCCGCTCTCGTGGACCGCTCAAAGTCACGAGAAGGAGGCTTCATGAACAACACACAATGTTTAAGCCACTCGAAGTGGGAATGCAAGTACCACGTCGTGTGGATACCGAAGTGTCGAAAGAAAACGCTTTATGGGCAGCTGAGAAAACACCTTGGTGAGGTGTTGCATGATTTGGCTCGGCAGAAGGAGAGCAAAGTGCTGGAAGGGCATCTGCAGC
>NZ_FRFE01000016.1 GCF_900143695.1 Desulfopila aestuarii DSM 18488
CGCAGAGCGATTACGAAGAGCTGCTACCGAACAGGCTCAAAGCCGCCGACCTCCTTTTGCCGCAATCAATAAGTGGGGTTTAATTAGCGGATACCAAAAGATAAACGCATATCCAATGATCTGAGCCTCTTTGTGATGTCTTAAAAAGATGTAACCAGTCCAGATATAAACGATGCCAAGAAAAGCAAACGTGGGCAAAGACATCATTAGAAAGTTTAATTCAGTCAAAATGCTAAAGAAAATCCAGCAGATATCTAAAGCGGAAAAATATAGAAAAAATTTAGGTAGCTTCTTGTCGATGAACAGATATGAGCCATACAGTAATAGAACTCCACTGACAAGGCTTGAGACTTGATTGCCAATCAACATAAAGGGGTTTTTCATCCAAAGGAGAAATGCCAACATAAAAACATAGCGCAAAAAATAGATAGCCCAGCTGATTGACCATATTTTTAAATATTTTTTACGGTCCTGGTAAAAAAGATAAAAATACAAGGATGAAAGAATTGCAGTTCCTGCCATAGTGGCCAAAATTGATGGTACTAGCCAGTCCATAAAAATCCCTTTTTTTGTTCCTGAAAAAGGTTAAAAAACCCGCCCTTCAGGCGGGTAGCATTGTGCTAGCAGTTGATATAAAATCGGTCACATGGATTATCGCCAGGGCAGTCATACAAAATTCAAGATTGAGTACCATTTTGTTTGGGTTCCAAGTACCACTACCATGTGCTGCAGGGTGACCTTGGGCTGCGGGTGCGTGCACTGGTTCGACAAACATGTGAACGATTGGAGATTCAGATACTGAGAGGTTTAATCAGCAAAGATCATGTCCACATTCTGGTTTCTGCGCAACCCGATATCTCACCCCCTTACATCATGCGAAGAGTGAAGGGTCGGGTTTAACGAAAGGTTTTCGAAGAATTCCCTATGGTAAAGAAGCGATACTGGGGTCGTCATTTCTGGGCGAGGGGGTATTTTTGTGTCAGCTCTGGTTAACTCACGAAAGAAATGATTGAAGACTATTTGTCCCATCATTTTGAAACAGACCCCAACGATCGTTTTGATATCGAATAAACCGGTGGATGCCGGTGTTGCTGGACTTTCAGTCCGCGATATGCAAACCCACCGACTTAAGTCGGTGGTTATTTAGTTTCGTGAAAGCTCTACATTCTTGCATACTGCTTGTCCCTATCTTTTTTACAATCTACCACATGCATTATTGATAAATCAAATATTAGTACCTGAATATAGGAGGAAATTTGATGACAATCATTCATCATTTTTGACATTACCTTGCCGGGTTTAACCACAAACAATATGGAAATATGGGAAAATTGAGACTCTCCGTGATTCTAACAAGGAGTACCTTTCAACTTTTTTGAAAAGAAAGAGTTATGATCACATGGTCATGCTTGAATTAATCTGCACTAAAGTCATGATTTTCCATTAAAAAAACTTAAACAATACCCCATCCATAATTGACTTTCCTTTTTTGGCAGGTAATTTCTAGCCAAGACTGTTTTGTTCAACCCGACGTGCTGCTGTCAAATGAGAATCACTATGTCAAGTTTGTAGCAGAATTTGTTGACGGGCTTGTCTGACAAGGTTTATTACAACAGATAAAGTCAGATCAACCATCAGTGAATATTTGATACAAATAATCCTTGTGAATAAAGAGAGATAGCAAAAATGCATTGGCTAGATAAGATACCTCTTTCCTTACTTGTAATTCTGTCGTTAACTTTAGGGCTTGCTCCATTTACACCTGTACCTCATCTCATCGAAAAAATAGGGATGCTCGTCAGTGGCAACCTGAATAAGCCTATCGATATATTTGATTTAATTATGCACGCAAGCCCAATAGCACTTCTTGTTATGAAAATGGGACGCAGTGTCCTTCGATAGTACTCATCCAATCAATACTACTGCTGTTTTCCGGAGGTGATGATCTTTTATTTTCGATGTCTCTTCGAGAAATTTTGTAGGCGCAATCTGCGAGTAGGCAGATTTGAGGCCAAAGCGCTACCGAACCGACCATATAGCCGCAAATTTTGAGCAGAAGTATTCCTTGAAGGTCTTAAAATCTGCTGCATAAGAAAATGGATTCTCATAACTGCTGAGCACTGTCGCATAATACTGTTTTAAATCACAGAAGAACCTTAGCCAACCATTGGGCCTCACAATTGGCAAGTTAAAAGAAATGTCTGTCAGTGCGATTTGATGTTTTTCCTGAGCCAGTAGCACTCCCCTCCAGCCTATCCGCATCATGGTGTATACTCAAGTGTGGGCATACCGCCCGTACAACCCCAACCACAGGAGGTGCACCATGAAAGTAACCCAAGCGGTCGATTTCCATCTGTAGTACCACCGAGCTAACTTGAAAAAAAAATACCATCAAGACATGTGAGTTCGTGCTCTGGCGCTTTACTGAGCGATTTGGTCAACGTGACCTCACCAGTATCTCCCAGGAGGAGGTGCTGGAATTCCTAATGAATTTGCGCATGGCACTGATCCTGGCTTTCGTATCGGCATTCTCGTTGATGCCCACGTACCTACTCGCCCAGACGAGCAGGCCCAACATCCTATTTATTCTCACGGACAATCTCGGTTACGGTGAGGTAGGCGTTTATGGGGGGGGCGTTACGCGCGGAGCGCCGACGCCTCGTATCGATTCGTTAGCTCGGGAAGGCATGCGCTTCCTGAACTTCAACATGGAGACGCAATGCACGCCTAGCCGGTCGAGCCTGATGACCGGCCGCTGGGCAATTCGTTCCGGCACACACTCAGTGCCGTTCGGAGGCGTCGCCGACGGCCTGACGCAATGGGAAGTGACCATCGGTGAGGCCCTGTCCGAAGTGGGCTACGCGACGGGCTATTACGGCAAGTGGCACCTCCGCAACCACGATGGGCGACTTCCCAACGACCAAGGCTTCGACGAATGGTTTGGCATTCCCCGGACGACCGATGAATCACTGTGGCCGTCTTCGCCGGGCTGGTCCGCGGACATCATGCCCGCTGAAGAGATGATGGAAGGTCGCAAGGGCGAAAAAAGCCGCCCGTTGGGGGTGTATGACGTGACACAGCGTCGCCTCATTGATGCGGAGATCACTCGTCGGGCAGTTTCGTTTATCGGCAAGCAAGCACAGTCTGACAAGCCCTTCTTCGCGTACGTGGCACTTACGCAACCTCACCTGCCAAGCGAGCCGAACCCGACATTCAAGGGGCGGACGGGCAACGGCGACTGGGCGGACATGCTCACCGAAATGGACGCCAACGTCGGCCAGATGCTCGATGCAGTAGACAGGGCTGGTATCCGTGAAAACACTATTGTCATCTTTACAAGCGACAACGGTCCAGAATTTATTCGCCCCTGGGATGGCTGGGTCGGTCCTTGGCGCGGTCAGTACTTAACTGCGCTTGAAGGCGGCATTCGCGTGCCCTTCATGATTCGCTGGCCCGGCAAGATTGCTGCAGGGCGCGAGAGCAACGAGATCGTTCACGGCGTAGACATGTTCGCCACGCTTGCCCAGTTCGGTGTCGCGAAGGTTCCCACCGACAGACCTTTCGACAGCATCGATCAGTCGGACTTTTTCCTCGGCAAAACTGAAAAGTCGGCACGCGAGGGCTTCCCAATCTGGTGCGCCGAACGACTAATGGCTGTGAAGTGGCGCAATTGGAAACTGCACTTCTACCGGCAGGACAACATGTTCGACCCGCCGGTCATGAACCCCGTTCCGACTATCTACAACCTTTACACTGATCCCCTTGAGAAAAAACCAACACCCGACTCGTGGGTAGTCGGTCCTAGTCTGAAGATCGTGAACGAGTTCGAGCAAAGCGTGAAACAGCATCCGCTGATATTGATGGGCACACCTGATCCGTATCGACCCGGCACCCCTCAATAGTGAAACCAACCGCCGTCCTAACAGTTCAGCGGACGCAGTGATCTGCGCCGCTGAACTCCACATTCAAACTGTCAATTCCAAGCTTTTACTTCCAAACCTTCCTCGCTGGTTAATAGCAGTTTCAGTTAAGATTCGGGGGAGCCTGCCAGCTGAAGTTGCTTTTTACATAATCGAGGCTCAGGATGATCCTGCTTTCCGATAGGGATAGTGGCTGGCGGCAAGCTGCCTCACATCTTTCTGAGGGCATCCATATCGAATTTGATGAAATCGAGGTAGTATTTCTATTTAGCAATACTATCATATACGTATTGTAGTTTCATTTACCGGCTATCTTTTCCGGGTGTTATCTTAATCCCCTATCTTATTTGGGCAATAAAACATAATAAAGGCAGAGAAGTGATCATTATGATTCCTCAAAATGACACTCCTCTCCTTCTCAAAACACCTAATCCCATCCCTCCTCGCCCCTTACCCCAAAACCCGTATTTCCCGGCTCATGGTCGACAGAGACTCAGCCCCGTCGGCGGTGACCACCACATCATCCTCGATACGCACTCCGTTTTCACCGGCGAGATAGATGCCAGGCTCAATGGTGTAGGCATTGCCTTCGATCAGAAGTTCGTTATTCTGCCCATGAATATAGGGATTCTCATGGCATTCCATGCCGATGCCATGACCTGTGCGGTGGGTGAAGAACTGGCCGTATCCGGCATCTTCTATCACCTGGCGTGCTGCCTGGTCCACCTCGGCACAAGCGATACCCGGCCTGCCAGCCTTGCGGCCCGCTTCATTTGCCTGCTGAACGACAGTATGGATTTCCCGGGCCTTGGCATCAATTTCGCCAATGGCAAAGGTCCTCGTCAGATCGGCAGCATAACCGTCATATGCCGCTCCCCAGTCGACAATCAGCAGATCACCAGCCGCAAGCTGCCTCTCGGTCGGGGTTGCATGCGGGTTGGCGCCGTTTGGTCCTGCTGCGATGATCGGGGAAAATGGCAATTCGCCGTCTGAACCGTGGCGCATGAGCTGGATGAACAGTTCGCCAGCTATCTCTTTTTCACTCACCCCTATCTTCACCATAGGTAGCGTCGCCTCAAGCGCGTTTTCGGCAATCTGTACCGCTTTTCGCATTCGGGTGATTTCGTCTGCATCTTTTACAGCTCGCAAGTCGGCGAAAAGTTCTGAACCATCCAGATATTCGGCGTTGGCCGCTTCGCGCAGATAATTGTACTCCAATAGTCGCATCTGGCCCGGTTCCACCCCCACCCTGGCACCATGAAGCCCGCACCCATCAAGTCCATCTTTAAAAACTTTAGCCCAGCCTTTCGGATTATCATCGTAAGTGTACGCCCTCATATCGTAGCTGAGCTGCTCCAGCTTTCGCTCTTCAAGCTTTGGAAGAATAATAGTGGGGTTTCGACCAGGTACAAAGACTACAACCACTGGCCGCTCCATCAGATGGAAATGCAGGCCGGTCAGATAGGTGAGGGTTGGACCGGCGTTGACTACTGCTCCGGTCATACCACGTCGCCCAATAGCGCTATATAATTTCTGTACTCGAGCTTCAAACATATTGACTCCGGGAAAATAAAAAAGTGAAAGAGAGAAGACAGCAAAGCGCTGCCACCTCTCTACCAACTATTCAACTTCAAGGTTGACAGGCTTGAAAAAATTCTAAAACCCTATGAGGTATCAGGTAATTCAAGGAATTCCCCTCCTCAGCCGTTCTGAATCCCTTTAGGCGGTACCATCGTGGAGTTGCTTTTTCAAGACATTTCGTCTTAATTGGTGTAATTTCCCTAACAGTTATGTCACCCACACAATCATTCTCGATAGGAGATCAGCATGAAAAAGTATGTATGCGATGTATGCGGTTTTGAATATGACCCAAAAATCGGCTTACCAAATCAGGGTATTGCACCGGGAACTGCTTTTGAAGATCTGCCGGAAAGTTTCACCTGCCCGGTATGCGGTGTCGCCAAGTCGGAATTCAGCCCTGCCGACTGATTATTACACCGTTATATAGATAAGCAATATCTACGGTTCAGGCGAATTGCAAAAATCTGCCTGAACCGTTGTCTTTCCGCCAGATCAACAGACCACCACACTTTTATCCAATCTTAACATTTCCGCACCACTGTTACTAACCCATTGCTTTCATCTCTGATTATCACCTGACATTCCTCCACTCTTTTCACCGTGCCAACGATATCTCGTTGGCAGTGAGGAAAGAGCCCTCAATCACAACATCGAGGGGTCATTTGGAACACGTTTAAGCAGCAATTCATGGAAACCTGGTTTCCATAATCTTCATATATCAAAATCAGTTATTTACATCATGACAATCTGTTATTTTCCCTCGTTTACAAATGCAATATCCCTTGCCATAAAGATTACTGATGCAGAGGGATTAACTATCATCAAAAACAATAATTTCTAACACTTATGAAGAAAAAATCCAATACACCGATACGACCCTTCTGCCTGACAGCAGAGAATCCAATTGCAGGCAACAGGGGTTAGTGGTAGATAGCCACTCTGTGTCAATTGTTGGCCCGGCTTGCGCACAATCATAAACTCGCAACAAATCAGCCGTATACGCTCACTCTTTACAGCAGGAAGGATTTATGTACAAAGTTTCCCATGATAAACAAGACATTGTAATTCGCTTTGAGAAGGATCTTGCAGACGAAGAGGTACTCTCGAAATTCCTCGGTCACATCAGCCTGCAGTCACTGCTACAAAAGAGCAAAGGTATCGGCGCAAGCGATAACATCCGCAGTAAAACAAAAATAGGTAATTTCCCGAAAAATTTTGATCTGCTACGCAATCCTTCGCTCAATAAAGGCACAGCGTTCACCATTGAGGAGCGCGAGCAGCTCGGCTTAAGCGGGCTGTTGCCACCAAAGGTCCACACCATTGACGAGCAGGTTGAACGGATCTTATATAATTTACGAAAAAAACCGACCGACATGGAGCGGTATATCTTTCTTACCAGCCTGCAGGATCGTAACAAGACGCTGTTTTATCGGGTATTGATTGACAATATTGAAGATCTCATGCCTATCGTCTACACCCCTACGGTTGGACAGGCATGCCTTGAGTATGGTCAGATCTTTCGTCGGCCGCGTGGCATCTACATTACCCCGAACGACAGTGGAAAGATTGCTGACTTGCTCGGCAACTGGCCCCATAAGGACATCCGGGTTATTGTCGTTACCGACGGCGAGCGAATCCTGGGCCTCGGCGACCTTGGAGCCGACGGCATGGGCATCCCGGCCGGCAAACTTGCACTGTACACGGCCTGCGGCGGTATTCATCCTTCACTCAGCCTGCCGGTGACCATTGATGTCGGCACCAACAATGAAACGTTGCTGAATGACCCGCTCTATATCGGTATGAAACATCCCCGTATCCGCGGCCAGGTTTACCAGGATCTCGTCGATGAATTCATCATGGCGGCCCAGCAGGTCTACCCCGGCGTACTGATCCAGTTCGAGGATTTCGCCAACAACAACGCATTTAATTTCCTCCAGAAATACCGAGATGATATCTGCTGTTTTAACGACGATATCCAGGGTACCGCCTCGGTCACTCTGGCCGGGCTGTTCTCGGCAATGCGTATTACAGGCGGCTCTCTCGCCGATCAGCGTTTCCTCTTCCTCGGCGCCGGTGAAGCCGGTATCGGCACCGGCGATCTTGCCGTCTCCGCCATGATGGAAGATGGGCTGTCTCTTGAAGAAGCACGCAAGCGTTGCTGGTTTGTCGACTCCAAGGGGTTGATCGTGAAAAGCCGTGAAGGCCTTAGCGGCCATAAACTCGACTACGCCCACGACCATGAGCCGATCACCGATTTCCTTGCTGCAGTTGAAGCGCTGAAACCGACTGCGATCATCGGTGTCTCTGGCCAGCCGAAACGATTCAACCAGGCTGTGGTCGAGGCCATGTCGAGAATCAACGAGCGCCCGATTATTTTCTCACTGTCAAACCCGACTTCAAAAGCGGAATGCACTGCTGAAGAGGCCTATAACTGGTCCGATGGCCGGGCAATTTTCGCCAGTGGCAGCCCCTTTGATCAGGTGGTTTATAAGGGGAAAAAATTCCTGCCGGCCCAGGGCAACAACGTCTACATCTTTCCAGGTGTGGGAATGGGCGTTATGGCCAGCCGTGCCTCCCAGGTCACGAACGAGATGTTTCTTGCTGCCGCCAGAACAGTGGCCAAGGAAGTTTCCGAGACTGATCTGCGCATTGGCCGGATTTTCCCGCCACTCCCCCGTATCCGGGAAGTCTCCCTGGCCATCGCCGTCGAAGTGGCGGAAATTGCCTACCGTCAGGGCCTGGCCTCAGTGTCCCGCCCTGATAACCTGGAGGAATATATTGCCGGCTTGATGTATGAACCGGAGTATACCTCGTACGTCTGACCCGGATTTCTCATGAACATTGTGTCAATTTAGCTGGGATCGCGTCTTAATAACGCATTGAACCAGAAAGATAGGAGTACCAAATTTGCACAATGTTCACACAGAGCAGCGGCTGATATCTCTCTGGCCGGTGAATCCATGATTCACCGGCCGGATCTGTTTGGACGTACCTCAGCGTGAAGCTGTCCCCATCCGACTTGCAGTTCTCTGGAAATCATCTTCTAATGGTGGAGAGGTCCGCGCAAAGAGTGTATGTTTTGCGTAGTCAAACACCCTTCCTCTCATCGATTTTCAGCAGACAATATATGCTCAAAACGACACCCATTATCACCGTCACCGCCGCCATCATTGAAAAAGATGGCCGAATTCTCGCAGCTCGCAAACGGGACGGCCTCCATTTGGCAGGATACTGGGAGTTTCCCGGCGGCAAATTGGAAGCACATGAGACGCCGGAGGACTGCCTGCGGCGTGAGCTGACCGAAGAGCTGGGCATTCACTGTGAGATTGGACCGTTCCTGGCAGAATCTCTCCACGATTACGGTACGAAAATCATCCGGCTGCTCGGTTTTCATGCACGCCACACCCGCGGCGATTTTCATCTCACCGACCACGATGCCATCCGCTGGTTGACCGCCGAGGAACTTGCTACGGTGCAATGGGCTCCTGCTGACATTCCGCTGGTTGATGCTCTTATAAGCAAGCTCGGCTGACCATTTCACGCTGTTCGGCAACAGCTGTGAACAGATACCAGCACTTCTCTTCGCTCATGATCAACCATTGCCTTTGGTTGCCTCAATCGCAGCCAGGATATATTTTCTGGCGGTCCGCCGATCAAGGTTCGTCAGCCGGGCCACTTCTTCATAGGTTCCGTGTAGCCGATAGAGATGACCACAGTAGCGGGTCAGCAGTTGCTGGGCGGTGCATTCTCCCTGTTCCAGCTCCCTCGCCAGCTGCTGCGGACTGCCGTCTTCTGACTGCTGTTGCCATAAGTAGTTATTGTTCAGCAGTATCCGTCGTATGCATTGTTCCAGTTCGCGGATGTTGCCAGGCCAGCTGTAGCCGGACGGCTGATGTCGCTCAATATACGTCTCCACCCTCTCCACAATCTCTTCCGAATTTTTACCGAGAATTCGGCGCACGGTCACCTCAAGCAGAAGACGCAGCTCGCCCGGATGTTCGGCCAGCCGTCGGCGAAGGGGCGGCACCTCGATGATGTCTGAGCAGAGCCGATAATAAAAATCATCCCTGAAAGCGCCAAGTTTACGCAACGCTGTAAGATCCCGGTTGGTGGCGGCGATCACCCTGCCCTGGAACCGTTCGACCTTGTGACTTCCCACCGGCGCAAAGGTTCGTGATTGCAGGACCTGCAGCAGTTTTATCTGCACCGGCACACTTACATCACCAATCTCATCGAGAAAGATAGCACCACAGGGACTGCAGCGGGCGAAAATACCCTGATGGTTGTCCACCGCGCCAGTGAATGCACCCTTTTTGTGACCGAACAACTCCGATTCGATCAGCTGTTCTGGGTATTGTGATAAATTGATGGCGATAAAGGCCTTGGCAAAACTCTCGCTGAATGTAGAGGTTTTCGGGTTAAAAGGAATAAATCCCGATCGACCGATGGCGGCCGCCGCCATGCCCTTTCCTGTTCCGGTCTCCCCCAGGATCATTGTGGAGAAATCTTCCATCCGATCCCAGAGGTAATCGTTGTAGAGGCGAATATCACCGGTGAAGACGTTATTCCAGAGTGCGTGCCGGAAGCCGACAACCGAACGGCTCTCTCCCGCGATGGTCCTGATAAAGTAGTAGGCCCGCCGCATCTGGAAAAAGAGAGCAAAAAGCCTGAGCGCATCCGGTTCAGAAAATCCGTAGCCGGTGAGCATTGACAGCACATCACGAGCAAAGACCACCTGACAGCACGTCTCTCCTCTTACCTCCTGCTTACGGATATGCTCGTCATAGGCGTCGCAGAACAGATGAAAGGTGTAGAACAGCTTGCCGTATTCCAGAAGCCGCCGATCTTCGGCGGCCAGCTCCACTTGCCGAGACTCCACCTCATGAATATGCTGGCCCACCTTGGCCACCAGTCGCTCCAGAATCTCTTTTAACGGAGTTTCTGCAGGCAACCCGGTGGCCACGAGGTCAAGCTCCTGCCTGGTTCGACCAAATGGATTGGAAAGAATCGCATCCCGAATCGTCCGAAAGAAATCCCGTTCAACACCTTGCATATCCGCCCTCTATACATTTGATGTACATATACCTATCACATTTTGTTTGAAGATCACTCTGGCACTTCCAAAGCCGATCCGGCATATCATGGAACACTTATATACAATATCAGCAACTTAAATCACAATCCATAACCTGGCATGCTTCCTGCGAATGCTTCGCTATCTTCACCAATCATTCAGGAGGAACAACATGCAGAAACAGCAAAAATGTACACCACGTATCGCCATTCTTACCGCCATAGCTATCATGTTTATTCTGCTGATCTTCGGCAGATCTATCCAGGCTGTACCCATCTCGCAACCGGCTCCATCCCCGAAAGGATCCGTTATTGTCCTCCACGGTCTGGCACGCACATCGCTCTCCATGACCTATATTGCCAGAGGTCTTGCGAAGCATGGTTATGTTGTCGAAAACCTCGATTACCCATCCACCAGGCTGAGCATTCCTGAGCTAAGCGAACGATATCTTTCACCGGCAGTGGAACGTGCGGCCGCACACAGTTGGCCTGTTCACATCGTCAGTCATTCCATGGGCGGCATCCTGGTCCGGCAGTATCTGGCTGATCACCCGACCCACGAGATTGGCAGAATCGTCATGCTGGCCCCGCCAAATGGTGGAAGCGAATTAATCGACGCTGTCGCCGCAAACGACCTGCTTCTCAGAAAAACATTGGGCCCTGCCGCCTCTCAGCTGGCCACCGCCACTACCTCACTTGCCAACACTCTACCGTCTGTTCCTTCAGACCTCGGCGTC
The DNA here is from genome assembly GCF_900143695.1 of Desulfopila aestuarii DSM 18488. Lineage (GTDB taxonomy): Bacteria > Desulfobacterota > Desulfobulbia > Desulfobulbales > Desulfocapsaceae > Desulfopila > Desulfopila aestuarii. Next base: position 11,312 of record NZ_FRFE01000016.1, read on the forward strand.
ATCGCCGGTGCCAGATCATGGAACCCACTTTTCTCTGCCCTCCTTCCCGGTGAAGACGATGGCAAGGTCACGGTGGCAAGCACCAGACTTCCCGGCATGCAGGACCATCTTGTTCTGCCCATCAACCACACCCTGATCATGTGGAACAATGAAGTGCTCACCCAAATTATCCATTTCCTTGAGCAGGGCTCCTTTATCCACCAAAGCAATATACACTAAATGCACATACGAATAGACAATTTCTGTTGCCTCTTCATGCAACCAATCACTCAGCACCAGTAGATAATTAACATTTTCATATGATTTCAAACAATTAACAAGAAATCCTCTTTTGGCACGTTTCATGCTCAATAGCAAACGACAACAATACTCAACCGAGATCATTCACAACCCAGGGAGTTTCACCATGAAATCAACAACCACGCAAGCGCCACGTCGTCCCCTTGTACCGATGGCTGCGACCTATTGCCTCGGCGTCTTCAACGATAACTATTTCAAACAAGCCGCAATGCTGCTGGCCGTATCGGCAGGTTTAAACCAACTCCAGGGCTGGGCAACTGTGCTTTTTGCCTTACCCTTTATTCTTTTTGCTGCTCATGGCGGCTGGTGCGCCGACCGTTTTGCCAAGAAACGGGTAGTCGTTTTCTCAAAAGCGCTCGAAGTGGGGGCCATGGCCACCGGTGCCATCGGCCTGCTTGCCGGCAACTGGTTCTGCATCCTGGCCATGGTTTTTCTCATGGGTCTGCAGTCCACCTTTTTCAGCCCCGCCTTAAACGGCGCAGTTCCTGAGCTGTATCCGGAGGACCAGGTGCCAAAGGTCAATGCGGTACTCAAGCTCACCACGACGCTCGCGATCCTGGCCGGGGTGGCAACTGCCGGTATTTCTCTTGATCAGCATTGGTTTGAATATCAGAACTTTTCCCCCGGCATCCTGCTGGTGGCTATCACCACACTTTGTGTTGCCACTGGAGGATTTCTCGCCTCACTGGCATTAACCGGTAAAAAGAGTGACGTAACCACCAAACCTTTCCCCTGGTTCGGACCTTTTGATTCTCTTCGCGATCTTCGTGAGATCTGTCGTGACCGTGAGTTCCTGCTGGCGATCGTCTCCGATGCCTGGTTTTATTGTGTCGCCTCGTTCACGGTTCTTACCATCAATACCCTTGGTCTCAATTTCTTAGGTTTTTCCCAGACCAAAACCAGCCTGCTTTCCGTCTGCCTGATGCTCGGGATCTGCCTTGGTTCGTTTGTCGCCGCCAGACGCGTCAAGCTTGGCAACTGGTCTGCCGATCTGGTCATTTCCGCGATTGGCATGGCCTTTGGTCTCCTTCTGGCTGGACTGACGATTTTCATCCCTGTTGCAGGCCGCTTTGCCTGGCTTTGCACCGCACTTCTGGCATGCGGTATCGCCGGCGGCATATTCCTCATTCCGGTTACCAGTTTTCTCCAGGTACGGCCGGACAACTCAGAAAAAGGCAGGGTGCTGGCTGCCTCCGGTTTCAGTTCCTTTGTTGCGATCATGTTCTCAGGTCAGCTGTTCAACCTGTTGGAGAATAGACTATCACCGTCAACCCTGCTGATTATTGCCGGCCTGCTCGGCATCTTGATGGCCATCATCCTTCTGTTTTTGAAACCGGGAAAAAGTGTTCGTGCAAAATTGATTGCTTCTCTTCTCAAACGGATGCTCGCCCTTCGGTACCGCATTACGCTGTCCGGCCTTGAGACTATTCGCCCGGAAAATGACAAGGGAATTCTCTTTCTACCCAACCACCCTGCCCTGATCGACCCGGTAATTGTGATGTCTGCGATCTACGACCGTTTTACTCCTCGTCCGCTCTCGGAAGCTGCCCAGGTTGACAAACCTGTTATCCGCAGCCTGATGCGATCAATCAACCCGATCCTGCTACCGACGGTGGGGCGTGACGGCAACAACAACCGTGAACAGGTCCATGCAGCCATCGACACGGTTGTCGCAAGTCTTCGTCAAGGCGACAACATTCTTTTCTATCCGGCAGGACGATTGACCAGAAACGGCCGGGAAGAGCTGGCCGGGAAATCTGGAGTGGAATATATCGTCCGGCAGATCCCCGACCTCCAGACGGTACTAGTCCGGACCAGTGGGCTCTGGGGCAGCAGCTTCAGCCGGGCCTGCGGTACGCCGTCGCTCTTCAAGATGCTCCGCACCTATATCTTCGCCCTCGTTGCCAACGGACTGTTCTTTTTACCAAAACGTGAGGTGACCGTGGAGTTCGTAAGGGATCACCGGCTTGCAACCCTGCCCGACCGAACAGCCATCAACACCTATCTGGAGTCCCATTACAATGCGGATTCCGTCACCCGCACAGAGGTCCCCTTTTTTCGATGGCAGGGAAAGACAACCATAAGCCAAGCTGGCGATGCCAGCGATCAGCAAGCCATCTCCACCAGCAATATTCCTGATTCGATCCGGGAGCAGGTGACTAAAAAAATAGGTGAACTCTGCGGTCTCCCTGTTACCGACAGCCAAAATCTTGCGAACGATCTGGGGCTCGATAGCCTCAGCATCATGGAGCTGTCCAGTTGGCTGGAACAGGAGTTTGGCCATCTCATCCATGACCCGGCCGCCCTGCAAACTGTTGCCGACTGTATCCTGGCCGCCGATGGTAGACTGCTCAATCAGGAAGACCCTGAATTGAACCCTCCTCCCAGCAAATGGTTTGCCCCACGGATAGCGGATTCGGCCACCTTCGGCAATTGTGTATCCATTCCCGAAGCCTTTTTGAAGCAGGCCCTTCGCAACCCGAACAAGGTGATTATTGCCGACCGGATCGGTGGCCCCAAAACCTATCGGGACATTCTGACCGCCATCTTCGCCCTCAAACCGTTTCTGGATCAACAGCCGGGAGAGCGGATCGGTATCATGCTGCCCGCATCAGTCAGTAGCACCATCGTTTACCTGACTGCGCTCTTTAGCGGCAAGACCCCGGTGACGTTCAACTGGACTGTGGGTCATGCCAATATCGCCCACGGCATCGCCGAGACCGGGGTGCAGTGCATCATTTCGGCAAGCCCATTGTGCAAAAAGGTAGAAGAGCAACAGGGTATCAATCTGCAAGATCTTGACGTTGAATGGCTCCAACTCGACCAACTCCTGCCAGCAATTGGTCTTGCTGACAAAGCGCAGGCCTTCATCAAGGCTCACCTGTTTGCAAAGAGTCTTGCCTGCAAACCGATCCCTGACGATGCGGTGATCCTCTTTACCAGCGGCTCAGAATCGCGGCCCAAGGCGGTACCACTCAGCCATGCCAATATTCTCGCCAACCTTACAGATTTCACCAGCACTGTGCACCTGGGCCAAGAAACCAGACTGCTCGGCATCCTGCCGCCATTCCATTCACTTGGCCTGACCGGTACGATCATCATGCCGCTCTGCCTTGGCATCCCCACCGTTTATCATGCCAACCCGACGGAATCGGCTACCCTGGCTAAGCTGATAGACATCTACCAGGCGACCATGCTGATTTCCACCCCGACCTTTCTCGGATCCATTCTCCAGGCTGGCAGCAAGAAGCAGCTTGAAAGCCTGCAACTGGTCTTTACCGGGGCTGAAAAATGTCCGGAATCGGTTATGCATGCACTCAAAACGGTCAACCAGGAGGCAACGCTCTGTGAAGGCTACGGAATCACAGAATGCTCACCGCTGGTCAGCATCAACACACCTGGAGATAATGGCCCAGGAACCATTGGCAGGCTGTTATCATCGATCGAATACGCCATTGTCGACGATAATTGCGGCCAAAAATTACCAACAGGCGAACGCGGCTTACTGCTCGTTCGCGGCCCCAATATCTTCCGGGGCTATCTCAACCAGGAAGCGACGGCAGGTTTTTGCGAATTCATGGGTAAGCGCTGGTACCAGACAGGCGATTATGTCGTGGAAGATACGGAAGGTCGCCTGGTCTTTTCCGGCCGCAAGAAACGGTTCGTCAAGATAGGTGGCGAGATGATCTCACTACCGGCAATCGAGGATGTTCTCCTAAAAAACACTCACACCAGCTCAACCGATGGGCCTCCTCTTGCCATTGAGGCGACTGACAATGAAAGCCATCCGGAGATTGTTCTTTTTACGACAATAGATCTTGACCGGAGTAAGGCGAACAGCCTGCTGCGCGAGGCCGGGCTTTCCCCATTGCACAATATCAGACAGACAATCCGGATCGAGACAATCCCGGTGCTTGGCACCGGCAAGACCGACTACCGGCAACTCAAAAAGATGCTGGTTCAGGAGGAGGTGTGACCTTCGTCCTCTTCCGCCGCGCCGACACCAGACGTTTACGCAGGTAGTCGGATCCGAAGATGAGGATGATGCCAAGCCAGGCGAGACCATACACGCCGGTGGAGACGGGAGCGGTATTCAACACCTTCTGCACCGGCGGCCAGTAGAGGGTTGCCCAGGAGAAAAAGACCTGGATAACTATACCGAAAAGAATCAGTTTATTGGTTAATAGGCCGAGATCGAGCCCGGATCGCAGATCATAGCGCCGACCGATCAAGTTACCGATCTGCATCAGCAAAATGGTTGCCAGGGCAATGCCTGTGGCCGATCGGTAGAGCGGAGAATCCGTCGGCAGTTCCACCCCATACTGCCAGCCACCGTTCACAAGCACATAAAAGAAGAGAAAGAGTGACCATGCACCTTCCAGGAGGCCAAGGAACAGATAACTGTGGACAAGGAGAGCCGGAGTCAGCAGACCGCGAGCAAGATCACGCGGAGGTTGCTCCATAACCTCGGCTGAAGGCGGCTCCTGGCCAAGGCCCATGGAGGGGATGATGTCGGTCCCGAGATCGATGGAAAGAATCTGGATCACGTTTAAAGCTAACGGCACCGGCAGCACAATATAGAGCAGATAGGGCAATATCTCAGGGCCGTTACTCACCAGCACGTAGTTGGTGAATTTTTTAATATTCATAAATACCGTGCGCCCCTCTTCGATCCCGGCCACGATAGAAGCGAAATTATCGTCAAGGAGAATGATCTGGGCTGACTCCCGGGCCACATCGGTGCCTTGCCTGCCCATGGCAATGCCCACGTCGGCGGCTTTCAAGGCTGGAGCGTCGTTGACCCCGTCGCCGGTCATGGCAACCACCTTTTCCAGCTGTTGCAGGGCCGTGACAATTTTCATTTTCTGCTCTGGCGTAGTCCTGGCAAAGACCCTTACCCCCTCATTTATCTTCTCGGTCAGCTGGGTTACAGAGAGTTTTTCAAGGATTTTGCCGGTAAGGCAAAGCATATCAGCATCATCGCCCTCCCCGGCAATACCGATCCTCTGTGCCACCGCCAGGGCCGTTCCCTGATGATCGCCGGTTATCAAAATAATGTCGATCCCCGCCTTCCGGCATTTCTCTACTGCTCTTGGCACCTCGGGCCGCACCGGGTCCTCTATGCCGATAAAACCGGCGAGCGCCAAGTTATGCTCCAACTCGTCCTGCAGCGATGGGTCGGGTGCAGCGAGCCGCTCATCTTCCGCGGCCGCCATCTTCCGCCAGGCAACTGCGATAACCCGCAACCCCTGCCCAGCCATTTTCTGCATCACGGATTCAGCCTGATCAGCGGCAGCCCGCTCCCCAACCAGCATGGGCTGGATCGCCTCGAAGGCCCCTTTGACGACAAACATCGAACCGTGCTCTGTCTCCAACACTCCGGCCGAACGTCTTTTCTGGACATCGAAGGCAAAAACGTGGCGGATTTTTGCTTGCACCTCATGAAAATCAAGACCACATCCAGCGCACTTTGCTGCCACCGCCACATCCAGAGCATCACCGAAGAGACCCGCCTCCGTTTCCCGAACCTCGGAGGCGGCCAGGGCAAAGCGTAAGAGATCTTGCTGCTCCGACTCAGAAAGAGCTTCCCCGGAATGGGCCGCTACCATCTGGGTGATAGCCAGACGATTCAGGGTGAGCGTCCCGGTCTTATCCGAGCAGATCACATGGACTGCGCCCAGTGATTCCACGGCATTGAGGCTTTTCACCAGTACGTTCTTTTTCGCCATCCTGAGACTGCCCATGGCCAGCGACAGGGTGAAGGTCGGCAGCAATCCTTCCGGTACATTGGCAACGATAATCCCCATCATAAAGACCAGATTGGTCCACAGCGGTTTACCTGACAAAACTCCATACAAAAAGAAGCCGACACCCATAATGCAGGCAATAATGGTGAGCACTCTGACCATATGCGAGGTTTCCCGTTCAAGCGGCGAACTGCTCCGCTTGATGGTTTGGGAAAGATGCGCCACCTTGCCGAACTCGGTGCGGATACCCGTGGCAAAAACTACACCGAGCCCAGTACCGCGCACCACTGTGCAACCGGCAAAACAGATATTTTCGGGTTCCTCCGCCTGGGTATCGCTTTCCCGGCTGGTGAGATCGCAAGGCATCGATTCGCCAGTAAGCGGGGAGTTATCAACCTGCAAATCATGACTTTCCACCAACCGCAGATCGGCTGGGACCTTATCGCCTTCCGCAAGCAGAACGACATCCCCGGGCACAAGTTCTTCTGCATTCTGTTCGACTACCCGATCGTCTCGCCGTACCTGCACCAATTGCGGCAGAAAGTTTTTCAGCGCCTCCATCGCCTTTTCCGCTCGATACTCCTGAACAAAGCTGAACATGGCATTTAACAGCGCCACCCCAAAAAGCGCCCAGCCAAGCACATTCATGCTCTCACCGGGATTGACGAAATGAGCCACCATACAGATTGCAGCTGAGAGAAAAAGTAAAAGAGTAAAAAAATTGGTGAACTGCCTTGCCAGCCTGCGTAAATTCTTCCATCTATCCGGCTGATCGAACCGGTTCGGCCCCACATGAGCCAACCGCTCTCTCACCTCATCATTTCGCAGCCCGGACGAACGACTGTGCAGATGAGCAAACACTTCGTCAGGCACCAGGCGGCCGATATGGAAAAGCCGGCTATTCATATTTTTCTATAGATCCCAACATCACAGGGAGTATGGCGCAGGATCTGCTCGATCTTGTTACCGTAGAAAAAACGTGACTGAAGAAACCGATCACTGGCACCAAGCATCATCAGCCCGGCCCGGGTTTTCCCCGCCTGAATAAGAATTTCCTTGACCCAGTCATCAGAAATGAGCACATGGTCGTCAAAGCGAAACCCCACTTCACCCATCTCCTGTTTGATATCCCGCATAACCTCCCGAACGTAACCGGTCCCTCCCCTCAGAAGAGTTCGCGCTCTTGCAGCAGAAAGGTAACGGAAAAAGAGGGGATATACGGTCATGATCCTGAGGAGAATGAGCTTTTTCATGCAGGGGGCAAACATAGAGAGAAACGGCATGGCTGCCGTAAATTTGCGGGGATGCCCAGCCAGAGGAAACATCACGTTAGCCGGACAACCCAGCTGGCCGGGATTCACGACCCGCACCGCCAGGGTATTGAACTGGCGGGCCCTGAGCAGCCGTTGGGAAACAGTTCCCGCGAGAAACCCTTTCTCACGCGAAGTAGCACGGGCGCCACAGAGACAATAGACATCCTCACCCGCCGGGAGATTCGCCAGGAGGGTGGTCAAAACATCTCCCTGCAGGGTTACTGTGCTGATGGAAAGTTCGACCTCCATGGCTCGGCATTCAGCACCAATCCGCTCGAGCTTTGCGGCAAGCTTTTCACCACTTATGGCGCCATCACGGATATGAACCAGTCTCAACCGCCTGTCCGTTACGGTACAGGCTATCCTGAGCGCGTATCGGGCAACCCAGTCAGCATTGATCGAACCATCGTAGGCAAGATAGATCACAGGATTCATGGTGCCCCCGGAAAATGAAGCTTGTCCCCAGATCGACAGTCTCCTCTTTTCTATTGTCTCGAAAAACTCCATGTATGGCAAGGTGACAATATCAGTTACCAGCATTCAACAACTACTATGATTTTATTAATTTTTCTTGATCGTTTGCCTGAAAAGAAAGAAGCTCTTTGAATAAATAACAACGAATACAATGGACAACATCATAAGCGATTGGCCTTACACGGCACACCAACACCTGAGAGCGCTTCCCTCAAAGACGGTTCGTTTATCCGGGAGGATTTGGAAATTACGCAAAAACAATTATGCAACAGTTGTTATTTCCTGATATTCTCAAAGGAAAGCAGAGGAAATATCCCGATTTTTTTTTTGGAAAAGATTTCACCGATGGCGAAACATCGTCGCACCCCTGACTCATCTTCAGCTGGGAATAGAATTTCATGACTTCTCTCACTACCCATTTCCGGACCATAACGGTCACAGACGCCTCCTGTGACCCACCTGAAGAGATTGAGATCAGCGAGCTCGTCAAACCAGGCCAACTCCTTGTCACCCGGCCCGATTCCAATGTCAAAAGAGAAGAAACAATCCGTCCTGTTGCCGGGCAAAACACCCAAATCACCAAAGATGAAACCGGCATCGAAGCGACCTGTCATGGATATCCGGAAATCACCATTGAAAGCGGCGAACGGGGTGAGACAGCTGTGGTCAATGTCATCCCGCTGTTTCACATCTCCGCAGACATGATGGAGGCACATTTGACCCTCCAGCCGCCGATCGCAGAACAGATCCAGCTGGAAACGCTGGTCGATCTTCTCGAACAGGCGGGGGTAAAATATGGCCTGGATACTGAGGCCATCGAAAAGGCGCTCAGAAAGACTGTAGCGACCAACCTGCCGGTAAAACACTTTATCGCTGCCCGGGGCAAAGCGCCATTGCACGGCAAAGATGCGGCATTGCGTTTTGAAGTTGACGTAGGCAGCACACCCGGCAAGGAACTTGGTGACGGCTCCATAGATTTTCGCGAGAGGAACATGTTTGTCCCGGTATCAGAAAACCAGGTGATTGCCAGAAAATCACCTGCCACAGCAGGAATCGCCGGGATGAACCTGACTGGAGAACCACTTGCTGCCCGGGATGGCATGGACCTGCAGGTCAAAGTTTCGGAAGAGGCTATCTTTAATGAAGAAGACGGCACTGTCCGGGCAACAGTTTCCGGCGTACTCACCATTGTGGGCAAAGATACCATCAGGGTCTCCGCCCAGCAGAAAATCAACGGCGACGTTGATTTCTCCACCGGCAATATCCGCTCCCATGATGCGGTGCACATCACCGGCTCGATCCTGCCGGAGTTCATGGTCTCAACCAAGGGCGACCTGCTGGTAGGTGGTAATATCCAGGCCGCCACCGTCAACTCCCATGCCAACGTGGTGGTCAAAGGCGGCATTCTCGGCCCAACGTCAACCCTTAAGGTCGGCGGAGACGCTGATATCCACCATATCGAACGCAGCGTGCTCCATGCCGGTGGTAACATCATTATCCGCGGCAGCAGCTATTACAGTGAAATCAATGCCGGCGGCAACATTCAGGGGGCGGATAAGGTCAAGCTGGTGGGCGGCAAAGTGGTTGCTGCCGGCTCGATAACCGTGGGCCAGATCGGCTCCTCAGCCGCAGAGCCTATAAGAGTTGCCGCGGGAACCGATGCCAGGCGCTATCGACGCTACCAGGAAATGCAGCAAAGCTACGAGAAGATTCTCAAAGAAACTCAAAGCTGGTATACTCGCCATGGACACAACAAGAAAAACAGCGCCATAGAGGCCATGGAAGAAGAGATGGCGGTGATCGAAAAAGAGATAAGCCGGTTCAACCTCATTCCCGGTACCCCGGAAGATTCGCTCGGGAATCCCGACTGCTTCTATACCGAAGCGAAAATCACGGTGTCGAGCAGGATTTCCGCGGGAACGATAATCCGCATCGGCAATGAAACAACCGTGATCAAACACGAACTGGGCAAAACCCGCATCTACCTCGATCGGGCCACCAACGCCATTACCATAACCTCCTTCTAACGCGGAGAAGAACAATGTTTGTCCGTTTATGGATGACCACGGAGCTGATCACCATCGGCCCCGAGCAAAGCGTGGTCGAGGCCCAGCACTGCATGCAGGACAACCGTATCCGGCGGATTCCTGTGGTCGATGCAGAAGGTTCACTGGTCGGCATCGTCAGCCAGCGGGATATCCTCAATTTCCTGCCCTCCATCCTCGATGGCAGCTCCTCCGGCGCCTCCTCACTGGCAGGGTCAACGAAAGTGGGCGACATCATGGCCTGCACTCCCATGTGTGTCAACCCGCTGACCCCACTTGAAACTGTCGCTCAACTGATGCGCCAGCACAAGATCGGCGGAATGCCAGTGGTGGACGACAATGGCATCCTGGTCGGCATCATCACGGAATCAGACATTTTCTCCGCCTTCATGGAAGTGCTCGGTGCCGGCGGTGACGGGGCCAGGATCGAGATGATCATCGGCAAGGAATCGCGAGCGCTCTACACCGTCATGGATATTTTCAAAAGGTACGACATCTTTGTTCAGGCCATAACTGTCCACCACGACTTCGGTGAAAACAAGCGGCTGCTCACCATCCGCGTTCGCGGCGAGGAACTCGACGGGATGATCGATGCCTTACGACGCTCCGGCGCCCAAATCAATCGTATCCAAATCGGCACCGAACCGTTGTAAGGACGGTCGATTTCTCTTCCGCCCCAAGAGCGATGTTTACGAAAAAAAGTTTCAACCGTTACTGCCGCAACTGCATCTGCTATCTGCTTTATTTCAGGACAGAACAACCAGCTCACCATTCGATCCAGCCATTTTCGCCCTAAATTTTCAGCATCTCCAGCATAAACAACTTTGACTGAGCGTGAACCCTGCATTATCTTTTCTCGTAATGAAGCACGAAAGACCACAGGAGTTCAATGCCCATGAACGTTTCGGAAAGCTTGAGCGGCGCCAAGTTTGTCGCGGCCCTCTCCTCCCTCAGTACCGCGAATAGACAACCGCAACTTGCCTTGGACCTGATTATGAAATCACTTCCAGCGGCAGAGGTTACGGGAGCCGCTCTCTCCTCTCCCCCTCCGGATACTCAGACAGTCGCCCCGCTGTCCTCGTCCGGGGATTCCGGCAGCGTCATCAATATTTTTGCATGACGTTGCCGCTCTTCTCTGCCCAAAAAGCTGCCATCCAGGCAGCTTTTTTTATTCGCGCCTGCCCGATCACTATTGCATTTCCTTCAGCACATATTCCAACGGCACCTTTTTCGGACCGCCCGCATCTTTGCGAGGATAGCCAATTGGAATCACTGCCATGAATTCGCCCTGCTCCTCGCCTAAGAACTCCAGGACATCATCTTTGATCAGATAGAGAATGCCGAGCCAAACACTGCCAAGCCCAAGAGACGTGGCCGCCAACAGCAGATTTTCCACTGCTGCCGCCGAACTCTGGATTTCCATGGTCCGAAAAAAATCAAACGAACGCTCCTTATCGATCTGAAACAAACTGCTGCCGTGAGCGATGAGGCTGCCCGTATTCTTCACCCCGATCACCACCGGTGCACTGGCAAGCGTCCTCCCTGCCATGCGCAAAATCGCTGCTGACGCCTTGGGAAAGTCCGATGCCCGCTTGCTCACCAGCTGGCCAAGCTGCTGTTTTTTCTCGCCTTTAATTACGATAAATTGCCACGACTGCTGGTTGTGTGCGGACGGCGCCTGGTTGGCAGCATCGAGAATCTGTTTGATCAAATGATCATCCACCGGCTGGTCGAGAAACTGGCGAATTGATCGACGCTGGTAAATAGTTTCCAGCGTAGGGTTGGAAATAGGTGTAGACATGACAACTCCACAGAAGATCAATAAAAAAGGGAATATGGTGAAAATTTAAGACTGTACAATGAGAGGAAATACTCAGAGCCGCTTGAACCGGCGAAAAAGCTGTGCCTGACGCTCGTGGAACCTTAGGCCTATCCGGAACCCTGGTGGGCGTTCCTCTTCGGTCCCGTTCATCCAGACGGAAAAGGCAGCTACAGAAAATTGTGATGGCTCTTTTGAGGGCACAACTCCTTCTACAACGAGAGAACAAGTGCTGTTGTTCAGCGTCTCATAAAAAAAATGATGCCCTGACGCCAGCGGGCTTTCCACTTCGATACAGGCCCCCATCTTCGAGATATTGCACAGAACACCCGTCACAGGCCCGGCCAAAACCCTGCCATCGGCAGCAGCCAGGAGTATCGTGACCGCAGTATCGATCGTAATTCTCGGATCTCTTGGCAAAAATGGAGACATGGGCAACCTGCCTGGGTAAGTGTCACGCCTGAAGCGTGCTGCTATTTACCGGATATGCACTCCTCTCCGCAACCCTCTTTATGTGCTTTTCCGGTTTTATCTTTCATAACGCTGACTTTATCTTAAAGCATGTGCGACCGGAATTGCAATTATAGTTCTCTCTCATAAAGATTGCATACCACAGGATCAAGAATCAGTTTATGCATCTCACCTTCAGTGCCAACATTTCTGGCAGACGACCATGAATACCTGATCAGCAGTACTTTTCAAAAAAGCAGCAGTATGAACAGCTATTGCAGCAACTGCCAAGATTTCAAATCATCTATCAGTCGGCATACTTTTTGCCGCTGATCGAACGCCATTGCCCCAGGCCACATGACTCAACAGGCAACACGGCGCTGCCAGCCCACAGTCTCGGGCGCAACCAGTTGCGTGTATCCACCATATCATCCGGTCCGGTGACCAATGCGTTGCGATCAACCGAGAGTACCCGGATCCCTCGTACTTCAAGGTCGGCAACCCTGACCATGGTATCGAAATTGCGTAACCCCTTGAACTCAATAAATCGACCACTCCAGCCAGAGAGAGTCAATCCGACCCCTGCCGCCGCCCCGATAATGCCGTTGTTGGTACCGCCATGGCCTGAGAGATGAAAACCATTTATCGCCTTCATCGCTTCCTTTTGACTGACCATTCGGGTTGAGGCCTGCCTGCCAAAAGCCATCAGGTTATCGGTTGGACCGCCGCATTCTGCGACAACACAGAGGCCGGGATCACTGCCTTCAATAAAATGCTCTCGAATGTGTGCTGTTCCCCGCTCAATCAGGTCATCGAGTTGGGAAGGTTCTACATTATCAACAACCAAACATGCCGAACTGTTATGAGAGGTGTAGGGAATACCTTCCAGCACCGGCAACTGCTGCCGGACAACTCCATACAGCTCCACCCCCTCAGGCAATTTTTCCGAAAACCAGCGAGCAAACTTGCCGGTGCCGCGATCGGCGCCGGCCACGTCAGTATCATCAAAACCTATGTAGACTCTCATTGTGCATCCTCGTACCGCCTCAGCAGCAGTCTGCTGCTTCGCGCATCCTGCCCGGGAAGTTACTTTCACTTACAAAAAATATGAGCTGACCACTTCAACACATCAATGACCAACACCTCTTCCGGCACCATATCGTCATGTTAAACGGAACGCTATCGCTTCAGGATTTTCAGAAAAATATGACCAATACAGACCAATACTGACACGATGCCAGATGCAGCACTTCAGGAGAAAAAAATCCCCATCCAACCGGCACCAGTCAGCCCGAACCAAGGACCCATAGAATATTCCGATACAAGCCTGGAAATACATCTTTTTTACCAGTTTGACTGCACCCGTCAGCTCGAATATACTCCCCGGGTTTAGCAACAGTCACAGAACGACAAATCCATTCATTTCAAAGATATAAACTCAAGAGGAAAATGCAGATGAAAAATGCAGTGATCATAGCGATCGTCATGACTCTGGCAATGATGGGCTGGAACGTGCAGTCAAGGGCCGAAGAATTCACGAAGGTGGATACGGGAAAAGTGGTAGCGGCACTCAAGGACCCGAACTGGGTTGTGGTTGATACAAGGTTGAACGATGCCTTCAACGGTTGGAAGCTTGACGGTATCACCAGGGGAGGACATATCAATGGCGCGGTGGATTTTTCCGCAAACTGGTTGAAGGTAGAAGAGAAAAATCTCAAGGAACCTCTGCAGGAGATTCTCGCAACCAAAGGGATTACACCGGACAAGCAGATCGTTCTCTATGACGCCAACGGAAAAGATGCAGACAACGTAGCGAAGTTTTTGCACAGCCTCAACTATCCGCACCTCTTTACCTATGATGTAAAACAGTGGGCCGCCGACACTGATCTGCCCATGACGAAGTATGAAAATTATCATCTCATTGTTCCGGCTGTGGTCGTAAAAGAGATACTGGATGGAAAGTATCCGGAAACGTTCAAGCAAGATAAACCAATCAAACTTATCGAAGCAAGCTGGGGCGAAGAAAAAACCTCTTACGCCAAAGGGCATATCCCCACAACTTTTCATATCAACACTGACAGGGTAGAGCCGCCCACACCAACCGAACCGCCGATGTGGATTCTGGCCGACGATGCCACGCTAGGCAAACTTGCCCTGGAAATTGGCGTCACCAAAAATGACACTGTCATCGTCACCAGTGAAGAGCCGCTGGCAGCCTACCGGGTCGCCACCGTGTTGCGCTATACCGGAGTAGATGATGTCCGGGTACTCAACGGAGGAACCCTTGCCTGGACCATGGCCGGTTATGAACTGGAAACCGAACGCCATAACCCGGTTCCGGTAAAGGATTTCGGCGGGCCGGTGCCAGGCCATCCGGAAGTGATCGATACCATGGCCGAGACCAAGGCCGGCCTTGCCGAACCTGATCGCTTTATTCTTGTGGATAACCGTACCTGGCAGGAACATATAGGTGAAATAAGTGGTTACTCCTATCATGACAAGAAAGGCCGCATTCCCGGTGCCATCTTCGGTTACGCCGGCAAAAAGGATTCCTACGGCATGGAGTATTTCCGCAACCCGGACAAAACCATGCGCAACGCCGAAGAGTTTCTCGCTCTCTGGCGCGAGCAGGGGATCGATACCAGCAAGCACCTCTCCTTTATGTGTGGCAGTGGCTGGCGTGTGGCCGAAATCTATACCTATGCCGACGTGTATGGTCTCGACGATATCGGCATCTTCAGTGACGGCTGGATCGGCTGGTCTACAGACCCTGCCAATCCGATCGTAACCGGAGTACCAAAGAAAAATTGATGCGCAACGTCATGAAAATGGCGACCATTGCCATTACGGTGGTAGAGGTCGTAATGATACTGGCCTTGGTTGGACTGGAGTTTTCTTCAGGTTACCGGGCCGGTATCATGCATCATCTCTATTACCAGAAACGCTCTTATCTGGCGACGATCTTCCCGCAGAGCCTTTTCATCTACCACCTTCTTGGAATCGCGGCCAGCATCACCATTTTCCTTTTTTGCTGCCGCCCAGAACGACGACCTACAGATAAAACCCCATTCATCAGATATGGGGCGGTGCTCTTGGCGCTGATATGCTGCTACAGTGTCCCCTGGTTCTCACAACTGAACATATTTGCCCACCTCCTGATCGTCCTGGAATGCTGTCTTCTGCTTGAGAACATCCGGATTCTGCTTATTCCCCCTCCACACCTAATGGACTCGTAAAAATCCCGATCTGCAACGACGCCTATCGAGCTTTTCCCATAGCCCATCGATATGGCCATGTTGCTTTTCAACGAGGCTGTCACACAGGCAAACAGTTGCAACACGTGTACTGGATCCTTGAAAAGCCCAACCGCATTCTGCTACAATTGAATAAGCTCCAAACCTGCACTGCGATTCATCCGGCGAGGGAAAAACCATGAACCAGTCGGAACTGCTAAAAAAACTTCATGCATATGCGGTACCGGATACCGGGCGCTCCGTACTCCAGAGCATTGTGACACTTGGAATATTTGCGACCTCGATTATTTTCATGATCCTTCTGTTGCAACACGGGGCCTCGCCCTGGCTGGTTGTGCTGATATCGCTTCTCACAGCGCCCATCTTTGTGCGACTCTTCATCATTTTCCACGACTGCTGCCACACCTCGTTTTTCAGGTCAAGGCGTGCCTGCGCCATGCTCGGTCACATCCTCGGCGTCATCACCCTCACTTCCTACTCAGACTGGCAGCGCACCCATGGCATTCACCACGGATCGGTCGCCAATCTCGATAAACGAGGAATGGGAGATGTCTGGTTGATGACCGTGGCGGAATACAACAAGGCTGGAAGGTGGGAGAAACTCTGCTACCGGCTCTACCGGCACCCGCTGGTGATGTTCTTTATCTCACCGCCATTCCTGTTCTTCATTATGAACCGACTGCCATCCAAGGGCTTTCGCAGAAAAGATCTGACGAGCGTGATTTTGACTGATGTCATGATCGTTCTGATGATTCTCACCTTCTGCCTTATCATCGGCTGGCGGGAGTATCTTCTCATCATGCTGCCAATGATGTCGGCGGCGAGCCTTATCGGGGTGTGGCTATTCTACGTGCAGCACCAGTTCCGCAACGTCTACTGGGCTCACAGCAGCGACTGGGACCGATTCCGTGCTGCCATGGAAGGAAGCTCACTCTATATGATGCCGGCGGTGCTCCGCTGGTTTGCCGGCAACATCGGCTTTCATCATATCCACCACCTTGCCCCCCGCATCCCCAACTACCGGCTGAAAGAGTGCTATGACGCAATTCCCGAGCTGCAGCAGATTCGCCCTATCCCTTTTCTCAGCGGACTAGGTAATATCTTCCTGGGTTTATGGGATGAAAACAGTCGGAAATTGGTGAGCTTCAGCGAAGCCAGACGTCTGACCACATCTTCCTGAAAGCGGCTACACCCTTTCTTTTGGGGTTCGGAATTTCTGCTGCCGCTCCCGATAGGCTTTGGCATCACCATATTCGGAGAAGAGATGATACCGCGAATGAGGATCCCGCGGTCTCCGGGCATGCTTGATAGGGCACCAGAATGCTTCGGTTCGTGAGGCAATTTCAAGGCCGTAGGAGAGCAGTCCATTACCGTAGCCGCAATAGATGCAGTTCAGTTTTTCAACCAGGTTCAAATACACCAGATGATGCCTGTCAATGATGAGGTAGTCGCCACGCTTTACCTTCCTGATGCGATAGATCGGAAAGCAGATCGCTTGATAGACTGTCAGGAACAGATCAAGCATGACCAGGGGGATGATCATGGCATAGATGACAGGTGAGGTCAGGACGAACAGTATATTCGATTCTCGAATATACTGAACTAAACCTGTTCTTAAACGCTTTTGAGCCGCTATAGCTCCCTGCCGAAAGCGGATCTTGCCCTGCTCAATAGAATAGTCAAAATGGCGCCGGATCACCTCCAAGTCCTTCTCCAATTCAAGAGAGAGCTCTTTTTCCAACTCCTTGATTCGTGCTATCAGTTCTTCGATTCGAGTGTTCATGAGACCTCATGAATGAGAGTTGGAAAAAATTGTCCCCAATCAGGGTGCAAGCAATATATCGTAAAACATCCGGGCCGCCCTGGAGAGTGTGCGGCTGCGATGAATAACTATACCCAGCTGCCGGTGAAAGCTGACATCTTCGAGAATGATGCAGGCCAGATCCTCGCCCTTCATCGATAGCGGCAACACGCTCCAGCCCAATCCCGCCGATACCAGCATCCGGATGGTCTCGAGATAGTTGGTCTCGACCCCAACCCTCGGCGTCACTCCGAAGGCTGCCAACCCGTTCTCGATCAAACGACGAGTGACCGTGCCCTTTTCCGGCAGGATTCCCGGATAAAGCGCAAGCAGTTCTGCCGCCGATCCTTTGTCTGCCAGCCGGTGTTCCCGGCTCACCATCAGCATGAGCGGATCATCCCAAACATGGTGGATCTCCAGCTTTTCCGGGGCTACCTGGGGCAAGGTCACGACAGCCATTTCCAGCTCTCCAGCCGCCACCGCCGCGCAGCCAGCTTCTGAATCGAGAAAATGGAGATCAAATTCCACCTGTGGAAATTGCCGGCTATAGTCACGCAGGATGTCCGGCAAACGATGCAGACCGATATGGTGACTTGTGGCAAGCTGCAGCGTACCACGAACGTCCTCTGACAGGTTGGCGATGAGCCGGCGGCTCTCCTCCATCTCTCTCATGATGTGCTTAGCCTTCGGCAACAGGGTCCGGCCCGCCTCGGTCAACAGTACACGGCGGCCCAGACGTTCGAAGAGTTTTACGGCCAGTTCCTCTTCCAGGGTTGCGATCCGTTTGCTCACTGCGGGTTGGGTGAGAAATAGCTGTTCGGCCGCAAGCGAAAAAGAGCCTCTGTCCGCCACGGCCAGAAAGGCTTGCAAAGTATTGGTATCCATTTCTCTATTCTATTTTGGAATCGCAAATATGAAAACAATGAATTTGTTTTATTTGTAAGAGATGGCTATTTCTATCTCCCACAAGGAGGAAGTAACCATGACAAAAACACTGTATGACAAATTATGGGATGCACACGTTGTGCGTCAAAACGACAATGGGACCAGCCTGATCTATATCGACCGGCATCTGGTACATGAAGTAACCTCGCCCCAGGCTTTTGAGGGATTGCGGCTGGCTGGCCGGCAACCGTGGCGCAAGGATACGGTGCTGGCGGTGCCGGATCACAATGTCCCAACCACTGATCGCAGCCAACCGGCGACAGATCCCGCGGCCCGGCTGCAACTGCAGACCCTGGACGACAACTGCGAATCGTTTGGCCTCACGCAGTTCAAAATCCATGACCTTCGCCAGGGAGTGGTTCATGTAATCGGTCCGGAACAGGGGGCGACCCTCCCAGGAATGACCGTGGTCTGCGGAGATTCTCACACCTCGACCCACGGAGCCTTCGGAGCACTGGCCTTTGGCATCGGCACTTCCGAGGTCGAACATGTGCTGGCCACTCAATGTCTGGTCTTGAAAAAATCACAATCGATGCGAGTGACGGTAAACGGCAGGATGCCAACAGGCGTCACGGCCAAAGACCTGATTCTTGCAATTATCGGCAAGATCGGAACAGCTGGCAGCACCGGCTCGGTTATTGAGTTCGCGGGGGAGGCAATCTCGAACTTGAGCATGGAAGGCCGAATGACCATCTGCAATATGGCCATCGAGGCGGGTGCACGATCCGGTCTTATCGCGGTGGACGATACCACCATTGACTATGTGAAAAACCGGCCTTTTGGCCCTCAAGGAGAAATGCTGGCCCAGGCCGAAAATACCTGGAGGCAGCTGCAGAGTGATCCTGACGCCCATTTTGATCAGGAAATCGTGATTGATGCGGCTTCAATCGAACCTCAAGTCAGCTGGGGAACATCACCGGAAATGGTCGCACCGATAAGCGGTATCGTTCCCGATCCGGCGAATATAAACGGTGCCACCAAAGCTGAGGGGATGAAAAACGCCCTCAAATATATGGATCTCACACCCGGCACCCCGATTATGGAGATTCGTCCAGACGTGATCTTCATCGGCTCCTGCACCAACGGTCGTATTGAAGATCTTCGGGCAGCGGCTGATGTGATACGCGGTAAAAAAATCGCCCACACGATCAAACTGGCCTTGGTAGTACCAGGTTCGGGACTTGTCAAACAGCAGGCCGAAGAAGAAGGACTGGACCAGATTTTCAAAGACGCGGGTTTTGAATGGCGGGAACCCGGTTGCTCCATGTGTCTGGCCATGAACAGTGACCGTCTGCAATCTGGTGAGCGCTGCGCCTCGACTTCCAACCGCAATTTCGAGGGGCGCCAGGGGCAGGGAGGACGAACCCACCTGGTCAGTCCTGCGATGGCAGCAGCAGCGGCTATCGCAGGGCATTTTGTCGATGTGCGGCAGCTCGGCTGAACGGTATGCTGTTCTCAAAAGTTCTTTTCAACAATCACAAACCTTCTGTGAGGTAAGCAATGCAACCATTCACCCAAATAAACGGGCTGGTTATCCCTCTCAACCGGCCAAATGTCGACACAGACGCCATTATCCCCAAACAGTATTTGAAATCAATCCACCGCACTGGTTTCGGCGAAAATCTCTTTGATGACTGGCGCTATGTAGATCCAGGTGAACCCTATATGGACCATACCAAGCGACGCATCAATCCCGATTTTGTCCTGAATCAGGAACGCTACAGTAATGGTGAGATTCTCCTGGCACAAGAAAATTACGGCTGCGGCTCATCCCGCGAACATGCGGTCTGGGCGATGGTGAATTTTGGTATCAGGGTGGTAATCGCACCCAGCTTTGCCGATATTTTCTATGGCAACACCTTAAATAACGGCCTTCTGGCGATAACGCTGCCGCCCGAAATAATCGATCAGCTGTTTGCCGAGGTCGAAGCCGCACCTGGCTACCGGTTGCAGGTTGATCTTACAGAAAAAACCATCACCACCCCAACAGGCAGGGAGATCAAATTTGTCATCGAGGAGTACCGTCGTCACCGGCTGCTGAACGGTCTCGACGATATCGGAATGACCCTACTTCATGCTGCTGAAATACGGGCATATGAAGCAACGCGCCGTTGCCAGGCTCCCTGGCTGTTCGATGCCAGATAATTACCAAAGGATTTTCAACGAGACAGCGACAGAACAACTCTTCACTGTCTCGTCCCGCTCCAGTATCATTCATCAAGCATTTTTCACGTTGTAATAATCTTTTGACAGGGCAACCGTATCAGATTTCGTAATCGATCATTCTCCTATCACAGGTCCTCGGCCTGACAATTTTTCCTACCGCCACATGGGCAGGATGATGCTGATAGACACTCAACGCCTCTTTTGTTTCAAACTCAGTGTAAAGAACGATATCACCCGCAGAATCCTTGCCACTGAAATCAAATCCCAGCTCAAGATGCGTGAGGCCCGGAATCTTACCCCGAAGATCTTCAAGTGCCGCTTTTATAGCCATTGCATCAGCATTCTCTTCTAATGGCCGTGTTCTGTTCAGCAATTTCCAGCATACAATATGTTTGATCATCTCTTGTTCAATCTCTCTAATAATACGGCAATATTTCAGGATCGACAGACAAATTATTCTTCTGGTTATTTTTCAACGGAATCGCCTCTCATGCTGAGTGGGCTTCAAGATCAGCAAGTCAGCTCTATTACTATGGAAAAAGCCCATCTTTCAAACCCCAGACAAGCTCTATATAGATTTTTTTCTCATCAGAGTTGGTAGCCAAGCCATAGCTGGTTTTCACCGATACGTCTGGACTTCCACTTCCAAAGTCTAATCTGTTTTTCAAAAAAACCGTATGTCCGTTTCTCCAGAGTTCTTGTCCCATCTCTCGAGAAACAACACCAAATGACGTATAGCCATAAGAAACATTTAATTTCCGTGAATAAAACGATCCACTTTTCTTTTTAAAGAGCTCTTTTGACCACAATTCAACATCAAAAATACCAAACTGCGTTTCCACATCAATTATATTTGAAAAATAATGATTATTATCTTCTATGTCATATTTCAATGTCGGAATATATTGTAAGTAAACTTGCCCAAAATTTGATGTAAAAGATTCGCTAAGGAAAACAGTTGTCGGTTCCCAGTTTTTTGTTGTATAACCAAAGTCTGTAAATGACAGGTTTATAGTAGAATGTGTTTCAAAAATAGTTTCAGCAAGTATTGAATCATAGCTCATCCTGATTGCTGAATCCATATCTGTCTCAAACATATTACTTTGATGGGATATTTCTGTCGTTTCCCGAAAATGATTATCCATTAATACATCATTTGTATGGGTAACCATTATTTCATCTGAAGGATGCAGCGTAATTTTGCTTTTAAAATCATAGGATATGGGTTGTTCGTGACTACTTCTGGAGACTGGCCATTTTCTTCCTGATTTCAATCTTGAAAGATATTCTTCAGTATATTTTGCATCGACCCCAACACTAACGACTGACACCCTGGTTTTTGTTGTTGCCCGCACAATAGCGTTTTTATTTTTGATGCTATGGTTGAGAGAAATGGTTTCCGCCCTTGCCCCTACGGATAGCGATATGAGCGCAACCACGACCTTCCAAACTAAATTTCCTGCAATACCTTTCATTTGTCTCTACAATTTCTTCATAAACCACGCCAGCCAGGTTTCCAGTGGAAAATAATTTTTTCTAACCCGAGACGCGAGAGATAATTTAACGCAAACATATAGTTAATAACGGTCTTCGCTTCTCATCGAGGCTAAAATTTTGAGCGTAACGAAGAATTAACACAGATAAGCGCGGAATCATCGGAAGGATTGCTTTCGGATGAAGAATTACACACAAAACGACTCTGTAGACAGATATCAAATGTAGTCACAATTGAACATTTACCATCAAGAAAACCGCTACATAATCGTTATATTAGGCGGTATACGACGACCACGAAAAACGTCGTCACAACACCTGAAAACAATCCGGGAAGAGCAAGCTGAAGTATCAACAATGAGGCTGCAAAAAAGGACAGCTATGACTGTAATATCTGAGAGATATACTCTTGAATAAATTATATTCATCAACCGAGATCACAAACACAAAACATCACCTGAATATCAACATACTCTACATAACCAGTCTACTTAAACTGATTTTTTTTTCAAGCAGAAATCGGATCATCTATATTTCCAATAACTTGGCAAAAATTCCAGGTTTATTTGCAGCTCCTCTACTACTGAATTACTCATCAGACATTAATATTTTTTATTAGAAAATATCATAATCTGTGAATTCTGAATGTTTAAATTCATCCAGATCTTCTATGGGAACGAAACGGAATTTCCCTAACTATCCTTTCTCACTTCCATTCCCACCGTCAAAGGATTACTGCTCAATGGCCAGCATCTTTTCAAGGGCATGAAACTGATCGGAAAATAGAATAAATCATCGACATCAATTCTGTCGTTGCATGCCACTGTAAGCGAGCTTGGGAAAAGGGGAGGTCGCAAGGCCAAAATCATCCAAATTGCAAAGCGAAGGCGCAACAAGGGAGTGGGTTGATTTTTTTACTGTTGATACGTATCCGAAGGCAAAAAGCCTTGCAGCAGCAGAAAAAACTGAAATTCACTTGAGAGTCTGATAGCAGGCGCTGCCAGAGAGGTATTTATTGGGAATTGGATATTGTAAAAGCGGATCAAAAACTCCTGGTGCACAGTTGGTTTAAAAATTATCAGGAGAAGATAGAGAAGTTTTATCTCCTGTCTTATTCTGCAGAACTGAATCCAGATCAATCCCTCAAATGTATTTTGAAATCAATGACCCTGTGCTGCACTTTACATAAAAAGTCAATATTTACCAGTAAATTGGTCACATACAATATATCAGCTAACCAATAACGAATTCGAAATGTCAAAAGCTATCATTTCCACTTGACATCACAGAAATAATCTTGAAGTAATCATATAAGTTAAATTCTACCCGCTGAGAACAGCTGTAATTCTTATCACGCCTACCATTAACACAAGCTTAGAGCTCAAAACCGTTCGGGAGATCATATGCAACCGAAGTCTTTGTTGGCTAGAATGGCTCATGGAACTATGAGTACGACGATTCAGGCAACTACCTTGGGATTTATATCACCGACTCAGCCGACTCATTTGACGGCCTGAAATACTACGGAGTCGAAGATAAGGGTTATACCGACAAGAATGGCAAGCGGCATTCGCAGTGGTATCTTGAAGACTACCGTGACAACAGCTACTACATTTCTGAAGTATATGGACTCAAAAATAGAGACAATTCCCATTACACACCAGGACCATATCCTACCCCAGAGCCTGCCACCCTTCTTCTCTTTGCTAGCGGCTTGGCTGGAATTGTTGCAATAGGTCGAAAAAAGAAAATTAAACCTTCGTAAGAAGGTACATTAAAAGGCCACAGGCAAGATAAATCTGAGTTTCTTCTGCCTATCCACAATCATCATCCGATAGCCCATTCCGGACTTTCATTATTTCGGTCCGACAGCTCTTTCTATAAGTCAAAAGCCTCCGGCGAGACGATGTTGTCCTCGATAGACCAGCGCCGGCACGCCCCTTTCAGAGCAAAATACGTGGAGGCGAACTCTTCTCATACATGAGCGGCAGACAAACGCAGCAGCTCCGTAATCAACGTTTTCACAGCATTATAGATAGCAGGATCTCCGCTGGCCCGGGGGCCGGCAACATTCAAGACACCAATAGTGTTCTGAATGATCCATTCTGCCACTGCAGTGAGAGCTTCTTCCGAGGACAGGGTATCGAAGTCGACGTGCAAGCACGGGCGATGATGCTTTTTGGCATATCGCTGGGTTAAGAGTGAGCCTCCGGTCAGCTTGCCATGGGAGCAAATCAGGGTACCGTCTGAATCGATGACGTTCTGTTCAGTCCGTTCTTGATAGCTTGCGCTCAGCATCTCCCGCAAAAGATAGCAGGAATGCAGTGATCCATCCTCGGTTTTGCGCCCCTTCGGCAGCCAACCTCCGTAAGGGCAGCCCATATCCCGCGCCCCATCCAGCGCCGCCCGATCTGCACCGGTCTGCCCGCCTGATACAATTTTTGAAACTATGAACATATATTGCGTGCCATCTCCCAGGGGCATTATAGATATTTGTTCCTTGCCGATTTCTGTTGTATAAGAAACTGTAGGAAGTTATGCCACTAAGACCTGCCTCTCTTTACAAGAGCAACCTATCCTGACGATCCTGAGACTGCCCTATGACCAAAAGAATCGCAAAAAAAAATGACCAACATCTGGCCGAGGCCATTACCGCTTTTAGCTCGGCCCGCTGTGCCGCAGCCCTGACCGGTGCGGGCATTTCGGTTGCCAGTGGCATTCCCGATTTTCGCAGCCCCGGTGGACTCTGGACCCGATTTGCACCGGATGAGTACGCTACACTGGATGTCTTTCTCGACAATCCTGAAAAGGCCTGGCACCTCTACCGCGAACTCGGCAAAAAGCTTGAGGGGAAAAAGCCCAGCAAAGCGCATGCGGTGCTGGCAGATTTCGAGGAACAAGGCCATGTCAAAGGTATCGTCACCCAGAACATCGACAACCTGCACCAACATGCAGGCAGCAAGTTTGTGTTTGAGATCCATGGAGACCACCAGCATCTCCACTGCATCCGGTGCGGTTATCTGGAACCCGTGGCAGAAGATCACTATCGGATGAAAACTATCCCAACATGCGTCGACTGCAGCACACCGCTGAAACCGAACGTCGTACTGTTCGGCGAAAATGTCCGCAACCTCCAGGAAATCAACTTCTTCATGCAGCAATGCGACCTGCTGATGGTGATCGGAACCTCCGCCAAGGTCTATCCGGCAGCCAGCCTGCCCGCCATTGTTAAACAGAACGGTGGCACGATCTTCGAGTTTAACAAGGAACAGGCCCTCCCTTCCGGGCTGGCAGACTACTTTTTTGCTGGTGATTTGGAAACCACCCTGCCCGATTTTGCCGAAAGAGTGTCTGCGCGCTGAGATCGCGGTACGAGTTAAAACAATTTGCTGCCGATTTTGGCATTTACCGCAGGCGATACAAACGTCGCCTCCCCGCTTTCGGCTTTCGGATACTGAACGCCGATAACCAGCACTTCCGAGGTGACGGTTCCCATCTGACGCGGTGGGAAATTCAGCACCCCAAGCACCAGCCGATCCTGCACCTCTTCGACCGGATGGCAGGTGAAACGACCGTAGCTGGTCTTCCGGCCGTATTTACCGAAATCGATCACCATCCGATAGGTCTGCTTTGGAGTTTTCGTCTCCAATTCAACTTCGACCACCCTGCCGACCCGGATATCAAGTTTTGCAAACGACTCTTCAAACGAAACTATAGGTTTAAGTTCACTGGCCATGACTGTCGCCTCTTCGCATCAAATGGGTATTACCTTGTTTTATTTGCAGAACCCTTCAGTTTCACCGGGTTGGTGTGGGTACAGGGTACCGCGGCAAGACATTTTCCGCAAACATCCGCATAGCCGATGTTTTTATGTTCCTCGACATTTTCCAGGAGTTGCGCGTAGCACTTGAAGCGATCGAAGTCGTCCTCTTTGAGGGCCTCGTTCACACACTTGCGAACACATTTTTTACAGCTGCCATCATATTTAAAAAGGCAGGCCTCCGTTTCCGGTCTGCTGTCCGGCGCTATTTTCATGGTGGTGATCAGGCTGCCGATCCTGCCGCTGCACCCTTTATCGGTGATCAGCATATTATTCTGTCCAAACCTGCCAAGCCCAGCAATAAAGGCCACATGCCGGTGTGACCAATTGGATATCAGCTTATCCTCTATCCAATTATGGGTAGCAGGAATACCCACCGTCGCAGCTCCCGCTTCTCCCAGAAAGTCGATCAGATGTTGGCTGAGCCTGCCTATTAGCACATTCGTTTCGACATAACCCACAGCCCACTCCGGTGAGCTCAGTCGCTCTTTGATGTTGCTTACCGAGAGAGATTTGGGAAAGGGCAGGAAAAAGGCAATAACTGTTTCCGCTTCCAACAGCATATCCTGTGGCACCGCATGACTGTCGATAACCACCTTTTTCAATTCAGAAAAAAGAGGGTCAGATGCAGCAGCAAAGCCCACCAGCGGCTCCCCCCAGCGTGTGGATATCGTTGTATCAAGCTGGTAATTTGCAACAAACTGCCTTATTTCACGAATAATGGTCTCTTTCATCATCCT
This sequence comes from Desulfopila aestuarii DSM 18488, assembly GCF_900143695.1. Taxonomy (GTDB): domain Bacteria; phylum Desulfobacterota; class Desulfobulbia; order Desulfobulbales; family Desulfocapsaceae; genus Desulfopila; species Desulfopila aestuarii. The sequence goes on from NZ_FRFE01000016.1 coordinate 37,680, forward strand.
TCTCGTTTTCCCCATGTGGGAGCTGAATCGTTAACACTCATTTCTACTATAGAAAGCCAACAAATATAACACATTATTTCTGCAGCCCCCCTGAAACTCCTTGACAGCAACACCGTTCCCTAACATTATGCAGGCGTCATATCAATCCGTAAATTCATACTCAGCCATCGAAAGGAGCAATAATGTCGAACTACCGTAAACTTCTACTCGCCCTATTCGTTACCGCATCCCTGACCGCCTGCTCAACACCAGAGCCACAAAGCAAACTGAATGTCGAGAAGAGCGCCATCATGTCCTCGTATGCAACAGTTGAAGCCGTTGACATGAAGACCCGAATGGTCACCCTGAAAGACCCGGAAGGCCAGACGTTTACCATCCATGCTGGAGAAGAAGTCGTCAACCTGCCGCAAGTACACCCGGGAGACAGGGTTGATGTCACCTATGCCGAGACACTGAGTGTCAGGATGGCCGAACCGGGTGAGACCAAAAACGAAATCACCGGTTTCATCGGCAGGGCGGAGCCGGGTGAAAAACCTGCCGCGGTGGATGTCACCGAAACCAGTGTTAGTGCCACCATCGAGGCGATCGACAAGGTAAACGAAACAGCCACCCTGAAGATGCCGGACGGTTCGTATAGGATCGTCAAAGCTGAGGACCCCACCAATCTGGATAAAGTCAAGGTGGGTGACACGATTGTCATTGTCTACCAGGAAGCCGTTGGAATTTTCGTCAAGGGAATGAACAAGTAACCGCTGTCCTTCCGGGACGCTACCGATACGGCGTCCCGGAGAGTGTTATTCTTTCAACCTTTTGGCCAAGTCCTTCCATACCAAAAGCAATCTATTACCGCCCCCCTTTATCGCTTTTTGATGCCCTGCTGTCCAGATAGACAGCAAACACAAGCCCACAGCCCAACGCACAACTGATGGCACCTATAATACCGGTAGCTTTATCAAGAGCAAGCGGCCAGATGGTGCCGCCGACATAGACCAGTATTCCAACCAATACGGCGAAACAGACAATTTGTATCAGCCTGACCAGCATTTTTTTCTCCAACCGTCCTCACGGAACCTAAAAAATTTTCTTCCTTAAAAATTTTTTCTCAATAAATTTAGATTGATATAGCAATATCCATACCCCTGCAATCAATTCATTTTCCCTATAATCGGAAAAGGAAAATTAGGCTATCCCATTTCGACAGGTCTCATCCACACGCATTTTCTCATTTGAAGAATATGGTAACATTTCCTGATGTTTCCCAACGAATGTGCCGATAAACAACGTGAGTTTCATCTTTTGCGCAGGTCGACCACGAGATTCTCGAATCAATTTCTTTTGTGCTTTTTTCAGGCATTGTCGAAAAAATGTTTCCTTCCTCGCAAAAACCTGAAACTATACCCAGGCGCTATGATTTAAGGAGTTTTTCGCTATTTACACCACCAAACCACGGAGAGGTACATGCAATTCTGTAAGGAATGCGGGGGAGCGCTCAACCTATTTGAAAGTAATGACGAAGAGGTGTGCTGGTGCTGTGTACAAAAACGCGAAAAAGTTCAAGTCCCTCCGCCCCCACCGTTGCCGTCAACTGATTTTGATGACTTTGTCGGCGCAACCTTCTCCTGTGAAAACGAGATATTGATGTTGACAGCCAAGGAGGGTTGGGTTCTCTGGAGTGGTCCCCTGAGCCAGCCGGTCCCCTTTGAGACTATAATCAAGCGGGCCCGCCAAATTTACCGGATTCGCAGAAAACGTCGGCAGCACAGCGACGAACGTTCATAACTCTTTCGAAGCAGCTATGACTATTACCATTTCCGTGGGCTCCGGCAAAGGTGGAACTGGCAAATCGATGGTGATCGCCAACCTCGCCCTGCTGCTGACCAAACAGGGCCGCCGGGTCTGTATTGTCGACCTCGATCTCGGCGGGCCCGACATCCATATTCTTTACGGACTGTTAAAGCCCGAGCGGACACTGACCGATTTCCTTACCCGCCAAACAGAGGAAATAATTGATGTCATCACGACAATCCCCTACTGTGGGGTGCAGCTCATCCCTGGAACCGGCAACACCCTCCACACCGCCAATCTGAGCTTTCAGGAAAAACAGCGCCTGTTTCGCAGTCTCGAAACCATCGACACTGACGTACTTCTGATTGATGTGGGAGCCGGAACCAGCTATCACGCCCTCGATTTTTTCATGCACTCCGATATCCAGCTCTGCGTGACTAGCCCTGAGCCCACTGCCATCATGGATTTCTACACCTTTCTGCAACTGGCAACCATCAGAAAGGCGCTCAGCGGCTTTCTCTCCCAGAGCGACGTCGGTACAGCGCTGAGGGAATCCACCTTTGACTCGCTCAGTGAGGTTTTTGCGGCAGCAGAGTACATCCGTCCAGGGGCCCGCGACCTCGCCCAGCAGGCTTTACACACCTTCAATCCACTTCTCATCGTCAATAAAGTTCGAGCTGGCACCAGACTGAATCTCTTGAAGCTCCGTACACTGGCCCAAAAATATCTTGGAATATACCTTCCGGATCTGGGTGAAATCCCCTATGATGGAGAGGTAGACGCATCACTCAGAGCTTTTTTGCCGGTGGCGGAATATGCACCCAACTCCCCGGCCGCTCTGGCCCTTACAGAATGCAGTGTCAAACTCGGCAAAGTGATTGATCTCTATCTTCGTAAACGGTCCGCAGGAGGCCCCCATGTCCAGTGAACTTGAAGCCCGTATCCGCACCCTGGAAGAGAAATTCGAATATCAGGACCATACGGTTGAAACACTGAACCAGGTTATCATCCGGCAGCAGGCCCAGATCGACACCATGCAGGAGGAGCTGAAAAAGCTGCGCGAAGATGTCATGGCAGCAAGCCTCGATACCGGTGACATCGTGAGCGAAAAGCCCCCGCACTACTGATGGCTTAGCACCTGCGGCCGGATCAATCAATTACCTGCCGCCGAATTTCTCGTAGTGGACCCTGTCATAGAGGAGTGTATCTTTGGGGTGCCCGGCTTTATCCTCTTTCGGATAGCCGATGGCAACAACCGCCTCCACTTCCATCCCCTCCGGCAATCCCAGCAACCCAGCAATGTAGCCGGAAGCATTTTTCGACGCGTCATGTTCCCGAAGCCGGACCTGTACCCAGCAGCTACCGAGCCCGAGATCGGTTGCCGCCAGATGCAACAGAATCGAGGCGATGGAACAGTCCTCTACCCAGACATCGCACTTGTTTGGATCGGCACAGACCACAATGGCCAGCGGCGCGTTTTTCATGAAGGTCGCCCCGTGTGGCTTGGCCTTTGACAGCGCCTCAATGGTAGCCGCATCCTGAACCACCACGAACTCCCAGGGATTGAGACTGCGTGACGATGGAGAACGGAGCATAGACTCCACCAGATACGCAATCTTTTCCTGTTCCACCTGTGTTGCAGCAAACTGCCGGATGGAGCGCCTCTTTCTCAGCAATTCCAGAATCATTTCCTTTCTCCCATCGTATCTCGTCATGATTTCGCAATAAAATGGAACCCTGACAAAAAAACAATTGCTATTCTTACAAAAAGGTTATATTGAAGCCGCCCTATCTGAACATACCGTTCAGAATTGCTGCCTAATATCGTGAAAGATACACAAAAACAATTCGAAAGACCATGCCCATCAAACTCAACGACTTACGTTTTTCCGTACCCTGGAATCTGTTCTTACTGACCATCGGTTCAATCATCTATATCATCGGGATGAATGGCATTGTCATGCATCACAATTTCATTCCCGGCGGTCTCTACGGTATGAGCCTGTTCGTCTACTATAAGACCGGTCTGCTCTCGCCCGGCTCATGGTACCTGATTATGAACCTCCCGCTCTTTGTTCTCGGCTGGATTTACATCAGTCGCAGGTTCATGCTCTACACCTTTTATGCGGTAATCGTGATATTCTTTGCCTCAGAATTCATTTCTGTCAATTTCGGCATCACCAACCAGACCTATGCCGCCATTGCCGGCGGATTCGTCTGCGGAGCCGGCTCTGGAATCATTCTCCGCTCCATCGGCTCAGCCGGAGGCCTCGACATTATTGCCGTCATTCTCTTTCGCCATTTCAATATCGGCGTCGGCAAAACATATCTGGGTTTCAACATTCTGCTGTTTTCAATGGTTCTCGCCCAGTACAGTGCTGATATTTTCATTGCCTCGATCATCCTCACCTTTGTCACCACCAACGCCCTGAACTATTTCCTCACCCTCTCCAACCAGCGAAAAATTGTCTATATCATCAGCGACAAATCGGCGGAAATCACTCAGGACATTATCGATCGATTGCATCTCGGGGCAACAAAGATACAGGCCAAAGGCGCTTACACGAATCAGGACAAAGAGATTGTAATGACCATCACCAACAACCTTCAGCTGAAACGGCTGGAGGAATCAGTTTTCAAGATCGACGCCGAGGCACTTTTCATCGTCGAGAACAGTTACAACGTCATCGGCTCGAACTTCAATAAACGGAAAATTTATTAAGGGGCGAGAGTTAACCTGATTTTTTATGAGCAGAATGTAACTACCTTTGCACAATCGACCAATCAAATCCTCAACGTTATTGATGAACAACCGTGTCAAATTTTCAGACTGCTCACGAGAAATGCTGGCTAAAGGGTACTCTGAAAATCCCTGGCCCATGAGGAGATAGCCCGGATATCTGCGGGTGTCGTCCGGCAACAGCCACCTATCAACCGAGCCCCTTGCACAAACCAGGATCTGGCCAGTTCGCCATAGGAGCCACATGGAAGATCTCCTCCACTCCAAACTTTCGACAACCCGTCATACTGCTCGCCGGAGTTAGGATACACCACGATGGGCTTATCCGTCCCCAGCCGAATCTCATCAATCAGGGAGGCGACATAACCAGGGGCTGTGCAGTTTACCCCCACAGCCGCCACCTGCTCGTGGCTGTCCAGCCACGAGGCACAGTCACGGATACACTCACCGTTACTGATATGTAAACCGTCTTTTGCGCTAAACGTCACCCAGCAGTAGCTGCCCGGGTGCTCTTGCACCAGACGAACCAATGCCTTTGCCTCCTTAAGACAGGGGATAGTTTCACAGGCAAGGATATCCGGGCCCGCTGCAATGAGCGTCTCCAGTCGCTGGCGATGAAAGTTAGCGAGTTCGAGCTCATTGGGCGTGTAATCGCCGCGATACTCCGAGCCGTCCGCCAGGTAGGCGCCATATGGCCCCACGGAGGCTGCAACCAGAGGTTTAGGACGCCCTTTTCGATGCAGCGGATCCGCCCAGAAGTTTTCCCGGGCCTTGACGGCGAGACCGACGGAGGCCGCCATGAGGTCACGGGCCTGATTTCTACTCAAACCACGATGCATGAATCCTTCATAGGTCGCCTGATAGCTGGCGGTGATAATGCAGTCGGCCCCCGCTTCGAGGTAGTCGGTGTGGACAGCACTGATCAGTTCCGGATTTTCGATAAGAACCTTTGCCGACCAAAGGGCATCGTTCAGGTCGCAACCACGTCGCTCCAACTCAGTTGCGAACGCGCCATCCAGGATAATCAATGGATATTGAGTAAGAATATTCTGTATGGGATTCATGGCTACCTTTCTCAATCACGATTTTTGCGGTTCTGCAAATCCTGAACGAATCATTTGGGTCAGCCCATCGAGCAGAGCCGGAATCTCCGACTCCATACCCAGTTGATCCGGAAACATGATCCATTTACGGACCAATCCTGTAATAAAAACGATGATGGCAATGCTCCCCATACGAACATCGAACGTTTCCGGCAATTGCCCCTGCTTAATAGCGCTGGACAGTAGCTTCGCATTCAACTCCTGCCCTTCGCGGAAATGATGTTTCTGCATTTGATACGATGGATCATCGGCCGATTCGCTATTCAATAGGATTTTCAGCATCTGCAGCCGGCGCGGATTTCTCTGCAAACCCAAAAAAAGTTCCAGATGAGCATTTCGCATCACCCCAAGCGGGTCTATTTCCTGACCATTTTCAACAGCACGGCGAACCACATCAAATGGTGATAATATATCGTCCCATAAAACCTCAAGCAGATCTTCCTTGTTCTTGAAATGCCAGTATATCGCGCCCCTCGTCACCCCAGCCTCGGTGGCAATCTCCGTAAGCGTCGTGCGGGATATTCCTTGAACTGAAAATACCCGCACTGCGGCGTCGATAATTGTCTCCCGGGTTTTCAGGGCCTCTTCCTTGGTTTTTCTGGCCATATTTTCTTCTACTCCGTAGTTTCCTTCCAGCCTCCGCCAAGCACTTTATAAAGGTTGACCTGATTTTCCAACTGGGCAAGATTCAGGCTAAGATATGCCTGCCTTGAACTATACAGGGAACGCTGGGCATCCAGCAGAGTAAGGAAGCTGTCCACCCCTTCTTCGTAACGGTTTCTCGCATGCTGGAAATATTGCTCACTCGCGTCCAGATTCCCCTTCTGGGCCAGCAACTGTTTCTCGTAGGTCTCAACCGCAACCAGAGCATCCGACACCTCCCGAAACGCGGTCTGGATAGCCTGCTCATACCGCACAACATAACGTTCCTTCTCAATTTGCGCTACGTCGAGTTCCGCCTGCAATCTGCCAGCGGTAAAGATCGGCACCGTAATGGTGGGTGCAAACAGCCAGGAACCCGAGCTGCCGTTAAACAGATCTGACAGATCGGTACTGACAACCCCTGCTCCGGCGGTCAAGCTGATGGTGGGAAAAAATGCTGCTCTAGCCGCGCCGATATTGGCGTTTGCGCCTTTCAATTCATGTTCCGCAGCAATTATATCCGGCCGCTGCAGGAGAACTGAGGATGAGAGCGAGGCAGGCATTACCGCCAGCGGTTTGACATCATGCAGCATACCCTTTTCCGGCAGAACATGTTCAGAAAGAGATGTTCCGGTCAGCAGGTTCAGGTAATGGTAGTCCTGAGCGACCTGGCGACGATACATGGCAAGGTTGGCCCGGACGCCTTCAAGGCTCGAACGCGCCTGGGCCAGATCAAGTTCCGTAGCGACGCCGCCATCCAGCCGGTTTTTAACGAGGGCGTAGGACTCAGCCTCCAATCGTTCAGTATCCTGGGTAATCTGCAACAGCTCCCGGTCGGCAAGCCAGGTCAGATAGGCCCGCGAGACCTCGGCAACCAGACTGATTTCCGCACTTTTTCTGGCCTCCTCCATGGCGAGATACTGTTCCAAAGCCTGGTCTTTAAGATTTTTGACCCGACCAAAAAAATCCAGCTCATAGGCGGTAACCCGGACCTGAAGGGAATACGTTTCGGACGTCGTATGTCCGGCTCCGCCAAGATTCCGCTGTTTGCTCCCATATCCTTCCGACGACACAGTCGGCAACTGATTCGATTTCTGAATACGATACTGGGCCTGATACGCCTCGACATTCAGCGCTGTTTCACGTAAATCACGATTATTCTGCAGGGCCATCGCAATAAGCTGCTGAAGTACCGGATCTGTGAAGACCTCCCGCCAACCTGCACCGGACATGCTTTCCATGTGGCCCGTTATACCCGATGAGGGCAATGTCTCCAGATACCTGTCTTGCAAAGTGGAAGCGACAGGCAATTGCGGCTGTTGATAGACCGGAGCCATGGAGCAGCCACTCAGCGCAAGAAAGAGGCCCCCGACAACACATGTTTTTACAATCTGTTTCATACAATTAACACTCCACCGCCAAGGCTGTTTCGTTCTCTTTGACTCTCCGCGAGCTAAACAACCGCACGACGACCACAAAAAAGAGCGGGATAAAAAATATTGCCAGAATAGTCGCTGACAACATGCCCCCAAAGACACCGGTACCAATGGCATGTCTGCTGTTGGCACCTGCACCGGTACTGATCGCCAGCGGCAGAACACCGAGCATGAAAGCCAGCGAAGTCATGAGAATCGGTCGCAACCGCATCCGGCATGCTTCCACGGTTGCCTCGAACAGGTCAGTGCCCTGGTCATAGAGAGATTTGGCGAACTCAACAATAAGAATAGCGTTTTTCGCCGACAGACCAATGGTGGTAAGCAGACCAACCTGAAAATAGACATCATTTTCCATACCTCGCAAATACGCGGCAGCAAGTGCGCCAAGTATGCCCAGAGGTATGGCAAGTATCACTGAAAAGGGTACAGACCAGCTTTCGTAGAGTGCCGCCAGACAGAGAAACACGACCAGAATTGAAATGGCATACAACCCAGGCGCCTGGGCACCTGACTGCTGCTCCTGCAGTGACGAGCCGGTCCACTCGTAGCCAATTCCTGCAGGCAGCTGGGCGACCAGCTGATTGATCGTTGCCATGGCATCACCACTTGACAGTCCCGGAGCGGCCTCGCCGACAATCTCGACTGCCGGATTGCCGTTATAACGCTCCAACCTGGGTGAGCCAAAACTCCAGTGGCCGCTGGCAAAGGTGGAAAACGGCACCATCCCGCCAGTCTCGTTACGGACATACCATTCGGCGATATCTTCAGGCTGCATCCGGTACGGTGCATCGGCCTGGAGATACACTTTTTTGATGCGCCCGTTATGTATAAAATCATTGACATAGTTTGAGCCCCAGGCTGTGGAAAGCGTGGTGTTGATGTCACTGACCGCAATCCCCAGAGCCATGGCTTTTTCAAAATCGATATCAACGTTATATTGCGGCGTATCTTCCATGCCGTTGGGGCGCACCCTGGTTAAACCGGAATTCTGGGCGGCCATGCCAAGGAGCATGTTCCGCGCCTCCATGAGCTTTTCATGCCCAAGACCGGCCCGATCCTGCAGGAAAAAGTCAAAACCGGTGGACGATCCGAGCCCCATGATGGCAGGCAGGTTGAAGGCAAAGACCTGCGCCTCCTTGATCGTAAAGAAATAGCCCATTGCCCGGCCGATGACCGCATCGACCGACTGATCTTGCCGGGTACGCTCACTCCAGTCTTTCAGCTTCACAAAGGCCAGGCCCATGTTCTGGCCGGTCCCGGCAAAACTGAAACCTGCCACGGTGAAGACCGTATCGACATTTTCTTTTTCATCGGTGAGGTAGTGGTCGCGAACCTTATCCAGCACCGCCTGTGTCCGCTGCTGGGTTGCACCGGTAGGCAGCTGCACCATGGAAAGGAATACGCCCTGATCTTCGGTTGGCAGAAACGAGGTCGGCAGTTTGGTAAAAAGATAGCCCATTCCCCCGACCAGAATAACGTAGATCAGACCAAACCTGCCGGCTCGCCGAATGATATAGCCAACACTGCGACCATACCGCTCGGTGTTACTGGAAAACATGCGGTTGAACCAGCCGAAGAATCCGTTTTTTTCCCCATGATCACCTGCCGGCCGCAGCATAGTGACACAGAGTGCCGGCGTCAAAATCAATGCAACCAATACCGATAAAGCCATGGCCGAAACGATGGTGACGGAAAACTGGCGATAAATCGCGCCGGTGGACCCTCCGAAAAAGGCCATCGGAATAAAGACGGCAGAGAGTACCAAGGCAATACCAACCAGAGCACCCGTGATCTGCTTCATCGATTTTTTTGTGGCCTCGCGGGGCGACAACCCTTCAGTCGCCATGATCCGCTCAACGTTTTCCACCACGACGATGGCGTCATCGACCAACAGCCCAATTGCCAACACCAGACCGAACATGGTCAGGGTATTAATCGAAAAGCCAAGGGCCGCCATGACACCGAACGTACCAAGCAGGACAACGGGCACAGCGATGGTCGGAATAAGCGTGGCCCGAAAGTTCTGCAAGAAAAGCAGCATGACGAAAAAGACCAGGACAATAGCCTCAATCAGTGTATGCGCAACCTCCTCAATGGAGATTTTCACAAAGGTTGTGGTGTCGTATGGATAAACTACTTTGACGCCGGCTGGAAAATAGGGTTGCAGCTCAGTCAGTTTGTCGCGAACAGCCTGTGCTGTATCTAGTGCGTTGGCCCCGGTGGCCAGCATGATGCCCATACCGCCGGCCGGCTGCCCATTATAGGTGGTGACGGAATCATAACTCTCGCCACCAATCTCGACCCGAGCCACATCCCGCAACCGCACTTGCGAACCGTCGACATTGACCCGAAGCAAGATATTGGCAAATTCATCGGGTGAACTCATCATGGTCTGGGCCATCATGCTGGCACTGACCTGCTGACCAGCAACGGATGGGGCCCCACCCAGATCGCCCACGGCTACCTGATTGTTCTGGGCACCGATCGCTTTAGCGACATCGCCGGGAGTCATCTGGTAGCTGTTCAGCTTATGCGGATCGAGCCAAATGCGCATGGCGTACTGACTGCCGAATATCTGGATACTGCCGACACCCTTGGTGCGGCTGAGCGGATCGCGCAGGGTTGAGACCATAAAATCGGAGAGATCGTTCTTATCCATGCTGTTGTCGGTGGAGATCAGACCGACAACCATCAGGATAGTCGAGTTTGCCTTGGCAACCTGCAGTCCCTGCTGTTGAACTTCCAGGGGAATCTGGCTTGTCACCTGCTGCAGCTTGTTCTGGACCTGTACCTGGGCGATATCCGGGTCAGTCCCGGCCTGGAAGGTCAATGTGATTGTGACACTGCCTGAAGAGGAACTCTGTGAACTCATATAGAGGAGATTATCGATACCGTTCATATTCTGCTCGATAATCTGGGTTACACTGTCTTCGACGGTTTTTGCAGATGCACCCGGGTAGTGGGCAGTGATCGTTACTGCTGGTGGAGCAATTTCAGGATACTGGGAGACCGGCAGACGAAAAATCGACAAGGCACCAGCCAGCATGATAACTATCGCAATAACCCATGCGAAGATGGGACGTTCTATGAAAAATCCAGCCATGATCTACTCCACGTGAACGACCGATGCCGCCTGTTGTGTTTTCCCCGTCACCTTTCCGACAAGCGGCGTGTGATGTTCAACAGCATGAACTGCGGAACCCTGCCGCACCTTCTGCAGACCGGCCGTGATCACCATTTCCCCACCTTTGAGCCCATCATTTACCATGACTTTCTCACCAATATTTCTGCCACTTTCGATGATACGGTTCTCCACCTTCGATTCACTGTTCACCAGCAAGAGCACTGCCTGGCCCTTGCTGTTACGACTGATGCTTGCTGCAGGCACCAGAATAGCATCCTCTTTCAGGCCACTGACGATTCTCGCCCGCACAAACATACCCGGCAGCAGGTCGCGGTGCGGATTTGCAATAATAGCCCGCAGGGTAACCCCGCCCGTGGTCTGGTCAACGGTGACATCGGAAAATTCAAGCGATCCTGTTTCACCATATTCGGAACCGTCCTCAAGCAGAATCCTGACCTGCTGCTTTGCCATGTCGCCCCCGGCAATCACACCTGCTGACAGGTCCTTTTTCAATTTGAGAAGTTCCATACTTGACTGAGTGACATCGACATAGAGGGGATCGAGCTGTTGAATGGTAGCAAGCGCAGTACTCTGCTGGGCCGTCACCAGGGCTCCTTCGGAAATCATTGACTTGCCGATACGACCGCTGATGGGGGCTGTCACCCTGGTATACTCAAGATCAATACGAGCGCTGTTCAATGCCGCCTCAGCGGCAGCAACATCAGCAATCGCCTGTTTCCAGCTCGCCTCGATCTCAATCTGGTCCAATTCGCTGACAGATTTCGTTTTCACCAGAACCCGGTAGCGCTCGGCTTTCAAGCGTGCGGATTGTTCCACTGCCCGAGCCCGGGCCAGACTCGCGACAGCGCTGTCAACCCTGGCCTGATAGACGGCCGGATCAATCTGGTAGAGCAGCTGCCCTGCAGTCACTTCACTGCCTTCCACAAAGAGTCGTTTTTGAATAATGCCGTTCACCTGGGGCCGGACTTCGGCAACGCGGAAAGGTGCTGTCCGACCTGGAAGTTCCACTTGAAGCTCCACCGACTGTGGTTGAACCGTAACAACATCAACCTCGACCGGTCCCTGCACCATCATCGCCTTCTCCTTCTCCTGCTGGCAGCCACCAAGCAGCAGACCTGCAAGCAGAGCCGCCATGAAAACATGCTTTTTTTTCTGCAATTTCATAATATTTACACCTACATTATTGGAAAATACACGCCAACAAGGACGTATTGTTTGTTCAACTCATCAACACGGATCGTCCTTATATATACATTCATGCATGTATGTAAAGAGGTTTTTTCTCTATCGGTCGTTTTACAATACCGTCTTACATGGCGACGCCACCCTCTACCGGGCTTAACTACACGAATATATCTGTTATACGAATCGAGACCATTCAGCTGTTGCCAAAAGATTCATCTTTGCAGCAAACATAGAAAGTTGTAGATTGCTGGCACACATAACTGTCACCCATGCCTGAACACCGACGGATCTTTCCTCAACATCCCATCGAAAAAGACATCTCCATGGATCTCCACACTTTCCTCACCTGCCTTGCGGCTGTTACCCTGCTCACCCTCACCCCTGGAGTCGACACCATGTTGATTATCCGTAACAGTGCCCGCGGCGGTTGGTGGGACGGGGCAGTGAGCAGTCTTGGCATCTGCAGCGGACTCTTCATTCACGCCTCTATCTCAGCTCTTGGCATCTCAATTCTGCTGTTGCAGACCGCCTGGGCATTTACGGCTCTTAAAATCGTCGGAGCCTGCTATCTCATCTGGCTGGGAGGCAGCAGCTTGTGGAAGGTTGTGACTCATCGTGGTGGGGGGGTTCGTTTTGCAGAACCTGCGGTGCGGGAACAACGCTTCTCATTTCTCCGCTCGTTTCGTGAAGGTTTTCTTTCCAACGTTCTCAATCCCAAGGCCATTCTCTTTTATATGGCCTTTCTACCGCAGTTTATCGATCCGACCGGGCCGCCACTCAGCCAGTCGCTTCTGGTTGCCACCATTCACTTCACCGTGGCAATGGGCTATCAATGCCTGTTGGCCTCAATGGTTGACCGGGCCCGCACCTGGCTGCAACAGCCGAAAATTAGTCGAATATTCGATACACTTACCGGTTCTGTGCTCGTCTACATTGGTGCCCGGCTTGCCCTTGACAGATAACCTCATTATCCTCTCCACGCGACCCGTCTTGACGTTTGCCAGGATATTCCTGTAGACTTTTGACAAAACGCTGATACATCAACATTCTGTAATTTTGTACTTTCCGCCAGCTCTTGCACTTCTCCTCGACTATAAGAGCGCCGGCATATTTTTGAGACTGGAACCATCCGCATGCACCTGCCCAAACAATTCCGTTTGCCTGCCTGGAGCCAGGCCTGGCTGCTCGTCCTTGTTGCCTTCCTGCTGACACCGCAACCAAAGGCAGTCTACGGAGCCGGTGCAGGACTTCCCAGCCGACAGCTGCATTTCGAACGGATCAACGAACAGCAGGGGCTCTCCTCGAAAACCCTGACCTGTGGTTTACAAGACCATTACGGTTTTCTCTGGTTTGGCTCGGAAGATGGCCTTATCCGCTATGACGGCTACACCTTCAAGGAATACATCTTTAACCCAACAGACCCGCATTCGCTTGCCTCCAACCTGGTCTATGCCCTGACGGAAGACAGCCAGGGAAATCTTTGGGTCGGCACGGTGGGCGGCGGACTTAACCGCTATGACCGCAGTAATGACAGTTTCATCCGCTACCAGCATGAACCTGACAATCCGCAATCACTCTCCCATAACGGGGTAATCTCCCTGCTGGAAGATTCGAGCGGCAACCTCTGGATCGGCACCGAAGGTGGTGGCCTCAACCGGCTGGGTCCGGACCGGAAAACCTTTGTCCGTTACACCAATGATCCGGATAATGAGAAGAGTCTTGCCAACAACACCATCTGGCATCTCTATGAGGATAGCAAGCACCGGCTCTGGGTAGGCACTTTCGGTGGCGGCTTGGACCTGTATCAACCAAATACAGACAGTTTTACCCATTTTCGCCACCAGGAAAGCAACCCCGACAGTCTCGCCAGCAATTCCATCGGCGCCATTTTCGAGGACAGCACGGGAAGGCTCTGGGTAGGTTCAATCAATGGAGGGCTGTGCCGCTTCGATCCCGAAACCGGCAGGGCCATTCATTATCAATACAATCCCGATGGAGGAATCAGTCATAACCATATTTGGGGTATCCATGAAGACGAGAGCGGCCTTCTCTGGCTGACGAGCTTTGGCGGCGGGCTGATGCTTTTTGACCCGGCCACCGGAAAGGCTTCGACCTACCGTCACAACCCGACAGTAGCCAATAGTCTCAGTAGCGATTTTGTCTGGTTTATGATGGAAAGCCAAGATGATATTATCTGGATCGGTACCGATGGCGAAGGCCTGAACAAACTGGTCAAAAGAGCAAGGCACTTCAATCATCTGCTCACTGATACGACCCAGCCGTTCAGCCTGAGTTATAACGGAATAACCGGTGCTGCCGAAGGGAAAAATGGGTTACTGTGGCTGGCCAATGACGGCGGCGGTTTTCAACGTCTCGATCTGGCCGGGAACTCATCTCGTCTTTTCCGCCATGAACCGGATAACCCCAATTCGCTGGTCAGCGATCTGGCCGAAGTGATCCTGGTTGATCGTCTGGGGACCGTCTGGGTAGGAACCTACAATGGTCTTTCCGCCTACAATCCGCACACAGGGATTTTTAAAACATATCTGCATACCCCTGACAGTCCCGACTCACTCTCTGACAACCGGATCTGGTCTCTGATGGAGGACAGCGAAGGCAATCTCTGGGTCGGGACTCGTAGCGGGCTTAATCGCCTATCCCCAGACCGGAACACAATTACCCGGCTAGCCCATCGCGACGACCAACCGGAATCGCTCAGCGACAACGGCATCTGGACTATTTTTGAAGACAGCCATCACACCATCTGGATCGGCACTGACAACGGACTCAACCGGATGTGGCAGAATGGACAAGGTTTCGACCACTTTTTTTCCGTCCAGAATGATCCGCACAGTCTCAGCCACAACAACATCACGGCAATTCATGAAGACCGAAGAGGAAATCTCTGGGTCGGCACCACCGGCGGATTGAACAAACTCGCTCACAGTGGTAAAGGCTTCAGCCGGTTTACCGTCGAGAACGGCCTTATCTCCAATTCCATTCGCTCCATTATGGAAGATGACCGCTCCTTCCTCTGGATCACCACGGTGAAAGGGTTGACCCGGTTTAACCCGGAATCAAATACCTTTGAAAACTTTGACCGGAATGACGGCCTGCAGGGGAGCGAATTCAGCAGGGCCCACTGCAGAACCAAGAGTGGGGAAATGCTGATCGGCGGACGCGACGGTATCAATATTTTCAAACCGGAAAAGATCGTCCGCAACAGTCACGTCCCTCCAGTCTACCTCACCACTATCGAAAAACAGGATGGCAGTATCGTTCACCCGAACCTGGGAGCTCCCCGGCCAATAAATCTGAATTATACCGATAATACAGTCACTTTTGAGTTCACTGCCCTCGATTACAGTAACCCGCAGCATAACAGCTATGCCTACCTGCTGGAGGGCTTTGACCGGGACTGGATCAGCGCCGGAAATCGGCGCACTGCCACCTACACTAACCTCGACGGCGGTAACTATTTATTTCGGGTAAAAGGCTCAAACAACCATAATCTCTGGAATAATGAAGGCAGCAGTATAGCACTTGTGGTCGCTGCACCACCCTGGCAACGCTGGTGGGCCTACTGTCTCTATCTTCTTCTGGCCGCCGGAATCTTCTCGAGCCTGGTCACCTTGAAAGCGTCCCAACACCGGAAACGACTTGCTGCCGTGCAGCAGATCAACGAAGAGTTACAACATGAGATTTCCGATCGCCAGAAGGCGGAGCAGGCCCTGCATGAGAGTGAAAAGCGACTGAGCATGGCGCTTGAAGCATCCCGGCTGGGAATATGGGAGTTTTATCCCCAAGAAGGCACGACCTATTATAGCGACACCTGGTTTACCATGCTGGGTTACGCTCCCGGCGAATTTCCTCACAATTATCAGACCTGGGCTGAACTCCTGCATCCCGATGACCTGGAACCCAACGAAAGTTTCATCCGGCAGCTCCTCGCTGACAAGGGCGACAGCTTTAACCTCGAATTTCGCATGCGGGCCAAAGACGGGAGATACCGCTGGATCCAGGGAGTCGGCAAGACCTTCAGCCGAGATGCTGAAAACAAGATCACCCACATGTGCGGTGTCCACCTCGATATCACAGAGAAAAAAGAGTGGTTGAACATGATCGAGGCAAGTGAACGACGCTATCGCGAGCTCTTTGACGAGGCGCCGATCATGTATGTCATTTTGGAGGACCGGGACGGAAAGGCCTGGATACGTGACGCCAACAACACCTTCGTTTCCACCTTAGGATATGGACGTGAAGAAGTCTTAAACACCCTGCTCTCCAACTATTACGCCCCAGTTTCGAGATCACTGATTCTCGCCCGCAAAAATTACAACCAGATCGTTAACCGCACCTTCCAGCCGGAAGAACGGCAGCTGCTTACCCGTGACGGTCGAACCATCGACTGCCTGCTCCACGCCAGTCCGGAAATGGCAGAAGACGGTACCGTCAGCGCTATCCGTGCCATGTTTCTTGACATCTCCCACAAAAAGCACGCAGAAGCAGAAAGAAACAGGTTGGAGAGCGCCCTGTACCAAGCCCAGAAAATGGAGGCCATAGGAACCCTTGCTGGCGGTATCGCCCACGACTTCAACAACATCCTGGCGGCCATTATCGGTTATTGCGATCTACTGCTCCTGGAAATGAAAGAAGACTCTCCGTTTTTTTCCAAGGTCAAACAGATCAGCCTCGCCGGGGCCAGAGCCAGGGATCTGGTACAACAAATTCTCACCTTCAGCCGTCGCAACGAACGAAAGCTGGAACCCATGCAGATCGCACCGGTGGTCGAGGAAGCGCTGAAACTGCTACGATCTACCCTTCCAGCGTCGATCAGTATCAACGCCAAGATCAGCGAGAATCTGCCCAACATAACCGCCGATCCGACCCAGGTTCACCAGATCATCATGAACCTCTGTACCAACAGTGCCCAGGCAATGCCCGACGGTGGCGATATCAACGTAGCCCTCGATGCCCTGGTTCTTGAAGAAAATGACCGTCGACTCCTTCCACACCTGCAGCCAGGTCATTATATCCGCCTGACAATAGCCGACACCGGTGAAGGTATTCCCACCGAACATCTGGCAAACATCTTCACCCCTTATTTCACTACCAAGGACAAGGCAAAGGGCACAGGGCTCGGTCTTGCCGTGGTCCACGGCATTATCCAAAGCTACCAAGGGGCGATCGAGGTACAGAGTCCGGCAAACAAGGGTACCATCATTACTGTGTTGATTCCTTCTACCGAGGCGGAACAATTGCCCCAACCTGCGCTAGTCACCAGTGTCCGCGCCGGCAGTCGTGAACATATCCTCTTTGTCGATGACGAGCCAATGCTGGTGGATATCTATAGACAGATCCTGAGTGCGCTCGATTACCAGGTTACCGCCATCACCTCCAGCCGAAAAGCGCTTGCCCTCTTTTCCAACAACCCCGATCAGTTTGACATGCTCATCTCTGATATGACCATGCCGGAACTCACCGGCGACAGACTTGCCAGGCAAGCCAAGAGCCTCCGGCCGGATCTGCCGGTCATCCTGCTGACCGGATTCAGCGAAAAACTGCAGGAACAAACCAGTGAAGACCTGGCTGTTGAGGGCCTGTTGTTCAAACCGGTTGACAAGGGTGAACTTGCTGCCACCATCCGCACCATTCTTGAAAACAGGAAACCGAAGGTGCCTTAACCAACCCTTACCAGAGGGCCGCATGGTCGGGATAAATCCCTATTGTGTTATGATAATTCTGCCCCCCATGGTATGATTTTTTTAATGAATAGCCGTCAATGAGACTCAATTTCTGCTGTAAATATATGTCTCCTACCGAAAAAGATATGAACGGTAATAAGAGACAGCCACAGAAAGCATAAAACCCTATGGTTGATCACAGCACGAGAAAGACGCAAGAGTCGGAGAGGAAGCAGCCCAAAGGACACGACTCATCATCCTCATTGGCACCAGCCTCCAGCTATGCCGAAGAAATCAACCGGGTTCTTTTCGCTATTGCCGACGCGGTCAATACAACAGAAGATCTTAACGAACTGTATAGAACCATACATATGGTGCTCGGTAGCGTTATCGATGTCACCAATTTCTTCATTGCCATTGTCGACAGCAGGCAGCAAACCTTATATTTTCCCTATCATGTCGACACAGTAGACCGAGTCTATCCTTCTATCAGTGATTTCGATACCAGCACATCACTCACCGGTCTTCTCGTCAAAGAGCGCAAACCATTGCTGATGCGAACCGAGGCCCTGCAGAGGCGTGCTTCACAAAATGGCATACGGGGGTCGCAGCCGCTTGTCTGGATGGGCAGTCCGCTTTTCATTCGCGACGAGGTTATTGGTGTTATTGCTGTACAAAGTTACACTGACGGCTTGTTGTATAATGAATCTGATCTACAGATTCTGGTGGCAGTCTCTCATCATATTGCGGTGGCTATTGACAGAAAGCGGTTTCTCGACAAGCTGCAAAAGAGTGAAGAGCAATACCGTGAGTTAGTGGAAAATGCCAACAGCATTATTTTGCGAATGGACGGTCAAGGCAGGATCCTGTTCATGAATGAATTCGCTCAGCGTTTTTTTGGTTATACCGCCGACGAAATCATCGGGAGAAATGTGGTGGGGACTATCCTCCAAGCCACTGACCCGGCCAACACAGATCTGCATGCTTTCACTGACTATATCGGAAACTTGTCTGAACTCCATAAAACCTACGAATTCGAAAATGTTCGCCGTGACGGCACGCATGCCTGGATTTCCTGGACCAATAAGCCTTCTTTCAATGCCGTCGGTGAGGTCGTCGATATTCTTTGTGTCGGAAATGATATCACCGAGCAAAAAGCGATGGAACAGGCGCTGCAGGAAAAGAACCAGGAACTTGAGCGGTACTTTAATCTGAGCCTCGACCTTCTCTGCATTGCCACAACACATGGCCATTTTGTAAAGGTCAATTCTCAATGGCAGAAAAGTCTGGGGTATTCCGAAGACGAACTTGTCGGCAGGAGTTTTTTAGACCTGGTGCATCCGGACGATATCGAGACGACTCTTAACGAAATGGCCAGGCTTGAAGATAGGAAGAACACTGAATATTTTCAAAACCGCTACAGGTGCAAAGACGGCAGTTACCGATGGATAGAATGGTGTTCGAGGGCACCTGAAGGTCATTTCATCTATGCCGTTGCCCGAGACATCACTGATCGAAAGAAGGCGGAGAAAGAACTACAGCAAAGTGAAGAAACTTTTCGCAATATCGTGCACGAGTCGCCCATGGGCATCCACATGTACGAACTGCAGGACAACGACCGTCTGATCTTCATCGGTGCAAACCCCGCCGCCGACAAAATGCTTGGTGTTGACAATGCAAATTTTGTCGGCATGACACTTGAAGATGCTTTTCCACCACTCAAGGAGACCGAAATTCCATATCGCTACCGTCGTGCTGCTCTCTATGGAGAAAACTGGCGAACTGAGCAGATTACGTTTAATGATGGCGAAATATCCGGTGCTTTTGAAGTGTATGTCTTTCAGATGTCACAGGGCAAAGTGGCTGTACTCTTTAACGACATCACCGAGCGAAAACAACAAGAGGAGGAAAAGACCAGGCTGCAGCAGCAACTGACGCAAGCGCAGAAAATGGAATCTGTAGGTCGATTGGCGGGTGGAGTTGCCCATGATTTTAACAATATGCTTGGGGTCATTCTTGGCCATACCGACCTGGCACTCCAGCATATGGAACCAGATAAGCCGCTTTATGCAAGTCTTCAGGCAATCAGCAAGGCAGCCAGGCATTCCGCCAACCTGACAAAGCAACTTCTGGCATTCGCCCGCAAACAGACGGTCACGCCTCAAGTGCTCGATCTCAATGAGACCGTCAGCGGCATGTTGAGCATGCTGCGTCGTCTTATCGGCGAGGACATTGAGCTCGCCTGGATACCGGGCGAGACTATGGGGATGGTTAAAATCGATCCCACCCAGATAGACCAGATTCTTGTAAACCTCTGCATCAACGCCAGAGACGCTATCACCAGTACCGGCACAATTACCATCAAGACTGGTACAGCTGTCCTCGACAAACTCTACTGCTCGACACATTCAGGCTTTGTACCAGGAGATTACGTTCTGCTCGTTGTCAATGACAATGGCTGCGGCATGGCCCAGGAAACAAAGGCACAGCTGTTTGAGCCTTTCTTCACCACCAAAGAGGTGGGGAAAGGCACCGGGCTGGGCCTTGCGACTATCTATGGAATTATCAAGCAGAACAGTGGCCTCATACATGTTGATAGCGAGCCTGGTCAAGGAACGACTTTCACAATTTACCTGCCGAAACGTACCTCCACTGCTTTGCCCCAAAAGACGAGCAGCACAATTGCCGCTGAAGAACAGGGTGACGAAACAGTTCTTCTCGTTGAAGATGAACAGATGATCCTCGACATGACCGCAATAATGCTGGAACAGCAGGGTTACAAAGTGCTGACTGCTGTGACTCCAGGCGATGCCATTCGTCTTGCCCGCGATTATACGGGCAAAATCCATCTACTCATCACCGATGTCGTCATGCCTGAAATGAACGGCAAGGATCTCGCAAAAAACCTGCTATCTTTGCATCCCAATCTCAAACGCCTCTTCATGTCCGGCTATACAGCCGATGTTATTGCCCATCATGGGGTTCTCGACGAGGGGGTCCACTTCATCCAGAAACCATTTTCCATGGCTGATCTCAGCAAGAAAGTGCGAGAAGTTCTAATGATCGATCTCGCGTGAACCTATAATCACCCGGTTAGAGGTTGTATTTCCCGGTATTTTTTCATGCAAGAGTTTAGGTCTGAAGCATTGGTGAAATTCATCTGCCTCAAGGACATTTTCCTGTCATGCGGTACCGGTAAAGGAGGCACGTTCCAATTCTTCGGTCCAGTCATCCAGCAGACCATGCCGAAAATGGCTGCTTTTTCAGTATCATTTGACCTTCTTTGCCCTTAAAAATATGTATCCAGCAATCCCAGTTCTTGTTGTCAACGGCCTGGCAATCAAGTCTGAAGTGACTGCATCTGCTTTCTTGTCGAAAAAGCGATGCGCGCAATTTCATCTCTGCATTGAGAAGCATGTTTGCTGTTTCATGGGCAAGCCGGAGCTCATGCATATCAGCGGCCCGAAGCAGTGGCTGGTGATGCTCCCGCAGCTCCTCGATATAGGCAAGTGCCGCACGCATCATCTTCTCTTTTTTGATATAGAGCACAAAATTTGGGATCATAATCCCCTGAAGCGTCTGGGTTACCCAGGCGGGGCTGTAACCCCGTTCTCTTTTCAACGGAGCAAGCATCTGCTCTTCAATCTGCTGCCATTTGTTTTTTGTCACGCGAGGTAACGGCATGCCTTCCACATAAGCAGCTGCTGATTCACCGGCTATTGCCCCCTGTACCGCCGAGCCTGCCAACGATGACCCGTTCTGTGTATAGATTCCTCCAGCCATATGCGAGCCAAGGGCATCCCCGGCAGCAAACAGTCCGGGAATTGATGTATCACACCTCTCACTTAGCGGCACAAGGCCTTCCGCTTTATGGATCGACATCCCGGCAGAAGCACCGCCAGATGGAATTCCGCCCATTCCCGGAGGAGGCCCTTTTCTTTCGCCAGCACTTCCGGGGGGTGGCGGTGGCGGCCCATCGGGATTAGCGAAGCCTGAGGGGCGTTGCGGACCTCCTGCGACTTTCTCTCTATGAAAGAATGGCTGATCAGATTCGTCATGCATGGGCCCCTGCATATAGACACTGTAATTGAGCTCAACCCCAAGATTATGGCAGACTCCGATGTTGGTTGTATGCGGTACACTTTTGAACATCCCACCCCATTGATCATATACAGATGCCGGATTTTCAAGGTTGGAAGGGTGCCCGTCATTCCACTCCTTACCGGTAATTTCTGCCCCGATTTCATAGGCCATCATCGTCCCGTCATGGGTGAGATCGCAAATCGGAAATCCGTTAGGCTTAAATCCGCCTGCGCCCGTACAGAGAATAACACTCTTAGCCGTGATACAATACAACTGGGTATCATCCATGCTGAAACCAGCTGCTCCGACAACCCTGCCCTGCACCTCAACCAAATGGGTCAGCATGACACGTTCGATGACCCGAATTTTGCGTTCCTCAATGGGCTTTTTGAATGCGTCGTGGTAGAGCGGGGAATTGAAAAAGCCCCACTCCTTCAGTTCCTGTACACGATCAAACGAATGGATAGCCATTTGCCGGGTAAAGACCGGATTATTCGTGCCCATCGCCGAATGAGATACTGCCGCAACAAATTCGTCGATGGACATTGTTGCTGTCTTTGGATCATAGGAAAAAATTCCACGGGCAAATGGTGCCTGTCCAGATGCACCGAGTCGTCCCTTAGAGACCACCAATACCCTGGCACCGGCATCATGCGCCTTTACTGAGGCAAAGACTCCGGCCATACCGCTCCCTACCACCAGCACGTCGGTTTCAAGATCTACAGAACGCATATCGCCCAGATCTATTTCACTTATATTGGGCGTATAATTCCGTCTTTCCATAGAAAGACCAATGGCTGAAAACGCTGCAATGGAAGCGGCACCACCTGTAATGGCCATGAATTGACGGCGGGTGAGATTGCACTTTCTGTCAAATGACTTCATATTCTGCCCCTCAAGAGATTACGAACGAGTTCTGTTGAAAAATATGATCATCCCGCAACAGCCAAACAGTACAAGCAGCATCGACATACCAATACCAGTATGCCGGCCGAGGTCAATTGCATGCCAACTCGCTGTAATGAGGAACGAAAGTGCTAAAATCCTGTGTAGTCTCTGCCAGGTGACATATCGAATAAGGAAGTTTTTCCTGAAAAAGGTGGTTAACCCAAGAGTGAGTAGGAGCAACCATGAGATAAGACCAAGCACAACACCTGTGCTGGTCAGCGTAGTAACCATAATGACAAATGCCCCGCCCGGATCGAGTCCATGTTCATAATAGCGAGGAAACACAATAACAAATGGGTGCAGAAGTAATATAACGATTCCAAGTATGCTCTCGTGCTGTTCGGTATCGTCATACTGCACTGCGTGATAACTTCGTCTCATATCTCTTTTGGACCTCTCTCTTCTAACAGGAATGACGAAGGAGCAGACTGCACAGACAGCCCACTCCTGCAAGTGCTTAATTTCGTACGTGGCCTTCAGGTACAGCTGCGAGTATGCCTTGCATAGCCTTACAGGTTGCCTTGAGAGATTCTCCTCGACGACCGGTGAATGTAACGCTATCGCCTTCCTGTTTGTCTTTACACGCATCAATTGCTTCCGGAGGCGGACCTTGAGGACCTCTTTTAGATTCACGATTACTGTTTTCGGCACATCCGGCGACCGGCATCAAGACCAGTAGTATCAGGATCGCAGAACATTTCAGCGCTTTCAGATTTTTCATTGTGTGTCTCCTTGTCGTTCTTTTGATTGTCGAAAATGACGTTGTGATTCCCACCATTTCTCTTGATGGTGACTGTCTGGTGTTTCTTTTACCGAGTAATTGCGCAGCAATTAGGGAGGAAATGTGAAAGATGAACGACATCTCTTAAGACAGATCAGGCTCCCCGGTGCTGGAGATGAGAGTGGGGGACTCTGGAGGGAGGGCACCGGGGAACCTGACATGTGTTTGGCACGTGGTAAGTGAAGTTTTTATGCTATTAACGAAACGTCGCTATCTTTTTTCATGAGCAATAGCGACCAGATGATCGTGATCCTCCTGACATATTGCGGAGATTGTTTTGCCTCTTGAGTCAATAAATGTGACAAAATCTCCCACGAGTTTTCCTTCGCAGGCCGCAAATGCTTCTTCAGACGGAGTTTGGGTTTTCTGTTCAGCGTAGGTGGTTTCTCTTCTTTCTGGAGGAGCTCCCTTGCGCATAGAACGACCACCATTGTTCATGCCAGGCGGAGGCGGCTGGCTACGACCGATGTCACTACTCTCGGTATTTGCACAACCGGAAAGGTCTGCGAGAAAAAGTAACATCAAGGCTGTAATGATTTGCGATATCCTGCCTCGAGTAGTCATTTACTGTTCCTTGCAACAAACGTTTAATCTGTAGTTGTTAAACAGCATGCCTGGTTCTCCGGCACCTGAGAGAGGGAGGGGGGGAGAAGAGACGGTTCCGGAGAACCTGACATGCTGTTCTTTGAGAAACAGTTGTAGCTCGTGAATGAGGAGCAAATATGGAGGAAATATGGAAGTGTGTAGAGATATGGTCAGGGAGGGTTTGTCATATACAGATATTTCCTCACGACCAGACGGCTCCCGCCATTTTTTCAAAAAATGCTTGGATGCGCTATGACCATAGCGAAAAGAGAAAAACAGAAACAATGATCACAGTACACCACGAAAAACAAGGATAGGTCTCTGCCATGGGAATACTGCAACCATTGTTCTCTACCGAAGATATGAAACGATGAACCGCCTACCCTATGACGTCACATCAACCGAAGTCGTACCATTATTCTCCGACGCCCCGCTCTGCAATAGGTCCATGAGCTGAGACAGCATATCGTCTCCAGTGTTCTTGGCATAGGCGGACAGCGCCTGTTCTGTAGGGGGTGGCGGTGGTGGCGGGCGTATACCTGTTCCCTCGCTTTCGGAGTTGATTATCTCTGGAACCGAAAAACCATTTTTCTGCATCAAGCTCAGGAGTTCTTTACCATTCAGACCGCCATCCTGATCTGTGTCAAAACCGGCTAGTGTATCAGGATCAATCGTCTTTCCGGTTACTTCCTCGATACCCTTAACAAGCGTGTCCAGTTCAGTTCCGGAGACCACGCCATTGCTGTCGGTGTCTGAGAGTTTGAAGACATCCTTATCCGCCGGCGGCGGTGGGGGCTGTCTCTGCATACTGTTACTGCGCATCATCGACACAGCGCTGTTCATGCTGCTTATGCTACTGACCATATCAACCTCCTCGGAATTATTCTGTGCTGAATTAAAGGCAAAGCACCTATCCCATGGGGAATCTTTCGGATGCAACAACAGGTGCGTTTATAGTGATGAGGTAACATACATGTAACAGTATGTATCAGGAGCGCGGTGAGTATTAGTCCGAATGGGCTGTGCCAATAAACTGGTAACCTGCGCCCCGCACGGTTTTCAGGAAAATTGGAGAACTGAGCGAATCTCCGATTTTCTGGCGAATACGTGAGATATAGAGATCAATACTGCGATCGTAACCGTTATATTCAGCTTTATATACCTTTCTGTGGATCTCATCACGGGAGACAACACAACCTGGTTTTTGTACCAGATGATAAAAAATATCGAATTCTACGGTAGAAAGATTTACGGCGCTGTCACCGACAATTGCATCTCTGCGGTTCAGATCGAGAACCAAACCATCGAACTCCAACTGTCCAACAGGCGTGGGTGGCATGAAGCGTCGCAGAAGTGACAAAAGGTTCGCCCGTATCAGCACAACGTCAGTAGATCGCGAAAAAGAAGCATCAACGCCCAGATTCAGGGCAAAGATCTGAAAGTTGGCCTTATCAAGGTCAGAAAGCAGGACCAATAGGCCTTTATAGAGATAACGAATTTTCTGGCAATAGAGCAGATCGACGACACCTTGTTCTGCACATTCAAGCACGATCATATGAGGCGGCGCTGTGCTGATTTGGGCAATCGACGACTCGCGACACTCAGCATGCTCCACCCGGATATTTTCGTCTACCAGCATGCTCTTTAATTTTGCTAAAGATGACGATTGCGGGGTGAGTAATAGAATTTTCCAGCTCTGCATACCCTTCAACTTTTGGTGATGTTTTTGGTTAACTGAGAGAATCGCTTCAAGCCTGGAAGTAACATTAGACAGACAATGTGAAAGAAATATGGAAAGCAAAACTTCTCTCATCAATCTTTTACGGATTTATAGTAAAACGTATAACACTTGACTTTTACGGCTTTTTACCATGCTAACATCTTCTGCCAACTGGTCTCTATCACATAAAAATAACATCCACATTCCACATTTCTTCCACAATGAGGTCGTATTATATGGATGCAAACACCGAAAGGAATACACCACCGACCGTGGATTTTCCTCTTTTTGGGCAAAACTCATCTCAACCTCGGGATTGATGTGCGATTACAGATTCGACATAAACTTTTCCTGACCCTGCTTATCACCAGTGTTGCGGTCGCAGCGGTGCTGTTTTTTTTCCTTCAGTGGAGTTTTGACCGCGGCTTTCTCAACTATGTAAAAAACCAGGAAATCGAGCAGATACAGCGGCTCGCATCAAAACTAACATTGTACTATGCAGAGCATGAAAACTGGAAGTTCATGGAGAACAACCACAAGCTCTGGGTCCGTACCGTCACAGAAAGTGACCCGTTATCGCGTCGACTCCATAACAGTGGTCCTGTACGGGCACTGCCCGCGATTGGCAAAGAGAAAGGGGCACCGGACCGGAGGATGCGACCGGAATCCTCTCTGCATCCGGCACCGCCCCCGAATGACGGGAAAATCTTCGGCCCACGGGTAGCCCTTTTCGACAGTAATAAAAAATGGATGATTGGTGGCCCTCCGGGTGGAGTCGATAACTTCGTCATGCATCCTTTTCAATATAAGGGAAATATCATCGGCTACCTCGGCCTAATGCCGCTTCAGGAGCTCTCCGACTCCGGAGATTTGCGTTTTGTTGAACAGCAAAAAGAGTCGTTTGTCCTGGTAACACTCATCATGGTGGTATTTTCGCTGTTGCTGGCCTATCCACTCACCAGCCATCTGCTGCGCCCGATCAAGGCCCTTTCTGCCGGAACAGACAAACTCATTGCCGGAGTATTCAAAACGCGTATTGGAGTTTCGTCAGGCGATGAACTGGGGCGGCTTTCAGAGCATTTTAATATTCTCGCCATGACTCTGGAAAAAAATGAAGAGGCACGACGTCAGTGGGTCGCAGATATCTCCCATGAGTTACGTACCCCCCTTGCGGTGTTACGAGGTGAAGTCGAAGCAATGCAAGATGGCGTTCGCAAGCTTGAACCGAAAAACATCGAAGGATTGCATGGCGAAATATTGCATCTGGAGCGGCTGGTCGGTGACCTCTATGAACTTTCAATGTCCGATATCGGTGCACTCAATTACAAAAGAACTGATTTGAATCCCCTTGGCATTTTGCAAGGGACACTCGAAATGTTTGAAACGCGTTTTTCAAACAAAGGCTTGGTCATTCTTCCATACCTGCTGAGTGATTTTGATAGATCGATGCTAGGGGACCCCGATCGATTACAACAATTGTTCACAAATCTACTGGAAAACAGTTTGCGTTATACAGACGCACCGGGAAGGCTTGAGATTCGAATGGTGGCGACGAAAGAAGGAATTCAGATCACCTTTGAAGATTCAAAACCGGGAGTGGGCGATAAGCAGCTTCCCAAACTCTTTGATCGTTTGTACCGGCTGGATTCGTCCCGTAATCGTAAAAGTGGCGGGGCCGGGCTCGGCCTGGCAATCTGTAAAAACATCGCCGAAGCGCACCAGGGCAGCATAGCAGCATACCCCTCCCCCCTCGGTGGACTCAAAATTACCATTGACCTCCCCCTACATTCCTGACAAGGTTTTTCCATGAAGCAGACAATATTGATAGTTGAGGACGAGCAAAGACTAGCGAACCTGCACCGGGATTATCTACAGCAAGCCGGTTTTGCAACTGAATGTCTGGAAGATGGGCTATTGGTGACCGCCCGGGTACGGGAAAGCCTGCCGGCACTTATTCTTCTTGACCTGATGCTCCCTGGCAAAGATGGCCTGGATATCTGCAAGGAGATCCGCAAATTTTCCGCTGTGCCGATTATCATGGTCACGGCCCGCGTCGAAGAAATCGACCGGTTGCTGGGGTTGGAATTCGGGGCAGATGATTATATCTGTAAACCCTTCAGCCCACGTGAAGTTGTGGCAAGAGTCAAAGCCGTTCTCCGTCGCAGCGCCACCCTGCAGGATGACAGCACTTTCCTGCATCTTGATGAAGAGCGCTATCTAGCGACCCTTCAGGGCCAGGTGCTTGACTTAAGTGCGGTGGAATTTCAGCTGCTCAGCATCCTTGCGGCAAAGCCGGGACGAATTCTCAATCGAGACCAGCTGATGGACCGGATCTACAATGACCGGCGAATTGTCTGCGACCGAACCATCGACAGCCATATCAAAAAGTTGAGAAGGAAGATTTCTGCCGTTACACCGGATATTGAGGTGATCCACTCGGTCTATGGGGTGGGATATAAGTATGAGGCTCCGTAAACTCTCCCTTTTGGCCCAATGCTTATCTTTACGGATAAGCGTTTGACAATCGTATCAAGCGACTGTGATTGCCAACGAACAAAAGTAACGCCGTTAGAAGACATTGTTGGGTGGGAACATTGGGCCTGAGCGGTGCCCTTTCACCCCTTGACGGATCCATCTTTTCCAGCCCTTTTTTTCCGGAAATCCAGAATGTTCACTGGTATTTGCCGAGCGCACTGAAATACCAATAGCAAATGAGAAATGCGAGCAAGTGTCGATGCCAAAAACTCATTTGGGACAAACATCATTGCTAGAGAATCCAAAACCTGAAGCTCACAGCAGCATCTTTTGTAAGGCATAATATCCTTACCACTCTCAAGGCATGCATGAGCCTCATCCCATCTTCCCCCTCCTACTTCTCACTTCATATGAGATTTCTCCAATGCACACCGTAAATATTCGCATTTACGGAATTAACATCCTCAGAATAACGATCTCGCGACAACACATTGAGTTTATCCGGTGCATGTTTACCAACCAGCATCGTCGAAACAAAATCAGTTCAAAGATGCAATATGCCTAGACAATTGAAGGATCGCCTTTCCCAAATCTAACAAAACTTCCACCCCTGACCATTCGTGGCATGCTATTTGCTAGTAACTCGCCGTTTTGCTTACGTTTTTAAGGAAAATATTTTTTTTAGGGGAGGGCAGCATGACAACACGGGAAGTGTTGCCATGCAACATCACTGGGAAAAGACATCCCTGATCTCGAAATCTGCAGGCAATAAACCATGAACAAATCTCGAAAAATTCTCCGATCGACTATTGCACTTTCTTCAACGCTGCTCGTCTTATCCCCCCTGTCCCATTCAGGGTGGGCGGACACTGTCACACTAACTGGTGCTGCCGGCATCCCAGGCATCGATGGGACCAGCGGCAATCCGGGAACCGATGGCACCGCAGGTGGCAACGGCGAGAATATCATCATTACGGCAGCCACATCCGGGGACCCCAACAACTCCGCGCTTGCTACCGGAGGGGCTGGCGGAACGGGAGGCGATGGCGGAGACGGCAGTGGAACTAACGCCGACGGTGGCAACGGTGGCGACGGTGGTGACGGTGGTGAATCGACGGCAGTAGCCGATACTGACGTCGCCGGCGGAGACACAACGGCTCATGCTGAAAGCAACGGTGGCAAGGGCGGCAATGGTGGGCATGGCGGCCAGGCAACCGGCAACGGCAGTGATGGTTTGGCAGGAAATGGCGGTAGCGGTGGTGACAGTTATATTTCAACGAGTGCGACACAAACTGGTCCATCCGGGTGGACGAAAACAACCGGGATAGCAATAGGTGGTAGTGGTGGTGACAGTTACGGTTCCGGCTCAGGCGGGGCAGGAGGATATGCACACGCTATAACATCAGCCAACTCTCAAAATATCAATAACATTCATGACGTAGTCGCAACAGGTACATCAACAGGTGGAGAAGGAGGAAGCGTTAACTTTGCTGAAAACGGTACAGCTGGCAATGGGGGAGATGCTTACAGTCTGAGCACGGCAACCTCCTCAGGCAACCAGCAGACTTCAGCTGGCGCCACCACGTTCGGTGGAGCTGGAGGCAACATTTCGGGCACTTCTGGTAATGGCGGTTATGGCGGCAATTCCAGCGCAACAGCACAAGCCAACCAGCTATTTAGCAGCACTATGGGTAGCTCAGCCCGCGCCAACAGTGTTGGTGGTACTGGTGGTGTCGGCTATGGGGTCGGATTCAGTGGCGGAGATGGCGGCACTTCCACAGCCACATCATCGGTGACGGGCAATAGTTCCGGTGCAGCTGATAGTTGGGCTACTGCCACAGGAGGCCGTGGTGGCCAAGGCACAAATGGTGCCGATGGCGGTGCAGGCGGCGAGGCCACCTTGGTTGATGCAGCATCGGGGACAAATATCGGCAACCTTCAAATCGTCCAGATAGCCTCCGGCGGAGTCGGAGGAGCTGCAGTCAGTGGGATCCAAAACATCTCTGGCAATGGCGGCAATGGCGGCTTTGCCACTTCCACCTTGAGTGGTGGGGCATCTGCAGCAGGCCGGGTCGATGTGGATGTGACAGCCACCGGAGGGGCTGGCGGTAACGCATCGTTTAACGGAACGGGCGGTGATGGCGGTGGGGTTGAAGTATCCAGTACCGGACAATCTATTGGTGGAAATATTGTTGAGGTAACCGCAAAGGGCGTTGGCGGCCACGGCGGTGCTGCCGTTAATGGCCAAGCCGGAAATGGTGCAGCGGTGTCACTTGTCGACAAGGTTACGGGGTCAACAACGGGCCATCTCATCCTCAGCCAGACCGCATACGGCGGCAATGGCGGCCGGGTTTATGGGACCGGCAACACCGGAGAAGCAGGAAGCGCCTTGTCATCTGTCACCCATGATGAAAATCAGGCGGCAGTTGTAACGGTGAACACCGTCGCCAATGGTGGAAACGGTGGCGACCGCGGCACCAGCGGATACGCAGGCAACGGAGCCATAAGCACAGCCGAAACCGTAGTCAGCAGTGATTCCGGTACGGCCTATGGGACCGCAAGCACTTTTGGTGGTGACGGCGGTCGCGGTCTGGCTGGCAATGCTGCCAACGGTGGCAAGGGCGGCGACGCTTTGGGCAGTGTTTCTGTAACTAATACAGGCACACTTTCACCAAATACCTATGCAGCCAGCGCCGACACTTCAGGACAAGGAGGCGCAGGTGGATATGGTTATGGAAGTGGTGTGGGCGGAAATGGCGGCGATGCGACCATGCGAGCGATGGCTGAAAGCATCGATACTGATAATAGCGGTCATGTCTCAGCGTATTCCCAGGCCATGGGCGGGGCTGGCGGAGGAAGCACGTTCTCCAATGCAGGCGCTGGCGGCAAGGGTGACAGCATCTCAACGGCTATTGCCGCAGGCGATCAGTACACGGTCGCCAATGATGACGCCCGTGGCGGCCATGGAGGTATTGCCATTGGAGGGTCCGCCACTGGCGGTGATGGCGGTGACGCTACTTCCACATCGTACGCTGAAAAGAACAGCAGTGGCACGCAAATCCTCCGCTCAAACGCCAATGCCTGGGCTGGCAGCGGTGGCCATGGCCAAGGCGCAGGTTTTACTGGCGGAGATGGTGGCAATGCCATAGCCACCGCCACCGGCTTAAGCGCTGGCGGCGAAATCGCTGTCTCTGCCACAGCGACTGCTGGCCATGGCGGAGAAGCGTACCTCGATTCAACCCAGGGGCAGAGTGGCTCGGCCATTGCTACAGCAACTGGTTCCGGCACTTCGGGAAAAGTCAATAGCAGTGCCAGCTCAAGCGCTGTCTCAGGCCTTGTCACCCAGGTAAAAACAACCGCCACGGCAGAGGTCGGTAGCAGCAGCACCGCACAATCCCGGGCGTCGTACGGCGCTGACCTCTCCTCTGTCAGCACCACGGCGGGACAGCAGGCCTCGGCCTTTGCCACTGCCACACCTGACAATTCGGTTTTGGTCCCTGTAACACGTGACAGTGGGGTACTGGCCAATTTCAATATCGGTGACGGCGCAACGGTCTTCCATTCAAGCGGGTTCAATTCGGATGTGATCGGCTATGGGGTCCTTGGCGGCGCTGGATCTCCTGACGGTAGTGCAACCGACCATGAGTACAACAGTACTATAGATTTCACAGTTGATACCAGAAAATATACCAGCGGCACCCAGAAGCTGCTGCTGGGATCCATGTCTCCGCAAGTGCTTGGGAATGGCTTTACGGAGAGCGATGACACGTCAATAACCTTCAAGGTCAAGGTCGAAAACACAACCATCAATGCACTGACACGGACATTCAACAACTCAGCCGATGCGATCGCCTTCTTCAAGGACCAGACTATGGAGATCGACACCAGTGCTATCTCCATAGCCGGTCCCCTGAATATCCAGATAGCCATGGAAATGCACTCAACTAATCCGGAAAATGGCTTTGTTGCCGATTTTGTCCTTGGCAACTCGGTCATCACACACCGGGCGGTCCCCTATATTGACAACACCGCCGTCAGCCTTGGCGAGATGCACACCGGGGATACGATAACAAATGGTATTGCCATCACCAACGTGGCCACAAGCGGCTCTGACGGTGCCAATGCGCTGTTCAACGGTACCACCGGCAATGCGATAACCATTGGCGGCCCCATCAGTTCGCTTGCAGCAGGCGACACCGACGCCTCGACCATGCAGGTCGGCATAGACGCATCCTCATCAGGTGAAAAGTCCGGCACGGCCAAGGTTCTGCTCCAGACCGACGGGACAGTGAGCTATACTGCCGAAGACTTCGGTCAGGAAGAGATCACTGTGACCGGCACGGTCTTTGATTATGCCCAGGCAGGAGTAAGCCTTTCCGCAACACCGGAGTATGTAAGGGTCAATGATGCGGTGGACGCGGTACTGACCATTTCCAACAACGCCGCTGCCAACGGCTATTCGGAAAAACTTGACGCCGCCTTTTCTGATAATAGCACCAATCTCTCCACCTCCGGCAACATCGACAACCTTGATGCAGGCACCTCCAGCCAGGCGATGTCTGTCAGCCTCGATACATCAATCCTCGGCCTGGTCGAGGGCTCCGCAACAGTCGGCTTCATATCTGATGGTGACGGCATAAACGCTCTCGGCCAAACTCCCCTCGATGACCAGGTTATCCGCCTGGCAACCACCGTCACGCAACTGGCGAGCGGCGAAGTACAGGATGTGGTGAATTTCGGTAATGTCCATGTGGGCCAGGTCGTCGATAAAGAGACCGTTCTGGTCACCAACAGCCGCACTGCTGCCGATGCCGCCTTTACCGACTATCTTAACGCCGGGTGGGATTCTTCTTCATCCATCGACGGGATCACCCTTGGCGGCAGCGTCACCGGTCTTGCTGCCGGTACATCCTCGACGGCACTCACTGTCGGTCTCGACACCAGCAGCGCAGGCAGCATCAACAGCAATGCGACAGTCAACCTGTTTTCCGACGGAACGCGCTTTGGCTTCGGTACCGAAGCGATCGGTGGTGAAGAGGTGAATATCCTTGCAACCATTACAACCCTGGCCGACGTCTACCGGTACGCCAATCCCGTCATTGGCGAAACAACCATCGACCTCGGCAATATCCGTGCTGATTCCAGCAGCCCGCAACAGACCCTTTCGATTACAAACGATGTTCCAAATGACGGCTATTCCGAAGCCCTTGATGCCGTCATCGGTGGGGTGACCGGCAACGCCTTTGCATCGGGCAAGATCGATCTACTTACTCCAGGCAGTAATGATACAGCATCGATGATGGTCTCCATGGGTGATACATCAATTGCCGGCCACCAGGAGGGCACGGTAACCCTGGCTTTCACCTCTAACGGCCAAGGCTCAAGCGATCTTGGTATAACAGCCCTACCGTCGCAGGATGTCACGCTGAGCGCCGAGGTCTTCAGGCTCGCTGAAGGAGCGACCTCTGCCAGTTCGTTAACTTTCTTCTCCAGGGTTGGGGATACGATCAGCCAAGAGGTACAGGTTGACAACACAGCACCTACTGATGGGTACTCCGAGTCCCTTGATGTCTCGGCAAGCTACACTGGTGACGGTATCAACGCTCTATCCGGTAATGAAGTGATTGCCTTGAAAGCTGGCGAAACAGCCACGATGATTGTCTACGCCGATACCGGCCAGTCAGGTAAATTCTCTGGTGGCATCAATATCGACTACATGTCAAACGGCCAGGAATTCGGGCTGGGTGAAAATATTGCCCTTACCAGCCAAAATATCGATGTCACCTCCTCCGTCTTTGACCTGGCAGAGGCCACTGTCACCGATGCCATCGATTTTGGCACCGTCCGCATAGGAACAGATATTGCCCAACTGGTCACCGTGCAAAATACAGCGTCTGGAGATTTGGTGGACAGACTTATCCAGACCTCCGCCACTGCAGATGCGCCATTCACTCTATCCTCTCTCTCTATACCCGGCCTCGCCTCGGGCGAATCAGCTGGAGTCGAATTGAAAATGGATACCACCACTGCAGGCGTGTACTCAGGGACAGCCAGAATGGGTTTTGCCAGCCGAAATGATTACTTGACAGACGAAGATCTCGGCCTGACAACCATTGCCCTTTCCGGCACAGTAAATAACCTCGCCAAAGCCCTCATCATTGACCTTGCCGACACATATGACAATGCGACACTGACTGGAGGAGGTATTGCCTATACGCTAGACTTCGGCAGCTTTCTGTTCAGTGATCTTGGGGGGATGCTAAGAGATGAAATCGGTGTTGAAAACAGTGCAACCGGACCAGCAGACGACTTGGGCGGCTACTTTACCCATCTCGGCCTCGGTGCCTTTAGCATTATCGGCATGAGCGATTTTGCCGATCTGAGGGCTGGAGATGTAAAAAGTGGTCTGTGGGTTGAGCTGGACACTTCCCAACTCACACTTGGCCTCTATGAACGTACCATCACCCTCAACCCCTACAGCTCACTGGCAGGCTTTGCTGATTATGCCCTGGGTCCGATTGATCTTACCTTCCGGGCCTATGTCACTGGGTCAGCCGATCCCGTTCCTGAACCGACCACTCTCCTCCTTTTCGGCAGCGGTTTGGCAGGGATTATCTATAGTCGCAGGAATGGAAGCAGAAAGCAAAACGCTTCCATTTAAGGGGCTGTAAAGACAACTAAGCCTCAAGTTGTCGTTCTCATGCCTACAAGGGAAACGCAAGATCGAGGCAGTCCTAGAGAAAAAAGGGGTTCACCCCTTAGATAAAGAAGGGTCAGGTGAGAGTCAATTACTCCCACCTGACCCTTTGCCAGTCTCAAGATTATCATTAATAGTACGATTCGACCGGTTGCCTGGATTGGAATTCTGGACGGATGACTACATCTGTAAACCTTTCAGCCCATGTGAAGTAATGGCAAGAGCTGAGGCCAAGGGGCAAGACGGTTCTCCACCGCAACACACCCCTACAAGACCAGGTACTTAATTTAAGGCACTGTGGAATTTCAGGTACTCAACAGCATTCCAGCTAAACCCAGGACGAGTTCTCACTCGAGGTCTGCTGGTGAACCAAATCTGTCGTGACCGACGGATTATCTGCGATCGAACCAGCAAGAATCATATTCTGAGGTATCGAAGGCGCAGCGTTGGTCCATTTCTTTTGGGCGTAAGCTTTACATCTGATTTTTCAAGATCTCATCGTACATTTTTCATACACTATCACGCAACCTGGGTTCTCGACAATCAATACTCAATGCGATTACGAGAACCACCACTGACCCGGCACAATCCCAACTTTCTAAACAATGTTCCATCTTTTTTACTGAATGTTTGAGAATCTTTTGTCGGGAAGATCTCTTCGCCATTTTCAGTGTTCAATGTGAATATTTTTCGAGATGCGACAATCACATTTTGGTCAGTTACGCTCATTTCCTGACTAACAATAACCAATTGCGGAGCCTTCCCCGAAGAAGTTACCTCAAAATATCCAATCGGATGCTTCATAACTGTTTGACCTTTTAACGAGTCTTTCTCAAGATAATGCGAGAATCTCCTGACAACTTTCACCCACCATGTTCTTAATTCATCAATATTACGAAATATATACTCGGGGGATTGCAGGGATCGAATCTGTTTTTTCCCCCATGACGAACTTGGGCAAATGAAGAGCAAAGAGCAGTAATGGCAAAACGATCTGGACAAGAACAGGGAGTAACCAGAAAAGAACTATATATTGTTGCAGTTGGTTCATGGAATTACCTCATTGAGCGATGACCTTTAGGGAGTCGTTTCATGCAATAGCAGCTATAAAGACTCGTCTGTTGCAGAACTACCTGACCGGCGATATCCAACGCGCTGCCGTGGAACTATCCGACCATGCATTCTGCGGATTTCAGACATTACCGCTTGATGAAAATGTCGTTTATTTCCAACAACAGTTTCAGTAAAGTCTTCTGTATGTTAGGCTGGGAATTCTTAAAAAATATGACTTGGTCACGACGCAGGATATACGATAGGCTTGTCAGATTCCATACTCAAAATTGAGTAATTTGCTGCA
This sequence comes from Desulfopila aestuarii DSM 18488, assembly GCF_900143695.1. Classification (GTDB taxonomy): domain Bacteria; phylum Desulfobacterota; class Desulfobulbia; order Desulfobulbales; family Desulfocapsaceae; genus Desulfopila; species Desulfopila aestuarii. The sequence continues at coordinate 74,046 of NZ_FRFE01000016.1, forward strand.
GAAAACGGAGATTTTCATCGGTATGCGACAATATCTTCAGGCATATAAAGATCTTTTCGGAACTGGCCTGGTCAAAGGCGAAACCATTCAGAAGCATATCGAGCAACAGACCACCATTGATACATTCCTTCCAGATTCCGCCTCGTTTTTCTATGTGGCGGAGTCACCTTCCCACACCTATCATTTTATGGGGCGGCTGCAGGAAAATGTATCCGGTTATACCAATGAGGAGTTTCTTCAACAAGGCATTGGACTATTTTTACAATGTCTCCATCCCGAAGAAATCGATATCATCGTCAACCAGATGTATCCAGACGGCATGGATGTTATCTCCCAGGCTGATGAACAAGAGAAACAACAGATCCTCACTCAATATAATTATAGATTCAAACGCAAGACCGGCGAGTATATAAATCTCATGGAGCAGCTCTATGTGCTTGAAGTGGACGAAAATGGTTTAGCCACGCTCATTCTCGGCAACATCATCGTGCTGGATAATGAAGAGGTCCTCCCGTTACGTCTTTCAAGCAAAATTTTTCGCAACAACGCTGTGTACGAAACGATATTCTCGAAAGTGTACAACCCGATCACCACACCATTAAGTGATGTAACGGGCCGGGAACTGGATATTTTGAGAAACCTGGCTGCAGGAAAGCGGAGCAAAGAGATAGCGAAGGAACTGTTCATCAGTCCGTATACCGTCGACACTCATCGACGCAATCTCTTAAAGAAGCTCCAATGCAACTCGGTGGTAGAGCTTGCCAAGATCGCCTTTAAATATGGCTTGTTATAGGGAACTGCCCGAATATGAGAAATTGAGAAAAGAAGTGAAAACAATTTGAAAACACTGTCGGTCCCGCAAGGCGTTGCAAGGACCGACAGTGCTTCAGACCTCCAGAAAATTGCAATATAGGCCTTTATAGTATTGCCTTTTTTCCATTCCCATCATTTTTTCGACGGCATGATGTCGGTGATGGAACCATCGACAATTTCGGCAGCAAAGGCAAAAGTCTCGGCCAAAGTCGGATGGGCATGGACGGTTTTGCTGATATCCTCTGCATCGGCACCCATTTCAAGGGCCAGTACCGCTTCATGAATCAATTCCCCCGCATTCTGACCGCAAATGCCTGCACCGATAATCCGTCCGGTCTCTTTGTCGAAAAGCACCTTGGTCACACCGCTGGCCGCTCCCGAACTTAAGGCCCGCCCTGAAGCACCCCAGGGAAACTTACCCTTGTCATAGTCGATGCCCTTTTCCTTGGCCTCTTTTTCGGTGAGTCCCATCCAGGCGATTTCAGGATGGGTGTAGGCCACTGAGGGAATGGTCATCGGGTCAAAGGCCGCTTTATGGCCGGCAATCACCTCCGCCGCCACCTTGCCTTCGTGGGTCGCTTTATGAGCCAGCATCGGCTCACCCACGACATCTCCAATGGCGTAGATATTGGCCACCGTTGTCTGCTGCTGGGCGTTTACCGGAATAAAGCCACGCTCGTTTAATTCCAGACCGATCTTCTCTCGATCAAAGTTGCCGGTATTCGGCTTTCGACCGACTGCCACGAGCACCGCATCATACTCGCCCTTCTCTGGCGCCTTGGTCCCTTCAAAGGACGCGACTATCCCGCTTTCGGTCGCTTCGATCGAAGTCACTTTGGTCTTGGTCAGAATCTGATATTTGTTTTTCAACTTCAAAAAGAGGGGCTGGACCAGGTCTTTATCTGCCGGCGGAATGATATGGTCCATCATCTCAACGATAGTGATCTCCGAACCAAGGGCGCTATAGATCTGGGCCATTTCCATGCCGATAATGCCGCCGCCGATAATGAGAAAACGTTTGGGGATAAATTTTAACGCCAGGGCATCGGTGGAGTTCCAGATGCGCTCGTCCTGAGGCAATCCCGGCAGCATGAACGGATGCGAACCGGTGGCGATAATACAGTTGCCGAAGGCCACTTCCGTATCACCTTCAGCACCACTCACTTTGAGAGTTGAACCGTTTACAAAACTTCCTTTGCCAACAATACGGGTGACCTTGCGCGCCTGGCAGAGCTTATCGAGCCCGCCGGTCAGCTGATTGATAATTCCCTCCTTATGGGATCGAAACATATCAAGATCGACCTTCGGCTCGCCAAAGGAGATCCCAAGAGTTTCAGCTTCCCGGGCCTCCTCAATCACCGCCGCGCCATGGAGCAGCGTCTTGGACGGGATACAACCGACGTTGAGGCAGACACCACCCAGCCGTTCCCCCTGCTCAACCAGACAGACTGAAAGACCCAGATCCGCCGCCCGAAAGGCCGCCGTATAGCCGCCCGGCCCACCACCCAGTACGACAACATCATATTTTGTATCTGAAGACATAGCATTTTCTCCTCTGAAGAGCTCATGACGAACATTCGCGCGGCAACCGCTACATACCGCTGGATGTGCAACCCGCTGCTCATCCGATCTTAACATCAAGACCATTCTAACGAATACGACAATATTTTAACAGATATTTGTCGATTTCGTTAATTTTAGAGCATTACACGCCTTAGATCTTCAATAGCATCGCTGAGTGCCCGGCAAAACCTGGCCGCCTCTGCACCGTCGATGACCCTGTGGTCGTATGAGAGCGAGAACGGCAGAGTCAACCGCGGAACAAACTGCTGTTTGTTTTCATCCCAGAAGGGTTTCATGTAGTTGCGCGACAAACCGATAATGGCCACCTGCGGCCCGTTGACGATGGGAGTAAAACCGGTGCCACCAATTCCACCAAGACTGGAGATGGTAAAAGAGGCTCCCTGTAAATCGCCGATTGACAGCTTTCCATCCCTCGCCTTGCCCCCTACCTCATGGAGCTCACGGGCAATCTCCCGCAAACCCTTTTTATCGGCGTTTTTGATTACCGGCACCACCAAACCGCCAGGAGTGTCTACGGCAATACCGATGTTGTAGTAGTGTTTCAAGATAACCTTGTCACCGCTTGGCATGAGCGAGCAGTTGAACATCGGAAACTCCCGCAACGTTGCCACCACTGCCTTGATGATAAATACCAGTGGACTGAAACGGGGACCCTCTTTGCCCGCCTCATCATTCAGCTGCTTCCGGAACTCTTCAAGTTCGGTAACATCAGCTTCGTCAAAATGGGTGACATGGGGGATAGTCACCCAGCTCCGGTGCAAATGCGGGCCGGAAATCTTTTTAATGCGGCTAAGGGTCGCTTCCTCGATTTCCCCATAAACACTGAAGTCTTCAAGTGGTGGGACCTCAATCGCAATTCCCCCACCGGTGCCAGCAGGGCGGGTAGAACTGGCCTTCATTGCCGCCTTCACCACCACCTGCACATCCTCTTTCACAATCCTGCCCTTGGGGCCACTGCCCGATACCAGGGCAAGGTCGACACCCAACTCCCGGGCATAGGCCCGCACCGACGGGGTAGCGTGAAAGCTGCCATGCTCAACCGCTTCAACATCAGTGGCAGCTGATGTTGAAGTGGAAACTGTCGCTGCTTGTGGAGCTTTCGCAGACACAGCCAGAGCTTCCGTTTCTTTTACCGGTTCGGCCTCTGCCTTTTCCTTCTTTTGGGATTCATCCGCCGACTCCTTCTTCTCGGGTACAGCCTCGGCTGCGGTCTCCACCAGTGCAATCAGGTCGCCACTTTTGACCGTATCTCCTTCCTGTATTTTGACCTCGGTAATGGTACCGGCAAGTGGCGAGGGAATATCCATCACCGCCTTCTCACTCTCCAATGCAATCAACGGACTCTCAACCTCGACCACATCCCCGGGCTTGATGTAGACTTCCACCACGGAAATCTCCTGCACATCACCGAAATCGGGCACCACAATCTTTTCGACTGCCATCTTTTCCTCCGTCTCAGCGGGTTACCGGATGTGGTGCATCCGGGTTGATTTCGTATTTTCGTATAGCCTCGGATACCTTTGTGCGCTCGACTGCACCCTGGTCAGCCAAAGCTTTTAAAGCGGCGACCACAATATGGCGCCGGTCCACCTTGAAGAAATCGCGCAGCACCTCCCGCGAATCGCTACGCCCAAAACCATCAGTACCAAGAATAGTGAGGGAATTGGGGATAAGTCGTCGTAATTGCTCACTATAGGCCTGGACATAGTCGGTACTGATCACCGCCGGCCCCGCAAAGCCTGCCAGCTGTTGTTCAACATAGGATTTCCGCGGCTCCTCCTCCGGATGGTTGCGGTTCCAGTCCTCCACCTCCATGCCCTGCCGATGCAATTGATTGACACCCAGAATGGACCAGATATCCGCCTGCACGCCAAAATCATCGGCCAACAGATCGGCGGCAGCAATCACCTCGCGCAGAATGGATCCACTGCCCATCAACTGCACCCGCAGCTCGCCTTCACCGCCCTGGCGATACAGATACATCCCTCGGCCTATGCCTTCTTCAACACCTTCGGGCATCTCCGGCTGCTCATAGTTTTCGTTTAATAAGGTGATGTAATAAAAAAGATCTTCACCTTTACCGAACATCCGCTCAATTCCCTGCTGCACCAGCACCGCCACCTCATAACTGAAGGTAGGATCATAGGCCAGGCAGGTGGGGTAGACAGAGGCCATCAGCAGCGCCTGGCCATCCTGATGCTGGAGACCTTCACCATTCAATGTGGTACGGCCCGCAGTCGCTCCCATGAGAAAGCCCCTTGCCCTGCTATCACCTGCTGCCCAGAGCTGGTCGCCAATACGCTGGAAGCCGAACATGGAGTAAAAGGCATAAAACGGGATCATCGGCACCCCGTAATTGGTATGGGCCGTGGCGGCTGCCAGCCACGACGAAATTGCCCCCGCTTCGGTTATACCCTCTTCCAGAATCTGGCCTTGCGGATCCTCCCGGTACCAGGAGATTGTCTCGGAGTCCTGCGGTTCATAGAGTTGGCCGGTGGGCGCATAGATCCCGAGTTGCCGGAACAGCCCCTCCATCCCGAAGGTGCGGGCTTCGTCGGGGATGATCGGTACGATATTTTTGCCAATTTCCTTATCCTTTACCAGCATACCGAGCAGCCGGACAAAGGCCATGGTGGTTGATAATTCGCGCCCTTTTGACGAGCCAAGCAGCGCCTTGAAAACGCTAAGATCAGGAACGGTGAGCGGGATATGTTGGGTCTCACGCCAGGGAACTGGACCGCCCATGGCCTCACGCCGCTCCCGGAGAAAACGTTCCTCATCACTGCCTTCCGCCGGTCGGATAAAAGGCAGTTCACCGAGCTGTTCATCTGCTAAAGGAACATGGAACCGGTCACGAAAAGCCTTCAGCGACTCAAGGTCCATTTTCTTGACATTATGGGCAACCATAACCGATTCACCCGCCTGACCCATACCAAAACCCTTAATGGTTTTCACAAGGATGACCGTCGGCTGGCCCTGATGGCGGGTAGCTGCCGATAAGGCCGTATAGACCTTGCGCGGGTCATGGCCGCCACGGGTCATCTGCCACAGCTCACTGTCACTGATATCCTCAACAAGGGCCGCCAGTTTCGGGTCGTCAGCAAAGACCAATTCTCGCAGATATTCTGGCCCGCGTGCCCGGATGGTCTGAAAATCGCCATCCACCATGCTGCCAAACTTTTTCAACAGCAGTCCTTCCTTATCACGGCTCAGAATACGATCCCACTCACTCCCCCAAAGGAGCTTTATCACATTCCAGCCGGCTCCGCGAAAACGCCCTTCCAGCTCCTGGATAATTTTGCCGTTGCCGCGTACCGGACCGTCGAGTCGCTGAAGGTTACAGTTGACCACAAAGATCAGGTTATCAAGCTTTTCCCTTGCAGCTACAGAAAGAGCCCCAAGCGATTCCGGTTCATCTGACTCGCCATCGCCCATAAAGACCCAGACCTTTCGATCACCGGCCTTTTTCAGCTCACGGCTGTCCATATATTTCATAAATCTGGCCTGGTAGATGGCCGCCATTGGCCCCAACCCCATGGAAACGGTGGGAAATTGCCAGAAGTCGGGCATCAGCCAGGGATGGGGATAGGACGACAGCCCGTGGCCACCTACCTCCTGCCTGAAATTGCGCAAATGCTCTTCATCAAACCTCCCTTCCACAAATGCCCGGGCATAGATACCAGGTGAACTGTGTCCCTGGAAATAGATCATATCGGCGCCGAATTCGGCCTGCGGGCCCCGGAAAAACCAGTTGAAGCCAACCTCGTACATAGCTGAAACCGAGGTGTAGGTGGCAATATGGCCTCCCAGCCCCTTGCCGCCCTTGTTGGCTCGTGCCACCATGGCCATGGCATTCCAGCGCACATAGGCGGCAACCTTCATAGCGGTGTAGGAATCATCAGGCATGTGCTGCTCGTCGCCTGGCGGGATAGTATTACCATAAGGGGTGAGAATACCCGGGGAAGTTGACACACCCCGCTCGCGGGCCCGGTCGGTCAGCTCACGTAACAGGTAATCGGCTTTTTCAGCGCCTTCATGACGAATAACGCCATCCAACGATTCCAGCCAGTCACTGGTCTCAGCCGGATCAGGATCGGTATAGTATGCACTCATCTGCTACCTCGCGTTAGATATGGATGGGTAAAAAGCAAGGACAACACGGGTAAAGTATCATCATTGATTTTACATTTGCAAGAAAATCATGATGATGGAATCGGAGCCGTAAAACCGGCTCCGATTCATCGAAATGTCTGGCATCAGGAAAAGAAATCAGGTCTGGGCGAGCGCCTCAGCACTCTTTTTCCAGAGCCAACCGAGACAGAGGAGTCCGAAAATAAGGATGACAAAAAAGAAAATCATGGGGGAGTACTGCGGTACAACCTGGAGCTGATCGAGGGTATAGTATTTCTGCAGGTAGCCCGTACGCAGCCAACTGCGCATAAAGACCATAATCACAACAAGTGGCACGGCATGGGCAATTGTCATCCATAACCGGCCCCGCCAGGCGGTGAACAGCATACCGACAGTCAGCAGCAAGCCAAGTGCGAAGGCGATGGTGGCTCCCATATCTCGGCCCATAAAGAGCAGCATCTGGCCCCGGGGCAGGCTGAGAAGGTAGAGAATACCCACCACGGTGTTGATCACGGTCACTCCCAGGAAAACACGCAAACCATGCTTTGCAGAATATTCGGCCAGTTCCAGGTCACGTTCGGCCCGAAAGCGACCCATGAGCGCCACGGCCAGCCCGCCCATCGCCAGCGCCCCCAATACCATATGCAAATAGCGAAACGGGAAACTGTTCTCGCTGGCAATAAGCATCGAGCCGTCCAAATGGCTGAAATATTCACCAAACCTTTCAGGCAAGCCCATCAGCAGCATGTTATGGGAGAAAATGGCAGCGATACCGAGAAAGATCACGGCACAAATCCCACCGATCACCAGCCCCAGACGTCCTAGTTTTTCAAAATGAAAGTCGTAGAGATAAACACCGCGATAGGCAAACATCAACAGCGGCACCACCAGAATCCAGCCAATTCCCATGAGGATAGAGCTGGTGTAAATAAACTGGCCATAGAGTACCTGGAGAAAAAGATAAGGGGCCACACCGAGATTGACAGTAAGCGCAATAAGCATCGGGGTGATCACCGCAATGCGATGGGCAAGCCGCCGTTCCACTTCATCACCACGCAGATGGGCAACCACCCCGAGAATAAGCCCGCCCAGCATCGCGTTCATTGCCAGGAGGTGCAGCGGAAAGGTAAGCAGCAGCAGGAACTGGAACCAGCCCCAGGCAACCGGCAGGGTGTCGGCAGGTGGAATAAGAATCGTCGCCATCACTTTCCTCCTTTTAGGCCGTCGATATAGTCGGCAAGTGCTTCCCGTTCGGTTTCAGTTCCCTCAAACGGCGGCATTTCTGGGACCAGTTCCGGCAATCTGCCGAGATTGGTAAAAATCTGTGCCCGATCCCAACCACTGGTAAACTCCGTTATATCCTCGACGGCGTGACAGGCTGAACAATGGGTATCAAACACTCCGCCCCCGTCCACTCCTGCAGTCGAGACTATCCCGCCACTCTCTGAAATCAGATAACCGGCAAGCTGATTCCGCTCTTCGTCGGTCCCACCAAAAGGCTCCATTTCATCGGAAATCTCATTTAAGGTACTCAACATCTCACCAGCTCCCACCACATCTTTACCAGCAAACGCGCCAGACAGATCTTCCCTGGCGTGACATGCTGCACAGTTTTCCTCAAACAGTTGTTTACCGGCTGCCAGGCCATCACCGGCTTCGGCGACGACATCAACGGTCTCCTTACCGTGCACCTCTCCGGCCAGAAAAGCTGACAGTGCCCGCACCTCCGTGTCGGTTCCGGCAAAGGGCGGCATGAACGGGCGGATGGTATGCATCTTGCCGATATAGGCGACCAGCGCCGGGTAGCTCATCTTTTCCGTCAGGGCTGCCAGATCGTTGTTGCCAGCACCAAGGGTATGACAACTGTAACATTGCTGAATATAGAGTTCGTGCCCGGCACCCATTCTGTTGTCAGCAGTCACCTCGTGATGCTGCACCCACAGTGCAGATTTGAGAAAACCTTTCTCATTCAAGCTTTCCAGGTCTTTTTTGAAAATGGAGTTGGAGTAGATCACCTCGTTGATCACATAGGGACGGCGGGCCGCCTCCCGGGTCCATTCAAACGAGCCAAGCATTACAAAGGCACAGAGCATGGCCGCAAGAGCCACTGGCCGGTTGTTGAGTGTCGGTCTCAGAATGGCTGTAACCAGCGTCAGAACCAGTAGCAAAATGACTGCCACCAAACCGTACTGCAGGGCGAGAGCGACTGTGGGTGATTTGCCTGTCACCAGCTGCTGAGCCTGTTCCGGCAAGACCGCCACATACCACAAGGCGCAAGGGATAGCTGCGACCATGGCCACCAATGACCAGATACCGGAGAAACGGGTCATTTTCACCCGAACCTCTTCCTCATCGGACCATGCGGCAGTCAGGCAGCCGTAACAGCCGGCCATAAGCACCGCTATGCAGGTACGAAAGAAAAGGGATGGCCAGAATGACGGATTGAAAAAACCCTGCCAAAAGAGCGAGCTCTCCGCCCAGGCACCCGGTGTCAGCATCACCCCGATGATTCCATTAATGAGCAGCAAAGACATCCATGCGGCAAAGAAATAGAGGTAGCCGACTTTCAGATGGGTCGAGGATTCCATCCGCCCAAAGAAATAGTAATAGACGAAAGCAGCGGCGATCTCCACCGTGAAGAAGACCCACTCCGCCGCCCAGCCAAATACGAAATTATGAATAAGGTAGGAGGTCGCTGCCGGATTGACCAAAGCGATAATGAACCAGATACCGACCCCGCTGATGGACCCCAGGACCATGGTCGTCAAAAGGAAAAAACGGGCGTGGCGTTTGGTGAAATCGAGAATGGCCTGGCTCTGTTCGGCAAGGCCTTTTTTTTCGGCCAAGACCAGATAGAGCCCGCCCCCCACCGCGAAATGAGAGATGAAAACGTGAAAGACCGCAATCAGGGCAATCAGCGTACCGCCCCCTATTTCGGGCAGATACCAGACAGGATAGTGCATATTTCCTCCGTATAAATACCAATAAATATCAGTTCATGGAAGAATACAACAGCCGGGAATGACCTGCAATTGCGACATTGTGCCACAACCACCAAAACGTAATATGTCGGTCAGGCGACGTTTGTCAGAAAGGAGAGTTCTTCAGGACTCCAGTCGCCGACTAATCGGACTTCCGGCTCCAGCCGGATCCCCCTCTCACGCGCCGCCTTCTCCACTGCCAGTCGGATAAGGGACAGGACGTCGCCAGCAGTGGCGTTGTTTTGATTGATAAAGATATTGCCATGAAAAGGAGCAATCGCTGCCCCACCGGAGGTAACACCACGTAACCCCAACTCGTCAATGATCTTGCCAGTGGGAGCGCCGAAATCATGGTTGTTTTTAAACAGCGACCCGGCGGATGGTGCTTTAAAATGGCCTTTATCCACCCTATCTTTATGGTTTTCTTCCATCTTTCGGTAAATTTCCTGGCGATCGCCCTTTTTCAGGTGCAGTTTCACCTGCCAGATACAGCCTGACATGGCTTGAAACGGGGAGCGTTTATAGTCGAACTGGGACGGATCGCAGGATACTGTTGTCAGCGACAAATCCTCCCCCACCACTTCCACCTGTTCCAGTACCTCGGATATGGAGTTGCCGTAGCAGCGGGCATTCATCCAGACCGCACCGCCAATGGAACCTGGCATACCGTTAATAAACTCCACACCGGAAAGACCATATTCGGCAGCCACCATACACACATCTTCAACCCTTGCGCCAGCCTCCGCGGTAAGACGCTCGCCGGTAACCGAGATAGAATCAAGACCTGCTGTGGAGATAACCACTCCCCTGATCCCTCGATCCGCCACCAGGATGTTGGTACCGCCACCTAAGAGAAAACAGGGCAGCCCATTCTTCTTCACCACCTCAAGGCAGGTCAAGAGATCATCATAGCTGCGGGGCGCGAGAAAGACATCGGCGGGGCCACCGATCTTAAATGAGGTGTGGCGCGACATTGGCTCGTCGAACCTGACCAGTTCGGCGGGAACCATATCGACCACACACTGCCGCCAGCCTTCTATTGAAATTTCCATAATTAACAGCTGTGCCCGGTATGGCACGACTCCGGTCCCCGCTTCTGCAGATAATCCGCCACCGCTCGCTGCAGGGTAGTCTCTGCCAGCTGGGCGCAGTGCAGATGGGTATCGGGCAGCTGGCCGGTAAGTTCCATGATATGCATCATATTGATACCCTTCAATTCACCGATATCCTTGCCCTGGGCCAGCATAGCTGTGGCCTCGATGCATTGATTACTCACGGAGCAGCCATCAGTCCAGTGACGGGTCCGTTGAACCCGGTCACCAACAATACCTAACGCCAGTTCCATGGTGTCACCACAGTTACCAGTTATTCGAGCAATTGCATCGGGATCTTTGAGCGGAGGATTGGCCAGGTAATAGAAACCAAACCAGGCCGCAACCAGTAAAAGCAAAATACCAAAGGCGAGAGCAATAGACGATATCTCCATAAACATGTTCTCCTATACCATTTTTCTGCTCGGACAGCGAGCGGCTCTATCCTAATAAGAGTTTCTCAAAACGAAAAGCGATAAGACCAATAACCGCAGAAAAGCCGTTTTTAATCTTCTCATCTATTTGGTACACTTTACCAAATGCAATTATTTTGGGACTCTCGTGCGATGTCAACCGAGGCGTCTTATAAAAAATTCAGCAAACCACCAACCAAAGCCTCACATATGAAAAGAATTTTCCTTCCTCTGCTGTTCGCCATGATGGCCATAGCCGCCCTCATAGTCTACCAGCGTACAAGCCAGAAGAATAATGAATTAACAGCAACCAGCAGCCACTCACAGAAAATCAGCCTCTTCCACTACTTTTCAGGTGCTCTGAGTGGAGGTATCGATAATATGGTGGAGACGGTCAATGCCAAAAGCCCAGGCTATACAGTGCTTGCCAACGGCCTGGACCATGAAGCGTTCAAAACCATGATTTTATCTTCGCTTGATCGGGGCAATCCTCCCGAGCTGTTTTCCTATTGGGCCGGTGAACGGGTCCGACAGCTGGTTTTAAAAAACCAGCTCATGGAGATCGATGATCTCTGGGAGCGGGAAAACCTTTCGGCACAATTCCCCCCCGCCATTGTCGAGTCGGCCGTCACCTACAATGGGAAAAAATACCTGCTCCCCATCACCCAGCATATTGTGGTTTTTTTCTATAATACGCAGATCTTCACAGCTCACGGGCTTTCCCCACCGCAATCCTGGCCGGAGTTTCTCGCCATCTGCGCCCAACTGAAAAGCAGTGGCATAACCCCACTGGCAATCGGAGCCCGAGAACGCTGGCCGGCCCAGTTCTGGTTCGATTACCTACTGCTGCGTACCGCCGGGCCGGATTATCGCAAGCTGCTGATGGAGGGCAAGCAGTCCTACACTGATCCCCAGGTGATGGAATCCTTCAGGATTTGGTCGGAACTGTTGCAAAATGGTTATTTTAATGGTAACGCCAATCAGCTCGACTGGGACGAGGCGACCGCGCTGGTCCGCGAGGGAAAAGCGGCCATGACACTCATGGGTACCTGGGCCACCCAGATACTTGAAGGCCAGTCACCGGGTCTTGAAGCAGGCAAGGATTATGATTTTTTCCCTTTCCCGACTGTAGCTGAAAATGTGCCACGGGTCTCGGTCGGCCCTATTGACGGTATCATCATCTCCCGCGCCTCGGAAAATCATGACTTTGCCAAGAATGTCCTGGCGTATTTTGCAGGCACGGAGGCCCAGAAACTCATGAGCACCGGCTCAGGTGCACTAGCCCCGAATCAAACCGTGTCGGACAATTTTTATTCTCCATTCAAACTCCGATTAAAACAGGAGATTGAACATTCTGAGCGATGGGCCTTCAACTTTGATCTCGCAACGCCGCCCGAAATTGCCGATCGGGCCATGGACAGCTTCAACGAACTGATCGAGTTCCCCGGGCAATACCTGCAGATCCTGAGCGACCTGCAAACTGAAATAGCCCCTTCTGCAGAAGAGGGAAAGTAATAACCCATGTCCTTTCGCAATAAACTCTCCATCGCCTTCTCTCTGGTTCTGCTGCTGACCGTCATCGTCTCCTTGACCAGCTGGTGGGGCATGCAAAACGCTCTCGACAGCCAGAAAGAGGTGTATGGTTTCCAGAACCATATTGAGCGCACCTTCAGCGCCATGAACAGGCAGGAACAGGCGTTCACCGCCGAGGAAACCACCAGCCACTCCCATCTTGTCTTCGATCATATTGCGGAAATGAGGCCGCAGATAGAAAAAATACAATATGGAGAAAAAGACCAACTGCAACGAGAGCAGCTGGCTGTTGTCCTTGTCATGCTCGAAAACTATGAGAAAGCATTTTCACTCTATGTGCAGCAAAATCTCGAGATGCAGACAATTCGCAGCCGTATGGAGCAGGAGGCCGGCCGGCTCCATAGTCAAGTGGATGAGCTCGTTCTGGAGTCGCCCCTGGGTAAGGAAATCGACCATCTGGCTATCACAGCACTACTCCACCAAAAAGAATACGCCCTTACCCACCGAGTCGAATCGTATCAGCAACTGACAGAAACCATCGCGCTCCTCCATCAACGGATAGTATCCTTGCGGCAAAAACAGCCGGAAGACAGTGTCAATCTTCTCGCATTTCGTATCGACAAGACAGCAACGACTTTCGGCACCATTTTCAAACAGTTCGCAACGCAACAGGAAAATGCCGCGATTGCCCATGACAATCTGAGAAATGCGTTCACCCGGCTCAGTGAGGAATTCAGCCGGGCAGTTGCCACCAAAACCAATCTGGTCAATCAACACATTGCCGGCTTGCAGGCCCTCACTATCAGCACCGCCTTGCTGGCGGTGATGCTCAGTATCGCCGCGACACTGCTGCTCTCAGAGTTCATCACCCGCCCAATCGATCTCTTGAAAAAATCCGCTCTGCGTATCGTCAGCGGCGACCTTTCCACCTCAGTGGAGATTCGTTCCAAAGATGAAATCGGCCAACTGGGTGAGCTGTTCAACACCATGACGGACAGACTACGCGCTAACTTCGAGGAGTTGAACAAATATCGGGACAGACTTGAAGATCTTGTCAAGGAACGAACCCATGAACTGGAATTGGAGATCATTGAACGTAAGGAAACTGAAAAGGAACTGGCCGCTTCGGAACAACGGTTCAGGACAATTTTTGACAACTCCAATGACGGCGTTTTGATTGTCGAACCAATATCAGGGATGTTTGTCGTCGCCAACAACACCATCTGCAACATGCTCGGGTACGCTGAACATGAACTGCTGTCCCTCGTAGCCATGGATATCCACCCTCCCCAGGACCGGGAGTGGGTCAGGATGGAATTTCAAAAATGCGCCGAAGGAACATCAACCATCGCAAAGGACATACCGATTCTCTGCAAGGATGGCACGGTCTTTCCAGCCGAGATCACCGCAGCGTTTATTAACATCGGTGAACAAAAATATATGCTCGGTAGCTTCAGGGATATTTCTGAAAGAAAAGCCGCGGAGGAAGAACGGCTCAAAATCCGAAAGCTTGAGTCAGTCGGCGTTCTGGCTGGCGGCATTGCCCATGACTTCAACAATATCCTGGCGGCGATTCTTGGCAATGTCAGTCTCACTATGGCCTATACCGATCAGGACGACAAGCGGTTCCCTCTTCTAAAAGAGCTGGAAAAGGCTTCTCTCCGGGCCCGCGATCTCACCCAGCAGTTGCTCACCTTCTCTAAAGGTGGCGAACCGGTCAAAGAGCTCACCTCGGTTACGGAAATCATCCGGGAATCTGCCAGCTTCATTCTCCGGGGCAGTAATGTCCGTTGTGATTTCAATTTTGCCGAAAACCTATGGAACGCTGAAGTCGATGCCGGCCAGATAAGCCAGGTTATTCAAAATATCGTCGTCAACGCCAGGTACGCCATGCCGGACGGTGGGGTTGTCACCATCACCTGCCGGAACACCATTCCCTCCCCGGCCATGTCCGAAGCCCTTGCAGGCCAGAACTGCCTGGAAATCACTCTTACCGATAATGGACCGGGCATAGCACCGGAACAGATCGAACGGATATTCGACCCGTACTTCACCACCAAAAAAAGTGGCAGTGGCCTGGGACTGGCCATTACCCATTCCATCATTCGCAAACATAATGGGGCTATATCGGTGCAGTCATCACCAGGGAAAGGGACCAGCTTCACCATCCTGCTGCCTGCTCTTGACACCATCCTGCCCCCTGTAAAGACCCAGGATCAGACTCTGCCGCGCACAGCAGCCGGAACTATCATGGTGATGGACGATGAAGCACCAGTTCGTGATATCACACGGCAGTTACTGAGCCATCTGGGCTACTCGGTCATAACTGTTGCAGACGGCAATGAGGCCATCGATGTCTATCAGCAGCATCTGAACAACGACAACAGAGTGGACCTCGTCATCATGGATCTCACCATCCCGGGCGGGATGGGTGGCAAAGAAGCGGCAGAAAAGATTCTGGCCATGGATCCAACGGCAAGACTCATTGTCTCCAGCGGTTATTCCCAAGACCCGATCATGGCCAACTACGCCTTGTTCGGTTTCCGGGGCTTTCTCTCAAAACCTTTTCATCTAAAGGATTTGCAGCACGTTCTTGAACAAACTCTTCGGCTGGACGGCAGGTAACAGCGAGATGCTAAGCGCCCATGAAAAAAAAACGCTTTTCATGCCATTTTCAGAGAATTATCAATCTTCTTTCTTCAGCACATCGTCATATTTTCGGATCATCCCACGCAACTGATCGTAACTCAATCCCAACATCTTCGCCGCCTTGCGCTGATTATAGCGGCTCTCCACCAGCGCTTTCAGCAACATACCTCGTTCCAGTTCTTTCACTGCCTCCTTTAGCGGCAGTACGCCAAAAGTATCGAACAGTGTTGTCTGCGCCTCAGCGGGCGCGGACCCGCTCTTTTTCACACCTTCATGGAAAGTCGTTCCATACGGCGAGATAAACGGATCGAAAACGATCTGATCGATAACATCATCATCGGCGGAATAGACCGCCCGCTCTACCACATTTTTCAGCTCCCTGATATTGCCAGGCCAACCATACTCCTGCAGCGCGGCTATCGCCCGTCCAGAGAACTCGGGAATCTTTTCAAGGCCAAGTTCATAGGCCATCCTGCCGGCGAAATGGCGGGCCAGCAGCATGATATCCTCCTCCCGGGCTCGCAGCGGCGGCAGAAAGAGTACTTCAAAGGACAACCGATCCAGCAAGTCCCTTTTGAATTCCCCCTTCTGCGCCAGCGCCGGCAGGTCGGCGTTGGTGGCGCCAACGATGCGGACATCCACCTCCACCGATGTGGTCGATCCCACCCGTTCAAAAGAATTGTACTCGACAACTCGCAGGATCTTCTCCTGTGCCTCCATGGGAATATTACCAATCTCATCGAGAAAGAGGGTGCCACCGCTGGCTGCCTCAAATCGGCCGCTTCGACGCACTTCAGCCCCAGTAAACGCCCCTTTTTCATAGCCAAACAGCTCGGACTCGATCAGATTCGGCGACAAGGCCGCACAGTTTAAGGTCACGCAAGGCCCGGACCAGCGCTGGGAGAGAAAATGGAGCCTGCGCGCCGCCAGCTCCTTGCCCGTTCCCCGTTCACCGATAAGCAGCACCGGCCTATCCACCCGGGCAACCCGTGATAACTGCTCCTGAAACTGCAGAAACGGCTCCGACTGCCCCAAAGCCTCACCCGGTGCATTTGCCGGGCTGGCATAACTTGTTCCTTTTCGTGCCCTGCCCATAGATGTTGGCATATTTCACCAATATTGAGTGTTAAAATATATTTATTAGCCATATATACCATATGACTCAATTGCCGTCAAAGCCGCATCGCATTGTTTTTCCGTGTTTTTGTTTTTTTCTTTCTTCCGGCACACCTCATGCAGTATTAACGACAAAGCACAATCCCTATAACACTGGAGGATACCATGGGAATATTCACACGATTTGCCGATATCGTCAGTTCAAACATCAATGCCATGCTGGACCGGGCGGAAGATCCGGAAAAAATGATCAAAATGATGGTCCGGGAAATGGAGGACACCCTGGTGGAGCTCAAGTCGTCCTGTGCCGGTGTTATCGCCGACAGAAAGAAACTGGAGCGCCGGCTTGATGAGATCGCTTCACAGCGGGATCTATGGGCGGAGCGGGCCGACCTGGCTGTTGCCAGGGGCCGAGACGACCTGGCCAGAGAAGCGTTACTTGAAAAAAGACGATTTGGAGAACTTGTCGAAACTTTGCAGGCGGAAATTGCCGACCACAGCGGCCTGATCGAACAATATCACGGTGACATCCAGGAACTGGAGCAGAAGCTCACCACCGCCAAAGAAAAAAAGCGGATACTGGTACAACGCCACAAGCGGGCCAGCGGCAAAAAACGAGCCCAGAGCGATATCCGCAGAATGGACAGCGTCGACACCATGCGCCGCTTTGAAGACCTTGAGCGCCGCATCGACAGCATGGAGGCTGAAGCGGATATGGTCAACTTTGGCAAACAGCCGACTCTTGACGAAGAATTTGACAATCTCGCCACCGATGATGAGATTGAACGTGAGCTTGCCGAAATGAAAGCTGCCAGAAAACCGGCAGCGTAACCACGTATACAGCAACCATCTTCGTCTAGTCGGAGCACATCTGCCATGAACACCGTTATAATCGTCGCTATCGTCTTCGGATCGATCCTTACCTTTGCTGCGCTTGTCTGCGGCACGGTGCTGGCCATTGTCAAAATGCGCAATTCAGGCCTCTCCAAAGGCGGACGAGGGTCGCAGAGCGACGAGGCGCGGATCATCCAGGAAATCTATCAGGGCCTGTCGCACATGGAACAACGGATTGACGCACTGGAGACAATCCTCATGGACAGCCAGAAAAATAAAGGATACGAAAAATGAGAAAATGTCTACGCAATGGCGGTATCTACCGCTCACGAGATGGCGTTCTCCTCGGTGTCTGCCGAGGCATTGCCGACTACTACGATCTGTCGGTGTTCTGGATACGGCTGGGCCTTGTCATCGTCTTTCTCTTAAGTGGCTTCTGGCCGGTGATCGGTATCTACATCGTCGCGGCCCTTCTCATGAAGCCGAGACCTGTGAAGCCGATCGAAAACGAGGAAGAACAGGAATTCTACGACAGCTACGTCAACTCCCCCAAGAACGCAGCCCAGCGACTCAGACGAAAGTTCGAGAATCTCGAAAGAAGAATCCGGCGGATGGAAGACAAGGTCACCGGCCGCGATTACGAATGGGAACGTAAGTTCAATTCATAACCCCCTTCCCCGGCCAGTCGAAACACCTTCGACTGGCCGGTTCCTTCCCGACCAAAAAGCCTCGGTTTTTTTCTGTGGACACCGCTCGAGACCCTATCTTTCGCATTCCACATTTCATCTTGTCGTGGTAATATCGGCTCCTTCAAAGGCAACCGACTATACTCTCGAGCGCCCTTTTCCACAATTTACGTCAACCGACGAAAAGTTACCTTTCCACACACCATCACTATCCATTACATTAAGGAGAACGCCATGCGCGCGATCATTCTGCAATTGGCCGTATTGGCCTGCACCATGACTCTTATCGGCTGTGCCATGCAACCAACTGCCACCCCGGAGGTTCCAAAAGGATCACTCACCAAATCCTACAAACTTGTCGATGAGATGGGACGTGAATCCGGTACGCTGGTGTTGCAGCCCATGGGAAGAGCGGAACTTCGTGATGCCGACGGGAAGCTGATCGGTGTTTTTTCGGCCGAACAAGGCTTCTCGTCTGACGCCAAAAACTAACCCAGGCCCTATTATTCAAGGGAAAAGATTGCGCTTTGCTCCACCTGCCGGATCTTTCGGGATCAAGGCAAGAGGCTCATCACATACACCTCCAAGGAGAGTCCCGTGAAAAAGAAATCGATTGTCGTCCGCAATGCCACTCTTGATGATGTCCCGGCGATTCTCGAGGTGGCGAAAAAAGCGTATCCGCAATGGTCGGAGTTGCAGCGAGCAAATGAGCGTAACTACCAGATGCAGATTTCCGCTTTTCCCGAGGGACAGTTTGTCGCGGTAGTCGACGGCAACGTCGTCGGCTACTGCTCCAGCCTTATCGTCTATCTTGATGACGACTCTCCCTGGTATGCCCATGGCGAAATCACGGGTTTCGGCAGTTTCTCGACCCACAACTATTCAGGCAACACGCTATACGGATCTGACATTGCTGTCGACCCCGACTATCAACGCATGGGTGTTTCCAAAAAGCTGTACACTGCCCGGAAATCCCTCTTTAAACGGTACAATCTCAAGCAAATGATTGCCGGCGGCCGTATCCCAGGCTACAAGCATTACTCCGGCAAAATGAGCGCCAAGGCCTATGTCGCCAAAGTTCTTGCCGGAGAACTGCAGGACAAGGCGCTGAATGCCCACATGAAAGCCGGCTATGAAGTGCACGGCGTTCATTTCGGTTATATGGACGACGAGCAGTCACTTGGTTACTCGACCCATCTGGTCATGCCCAACCCCCGCCATAACCCGACCAAACGAGCTCTCGCAGGTCAGCCAATCAAGCGCACGGTTCGCCGAGCCAGGATTTGTGCAGTCCAGTACGAAATGCGCAAGATCGCCAGCTGGCAAGAACTCTCGGAACAGGTGGAATATTTTGTCGATACCGCCGATCTCTACGATAGTCACCTCGTTGTCTTCCCGGAACTCTTTATCGCCCAAATGCTCTGTACCCTCGACCGTACTGCACCCCTGCCAGAACTGGTGAAGGAACTGGCCGACTTCCATGACAAATACATTGAACTCTTCACCAGTCTTGCCACCAGCAGGCAAATGATGATTGTGGCGGGTTCAGTGCCAGTACACCAACCCGACGGTTCCATCCGCAACGTCGCGCATCTGTTCTCAGCCATGGGCAACGTCTACACCCAGGACAAGCTGCACCTGACCCCGGCTGAGGCAACCTACTGGGGGCTTTCCCAGGGAGAAGGGCTGAAGGTTTTTGATACGCCGCTTGGACGCATTGCGATCCTTATCTGCTATGACATTGAGTTTCCCGAACTTTCTCGAATGCTGGTCGATGCTGGTGTCGACTTGATCGTGGTTCCCTTTGCCACAGATGAACGAAAGGCCTACCAGCGAGTGCGCTATTGCGCCCAGGCCAGGGCAGTGGAAAACACGATCTATGTGGTGTTGGCGGGTAACGTGGGCGCCCTCCCACGCAGCCCGGCAATGACCCTGAATTTCGGCCAGGCAGCAATCCTGACCCCCTCAGACTTTGCCTTTCCGATGAATGCGGTGGCAGCCGAAGGCATCATCAACACCCAGACTGTAGTAATCAGCGACATCGATCTCGGCGCCCTGGAGGTTGAACGGGAGGTCGCCAATGTACGCCCACTCATGGATCGCAGGCCGGACATTTATACCATCGAACGGCAAATTCCGATTCAGAAAATCAAGGTGAGCTAAAGAGCATGGTTCACAAAGAGCAGGACTCCACAAACGTCGGGATTGTCTTCACCGATCTCGACGGCACGCTGCTCAACTCAGAGCGAAAGGTCAGTGCAAACAACCTCACCAGCCTCAACCAACTTGGGGAGAACGGTATTGTGCGGGTCATCGCCACCGGCCGTTCCCACTATTCTTTTACACGGGTCATAGACGCCTCTTTTCCGGCCGACTACCTGATCTTCTCGTCAGGCGCCGGAATACTTGACCTGCAAAGCGGCGAACTTCTCTTTTCCGCCAATCTCACCGACCATGATGTCGCTGACATAACCTGCAAACTGCAGGAAGAAGAAGCCGACTTCATGGTCCATCATCAGGTGCCGGACAACCACCATTTTGTTTATCAGGCTGCAGGAGGCGGCAACAAAGATTTCCGACACCGTATCGACATCTATCGTGCTTTTGCCAGGGAATTCGGCAACGGCAATCAGTTCCCCGCGCCAGCCGCCCAGATCATCGCCGTGCTCGAACACGATACGCGGCGTTTTACCCGCCTTACCTCCTGCTTTGGCCAATATCAGGTAACCCGCACCACATCACCCCTCGATCACCACTCAATGTGGATGGAGATCCACCCCCACAATATCCACAAAGGCAGCGCAGCCGCCTGGCTCTGCAACCATCTTGACATTGACCCGGCTCATTCGTTGGGTATCGGCAACGACTACAATGATCTCGACCTGCTCGATTTCACAGCCCAAAGCTACTTGCTGAAAAACGGTCCGGCTGAGATACATAATCGCTATTGCCTCGCTCGCTCCAATGATGAAGACGGCTTCTGTCATGCTGTCCGACATGGCCTCAGCATCCTCTAGGTTTTTCCTTCTCTCCCACAAATATCAGTAAAAAACTCTAAAACACAGCGCGGGCCATGGCATCCTCTTGCGAGGACAAAAAGAATTGCCAGACGATGCAGTTCATCTAGGCAATGACTGGTAAAACTGCCCAAATTTTTTATCAAGTCCTGTGACATGTTCGGTTACCCATTGGCTCAACTCATCCTGAATGCTATTCATGAGTTCCAAGGTCAAACCTGAGTCTTTCAACAAATCCTGCAATTGGGCAAAACGCCGGCCGAAATAGACATGCGCCTTCTGCTGCTCCTCAATGCCGGGGTACCCCGACTCACGCATATATTTTTCTTCCAACTGAAAGTGCCTGGTCGTATACTGATCAAGTGCTTCCAGCGTTCTCGCGACATCGCTGCCACGCAAACCAGAATGTAAAGCCTCGGACAATTCCTGAATCAGTTCAAAAAGCCGCTTATGTTGAGCATCAATTACCGGAATACCTACGCGATACTCGTTTGACCATTTCATACAATTTGCCAGTTAAAGTTTATGTACCTGCTCCAAGCAACTCCTCTTTTTCGATAGATTAATTGTAGCAGAACAGTACTAAACAGCAACTCTGGTACCAATCTTATTACAGGAAATACTGGCACTCACTTCTACTTGGACGAACGTGCATTTGCTATTGCGATAAGCATCATTGAATACGAAGTCATACCGGAGCGAGAAGAACAGATGATGGTGGGGAAACAACGGTCAAAAAGCAAAAAAAATGCCCGAATCATGTACCACCTTATGCATCAGGGGCAATGAATCGGGCTTTATGTAAACAATCCCAAAGGATTGGTTGGAACTGGTGGCGATGCAGGGACTTGAACCCCGGACACTACGGATATGAGCCGTATGCTCTGACCAGCTGAGCTACATCGCCTTTTGACAAGGTCCGATTTTATACATTGATCGGCTGATCCTGTCAATCTTTTTTTCACTACTTTTTACAACAATGATCAGAGGCCGTTTACAAGGCCTCTGATCATTTCATTCCGGGTTAGGCCCGGGGCACAACAACAGGGGAAATGATTACATCATGCCGCCCATGCCGCCCATGCCGCCCATGCCGCCCATCGGAGGCATACCGCCGCCTTCTTTCTCTTCCGGCTTATCAGCGATGACACACTCGGTGGTCAGCAGCATACCGGAAACAGAGGCAGCGTTCTGCAGGGCAGTACGGGTTACTTTAGCAGGATCGATAACGCCGGCCTGAATGAGGTCTTCGTACTCCTCGGTGGCAGCGTTGAAGCCCATTGCGCCTTCCATGCCTTTGACATGCTCGACGATAACAGAACCTTCGCGACCAGCGTTGGAAGCGATCTGACGTACCGGCTCTTCAAGAGCGCGGAGAAGGATGTTCTTACCAAGATTCTGCTCACCGGCAAGCTCAAGAGCACCAAGTGCCTTGAGGCAGCGGATATAGGCAACGCCACCGCCAGGAACAACACCTTCCTCTACCGCTGCACGAGTAGCGTTCAATGCATCCTCAACGCGAGCTTTCTTCTCTTTCATCTCAACTTCGGTAGCAGCACCGACGTTGATTACGGCAACACCGCCGATCAGCTTGGCAAGACGCTCCTGGAGCTTCTCACGATCGTAATCAGAGGTGGTGTCTTCAATCTGGGTACGAATCTGCTTAACACGTGCCTCAAGTTTCGCGGCATCACCAGCACCGTCAACGATGGTGGTGTTGTCTTTGTCGATAACGACGCGCTTGCAGGAGCCAAGGTCATTTACAGTTACGTTCTCAAGCTTGATGCCGAGATCTTCGGTGATTACCTGGCCACCGGTGAGGATAGCGATATCCTCAAGCATTGCCTTACGGCGATCGCCAAAGCCCGGAGCTTTAACAGCAGCAACATTTAAGGTGCCGCGCAGTTTGTTGACAACAAGGGTAGCAAGTGCTTCGCCGTCAACATCCTCAGCGATGATGAGAAGGCCTTTGCCCATCTTGGCAACAGACTCGAGTACCGGCAGCAGGTCTTTCATGCTGGATACTTTCTTCTCAACAAGGAGGATGTAGGGGTCGTCCATGGAGACTTCCATACGATCCGGATCGGTAACAAAGTATGGAGAGAGGTAACCGCGGTCAAACTGCATACCCTCAACCACGTCCAGGGTGGTCTCCATGGACTTGGCTTCCTCAACGGTGATAACGCCTTCTTTACCAACTTTGTCCATGGCCTCGGCAATGATGTTACCGATGGTCTCGTCGCTGTTGGCGGAGATGGTACCAACCTGAGCGATCTCTTTCTGCTCTTTGGTCGGGGTAGCGATCTTGGCAAGCTCAGCAACAACAACCTCAACACCTTTGTCGATACCACGCTTGATTTCCATGGGGTTGCCACCAGCAGCTACCAGCTTTACGCCTTCGGTGTAGATGGCCTGAGCCAGAACGGTAGCAGTGGTTGTACCGTCACCGGCAACATCAGAGGTCTTGGAAGCAACCTCTTTTACCATCTGGGCACCCATGTTCTCAAACTTGTCTTTGATCTCGATCTCTTTGGCAACGGTAACGCCATCTTTGGTGATGGTCGGGGCGCCAAAGGATTTCTCGATAAGAACGTTACGGCCTTTCGGGCCGAGGGTTACTTTTACTGCATTGGCAAGGGTATTTACACCCTCGAGGATAGCCTCGCGGGCCTTCACACCGTATTTAATATCTTTTCCAGCCATTATTTCATTCTCCTATTATCAGTTTCTCCCGCCAGAAAGCGGGCGTAAGAAGCAAATGCCAATCTGCAATTATTCTACAACACCAAGAATGTCGTCCTCACGCATGATGAGGTAATCCTCACCATCAAGCCGTACATCAGTTCCGCCATATTTGGAGAAAAGCACGCGGTCGCCAGCTTTTACCTGCAACGCAACACGGTCACCTTTATCGTTGAGTTTGCCCGGGCCGACTGCAACAACCTGACCTTCGGCCGGCTTCTCTTTTGCACTGTCGGGAATGATGATGCCACCAGCGGTTTTTGCCTCTTCTTCCAGTCGCTTGACCAAAAGACGATCGTTCAATGGACGAATTTTCATTACTTCCTCCTACTGATTAATAAATGTTTTGATGAGCAAAGGGGCCCATTGAAAGGTTTGATATGGCTCCCCAATTTGTTTATTTACCCACTTTTAAGCAGGTATCCTAGACTGGCCGATACACTAAGCGTGGAAATATAAAAATCAAGGCGGGAACGGAAAAAAAATAACAGTCCGTCCCCGCCTTACAAATCGGGATACAATATATTGAATTTACAGAAAGATATTCTTACAAGAATTTCTTACCCAACCCTCACGACCCATTTAAATGGGTCCTCGGCACGGCCCGCCTGAATAGCCTGCAGCTCATCATAGAGGCGACGCGACAGAGGCCCTGTCTCTCCGTTATTGATTATGTACGGCTTACCCTGATAGAAGAGCTCGCCGACGGGCGAAATAACTGCCGCAGTTCCGGTTCCGAAAGCCTCCTCAAGGCTGCCATCCTGACTTGCTGCAATCACTTCATCGATGGTGACGTCACGCTCCACCGTCTTTACACCCCATCTGGCCGCAAGCTGCAACACCGAATTGCGGGTGATACCGCCGAGAATAGATCCTTCCAGCGGCGGAGTGATCAGTTCGTCACCGATCTTGAAAAAGATATTACTGGTGCCAACCTCCTCGACATATTTATGCTCGCAGGCGTCAAGCCAGAGAACCTGGGTATAACCGGCCTTTTTGGCTATTTCCGAGGTGTAGAGCGAAGCCGCATAGTTGCCGGCGGTCTTGACATTGCCCACACCGCCCTTCACCGCCCGCACATGCTCATCACTTACATAGATTTTGGTGGGATTGAACCCTTCGGGGTAATAAGCGCCTACTGGACTCAGGATAATATAGAAATAGTACTCTTCGGAAGGCCGCACTCCGAGAAATGGCTCGACGCCGATCATTGTCGGGCGGATATAGAGCGTCGCGCCCTCAAGAGTCGGAATCCATTCACGCTCAAGATAGAGCAATGCCTTCAGCGATTTCAAAACCTTATCGATCGGCAATCGCGGCATGCACATCCTGACCGCCGAACCGTTCATCCGTTCAAAATTGTCCTGGGGGCGAAACAGAAAGACCTGTCCATCTTTGTCTTTATACGCTTTGAGGCCCTCGAAGATTGCCTGTCCATAATGAAAGACCACGGCAGCGGGATCAAACTCAAATTTCTGGTACGGGCATATTCTGGCATCGTGCCAGCCTTCCTGACGATTCCACTTCATCAGGAACATGTGATCGGTAAAATGGCGGCCAAACCCGAGGCTTTCCTGGGCAGGCTTTTCTTTCCGCTGGCCTTCCGGAACCTTTTCTACTGTGACATCAATGTCTTCCCACATTATATCAATCTCCTAACCTGCACTTATTTTTCTTTGCTTAATCACCGAGAGGATATATACTTTCGGAACATAAAGGGATTGCAGCCTTTTGCCGAAAACAGATGCGGCAAAGTCTCACGATACCTCAGTTCTCTTCCCTCTTGCAACACTAATTCATAGCTTTATACGCCTAACTGGCGCCACAGTCGGCATGACCAACGAATCTCGCCCAGAAACAGTAATTGCGCATCCCCCAGGACCGATGCGTATTAAGTATTTCCTGCTGGTGTTCCTGATCTCACTTTTCTTCCTTGGAAAAGTGCTCTGGCCCTTCTGGCCGATCCTGGTGCTCTCATTTCTTTTGACCAATCTTTTTCGACCCATTTACGTTCTTTTATGCCGGTGGATGTCGGAGAACATGGCTTCGGTGTTAACCTGCATGCTGATCACCGCTATCGTCTTTGTTCCTTTGACCCTTTTCATCACCTCACTCGCCGGCGAGGCGCTCAGCTTCTACAACTGGGGACGTGATAATCTGGTGGGCATGAAGATCCAGCAATATCTGCAGGAAAGTGAACCGGTGCGCAGGCTGCAGGAATATCTCGCAGACTTCGGTTTTGATTTCAAACCGGCATCCATCACCAACTTTTTCTCCTATGTGGCAAAGAACAGCGGTCTCTATCTATACAATCAGGCCAGCAGCTGGGCAGCAAATATCATGCAGTTTGTAGCACAGTTTCTCATGATGATCCTGGTGATCTTTTTCCTGTTAATCGATCTGCCGAAACTGATGGAATACATCATCCGCCTCTCACCGCTGCCCGACGACGAAGATCGGCTTCTGCTCCAGAAGTTTGAGGAGATTGCCAACGCCATCTTAAAAGGCAACGGCATCTGCGGCCTTATCCAGGGTGTGCTGGGCGGAGGTCTCTTTTCAGTAATGGGACTCAACTCTCCGCTGCTCTGGGGCTGCCTGATGGCTGTTCTCGCCTTTCTGCCCATTTTCGGTATCGGACTGGTCATGGTCCCCACCGCGGCAATTCTGGCGATCAACGGCAACATTCCCGCCGGCATTTTCATGTTTGTCTATTATCTTATTTTGTCGCTTTCGATGGAATACCTGGTGAAGCCGAAAATGGTGGGGAAACAGGTGAAGATGCATACCCTGCTGGTCTTTCTGGCTATTCTTGGGGGATTATCCGTCTACGGCATTCTCGGCATCATCTACGGTCCACTTATCGTCACCGCCTTTTTAACCTTGTCCGAGATTTATCTGAAAAAATACGACCGGTATGTGCAGCGTTTGTAATCCGCCTGGCTCATACTCGTTGCTGCTACCATGGAGGCTCTCTGCCCCGATGTCACTCGAGAGGGAGTGTCACCATAAAGCGAGCCCCGCCAAATGGTGAAGTCTGGACGATGATAGTGCCCTGATAATGGTCGACAGTGCGCTTGACGCTGTAGAGCCCGACACCTGTGCCATCTTTGCTTCCAGGAACCTGATAATACTCCTGAAATATTTTTTTACGAAACGGTTCTGCCACGCCCGCGCCATCATCATCCACCACGAGCTGCAGTTGCTGATCATTGCTCGCCAGCTCTACCTCTATACGGGATGTTGCGTATTTAGAGGCATTGCCGAGAAGATTTTCCACAAGAGTCCGGAACTTGCCCACATCCCCCAGAAACATTACCGGCTGTCCGTTTTTTTCATATTCGCCCACATCTTTGCCGTTCAGCTTCAGGGAAATTCGGTCCGCCTTGAGAGCAGGCAGTGTGCTTTTCGCCACCGAGTGTAACAGCTCCTTCACATCAAACGGCTCCTTGTCAAAACTGAGAGCCATCCGTTTTTCCTTCAGGTATCTTGTCGTCTGATCTATAACCTGAGAAAACTTGATAGTGGAAGCGTGAATTTCCCCTGCATAAAGGGCAATCTTCTCCGGTGCAAGGTTTTCGTGCTTCATCAGCAGTTTGGAAAAGCCGATAATCGGCACCAACGGCCCTTTCAGGTCGTGGATCAGCACCGAGACAAATCGCTCCCGCTGCTCGTTGATTTCACCCGTGCGCAACTCGATCAGCTCTTCGAGGTGGTATCTGTATTCCTCAAGCTCATCCTCATTAGCGTCAAGCTTTTCCACCATACGATTGATATGGCCCGCCAGCTGGCCGATTTCGTCGTCCTGATTAAGGTCGATCCTGGTGCTGAAATCACCCCCGGCAATTTTATCAACTTTGCGGCTGATTTCCGATAATGGTCCTACGATACTGGCGGTAATAGCAGCCATGAAAAAGAGGCCGGCACCAATAGCCAGTACATTGATCATGATCATGATCGACTTGATCCGGGCATGATTCTGTAAGGCATCCTGCATGCTCTCTGCCGCCCGTTGTTTTTCCAACTGTACCAGCTGGTCAAGATCACCGAGCAAACCCCATTGGTGGTTACGCACTTCGGCCTGCAGGATCTGCATCGCGTCTTCCAGGCTTATTCCCCTATCAACATCGGTGATAGTTCGCCAGAGATTAAAGGTGATATCACTGCAGCGGCTGATGCTGCCAAGGATAACGCGCTCCTCATCCGAAAGCCCCTGCTGACTCTTCAGATCGCGCAACATAGCATTGTATTGGGTAGCTGCCTCCTCAAACCGGGCAACTTCTTCGTCTTTTGCTTTTCGGTTAGAGACAAGCAGGACATTACGCACCACTACCGCAGCGTGACGGGCCTGGAAACGCAATTCCTGAGCAGTCTGCAGTCGTTTATCATGCTGGCCGACGATCTCATCAAGACTCTTCCGGATACTGTCCAGCCCTCGCATCTCGACAAAGGCCAGCACCAGCATCAGCGCCAGGATCACCCCAACGACACTGCCTATACGGGTTGCTATATTATAATGTCGTAAGATTATCGACGATTGCATTTGATGTCGCACAAAAGAATGAAAAACCGCGCCAATCGGGTCGCAGTTTCAGTGAGTATTGTGCCGCGTGGTTCACGCTACGTAAATATTACCTTGCGGCAACAGCCGACACGAGAGAGGTATCATTTCGTCAGGCGCATACCCAAATTTTTGGTTTTAGCTTCACGCACTGAATACTGCACCTATACCACATCCCCTGCCTATACCGCCAGAGTAGTGCATCGCTGGCGCGTAACTCCTTACTGAGCAAAGTCGATGGGAATGACATCCCAGTAAAGAACGGTATCCTCACCCCAGGTCACAGCCCGCACCTTGCTGTCCTGGGAGACGACAATGGCCAGAACAGTCTGCAACTTCTTACAAAGATAATAGCACGATCGGTGCCGGGTGCCAACGCTCTCAATCCGTTCGATCTGCCGGCTGCGTCCTTCAGGGTCGAGAGCCTTGGCGACATGCTGACCCATCTCGTAATTCCCCTGGATAATACCGCCGAAACCGATCAACTCCGGCCCCTCGGTGGTCACCACGGCCCCGTCAACCCCGGCCAGCCGGGCCACAAATCGGGCATATTTGAAGACCTGTTCATCGAGCTGGGCAAGACGCTTGCCCTGCAGTGCCACGTAATCATTCCAGCCCGCCACATATTCCGGGCCATAGAGCCGGCCGCAAATAGTGGCAAGGGCCTGCATGATCTCCAGCACCAGAGTCTTCAGCTGGATATTCGCCCCGCCCTCGGAAAAGCGATATTTGATGGAAATATAAGGATTATCCTTTGAGACAATATTTTCCATGCCTGCCGGAAATGAGAGGATGGTCCCACCGTGGCCGGCACGGCGCACGGTACTGATCATATGCTTGAAGAATTCGAGATAGAGCTTGCCCACAAACGAGGGGTCTATCCGCGCCCACTCGTTTTTCACCAACAGCGGATTCTGGGCGTGCAGTGAGGCCAGCTGGGCCTGCACCTTGGAAAAGCGGGCGTTCATCCAGTTGGATTGGAAAACGTTCATTGACGGGGAGATGATCCTGCCGCCAGTGAGCTGAACGAGGATTTCAAGACCGCGCAGCACCATCAGCCGCCCTGGCCCCAGCACATTTATCCCCAAGGCACCTGGGAGGGGTGCCGCCTGTTTCGAACCGCCATGAATGACCTGGGTCCAGCGTGAACCGGAATGGATAAGACCCCAGATCTGCAGCCCATCCTTCTCACGATAGCGCACACCCACCAGTGAGTTATTATAATTCAGGGCCGGCACCATTTTCAGTAACTCGTAGGTGTTGTACGGAATGGGGTCCGTCATTTTTAGGGTAAACATGCCCTGCAATAACCCTTCCTGGACCCCGAACTCCTCCGGTTCGGCCAGCATCAATCGAAAACTGATGTCCCTCCGCTCCTCCTGCATCTGACTGGCCTGATAGCAGGTGGAAATCAACTCCTCAAGTACAGAAGTTTCCGGCAAGTCCCGGAACTGCCTCGGACCGGGCTCCCTCGACATCGGTGGTGTCCGCCATTTTTCAAGCAGACTGCGCACCAGGTCCTGGGGATATTTATGGATCATATCGGAGAACGCTCACTCACTGAATTAGTCTGTCGGTTATGCCGGAAGGTAGATTCCGCCATAACAGCAAAAAGCCAGATTATATTCTCTCAGGATATGACACTTTTCGAAAAGATGGAACCGGCCAAAGAAAAATACTTTCAAAAAAATGGATGAGTTGTCGATACAGCGTTCGCCCACCACCGACTGCACGCTTGGATTTTGCAGATCACCTTGAGCACATCACATTAGCGTTGATGGATGAGACTTCAGCTTTTCCAGCAAAACAAAGCTATCCACACGTCAGGCCGCCAGATAGTGTTTCCGCCTTCTGGCTAAAGGGTGTTTTTGTGCCACAAGATCCCCTGACAACCTCTCAACAGCCAGCTCCTTTGCCTTAGCCTCAACCTCAACGGTAAGATTCCGATCAAACCAGCAGCTCGGGAAATCGCTGGGATCAATATAGTCATGGTGTGGGCGAGAATCCTTTCCCTGCCATCCATCTCTTGGGCTTGAGAGATGAAAGAGCGGCTCCCGATTCCAGGTAGCCAGTGCCTTCTGCGTGGCTTCTTCAACAGTCAACTCATCCGGAAGGCAGCGATGATGATGCACGTCATATACCAGGGGGACTCCGGTTTGCTCACAGACAGGCAGAAGATCCTGCGGAGTGTAGGTTCGATCGTCGTTCTCCAGTGCCAGCCTGCTACGGACCTGAGCGGGAAGGCGATCGATATTCTCTACCAGACGTGCCAGTGCCGACTCCTTGTCACCATAGGCGCCGCCGCCATGGAGGGTAATGACATCCGCGCCGATCAATTCTGCCAGTTCCGCATGGTAATCAAGTTCATCCAGAGATTGTCGAATCACATGGTCATGCGGAGATGAAAGCAAGGTGAACTGATCTGGGTGAAAAGTCCTGCGGATGTTGTGGTTATCCGCATGACTCCGGGAAACGGCAAGTAATTCGCCAATCAACAGAGCATCGGGCAGTTCGTCAAGCCGGTATGTAAGACGCGGATGGGACTTTAACGGCAGAAATCCAGAGTTCACCCTGAAACTGCCGATACCATGTTCGGAACAATACGATAGTGCACGCACCAGAGATGAGGCGTTGTGAAGAATCGTGGTCGACAACCGGTCAAGCTGCTCATCCCTAGACAACTTCAGCATATGGCCCGCCTGACGCGACCTGAACCTGATGTCAGCTGAATGAAAAATACAGCAGAGACCGAGTCGAATACGTTTTCCATTATACATTTGTTCCTCCCTGCCCATGTTAATTAGAGTTAACTCTCCAGCTATTCCACGCAACACACGTGCAATTTCGTTTGATTTTATTTTCTATTATTCGTAACACTAAACATGAACACAGCGGTCACAATGAAGGCATCTTGACAGGATTTAGATAGCCGAAACTATCATTTATATCTTCAGGAAAATACGGTATGAGCCGACAGAATATGTACCAGGTCATTCTCAACTCCCTGGTAACCCACGTGGCCGTTCTTGATCACCAGGGAATTATCCTGGAAACCAATAACGCCTGGCAGAATTATGCCCGGGAAAACGGTATGCAGGGTGCCGTCGATTGCGTGGGAATTGACTATCTCAAGGTATGCGACAGCTGTCGTGACGGCGACTGTGAAGCCGCATCGGTCGGCACAGCCATTCGGCGGGTCCTCAGTGGAGAACTCCCGGAATATACAACCCAATACCCCTGCCATTCCCCCACCGAACAACACTGGTATTCTTTGCGTGTATTGCCCTACCGATCAGAAGAAGAGCGGCGGGTGATCGTTACCCATGAGGACATCACTCAAATGATCCTCATCCAGGAAGAATTGCGGGCCAAGGAAGAGCAGTTGCGGAGCAAAGCCGAAAAGCTGGAGGAAACCAACATCGCCATGAAGGTTTTGCTCGACCATCGCAGCCGAGACCGCCAGGAACTTGAGAACCGCTTTCTGGCAAACATCCGTGAACTGGTGCTCCCTTATCTGGAAAGACTCAATACCGGCAAACTGCAGCAACGGGAAAAGGCACTCATCTCCATCATCCGGGAACATCTCGAAGATATCAGCAGCCCCTTTCTCCATCGGCTCTCGGCACTGCATCTTCTCCTCACCCCGCAGGAACTTGAGGTCTCGCTGTTGGTTCGCCAGGGCAAAAGCAGCCAGGAAATCGGCGATATTCTTAACATCTCAGTTGCAACGGTCAGCTTTCATCGTAAGAAACTGCGCAAGAAACTTGGCCTTGAAGACCGCAGCCAGAATCTGCGCACCTATCTGCTCTCACTTCAGTAGATCGCCATACCGCTTGACCAGCCCCGCAAGCCACCTTGCCAGCTGTTCAAGGGTGGTTAGCTTGTAGGAAACATTCTCAACAAACTCCTCCTACAGGCAATTTTTACTATGACTCAACACATCCATAGTCTCTCATCCCTTGACTCTCTTCACTTTGACAATACGTTTGTCCGCGAGCTACCGGGCGATCCTCGTGCCGATAACACCAGGAGGCAAGTCGCAGGGGCCTGCTATTCGCGAGTGCTGCCAACGAGGGTAGCAGAACCGCAGCTCATCGCTTATTCTCATGAAATGGCAGAATTACTGGATCTTGACAAGGAAAGCTGCCTCTCTCCTGCTTTTACCGGGATCTTTTCCGGCAACACCCTGCTTTCCGCCATGGACCCCTTTGCCATGTGTTACGGAGGCCATCAGTTTGGCAACTGGGCCGGCCAACTTGGCGACGGTCGTGCCATCAATCTCGGAGAGGTTATCAATCGGCTGGGACAGCGCTGGGTTCTGCAGCTGAAAGGAGCCGGGCCAACACCCTATTCCCGGCGAGCCGATGGACTCGCCGTGCTGCGATCCTCAATCCGGGAGTTCTTATGCAGCGAGGCAATGCATCATCTCGGTGTCCCGACCACCCGGGCACTCAGCCTGGTGCTCACCGGCGAAGGTGTCATGCGCGACATGTTCTATGACGGCCACCCAGCCGAGGAGCCAGGGGCTATCGTCTGCAGGGTCTCACCTTCATTTATCCGTTTCGGTAATTTTGAAATTTTTGCTTCCCGAGGTGAACACGATGTTTTGCGGAAGCTGGTAGATTACACCATCCGCACCGACTTCCCCCATCTAGAAGCCGATTCTCCGGAAGTATATTTTGACTGGTTTGCCGAAATCTGCAGTAGGACAGCAGCAATGATCGTCCACTGGATGCGCGTAGGCTTCGTGCATGGCGTGATGAACACCGACAATATGTCGATTCTCGGCCTCACTATCGATTACGGCCCCTACGGATGGATCGACAATTACGATCCGGATTGGACGCCCAACACCACCGATGCCAATGGCCACCGATATGCCTTCGGCAAACAGCCGTATATCGCCCTCTGGAACCTGACCCAGCTGGCCAATGCTCTCCATCCGCTCACAGATAACGCAGAGCGGCTGCAAGCCATACTCGACACCTCCTACAGGCAGGAATTTCTTGCGGGCTGGCGGAAAACAATGGCCGCCAAACTCGGGCTTACCGCCTATATCGAGGATCACGACGAAACACTTATCACCGAATTGCTCGACCTTCTCTGTGCGGTGGAAACCGACATGACCATTTTTTTCCGCCAGCTGGCAAAACTCGATCCCGCTGGCCAGAATGCTCCTGCCAGTCAACTCCCGGAACAGCTTATACCGGCGTACTACAACGCCGATGCACTCACTGACGACTACCAGGCCAGCATGAACTCCTGGCTCATTAAATACCGCGCCCGTCTTGTGCGTGATGCACAGAATCCTGCCGAGCGAAGAATGCTCATGAACCGTACCAACCCCAAATATGTGCTCCGGAATTATATGGCCCAGATCGCCATAGAAAAGGCGGAGTGCGGTGACTATTCAAGGATTCATGAACTGTTGGAACTGCTTCGCCACCCCTATGACGAACAACCGGAAAACGAAAAGTTCTTTATGAAGCGACCCGACTGGGCCCGACACAAAGCGGGCTGCTCGATGCTCTCCTGAAGCTCATAAGAGCCACCGGCACAGTTGGTGCCGGCCATAAAACACAATGGGCGCCCGTCCCGTTTACAATAACAAGGCAACGGTCAGGGAGAAAAACGAGAGAATAGTCGAGAGTACGATCGCCGAAGACGCCAGGTCGGTATCGCTGTTGAGCTGGGAGGAAAGCACATAGATTGAGGTGGCTGCAGGCAGGGCAAGAAAGATCATGCCCACCTTGAACTCAGTGGCGCCGACCCCGACCAGACTATAGCAAACATACCCTATGAGAGGCAGTACCAGCAGTTTCAGAATCGAGGTCAGAAACGAATTGGCAAAATGGGCCCTGACACCGGAAAAGGTTAGGGCACCGCCGATGGAAAGGAGCGCAAGCGGCAGGGTCACCATCGACATCAGACTGAAGGTATTATTTAGAAACATCGGGAAACTGCCTATCAGCCGCGAATAGATAAAACCGGCAAGGCAGCCAAGGATAAGAGGATTGGCAGCCAGTGCCCGAGTAAGCACCTTCAATCGCCCTCGGATAGACAGTTGTTCACCCGAAAACCAGATGAGGGTAGATACCGCCAGAACGTTGATAATCGGGATGGCTAAACCGATCAGGATACCGAAGATGGCAATGCCCTTTTCCCCCAGAGCGGTGAGTGTCACCGCTACCCCGATATAGGTGTTGAACCGGTAGCAGGCCTGGGAGAAGGTCCCAGCCTGAAAGTCGCTGATACCAAAGAGCCGGATCGAGATCACCGAGAGGAGAAACATCAGCACGATCACCAGCAGAGTGACCAGATGAAAGCTCCAGTCGATGTTGCCAGCCGCATACGAGGCCCCGCCGATCTTCCAGAACAGCATGACCGGAAAAAAAATATAATAGATCAGCCGGTCCGACTGGCGCAAAAAGGTTGGATCGGTGAACCCCCACTTTTTCAACAGAACTCCCAGCAGAATGAGGAGAAAAACTGGAAAGAGTGAGTTGACAACTATCACGGGCAGCGGACTCCTCCGTTATCGGAACATGGATCAAGCCTCATCAAGCGGCAGCACCGTGGTACTCTTTAACGTTTCCAACACAAAGGAGGTCCGGATATTCTGGATGCCGGGAATGGCGGTGAGTTTATCATTAATGAACCGGGTATAGCTCGGCATATCCCGCACCGCTACTTTCAACAGGAAATCGACATCACCGGTTAGCTGAAAGCACTCCTGCATCTCCTCAAGCGCCATCAACTGCCGTTTCACTTCCTTCAGCGAAGTGATATTATTGAGGCTAACCGAGATGATGATGATGGCCAACAGACCAAACCCGGCTTTCTCGCGATCCACCAAAGCCGCATACTGACGGATCATCCCCGAAGCCTCCAACCGTTTGACCCGTTCCAGCATGGCCGGTGGCGAGATACCGATCTCCCCCGCCAGCTTGGAATTCGTAATCCGACCATTCTCCTGCAGGATATTCAGTATTCTTCTGTCCGTTCTGTCCATACCCAACCTTTTATCCGCGTGATGCAAAGATTATTAAACCAAAAAAATATTTCAAAAATGAACCGGGGTCACCGAGTCCACCATTGTATTGAATTTTATTCACTCTTCCAACAAAAATACTTCAATATAATTAGGGAAGCCGCCAAATAAGACCGGGAGCTGATTAATCACTTATTGACTTCATCTTAATAAAATTATATAAAATGAGCATACAGGCTAATATGCGGCAACAGCGCTGATCTGGATACGGAATTTCCGGCAAGCAGAGACGTTGATCGTATGGGGTCTGGAGATATGTGAACAGCAGAGATGCTGTACATCAAGTGCTCATGGGCGGAGGTTGCTCCTCATGCCATTGATAATAACGTAGTGCTCTTCTTCCTCTTGATAATCTCTGGCAGGGTAGTGCTGACGGCATCCACGGAACTCCTCGCAACGGTTCCCGCCACAGCCGGTTTTCCCCGACAATCAGGTTATCCTCCTCTTCTTCAACTACAATCATTGTGGCATTGCAGCCACGTCCATGAGCATTCCCTTCCGGTAGCCGGGCCCACGGGGTCCGGCTACTGCCTTTTTGCCCAAATATTCGATGGAACTGATCCGATTGGCGACATAACGTTCATCCATCACTTGATAGAGGTCGATGGCGATGGCATCCATATCTCAAATGCCTGAGGTGAGGTTAAAATTCCTCTCGTGTTTGGCCAGAACAGGAAGTAAGGTTTGTAACGATATGCTACACATCCCGAACATTGAATGAAATCTCAAATGTATAGTTTGGCGGCAGGTGATATATGGCGGATAATCTGAAATTTCAACTTCTTTTTAAGGATCGCATAGGGATAGTCTTCGATATCGCCAGGCTGATGAGCGAGCAGAGCATAAATATCGTCGCAATGGAGGTTGAGCAGATAGAAGGTTTTGCGAAAATCTCGATCGAGATTGAAGTAGAAGATCAATTCTTTGACAAGGATGCTCTGATTACCCTTTTTGCCACCCTTCCCGGCCTTGAAAGCTATACCGAAGTGCGAAGTCTCCCACAGGAGAAGAGGGAGCAATGGTTTCGCACCTTGTTTGACGGCATGAGCGAAGGCGTTATGTCTGTTGATGCCAGTGGCACGATTAATACTGTCAATAGTGTAGCCTGTCGTCTCCTAGGGGAAGTTTATGAAAACATTATCGGGCAACATATAAGCGAATTAAGTCCTAAGGATTCAATTTTGCTGGATTGTATACGAAAAAAAATACCGGTCAGTAGAAGAAAATGGGCGCTTACAAACACGGGCAGAGTTGAATTTTACGGATCGGCCAAGCCGATTCATGACTCTCAGGGGAGGTTTGTCGGGGCAGTGCTCCTTATGAAAAACTTGAAAGAGGTAAAAGAGATGGTTGATGCCGTCTCAACTCCTCTGGAAGTTACTTTTCTCGATTTTATCGGTCAGAGTCCGGTCATTAAGAACCTGATCACTTTTGCCAAAAAAATTTCAGATACTACTACAACCGTCTCAATTACCGGCGAAAGTGGAACAGGCAAAGAACTCTTTGCTAAAGCCATTCATTTTGAAAGTGGCAGGAAAGGCCCATTTATCCCGATAAACTGCGCAGCATTACCCGAACAGCTTATTGAAAGTGAACTGTTCGGCTATGTTGACGGGGCATTTACCGGGGCACGAAAAAGAGGCAAACCCGGTTTATTTGAGGCAGCCACTGATGGCACCATATTTCTTGATGAGATCGGCGATATGCCTCCCGGACCGCAGGCTAAAATTCTTCGTGTATTGCAGGACGGACTCGTCAGGAGGATTGGAGGCTTTGAAGAGATTCCGGTAAATGCCAGGGTAATTACTGCTACAAATAAAGATCTTAAGTCGATGGTGCAGGAGAACCGTTTTCGTGAGGATCTCTATTATCGTATTAATGTTCTTACGATCCAGATCCCCCCCCCTCAAAGAGAGACTGATGGATATTCCCCTTCTTGCAAGAAGTTTCCTGCAACATTTTAATCGAAAACTTGGCAAAGCGGATCAGACGATAAGTAGTGCGGCAATTGCCAAATTGTACAACTCAAGCTGGCCCGGTAACGTGAGAGAACTGAAAAATGTAATAGAACGGGCCTCGGTGTTGAGTGATTCTGATGAGATTGGCGCGGATGCAATACTTCTCAGTCACGAAACAACAAGCCATGGCAACCGGATCAACTCCGGACTCGCTAAGGGGAGCACGAACTCATTGAAAGATATTGTTGGTTTCTATGAACGGGAGATATTGCTCGATACCCTTAATTCAAGTCCCAGCATCCGTAAGGCAGCTCAAAGACTATCGATTTCACATACTGCCCTATTGAAAAAGATAGAAAAGTATAAACTACAGTGCGGTAACAAAACGAACCGGTGGATCAAAAACGAACCGCAAAATTAAGTATAAACATATCATTATTTTGGATTTACATATAGGATTTTTGGTAATAAATGATACCATTTCTATATTCTTTTCTCACCTGCACATCTCCCTTCTGTCTCATAATGAATTTTCTTTCATTATGATCGTTCGATAGCAACTATCTGTTATCCCCTTACATATCGATTCATTCCGATTGCTATCCGTAGATATTGGCAATGCCTTTCTCGCAACTGGCAGGCATCTTGCTATCTCCTTGACTGAACGATGTTTGCGTGCCTTGCAGAAGGTTCGTTGAGTTGTACGCCAACGCTGTTCACCATTATACGTGTCCCTAGGAGGTTGTCCGGAAAAAGAAATTTTGTCTCAGATCCAGGCATTCCCGGACAGGCTCCAGGTGAACAGATGGGAAACAGTCCTTTAACCAGGAGGTCAGGAAGAATGAAAGTTGGAATTCTCAAAGAAATTAAAAGTGCAGAAAACAGAGTTTCCATGACTCCTTCCGGAGTCGAGACAATGCTGGCAAACGGCCATGAGGTTATGGTGGAGCAATCGGCTGGTGTCGGCTCCGGGTTTTCAGACGAGGCCTATCGTGCAGCAGGGGCAAAAATCGTGGACACCCCTTCTGAGATCTATGGAATTGCCGATATGGTCATGCACGTCAAAGAGCCTCAGCCTTCCGAGTACGATATGGTCAGGGAAGGTCAGATTGTCTTTACCTATTTTCATTTCGCTCCAGATGAACAACTTACACGAGCCTTTGTCAAAAACAAATCCGTCGCTATCGCCTACGAGACTGTTGAAGGACCAAAAGGCGACCTGCCACTGCTTACCCCAATGAGTGAAGTTGCAGGACGAATGTCGATGCAGGAAGGAGCCAAGTATCTTGAACGTTTCTATGGTGGCAGAGGGCTTCTTCTAGGCGGTGTGACTGGTGTTGCGCCGGCTACCGTTGTTGTTATCGGCGGCGGTGTGGTTGGTACAAACGCGGCACAAATGGCCTGCGGGCTTGGCGCCAAGGTGTATCTGCTCGATATGAATCTAGACCGCCTTCGATACCTTTCTGAGATAATGCCGAAAAATTGCTTTCCTATGATGAGTAGCCCCACGCTCCTGCGCGAGCTGGTTGTAGAGGCCGATGTTGTGATCGGCGCAATTCTTGTGGCAGGGACCAAGGCCCCGAAACTCGTTACACGAGAGATGTTGAAGTCCATGAAGCGGGGTGCTGTCATTGTTGATGTAGCCATCGACCAGGGTGGCTGCTTTGAAACTTCAAAAGCCACAACCCATGCAGAGCCTGTGTATGAAGTCGATGGAGTTATTCATTATTGCGTTGCCAATATGCCGGGTGCTGTTCCTGTTACCTCAACCATGGCCCTGACAAATGCAACCCTGCCGTATGCCGTGGAGATAGCCAATAAGGGCTGGAAGAAATCTGCATTGGAGAACCATGGTATAAAAACCGGTCTCAATATTGTCTACGGGAAGGTCACCTACAAGGGGGTGGCCGATGCCTTTGGGCTGGACTATACCCCGGTTGAGGAGGTGCTGTAACTGTTGAGCAGTGCATTACCCGGAGTCTGCGCTCACCTGCGAACAATCAGGCTGGATAACATGAAATTACAATAGTTTTCGAGCCTGTTTGTACACCCCTGAAGCACTGCCGGTCAGTTGTATAGCCCCAAGCTTTTCAATACAGGGACGAGCGACTTATAAAAAAAATGGCAGTAGATGCAGAGGCAGTCGCAAGTAAGCAGCCGAATGCAAACTTTTCTTAAGATTTCAGAGAAGTAAATGTCAAACAGAAATACATAGGGAGAGAAAGAATGGAATTAATAAGTACTCTAGATGCCATAGTCGGAAAAATAGGTGCCTTTGCCTGGGGACCACCGATGTTGATTTTACTTGTTGGAACTGGCTTCTGGTTGACCTTTGCACTTCGTGGACTGCAGTTTAGTAAGCTTGGACATGCCCTGTATCTTGCACTGATTAAACGCAAGGAAGATACCGACGAACCTGGTGATATCACACATTTTCAAGCTCTCATGACCGCACTTTCAGCAACGGTTGGCACCGGTAATATAGCCGGTGTTGCCACTGCCATTGCTGTAGGTGGCCCCGGAGCTCTGTTCTGGATGTGGGTAACCGGTCTTGTTGGGATGGCTACCAAATATGCCGAAGCAGTACTTGCTGTAAAATATCGTGTTGTAGATGAAAACGGCGAAATGAGCGGTGGACCGATGTATTACATCTCGAAAGGGTTAAATCTGCCCTGGCTTGGAACCGTTTTCGCAGTTTTTGCATCTGTTGCCGCCTTTGGTATTGGCAACATGGTTCAGTCCAACTCAGTTGCTGACGCAGTGGAGGCAACCTACCATGTACCGCAACTGGTAACGGGCGTCATCCTGATGGTTTGCACCGCCGCCGTTGTTCTCGGCGGTATTAAGAAAATTGGTAAGGTCACCGGCGTTCTTGTACCAATCATGATTGTTTTCTATATGGCCGGTGCATCGTATATTATTCTTACCCATATCTCAGCAGTTCCTGCGGCTCTGGTGTTCATCGTCAAGCAGGCATTCAATCCTACCGCGGCAGTCGGCGGTTTTGCCGGTGCCTCAATAATGCTGGCGATTCGGATGGGCGTTGCTCGTGGTGTGTTCTCCAATGAATCAGGTCTCGGTAGTGCTCCTATCGCTGCAGCGGCAGCACAAACCAAGAGCCCGATCAGTCAAGCCCTTGTGTCCATGACGCAGACATTTATCGATACCATTAT
Source organism: Desulfopila aestuarii DSM 18488 (assembly GCF_900143695.1). Classification (GTDB taxonomy): domain Bacteria; phylum Desulfobacterota; class Desulfobulbia; order Desulfobulbales; family Desulfocapsaceae; genus Desulfopila; species Desulfopila aestuarii. The sequence goes on from NZ_FRFE01000016.1 coordinate 114,376, forward strand.
CGTTTGTACCATGACTGGCCTTGTTCTCATTATTACAGGTGCCTGGTCAAATGGTGAAACTGGTGCTCAATTGACAACGATGGCTTTTGCTGCCGGCATGCCTGGTGGTGCTCATGTTGTGACCATTGGTATAATCCTCTTCGCCTATTCGACCATTCTCGGTTGGTGTTATTATGGTGAAAAGTCCATTGAGTATATCTTTGGCGTCAAGTCAGTTCTGCCGTACAGGATCGCATTTGTCATTTTTGTTGGTGTTGGAGCTGTAGCCAAACTGAGCCTTGTCTGGAATATTTCCGATACCCTCAACGGATTGATGGCTATTCCGAACCTTATCGGCCTCCTGTTCCTGACCCCGGTTGTTGTTTCAGAGACAAAGAAATATTTTGATAACAAAAAAGAAAAGGTCTCCGTAACTGTCAAGGATTGAACAACTACATAACCTGAAACCAGATCAGAAGATTTCAGGAAAAACAGAAGCAAGTCTCAACCCAAATGGCTCCTTCAGTCTTAAACTGGAAGGAGCCATCTTTGTCAGGGGAATATCTTTTTTGCATTTCATAATTTCGGCCTGGTAACGGCAAAGACCCGAGTTTATACCCTTAAGGGGGAATGGCGATAGATCAGGAAATAAGATATTGCTTTCTAAGCGATTGACGCCAGCCCCCGTTTAGACTCCTGCTTCTGTTTATTGCGGAGGCAATTGCAGCCACTTCCATGAGTATTCTCAGATCGTTTAGCCACCAACAACCGGCTCCATCAGGACAGTGAAATGACGGAGCACCTGAGCCTGCCGGACAATACGATAGCCCGGGAGCTTATCTTTCTGGCGATCAAGCTCAACAATCACCTCCGCCAGGTAATCCACATGACTTTGAGTGTAGACCCGGCGAGGAAAGGCCAGCCGCACCAACTCGTGGGCAGCCTCCTTTTCTGAGCCATCGGGCTGCAGCCCGAACATCACTGAGCCGATCTCCACCCCCCGCACCCCGCCAAGCAGATACAGGCCATTATTAAGGCTCCAAGCCGGATACTCCTGCCATGAAAGGTGCGACAGCATACGCCGGGCATCGAGATAGATGGCATGACCTCCAGTGGGCCGGATGATAGGAATACCTGCATCCTGTAATTTTTCGCCCAGATACTCAATGGAACGGATTCTATAGGCGAGATAACGCTCATCCATCGCTTCATAGAGGCCGATGGCAATAGCCTCCATATCGTAGCCGGCCATCCCTCCATACGTCGGAAACCCCTCCATTAAAATTTCAAAACTGCGGCACTGTTCAGCCAGCTTCGAATCGTTCATGGCCAGAAAACCGCCGATATTGGCCATGCCGTCCTTTTTGGCGCTCATTGTGCAACCGTCGGCATAGCCGAACAGCTCACGGGCAATGTCGATGAGCGGCACATTGGCATACCCAGCTTCCCTGGTTTTGATAAACCAGCAGTTTTCAGCGAAGCGGCAGGCGTCAAGAAAGAACGGGATACCATGCGCTTTGGCCAGTGCACTCACCTTCCGAACATTTTCCATGCTCACCGGTTGGCCGCCTCCGGAATTATTGGTGACCGTCATCATGATGAGGGGAATCCGGGCAACGCCCTCTTTCTCGATAAGTGCGGCCAGTTTCTCCACATTCATGTTGCCCTTGAAGGGATGGATCAGCGCCAGATCCGCCCCCTCGTCAATCACCAGATCCCGCGCCTCAGCCCCGCAATGTTCAACATGGGCACGGGTTGTGTCAAAGTGATTATTATTGGGGATGATCTTACCGGCACTGGCAATGGCATGAAAGAGAATATGCTCCGCCCCGCCTCCCTGATGGGTCGGCATAACATGAGCGTAGCCGGTGATATCTTTCACCGCTTCCTCAAACCGGTAAAAAGATCTCGCCCCGGCATAGGACTCGTCACTGGCCATCATCCCTGCCCATTGCTGCGAGGACATGGCCCCGGTGCCGCTGTCGGTCAACAGGTCAATAAGGATATCTTTGGCCCGCAGCAGAAAGGGGTTATAGCCCGCCTGGGCCAGCAGCTCTTTCCGCTCTTCCGGGGTAGTGAAGCCCACGGGCTCGACGGAGCGGATACGAAAAGGTTCGACGATGGTTTTGGGTGAAAATGGTTGAAAGTGCATGGCTACCCCGCATTTCGATTCTACCGGGAACGCTCCCGGCCAGCGGACAACGTTATGTCATGCTTCGTCCAGTCCTGTCACACCACACGATAAAGATGCAAATCAGTTCAAAGAAAGAAAAAGAGCGTCCCGTTGAAAATCGACCAGGCCAGCACCAGTCCAGTAGCCACCAGGCATAGAATAGCCATGAACGTGTGGCTGAAACGGTCGGATTTCCGTTCCCGATACCCAAGCAGCATTGCCACCAGCGCACCGGCCGCCATGCCGCCGCCATGGCCCCAGTTGTTGATACCGGGCACGAAAAAGCCGAAGACAAAGATACTGAGCGCCCAACCACTGATCTGGCTATACACCGCGTTGCCATAGACACCGCCCCGACTCTTGCCATAGTACAGGGCGGCACCAATAAGGCCACAGACTGCCGCCGAAGCACCAATAGTAAAACGTACCCCCATAAGCGCGGAAAGAACAAAACCGCCGATTCCGCTGAGCGTATAGATGGTAAACATCCTGCTGCTGCCGAATTCCTTTATAAGCAACGGCCCTAACTGGTAGAGGGCGATCATGTTGAATACGATATGCAATAGGCTACCATGCAGGTAGCTGGCCGAAACAAGCGACCACCAGGCGTGGAGTTGAAAAATCGGGATGGTACCGGTAGAACCCAGCACCAAAAGACTGCTGTTGCTGGGCGAAAGCAGATGAAAGGGACTGCCGCCATAGGCCGCAAAACGCGGATCTATGAAGATGGAAAGAACGAACATGACAACATTACAGGTAATAATGAGCCGAATGATGTCGTTTCCGTCACCGAACAATCTGGCAATACTGCCATTCTTCCATGGTGAACCCGGCCGGGAAAGCCCGCAATGAGGGCAGGCTGCAGCGGCGCGGCTTACCAGTCTCCTGCAGTTGGGGCAGAGCAGAGAACTTCTCTCAGTTGATGCATTCATAGGTGACAGTCTCGTAAAAACCTCGTATTTGAAATAGGCTCAGTAAAAAATTGCATAGAGAAGACGCGGCAAATTTCCATTGTTTCAATGCACTGAATGTAGATCGCAAATGTTCAATATTTGCAGTAACAAAGCAGGCGGAGTGATTATTACAACGCCATCGACGATCGAATATCTCTGAAAACCATAACAAGCAGTACTGGAAAAGCAAGGCGATCGTCACGCCAATGTCGAGAGTCCGGCAGAAGATACCGATCTTTCGTTTTTTCCTTTCAAGATCGACAAAATAGCTCTTTACAAAAGTTACACTTTCGTCATAATGCGTTACCAACAACAGTATTAATTCGCGACAAGAAAGGAGACGTGACCAGATGAAAATACTTGTAGGTTACAGTGGGAAAAATATCGGTCAGGATCTGCTGCAGCTTGCAGCCCAACACGCCAAAGCATTCCAGGGCGAGGTCATTATTGCCACTTCCATGGTAGGTGGAGATAAAACCACTCGGGAAAAAGTCATCGAGGCCGAAGACAACCTTAAGGAAGTACAGGATTTTTTCAAAAAAATGCAAATTCAGTGCGAAACCCACCTGCTGGTCAGAAATATGACTGCCGGCGAGGATATAGTGGAATTCGCCAAAGAGCAGAATGTAGATGAGATCATCATCGGAGTGAAAAGCCGCTCCAAGGTGGGCAAACTCTTATTTGGTTCAACCGCCCAGTTCGTTATTTTAAAAGCTCATTGCCCGGTAGTTTCGGTGAAATAGAGCCTTTGTTACCCTCCGGAAATGGCGGGGAAGACATCAATTTCATCTTCCCCGCTCACCATTGTTTCACCAGTAACCACCCGTCCTTTCCTGACTGCGATATAACCGCCGAGCTCAACTCCCGCCTGGATGGCGCACTGGTGCACGACCTCATCAAGACGCCGGGGAACATCGACACTGAGCGGGACCGCTGAGGTCCCGCTCAACCTGAAGCTCACTTTCACCATCGCCTTGCCTCGGCGACCTCCTCATCGGTAATATCGATTTTCTCGCCTGTTTCCGGTTGTGCCTCTTCATAGAATGTTTCGGCAAAGCGATGATCAAGTGCGGTTATGCCGGCGTCCCGATTGAACTGGTGTTCCAATCTCAGGGTTTCTTTGACGATGTCGTCAAACTCCACGTCGCTGATTTCCACATCATGGAGAATTTTGATCAGGTCCAGCAGCGGAGTCATATCGTTACGTACCGAGTAACGGACGAAATTGCACATGCCCATGGCATCCATGCGGGAGCCTATAACCTGGAACTTCTTCGACAGGTTCACTTTTCCCTCTTTGGTGGTGGGCACCTCCTCGTCCCGCAAGGTGAAACCGAAGGTGTGATCAGCACCCATGGGCGATGAAAGATAGGTCATGGCCATGCCCTTGGTGCCGCGTGGCTCGTAGGCCGGAAGGGCCTGCCCCAGGATATGCGGAGCATGACGCACTCCCAGCACTTTGGCGGCAGTCTTGCATCCGGAACCAAGAATACGACCAAGCGGTGTAAGGTTCCTGATCTCTTCCATAAATCCAATCGCGGCCTGATCATCGCCGAACTCTGCAAGACCCGCCTCCATGGCTACGCCGATGGCTGCACCGCAATCTAGAGTGTCGACCCCGGCATCATTGGCAATCCGGTTCATGGTTGCAATGGTATCAAGGTTCTTCAGGCAAAGGTTGGAACCCATAAGCGCCATGGTCTCATATTCGATCGGAGAACAGAGCAGGGCACCGTCCTTATCCGGATAAACGTTAGAACACTGGATGGCACAGGGATGCTGACAGGCGTGCTGGGTTCTGCCTTCGCCACCGCGCTCCTTGATGGTATCATACATGGTCTGGGCATTGATTCTCTCGGCACCTTCCATCCAGCCGTGGGTGAAGTTCCGGGTGGGCAAAACGTTTACAGCCTGGCAGATATCGACCATGGCGGCAGTGCCGTATTTCGTAAAGAGCGAGGAAACAGGATTTTCCTGCAGCAGCTTAACGATCCGACGGGAACCGGTCTTGAACACTTCAGAGTCGACGAATTCCGGTTTCACATCACCATCCGCCAGCACCACCAGGGCGATAACCTTCTTGCTGGCCATAACCGCACCCAGCCCGCCGCGCCCGGCATAACGGGAGCAGACACCATGGGGATCTGAGCAGGCAAGCCCCGATGCCAGCAGTAGCTTCTCTCCGGCAGGACCGATGGTAACACAACCCGCCTTTGCACCAAAACGTTCGACAAGCAGCTCAGATTTTTCATAGACGCCCTTGCCGGCCAGGAATTCGCCATCATGAAAGGTTACACCTTCCTTACCGACAACAATGATTTTCCAGCCGGCATCACGACCTGGAGCATCTTCAAGGGCAATGCAGCGCAGTCCTTGCTCCGCCATCCTGGTGCCGACAATGCCGCCGGCGTTACTCTCCTTGATGCCACCGGTAAGCGGACTCTTGCCACCGATGCTCAAACGGTTCGAACTCGACACCGTGGTTCCACTCAAGACTCCGTTGGTAAAAAACAGTTTATTCTGGCGACCAAACGGATCACAAGCGGGAACAACCTCTCGACTGACCAGCCGCGATGAGAGCGTACGCGCCCCCAGAAGAAATTCTCGAGTATTGGCCTGCTCTTTAACGGTAGCACCTGTGGCGGTGTTAATTCTCAACATTGTAAACATTTGTTGCCCCTTCTCTTTTTTTCCGCATGAAGTTCATCAAGCTGTATGGAAAGACTCACTGTTTCTCAGCCAATAACACGAGAAAAACCGAACGACTCATCTCGCCATCTTGACGTTATTTATGGAGCCTGCACTATTGTGCACAATATATGAATCCAATCCGCAGGTCAATACCTCTTTTGCACATGTTTCACCGGATTTTTCCGATAAAACTGTGCAGGTTCGCCACCAAGATAAATAGTTTCAAGATAAGAAAGCTTACGCGGTAGCTGGGCCGGTGCCCCGCGAGCTACCAGGAAATCGGCCATACGCCCCGGTGCCAGCAGCCCCATATTCGGTAATTCCAGCAATCTGGCCCCGGCCAGGGTTGCACAGTGGACAATTTCGGGGAGTGCATATCCGGCCTTTGCCAAAAGCTTCATCTCTTCAAAGGCCGACTCGCCATGCAACACCCCGGGACTGCCCGCATCAGTGCCAAGTGCCACCTTCACCCCAAGCTGCCGGGCAATCCGCAGTTGGCCAAGTTGGTGCTCAAGATTTTTCCTTGCCACCTCGGAAGAGGCCATATCCCCTTCATATTCAAGAATCTCCGCGTAGGCCTTCATGGTACAGGTGGTGGGCACCCAGACACAGCCGTGCTCAGCCATCCTTTCCAGATTGTCCCTCCCCATGAAAAAGCCATGCTCAACGGAATGACAGCCCGCCTCAACGGCCTCGCGCACCGGTTGTTGTCCGTTGGCGTGCACCATTACCTTTTTTCCCTGCCGTTCTGCCATCTCCACCAGTTGACGGATTTCATCTTTAGCAAACTGCGGCGGAGTTTCCCTGCCAAAATTTTTCAAACTGTTCAACCCTGAGTTAACCAGTTTTATATAGCCCGACGAGATAGGGTTCGCGCTACAGACATCCACCAACGATTCCTCTTCCGCGATGCCTGATCCGATCAGTGTTCCATAGCGCCCCTGACGATGCCAGGCCCGGCCCGGCGTCTGAATATGCACTGGTTGCTGGTTTGCAGCGATACCCCGATCAATATATTTGAGCACACAGTTTTCCCGATCACCGCCATCACGAACCGCAAGAACACCATGACCGGCCAGAAGGGTAAGGTTCTGCTCAATCACCGGCATAAGTTCTGCGCAACCGGCCACCAGTTGCTGTTCACGCGTCGTCCGGTTCATGGTGCCGCTCATGGCCAGGTGCACATGGCAATCTATGAGAGGCGGCAAAAGCGTGCCATAGGAGAAATCCGTCAAGCTATCGGCAGCTGTTACCGCTGACGGTGAATAAGGCTCAATCGCAACAATTTTGCCGCCAGACACGGTCAACAGCACATCTTTCTGTATCGCTCCACCGCTCCCGTCAATCAGCCATCCTGCTCGTATACAATGTTTTTTTGTCATACCTTTCCTTTCAATGCAGATGCCTCCAGATCACGACAAGGCTTCACCTTCCCTCAGTATAGTTCTCTTCGGCTACCGAACTCAAGGCCGGCTGGCTTTCTCTTCCCGGAAAAAATAGTCTTTTCAACGGGAGATGTCTACGCTACCATAGTTTATAGTGATTTCAGATTCATCCACGCTCAACGTTAACAGGAGCGACCATATGAGCAGTGATTTCACCAAAGCGCACTTTGATTTTGCCAGCCTCCCCTGGCTGACCAGCCCCCGGAAGCAGCTCGATCTGGAAGGGGTGGCACTCGGTCTGATTCACATCCCTGCCAACGAGGGATATACTTTTACCCACAGCCATAGACAACAGGAGGAAGTGTACATCGTCATCGAAGGCCGTGGCATCATCGCCGTCAATGATCAGCAGATCACATTGGAGCCAGGCGATCTGGTTCGAGTCTCTCCCACCGCACGCCGAGCCCTTAAGGCAAACGAAGAGGGCCTCTTTATCATCTGTGCCGGAGGCGTGCCCATGGGATTTCCCAAAAACCCTGACTCTCGCTACATGATTGACGATGGCATTCCCCATTATGATGACATTCCGGCCTGGTACAAAGGGCGGGAGGACATTGCCAAAAAAAATGCGCTGCTCCTTGAACGAATGGAAAAATCCCGCGCCAAAAGAGAAGAGAAAAAACTGAGATGAAACCTTGCAACCTGTGTGTATCCAACCTGGACGTGTTGCGATATAACGACATTGTAACGATTCCAGCGGTACATAACATGCTCAGCGACAAGGCTCCATGACCATCTTCACCTCAAGCATCCGCAGGCAACTACTCTTTCTTTTCAGCATCATCATGCTGCCGGTGCTGGTGCATCTGTGGTACGCAGGGTATGCACAACGGCAACAGGCGTTGAACTACGCGGAACTGCAGGTGGATAGCAGCATGCGCATCTTTAGCGACCGCCAACAGCTTCTGGTGGAAAAGACCCGGAATCTGCTCGCGGTCCTTTCGCGGATGCCCGACGTGGCAAATGGTACCGACAGTAATTGTAGTGCTACCCTTGCCGCAATGCACGGCAGCTATCCCGAATACTCGACAATGGTTGTGGCAAACCTCGATGGAATTATCAATTGCTGCTCCCTGCCACTGCCCAAACCACTCAATGTGAAGGATCGGCAATGGTACCAGCGTGCACTCTCAACCCGGCAGTTTGTTGTTGGCAATTTCATCATCAGCAGGAGTTCAGGCAAGGCCTCGCTGCCTTTTGCCTACCCGGTCTTCAACAAGGATGGTAGTCTGCATGCTATCCTTGGCGCCGCCCTTGACCTTTCAAACTATGACCGCTTTTTCCAGGACTCCCCTCTTCCACAAAGCTCGCAGATTCTCATCACTGACCGAAACGGCACCATTTTGTACACCGCAGGGCTAGGTTCTGAGCCTTCTGGAAAAAATATTGCTTCCGTTCAATTTCTGCCCCCTTTTGATGAAAGCGCTGACAATAGCATCATCACCCGCCTGAGACACGGTGAATACTTCTATTGGCGGCGCAACATCACCCTCGAAAATGAACCAAACGCCATTTCGCTGGTCGTTGGTATTCCGCAAAATACCCTTTTTTCTGAAAGCAACACCAAGCAGGCAATACATTTTTTCGCGCTGTCGGCGCTCCTGATCCTCATGGCCGGTTTTGCCTGGTACTATGGCAGCCGCCTCCTCATCACCCCTATTCGGCTGCTGGTTGAACAGACCCGGAAAATCAGCGCTGGCAAACTGGAAACAGATGGCCCCGAGACCCAACTGACCGGTGAGTTCCGCCTTCTCGCCAACTCTTTTACGGCCATGACCGGACAACTCGTCCAGCGCGAAAAAGAGCGCAACGCTGCCGAACAGGCCTTGCGCGAAAGTGAGCAGCGCTACCGCGCTCTTTTTGAGCAGAACCCCGTCTCCCTCTGGGAAGAGGATCTCTCGGTCCTGAAAGGGTATCTCGATAATCTCAGCGAAAGCGGAGTCACCGATTTCCACGCTTATTTTGAGGACAATCCAGAGCAGATCCAGAAATGCCTGCAGATGGTCACCATCCTTCATGTCAACCAGGCCACTCTCACGCTCTACGAGGCTGAATCAGAAGAAGATCTGCTCGGATCTCTGAACAAGATTATCCCTCCCAGCAGCGAGCATCTGATGAAGAGCGAACTGGCAGCCATAGCCAAAGGAACGCCTTTCGCCATCGAGGTCGAGAATGTCACCCTCGGTGGCAGGGTTTTCCCGGCTCTTATCAACTCGGCACTGCCGGTCGGCTATGAAAGGAGCTGGGCCAGGGTTTTCGTTTCTGTTTTTGACCTCACGGAACGTTATCACATCGAGAGACAACGGAAAGAGTTGGAGCGCCAGCTCATGCTTGCACAAAAGATGGAGACGGTTGGCACTCTCGCCGGCGGCATTGCCCACGACTTCAACAACATCCTCTCGCCCATCATCGGCTACAGTGAATTGAGCCTAGTCGGCAACGACTTAACCCCGGTCACCCGATCCCACCTCACCAACATCCTCAACGCAGCCCGAAGAGCCAAGGAAATGGTGCATCAGATCCTCGCGTTCAGCAGACGCCAGGAAAGCAGTAAAGCTTTGGTCAGTCTCACGGCGATAACCAAAGAGGTCCTTGATCTACTACGCTCCTCAATTCCAACCACCATATCTATCCGTGCCGAACTGGCCAAGGGACTTCGGCCAATATACGGTGACGGGTCACGTATTCACCAGGTCCTCATGAATCTGTGCACCAACAGTTATCATGCATTAAAGGCCACCGGTGGAACTATTACAGTTGGAGTGAGTGATGGCCCGCTTCAGGAAAACAGCGATCCGGTCAGGAGCAAACCACACCTGCTGCTGTTTGTCGAAGACAACGGTCCCGGAATTCCCTATGAGCTACAGGAAAAGATCTTCGATCCATTTTTCACCACCAAAGGGCCTGGCGAAGGATCGGGCATGGGGCTGGCGGTGGTCCACGGGATCATCAAGGATCATGGCGGAATCATCGAGCTGGTGAGCACACCTGAACAGGGAACCAGATTCAACATCTATCTTCCCTGTGGGGAAGAGGACGAACAGATTGAACAGCAGGTGAGCTGCGAGCTCTACCCCACAGGTAATGAACGAATTATGTTGATCGATGACGAAGAATCGCTGGTGCACATGGTCAGGGAAATGTTGATAAAACTTGGTTATAATGTGAGCGGCTACACAAGCAGCTTAGAAGCGCTGCAAGCGTTCCGTGGCGCCTCCGCCAGCGTCGATCTGCTGCTCACCGATCAGACCATGCCGGAGCTTACCGGTGTGGAAACCGCCAGGGAAATGCTGGCTATCCGGCCTGATCTGCCGATCATTCTCTATACTGGTTACAGTGAAACCGCCAGTCCCGAACAGGCGACTCAGATGGGTATCCGCAAATTTCTCTATAAGCCGCTGTCCATAAGCCAGTTGGCCGGGGCGGTACGGGAAGTTCTGGATACACCAGCATAGCAATAACTATTGGCCGCGGCGTTGACCTTACCGAGTTTAACAGTTACCAAAGTAATCTATGCCGGATATTCTTGGGAGCATGTGCTCCCAAAGATGCCGCAACGAAAACGATGAGGACAAACGGTTCCTGTGGGAACAGTCCGTGGATGATCCCCCCCAGCATTACACATTTTCCCATCGTCACCATTCCGGAAATCTCCCTGTACAGCTGACGATGCCTCAGCCACTCGGTCACCACGAGGATAAGACCGCTGCCCATCACCAACCACGTGTACAATCTTGAGTTTCCACCTTCCCAATGCAACAGGTATACTGCCAGGAATATTGCCGCTCCGACCTGGTGAGCAGCCCTGATGATAATAGAAAACAGTAACATGCCATAGGATCGTTCTCCGGTTCGTCCGAGTTGCCGATCTCCCTTCTTTCCCTCTTCTGTTTTCAGCTCAGCCATTCGTATTCACATAGAAATATGTTGCACACATGCTTAAGGTTCACATTCCCTCTGATCATTGATCGTTGATCACCTCACACTACACCGTATCGTTTTGGAATTGTATCAAAAGCATCGATTCAATTACTTTTGCAATATATTTTTATTGGTAACTGTTAGTATGGTGATTTTTTATTTCCTCACCATATTGACAGACACATGGTGTCGATTTACCTTCTGAGACACACAAGAACGGAGCGAAACAATAACACATTTACAGTAACATAACCACAATGCAGCACTGTTTTTCTATCACCGACAGCAGGCGCATCCTGTCGGCAAAACACACAGCACAACGTGAAGGAGGAACGGCTATGTGGACAAGAGGAAATGATTTTGATCGGATGTTTGGTGCCATGGATCTGCTCCGCTCCAGAATGGGCAGATTACTCAATGATTTCGACCGATCGTATGGTGATTACACCTTTCAGGTCGAGACAGGGCCAAAAACCAACTTGTATGACTCCGGCGACAAACTGAAAATAATCGCTGAGGTCCCAGGCATCGCCAAAGGAGACCTGAACATCAGGATTCAGGGCAACTACCTGGAACTGAGCGGAAGTCGAAAAGTTGAGACCCCCGAAGGGTACAAAGCGCATCGAATTGAGAGGACGACCACAACCTTTACCCGCAGCTTTACCCTGCCGGTTGAAGTGGATGCGGAACGGGCGGAAGCAGCACTGAAAAATGGCATGCTGATCCTGGAAATACCCAAAATTGAAGCAGCCAAGCCACGACAAATCACCATCTCATAAGAGAGATACCAGGAGATACCCGTCCCCTTTCGAGATACAGGAGGTATAACCATGAGCGAGAAATCTGAAATAGTTGCCCGAGAAGAGCGTATGCCTGAACAAACAAGCAAACTTGCCACTTTGACGCCGCTCGTCGATATCTTTGAAAATGACAATGAGATTCTCCTCCATGCCGATATGCCCGGCGTACCAAAAGAGGAAATCACCGTCAATATCGATAACGGCAGACTGGAAATTAGCGGCACACGGAAACTCTCAGCCACCGGTTCAATAACTTGGCAGGAGTTTGGTGATGCTGAATACCGACGCGTATTTTCGGTACCACAGACCATTGATGTAGCCAAGGTGAATGCGGAATTACAGGATGGGGTGTTACGTCTGCACCTACCCAAGTCGGAAAAAGCAAAACCGCGGATGGTCGAGATTAAGGCTGGATAACTAACTACATTATAGGAGCAGCAACTCCCTGTTAGATGACAAAAGCGGGAAATCGCCAAACGCGATTTCCCGCTTTTGCATTTCCCCACCTGCCCCTACCCGGAATGCACTTACGCGAAGTTCAGCTGATCGCCTCTGTCATCCTCTGCAATTCTGCACGCTTGCCGATCACCACAATGACGTCGCCGGCATTGAAGATTTCCTGCGGACCGGGGTTGAACACCATGTCCCCGTTTCTCCGTTTGATGGCAACGATAATCACCCCGAAATCCTGCCTCAGGTTACTGCTCATCACGGTTTTCCCCGTCAACTCGGACCCATCCGAAATAACGGCTTCTTCCATCTGCAGTCCGAGGTCACTGCGCATCATGGTCTGATCGAGAAAATCGACAACCGTCGGTTTTTCGAGAATTTCCGCCATCCGCCTGCCGCCCATATCATAAGGGCAGACGACCCGGGAGGCACCGGCACGGAGCAATTTCCGTTCGTTTTTGGCATCGGAAGCACGGGCAAGAATAAAGATATCCGGCCGCAGCCCTTTGGCGGAAAGAGCGATAAAAACGTTATCGGCATCGGAACTGACCGCGGTAACCAACCCCTTGGCCTTATCCAGCCCCGCCGCAATCAGTGCATCATCGGAGGTCGCATCCATGACAAGGTACAGGACCCCGTCCGATTCCAGCTGGTCAACTCCGACCTGACTCTGCTCAACCACCACCAACGGCATATTGGCGGCCCGCAACTCCTTTACAATAATCTGACCAATCCGGCCGTAGCCGCAGATAATGTAATGGTTTTTCAGTGCAGCGATCTGCTTTTCCAATTTCCTTCTCCCAAGAATTTTCCGCAGTTCCCCTTCCACGAGTATTGTTGCAACCTGACTCAGCGTGTAGGTCAGGAGGCTGATCCCGGAAACGATGATAACCAGCGTAATCCCTCTGCCGACCTCGGAGAGTGGTTTAATCTCACCGAAACCGACCGTACTGATGGTAATCAGCACCATATAAAAGGCATCAAAAGGGGTCATGCCTTCAAACGCGACATAACCTACGGTCCCGAAGGTGATCGTGATGAAAAGAAAAAACAGGGAAAGTTTGAGTTTATAATAGTCCATATGCCCGTAAAAAGGTGTGCTCATCACCTAATAACTGTCATCCGTATTGCCTGGAAAACACCATTACCATGAAAAAAGAAGAGGCGCCAGCAGCATTCAGCAACTGGCGCCCATCCGGATGATACTAAAGGCATTTTTGTAAATTGTTCGTACTTCACCGCACTTTGCGGCAAACTGTTATTTGGCCGCGAGAGCACAAAAAAGTGCCCCAACAGTATAGTCAGATGTTTTTGTTCCGGTAGTGCCGACAAACTGCACTTCAGAAAAACCGGCTTTTTCCAACAAAGCAATCTGATCCCGCACGGGGATCGCTCCACCTATTCACTGGACCCAGGATTCGACGCTATTGGCCAGCATTGGCGGCAATTCCTTATCCAGCACAATATCGGCAAATTGCAGCCGGCCGCCAGGACGCAGCACCCGGAATATTTCCTTGAGCAAATCCAGCTTCAACGGCGAAAGATTTATAACACCATTGGAGATCACCACATCAAAAGTGTTGTCACCATATGGAATCTCTTCGGACTCGACAAGGCGTGTCTCGACATCGTCGATGCCCATTTCAGTCAAGTTCCTGCCGGCCATCTTGAGCATTTCTACCGTCATATCGATACCGGCAACACGTCCCGTATCCCCGACAATACGCCGCGCAACTATCAAATCAAAACCGGCACCACAACCAATATCAAGCAGACAGCTCCCAGGAAAAATGTCCTTGATGGTAAAGGGATTGCCGACCCCGCAAAAGCTTTTCACCAGCCCCTCGGGTATATCAGCTATCAACGACTCATTATACCCTAGTTGCAGGGCACCTGCCTTGCCGGTAAGGTATCGGAACATCCCCTCCGCCGAGGTTGCAACCCCTTGATATTTATTTTTTATCGCCTCACGAATATTGCTGAGTTCCGCCGTACTGAACCCATTCTCCGCCAGTTGGTCCCGAGGCGGCTGAGTTTCTATCATTACCTGCACCGGCAGACTGCCGGACGTAGCACGGGGAGGTCAGCCCCCAGCTTTCAAATCACATTTTGGAAAATCATTCATTTTCGTCCTCATCCAGTTATGTACGGTACTCCCAACGTCATCCCCGAAAGCCACAACCCGGGCACCAGGAAATGCACTACAACGTAATAGTAGCCCATAATTTCGATATACGAAAGAACAGATGGGGAAAAGTCTGCCAGCCCTTCATGTTTTGACGAATCATTCAAAACCTTGTAAATAGTAGACTTTGCCCAACAACATTTCCCGACAATTGTCCTTTAAGGAGAGTAGTAATATGAAACGAACCGTTGTACTGATGGCCAGCCCCAGATTACAAAGCAATACCGATCTACTGGCCAATAAAGTTATGGAAGGTATCAGGGCGACTGGTTCTCCCGATGATGTCATCGAGAAAGTGGATCTCGTCGAACTGCAGGACTATGTCTGTTGCGCATGTGGACGCTGCCGGGCTGCCGGAGAATGTCTGCAATTCCCCCAGGTGACGGAAAAGCTGGAGATGATCAAAAAGGCGGATGGAATTGTTATTGCCACCCCTGTCTGGTGGCTTGCCCCGTCCAGCTACCTGAAAATCTTTATGGACCATTGGGGGGCGTTTCTTCGGCCTGATTACACATCGCGCATCGCAGGAAAGCGGGCCGTTATCGTTGCCTGTTGCGGCAACCCCACGGAGAATCTTGCTGAGAAAGTCTGCGATGATCTCGTTAAGATTCTGTCGTTTCTCGGCATCAAGACAGTTGGGAGTTTAAGTGTGAAAGGCGTGGCCGACTATGCTGCTATCGCCGGTGACACACAAAGCCTCGACAGTGCTTTCCAACTGGGAGAAGCACTCTATACCCGATAATTAGCTGCCCAGCTCAACCAATAGTAAAGCCGGACATCCCAATACGGATGTCCGGCTTTACTATTTTTAACGGTCATCACAATACAGGTGTCGTCACCTATTATTCATTCCCTGCCGCCTTCTTAAACTGCTCCATCTGTGATTCAAGGCCAACCACCTGCTCCACCGGCAAGACAAAAGCGATGCCGGTCCCCGGTTTGGAAAACTCCCCCACCCTTGCGATAGCTGCCAGCACCGGCTCTACCAGATGCTCCTCAAGCAGAAACATTATGATATCAGTCTGTGCCTCTAGACTGAGCCCGAAAAATGTTTTCGCTTCGCGCATGCCAGTGCCACGCGCCGGGATAATAGTGGCCCCGGTAGCACCGGAGTCTTTAGCCGAATCAACGATTTTATCGGTCAAGACCGGTTTGACCGAGGCAAGGATAATCTTGAAACGCATCTTACTTCTCCTTTCTGGGTTTCATCAAGGCGCGAGTACTCAGCCATTGCGCACACTGGGCATAGGCGAGAACCGTTATGATTGGAAAAAGGCTGGCAAAAGCTATCAGGCCAAAGCCATCAATTGCAGGATTCCGCCCCGGCACTGCTGCCGAGAGGCCAAGTCCAAGGGCGGCCACAATCGGCACCGTTACTGTTGAAGTCGTCACCCCCCCCGAGTCATACGCCAGCGGGATCAAGGTCTTCGGGGCAAAGAATGTCTGGATAATGACAATCATATAACCAGCCATAATATACAGATACAACGGGGTACCGGTAACGATCCGGAAAGCCCCAAGACTGATGCCGAAGGCCACGCCAATGGCCACGGTAATTCTGAGGCCCCATTCGCTAATGGCGCCACCCGACACTTCCCGGGCCTTAAACGCGACCGCGATAAGAGAAGGCTCGGCAATAGTGGTAGCAAAGCCGATGGTGGCTGCAAAAAGATAGATCCAGCCATACGACTTCCAGTCAGTAAGATCGAGTACCGCACTACCGTTACCAAGCAAATCCGGATGAGTCAGTTGCTCCGCCATAATTTTGCCAAGCGGAAACAACGCATCTTCAAGCCCGGTGAGAAAGAGTGTTAAGCCGATCAGCACATAGAGACTGCCGACCAGGATACGAGCCAGATTCGGTACCGGCTGCCTGATAACCACCAGCTGAAAAAATCCAAACAACAGAACAATGGGAAGAAGGTCCCGACTGGTCAGCAGCAGGGTTTTGAAAAAGTCGATGACAAGTATCATGAGCCCTCTCTCAGATGCCGAAAACAACCACACCATAGCCCATGACAAACATCATTGGCAACAGTGAGGCAAAAGCAATGAGACCGAAACCATCCAAAAGCGGGTTACGCCCGCGGATAACCGTCGCCAGCCCCACTCCCAGAGCGGTGACCAGCGGCACGGTAATTGTCGAGGTGGTAACGCCACCTGCATCATAGGCAATACCAACAATTTCAGCAGGAGCAATAGTAGTGATCAGCATAACCAGGATGTAACCGCCAATAATGAGATAATGGATCGGCCAGTTCAACAGGATGCGCAGAACCCCAAGCAAAATCGCAAAACCCACCGAAAAAGCCACGGTCATCCGTAACCCAAAAGCATAGGAAGCCATCGTCTTCGGATCATCTGCAAGCAACCCGCCCTCCATAGCAATCTGCGCCGCCTCTTTGGCGATGGCAATCAGCGCCGGTTCGGCAACCGTTGTGGAGAAACCGAGGGAAAAGGCGAAGAGCATCAGCCAGAACAGACTCCCCTTACGGGACAGGGCGTAGGCCATATTCTCGCCGATAGGAAAGAGAGCCATCTCCAGCCCCTGGATAAACATGGACAGACCTATAAGCACCAGCAGAGCGCCAAAGAGCATTTCACCCAGTTGCGGCAAGGGTTGGCGGATAACCACCAGCTGAAAAAACGCGATGACCAGCACGATGGGCAACAGGTCGGTGGCCGACTGCCGAAGCTTGCCGAGAACAAAGGATATCGTCTTGGAATTAAGAAGGAATGGCGCCATCTTCATCTTTGTGAATAGGTGAATTGTTAATATAATTCTGTTAACATATCCCACAATTTACGAAAAAACAGCACTTTTCAGCTACTCACGTCCGATAATGACGGTCCCCGTCAAAAGGCAAAAAAAAACCCCGCCATTACGGCGGGGTCCGAATATCCAAAAGATATTCCACCTTTCCTTTCCCCATCGGCGACGCAGGAGACCCCACGACACATCGGGCAGCATAAGAGGCCGCCCGGGAACATTCAGCGGAGTACTCGCGGTCAGTTCCCGACAGAGCCAGGGGATCTGTTGGTCAAACCGTAGACGGCCACCAGACAGATCCGCGAGTTTCGCCCAAGGACGAAACTCAGGTGTTACTTGATTTTTGTTACATTTGATGCAGCTGGGCCTTTGGCGCCGTCAACCACATCAAAGCGTACTCTTTCACCTTCCTGGAGGGATCTGAAGCCATCAGACTGGATCGCAGAGTGATGTACGAAAACATCCTTGCCACCGTCCTGCTCGATGAAACCGAAACCTTTGGAATCATTAAACCACTTCACTGTACCTTCTGCCATGTTACTACTCCTTGTTCATTGTGCGTTATTATGCACGGTTGTAAGTGGCTCCAGGATGGAGCCGAAAAATCGCTGTTGCTGCCGCATACGGCAGTTCAGCAAGTTTTTGAGGCGATCAGTTACCCTGCTTGCCTCTTGCGGTTAAACCAAAAACACCCTGTGGTGCTGTCCGGTTTCTCCGACTCTTTGCAGCCGGGCGGGACGTTGTCCGCTTGCCGGCTGATTCCCGGGGCTGTTGCCGCCGCTCACCCGAACCGGCTCGCTCACGTACAGGCTCCGTCATTGCCGGCAAGTCGACCATTCGACGCTCCAGCACACTCCCGAGAGATTTTTCAATCATTTGGACAATTCTATTCTCCTCGCCGGTGGCGAAGGTAAATGCCTCGCCGGTGCAGGCGGCCCTGCCGGTCCGTCCGGTACGATGGATGTACGCCTCGGCAGTATCCGGGATGTCATAATTGATAACATGCGAGATGCCGGTTACATCAATGCCTCGTGCGGCGATATCGGTGGCCACCAGAATATTGTAGGTGCCATCCTTAAAACCATCCAGCGCCTGCTGCCGACGGCTCTGGGACATATTGCCCTGGAGCGCAACTGCCTTGTACCCTTTGCTGTCCAACTGGGTCGCCAGATTTTTCGCCTTATGTTTAGTTCTGGTAAAGACCAGAGTAGTGCTCAGCTCTTTATTGCCAAGGAGCTCAACCAGCAGCTGGGTCTTCTGTTTCTGCTCAACCTTATACAATGCATGCTCGACAGTACTTGTCGGGGTAATACGGTCAATCTGCACGGTTACCGGGTTACTCAGGATCTCATCGGCCAGATGGCGAATTTCTTTCGGCATGGTTGCTGAAAAGAGCAGAGACTGCCTCTTCCCCGGCAACAACTTTAAGATGCGACGGATATCCGGCAAAAATCCTTTATCGAACATATGGTCCGCTTCATCAAGGATTAAATGCTCCACCCGGCTCAAATCAACGGCTCTATCCTGGACAAGATCCAGCAACCTGCCAGGGCAGGCAACCACGATGTCTACGCCTTTTCTCAGTTTTCCGGCCTGCACGTTCTTGCTGACACCACCATAGACAACTACGGAACGCAGCGAAGAACCTTCTGTCACAGAAACGGTGAATTCGTGGATCTGCTCCGCCAGCTCCCGGGTCGGGGCAACGATCAGCATCCGGACATGGCGTGCCGGGCGCGCCAGCAGCTGCTGTACTGTGGGCAGAATAAAGGCTGCAGTCTTGCCGGTCCCGGTCTGGGCGAGACCAAGCAGGTCACGTCCAGCAAGGATTGGTTCAATCGATTGCGCCTGAATTGGTGTCGGTTGCGAAAAGCCGCACCGGTTGATGGCCTCAACAATATGCGGGCCGAATTCAAATTTTGAAAAACTCATTTTTGCTCCCAAGAACACGTCAGGTTCGGCACGGTTTTCCACGCTCTTTGCATACAAGGCGCATCTTCCGGAAGCAAAACAATCTTGTTCTCTGAAATTGTAGATAATGACATGCCAATGGACGGCACAATGATAACGGGCTGATCAGAATAGGCGACGACCTCACGGGAGGTTGCGACCGAAGAATGAATTAGATTGATCTGCACGTAAACTGATTTAATTGAATATAGAAAAATGCATCCGCCATGATGGGTTCCAGTCCTTAGACAGCTGTCGATGTGAAAAGACGGAAAACCACAATATCACTTTTCCCTGAAGCGCTATCAGGAAATGTATCAAAAATAAAATGTAGTGTGTGTGCGGTGTGCAAAGGCGCGTGTACCCAAAAAACTTCTAGCATGTTCCCCTTGTTTCTTCTCTCATCAGGAAACTTTCAGGTAACGGTCGTATGAACGTACATCAGAGGAATTTGCCTATGAATGATCTTGACTGAGACTATAGGCTATGCATTGCGGTTACACAAGTGATATTTTCGTGGAAAGTAATAATTTCTTTTGTCGTGAACTTTCACAGGACACTGCCCGCATCTGCAAAGGAATAAATTTTCGACACAATACAAAGAAGATAGAACAAACAGCGTAAAAAATACAAACCATCATTATTGACGGTTTCGTTTATAAAAATAAATGGTCACCAGCAGCTTAGCCCGTTTTTTCCCGATACTTCTACCGGCATGGGGGATGCGGGACTCGAAATAGGCATGATCCCCCGCGGACAGTTGTAATATCCGATCTCCATATTTTAATTCGAGCTGTCCTTCCAGGACATAGATGAACTCCTCACCCTCATGTTCAAAAAGTGATGTGAACTCGTCAGGGGCATAGATGATGAAAGGCTCCATATTTTTGCCGGGTTTACCAGCGGCCAGCACCTCATAGTCGTAACCGACATATTGTCGGCTCTCCCGGATAATCTGCCCATCCTCTTTTTTGGCGAAAACAATGGGCAGATCATGCAGCGGGCCCGGCTCGATCTTGAGTACATCGGTGATCTCCAGCCCCATAGCCCCGACAATCTTGGAAAGTGTCGAGTAGGGCGGCGCCTTCTCAGAGCGCTCCACCTTGGAGAGATAGCCTTTGGTCAGGCCGGTTCTATCCGCCAACTCCTGCAAAGTCATCTTCAATTTCAGGCGAGTTTTTTTCAGGTTGCTCGCAATGGTTTTCTCATCCATAGACCGCTCTACTTTTATTGCGCTGACCCTTTACAGTACCTGTTTATCCAGCTCATCCAGCAGACCAGCAAGCAAACTGAGCGGGTGCATCATTGCTATGCCATCCTCTTCGGCCAGTTGACCAGCCAGGTTGATACGGCAGACCGGGCAGTCGGTAAGCCATATTTGTGCACCGGACTCTCTGATCGACGCAATTTTTGCTGCGGCAATCTGCCCGGACAACTCGGGATATTCATAGAAGAAGGTACCACCGCCACCACAGCAGTCGCCGCTGTTAGCCAACTGCACATAGTCGATAGTCGGGATCTGGCGCAATATTGCCTCCGACGAGCCGGCAGCGTTTTTCAGGTGACAGGGGAGATGATAGCCAACCCTGGCCGGCTCCGCATCTTCCTGCCGGAAGGTCAACTGGTCGAGATGATCGGCAATAAATGCCGTCATATCTTGTGTTTTGGCAGCAATTTGTTCGGCCACGGCATCATCAAGACCGTATTTTCGCATCATCGCCGGAAACTCGTCCCGTAAGGCGGATCCGCAGGTTGGGCAATCGACGAGAACGGCGCAGGCATTCTCATGCTGGAGACACTCAATATTGGCGATAATATTTTCACGCGCCTCTTCCACCCCGCCATGAAAAAGCATCGGGATAGAGCAACAGGTCTGCTTTTGTGGGATGAGCACTCGATACCCGAGCCGGCTAAGTATTTTCAACGCGGCATGGCCGGTCTCACCAAAGATATAGTTGGTGCCGCAACCGGTAAAATACAGGACGGTGCCGCGCTCTTGAGAAATCGGTGGAATCTCTTCTGGTACCTCTGCCCGAAACGGTTTTTTATTAAGCTTCGGATAGTTTTTCACCGGTATATTTCCTAGCCGGTATTTTTTCTGGAAGGCGGAAGGCACCACAGCCTGCCCCATTCGGGCCGCACCCATGGCAAGCCGCAACCGCTGCTCTTTTGCCAGAAGATAGACCAGCCCTCGAATCTCCAGCCGATCACCATGCTTTTCGATCAGTTGTGAGCGCATCTCCATAAATTGAGAATAATGATCGACCCCCGACGGACAGTTGGCGGCACAGCTGCCGCACATCAGGCATTTGGCAATCAACTCCTTTAACAGCGGCGAGGAGGGCAGCTTTTTATTTTTATAGGCTTTGATCAGTTGAACCCTCGCCCGCGGAGAGTTCTGTTCTTCTTTCAAAACGGCGTATACCGGGCAAACCGACAGGCAGATCCCGCATTTTCCGCAATTTCCTGTTCCACTCATTACACAAATTTCCCTGGGTTGAGGATGTTATCGGGATCAACTGCATGCTTTATCAGTGCCATGAAGTCTCTTGTATCCTGATCCATTACCAGGGGCAGGTACTCTGCCTTGGCGAGACCAATACCATGCTCACCGGAAAGGGTTCCTTCCATGTCAGCCGCCGCCTGGAAAATCTCGGCAAAAGCTTTTTCCACACGCTGCCACTCCTCATGGTTTTCCCTATCAGTGCAGACAAGCGGGTGCATATTGCCGTCTCCGGCGTGGGCCAGCACTCCGGCCTTAAGGCCATATCTATCTGTGATTTCGACAATCTTTCGGATCATCTCCGGCACCCTGCTTACCGGAACAGTAACATCTTCTGACACAATATTCGGAGAGATCTTGGCAAAGACCCCGTACGCAGCCCGTCGTGCGGTCCAGAGTCGATTTCGGTCCTCTTCGGTACAGGCCTCCTCAATGGTCACCGCCCCGTGCTCCTGAACCTTGGCAACGATCTGCTGACGTTCACGACTGCACGCCTCCGTGGTACCATCAACCTCGATCAGAAGAGTCCCTTCAGCCTCGCGGGGAAGTCCGATGCCTACCGCATCCTCAATAGCATTGATGGTCATCTTGTCCATCAGTTCCATTGCCGCCGGCAAAATTCCAGAACCGATAATATCTGAAACGGCTCTGGCAGTATTATCGAGTGAATCAAAGGTGACCAAAAGGGTCTGCATGGTTTCAGGTCGGGGCACCACCCTCAGAATGATTTCGGTCACCAGTCCCAGAGTCCCTTCCGATCCACAGTAAAGGGCGGAGAAATTATAACCGGTCACGTCCTTAATATTTTTTGAGCCAAAACGAACCACCTTACCCGAGGCCAGGACAACCTGCATACCCAGCACATAATCCACCGTCACCCCATATTTGAGACAACGCGGGCCGCCAGCATTGTGGGAAACATTGCCGCCGATGGTCGAAAAATTCATGGAACCTGGATCGGGCGGAAAGAAAAAGCCATGGGGTGCGAGCGCCTTCTGCAAATCAAGATTGACCACACCTGGCTGCACAACCGCATGCCGGTCGCGGGTGTTAATCGAGAGGATTTTGTTCATCTTGGAAAAGCAGAGCACGATACCGTGTTGCACTGGCACCGGTCCGCCACAGACGCTGGTTCCAGCGCCCCGGGCCGTCACCGGAATTTTCTCACGGGAGGCAATGCGCATCACCTCTGCCACCTCCTCAGTGGTAAGCGGGAAGATGACCGCCTCCGGCATTGCCTCTTCGGCAAAGGAATCATACGAATAGCAGGTCAGCACCTCCGGCTGATCGACATAGCGATCACTGCCGACAATCGCAACCAGCTCCATTTTTACATCCGGTTTGAGCATAACCATCCTCTAGTGCAACAACAGATCAGGAAGAAAAGAAATTGTAATCACCCAGGCAAACAACAGCTACCAGCCCCACCCGAGAGACCTGAAATTTCACTTTAATAGATGTTCTCTTTCTGTCAACTCATATCACTTGGCGCCTGGAAACAATTCCAGATATTTATACACCATTTCATACAACTACATACATATACTCCAAATTACTATCAAATTGCTGCCTGATCGCTAACCGACATATGTTGCCGATAAGGAAAC
Organism: Desulfopila aestuarii DSM 18488; assembly: GCF_900143695.1. Taxonomy (GTDB): domain Bacteria; phylum Desulfobacterota; class Desulfobulbia; order Desulfobulbales; family Desulfocapsaceae; genus Desulfopila; species Desulfopila aestuarii. The sequence continues at coordinate 137,803 of NZ_FRFE01000016.1, forward strand.
ATCATAATTGTCCAAACGCCCAAGCATGAACCCAAACATGCTGCTCATATGATCAATTCCATCAGCCTTTGGCCAAAAGCATGGCCGTCGCCTTGCCACGACTCCTAAAGTTCGTTACTATGAAAAATCAGAAAGATTTAGAACCCACTGAGGACAAAAAAAAGAAAACCACAACCACCAAGCACAGGATGGGGGAGTAATGGGAAGAACAGCAACGGTCCAGGTAATCCAAAACAGGTTATTGTTTCGCTGCCCGGCCTGCAGAGCAAGACGAAATATGGCTGTTCTCCCCAATATACGTCAGAAAGTTATCACCTGCCACAAATGCCAACTGGCCACCAAATGCATCCTGAATCGACGGACCAAGCCAAGAGAACCTCAAGCCGGGAAAGTGATCATGGTCACCAACGACCAAAGGGAAACTGAAATCACCCTACACGACATATCACCTGAAGGCGCGGGCTTCGACTTGCCATTCGGGACCCAGAAATCCCTTAAACTGTTAGTGGGCAGTCAGGTTCGTTTTAAATGCGCCTGGAATCCGAGATTATTCGGCAGCAACTCCTATGAGGTCAAAAGTATTATCGGCCAGCGGGTCGGGGTAAAGCGCAGGTAACGAATTTACCTGAAAGCACAATCAACACATGTGAAAAACGACAAAAAGCGTGACCGGCCCCCTATCTTGCCAATCACGCTTTTTTGTTGTTCTGCGCACCACATGTCCTGCAGATGTCCGGTCGCTACGCACTCCTCCTCATGAAACCGCGAAGGACTCTTCATAGCCTGGAATTTCAAGCCGATCCTGCAAAAAAACAAGCCATGCTTCCCAGCCTGGATCGTCCCCGTATTCACGGATGAATTCGGCCATGATCACCTTCTTTTCACCTGCCGGACAATTGCGCCACCCAGCTCTCAGATTTTCCTTCTGTTCCTGTGACAACATATTCCCCCCCTATGTTAGAATTGTTGATATAGGAGAGTGTATCATAACCCTCTTACAAGTTGCTGACGAAAAGAGCGTGAAATGAATAAAATTGCATTTTTTTACCATTGAGCCTCGTGCAAATTGAGGGTTTTTGTTCAAAATGCAAGGACATTCACAATCATATCATTTACATATAACCGGTACACTCGAAGATATAATTGTGAATGCAATGAAGAAGTTGACCAAGTGAGTTTTTTTCAAGATAGCCCGGATTGCAATCCGGCCTTAATCACCAAGTGCCTCAAGCGTAACCAGCACCTCGACGTCTTTTCCAACAACACCCATGTCAAAAAATTTACCGCTACCAACCCCAAGCTTGAGTCGGTCCAGGACGACTGTGCCGTTAAACCCAATCACCTTCTTGCCTTTTGCCGCCGGATGATCCTTTATGCCGGCAAATACAAGTGGCAGAACAATATCATGCTCAGCACCCTTAACTGCCAGTCTCCCAATCACCTCCAACCGGCCACTACCAAGATCCTTTACGGAAGTTGATGTGAATTTCATTTCAGGGAAGGTTGCAGCATCAAAAAAGTCAGGCGACTGCAGATGTTTGTCGCGCTTGGCGATATTGGTATCTACGGAATCTGTCTTAATGACAAAGACGAATTTCGCCGCCTCAGGGTTTTCCTGGTCGAAAACTATATCAGCCGTATAATCAGCGAAAAAGCCGCGTACCTTTGAAAAGATATGGTCCACGGTGAAATAGAAGTTGGAATGGGCGTTATCAGTTTCCCAATTGGCAGCATAGGCCGGAACTGACAAAACAAAGAATAACAGCAGACCAGCCAACGACATCGATATCCTTTTCTTCATAATCTCCTCCTGTCCTGCACCTGCAGGATCGAAAAATCATAGTAAATACATTACAAAATGGGCACTTGCCGATTCGACAGGATGAAGCCATCGCCCCCCTGTCAAACCCAACATTTTTTCACGATTTTTTCACAAATAAGCCATCTCTTCACCATCACACACACCCCACATCGTGGCATGCAGCATTCTGTTTACAGTAAGACGGATGAAATGCGAATCAAGTTAGCTTGACGTGCACCTAAAATCATCACGGGCGCGCCGGTCTTTTCGGGAACAAGGAGGCAGAGAATACCCCCTCGTATCAGGTAAAATTACAATGTTTTCTCAACTCTTCAGGTTAAAGTAACCATACTTTACACCAACAAGAATAGAGATAATGACCAAGAAAAGCAGATAGAGACCAACCTGAGGCACAAGGTGAGTAAAGGAGTCGCTGACAAAACGAACATGAACAAAAAGCAGGAACAAAGCCCCATAGCCAAACGGCCTATGAAGACTACGCCACCGTGGATAACTGACCCCCAACCGCTCTCGAAACCAGGAGAAGAGAACGAGAAAGGAGATAACGCCAAACAGTAGTGCCCCTACCATTTCAGGCCAGTATTTCTTGCCAATTGGCAGGTTGGCAAACCCCTCCGGGCCAAGAACGAGAAGGATATGCCCAAGCGCCAGAAGAAAAATCAAAATGCCATTCATCCGGTGAAAACGCATCACCGCGGACAGGCCAAAGAGCTTCACCCAATACGGCGGCCTCACGGCAGCAAGGAGTTGCAGGCAAATGAGCACCAATGCCAGCAGCCCGACCACCTGCCCTGCCTGGAGCAAGATTTTGTCCGTCCCGACCTTGTACCAAAGGGTCATCGACGGATAAAAAAAGGGAATACTGACAGCCAGTCCTGAAATTAGAGCGAGAACGAGAAAGAAGAGCATTTTTACAACAGCGGATTTCTCTGATATCGACTGCGCCTCATTATTATTCTGCATGGTTTATCCTCCTTTTGCCATTGGCTCGTCTCTCTCCAAAGAGCTCCAGACTCTGCTCGTCTTGGTGAGTCGTTGCATGGCAACGAGCAAAAACAATACTGCCATTATCGAGTTCATTTCACTTTCTACATGATATGACCGACAAAGAGGACTGCAAGCAGAGAAGATGTTCAGACAACCATCGCGGCTACCGGACCAAGGGCCCCGGCCTGTCCTCAGAGATCTATTGCTCTGCTTCTCGTGATGTCTCTAGTAGCAAACAGAATCCAAACCCTCTGCAGACACCCTGAGAGCAAATCATTGCTAAGTTTTGGAAAAACCGTTTTATTCATCCGTTAAGCAATTGCGACCGTCACAATTCCCTTCGGGTCCTCCGCTGGAAATTTTTATCGTTACCTCGAAGAGTATATTCTGCTCCAAACAAGGAGCATTTTCCTGTCGTTTGACTGCACGCAAGAGGCGCAAATGGACGAAAACAAAAAAAAGCTGCTGATCATTTATCACTCTCAAGGCGGCACTATGAAGCGAATGGCCGATCGGTTCGCCACTGGAGCAAGAAGAGAGACAAGTATTGCTGTTGTTTATAAACATGCGGCTGATGCACAGATAGAAGATCTTTTAAGCTGTAACGGAATTGCCATCGGCACCCCTGAATATTTCGGGACCATGGCAGGCTTGATCAAGGACTTCTTTGATCGTACATACGAAGCCGCCAAAGACGTAACGACTGGACTTCCTTTCGTTATCTTTGTCTGTGCCGGAAACGATGGGAGAGGTGCCATTACCCAGATAGAACGGTTAGCAGCTGGCTACAAATGGAAGAAGGTCCAGGAACACAGAAGGATTGTCGGCAGCCCGACAGAACAGGAGCTGGCGGACCTTGAGGAGCTGGGCCAGACGCTCGCAGCTGGCATTGATTTTGGCATTTTTTAGGGGTCTGCCCAAGTAGAGCAGATGAATGCTCAAGAAAAACGGGAAGAAAAAACGGCACACTATGGAAGAACATATCACCTTTACAAGCGGCAATCTCACCCTGGAAGGCCTTTATCAGAAACACAGAGGCGCCAGAGGCGCAATCATTACGCATCCTCACCCTCTCTATGGCGGGGACATGTCCAACCCTGTTGTTGAAGCCTTAGTACGCAGCTTCAACAGAAAAAACATTTCGACACTTCGATTCAACTTTCGGGGAGTCGGCAGGAGCGAAGGCAACCACGGAGGAGGGATCGATGAAGGACAGGATACCATCGCAGCGATCCGTTTTCTCAAAGAAAGCGGGATAACGTCCATCCAGCTGGCCGGATATTCTTTCGGCTCCTGGGTGCTCGCCCATTTACCTGCAGTACCGGCCGAGGTCAACGGGATGATCTTCGTCTCGCCCCCTCTTGCCTTCATGCCATTCAGGACTGTTCACTCGCTGTCGCAGCTAAAGCTTGTTATTACCGGCGAGGAAGATGAAATAGCTCCGGTTCATTTGATCAGGAATTCTCTTCAGACATGGAGCCCCGGCGCAAAAGTTGAGGTAATCGACCATGCCGATCATTTCTATTACGGCTGCTTTGATGCGCTTGAGGATGTTATGCACAATTACCTTTCCTGTGAGGCGAGCGGCTAATAGTATATCTCAAGGGAAGCGACACGGGAACTACCGCCTTCGCACAGTCACCTTCACAGGTAAACAGATCCGCACCAGCTGTTTATCGAAAACCACACCTGCCATGCTCACCCTTTCGTCTGCAATTTATCCATCTGTTTCAGCAGGTCAGCCAGGTAGTTTTCCGTACTCATAAGAAGAAGTCGTGCACTGTAGCTATCGGGATTCTTCTCAAAATTTTCCCGGGACTCTGCCAATATCACCTCAGTTTTTGCTATCTGTTCCCTCAAAGAGTCAATCTGGTCCATAACACTCGTTTCCCCAAAAATGATCTGTAGCGTTTGAATATCTTCTTCAACACCAGCCTGCGTCAGTAAAAGGGGCAGTAAAATCGAAAAATTCTGAAACGTCAAATATTCGTCAAAAGGAAGACCAGGTAACGGGAAAAGGAGGACGCCAGCAACTACACAAGCAATTGACGTGATAGAAAAATGCTTGTCGGAGTGGATGCATCAAACTCTCGACCTCCTTCTCTCAAGGGGGCGGATATCGCAATTAATCCATTTCCAACATCAGTGTTCGCCACCCCACCTATTCACTGACAGGCGTCAGAGCTTTCCAGTGAGCAATCCTGTTCACGTATTTTAAAAAAGATAACGACAAGTGAAAGAAGCAGGGTCACGCCGTTGGCAATAATCACCGGCCAAAGCACCAACATAAGGCCATAAATCAACCACAACATAACCCCGGTGGAAAACAGCAGGTACGTATCCGCTAATTAAACCCCACTTATTGATTGCGGCAAAAGGAGGTCGGCGGCTTTGAGCCTGTTCGGTAGCAGCTCTTCGTAATCGCTCTGCGATTCTGCGAAAGGAAGTTTTTCGAAGATAAAACGAAGATATCTGTACGGTTCCAGGCCATTTGCTTTCGCTGATTCGACGAGACTGTAGAGGCTGGCACTAGCTGCCGCTCCGGCAGGATTACCGGCAAAGAGCCAGTTTTTGCGGCCTATCACAAACGGCCTGATGGCATTTTCAGCTGCATTATTGTCTGGGCCGACTACGCCTTGGTCAAGGTAGACGGTGAGGCGG
>NZ_FRFE01000051.1 GCF_900143695.1 Desulfopila aestuarii DSM 18488
AATGAAGTGTCTGGAAAAGGATAAAGAGGAAATGCTGGCGTTTTATGATTTCCCTGCCGCCCATTGGCAACATATTCGTACATCAAACCCTATCGAGTCAACGTTTGCCACTGTACGACTTCGGACAGCAAAAACAAGGGGATGTGTCGCAAGACATACTATCTTGTCGATGGTTTACAAACTCGGCCAGAGCGCCCAGAAGAAATGGCGTCGGCTAAGGGGATTCAAGCTACTTGCTGAGGTCATTCGAGGGGTGAGATTCAAGGATGGCGAGAGGGTTGAACCAGTAAAAGAAGGTGAGCTGACCAGGGTGGTCAATATCTAAGAATGATTCTTCAAACACCAGATTTGACTATAACTCAGCAGCATAACGCGGGAATTATATGACCTAAGCCCAGATGAGCCTCTTACCGACGAAAGCTTTATACAAAAGGTTCACCCGGATGATCGGGCTGAACTTCGTAAGGCAATCACCCGGTCGTTGCGGCCGGAAAATAGAATGTATATCGAATACCGGATCATTGGGCCCAGTGGCAAGGAGCGCTGGATGTTGTCGAAGGGGCAACTGCAGCGGACTGAAGGTATGGCGCAGCCATGCCTCATGGGCGTCACCCAGGATATTACCGCGCGGAAGGTGATGGAGCAGAAGATGCAGGAACATCTTCAGGAAATCGAGTTCCTTCGCCAAAAATTGGAAGCAGAGAATGCGCTACTGAAATCAGAAGCTGGGAAAGCTTTGAATACCCAATCGCCCCTTGGCGCCAGTCGTGCCATGCGGCAGATTATGACGAAAATTGAACTTGTTGCACCAACACAAAGTACGGTTCTTATCCAGGGCGAGACCGGTACCGGAAAGGAACTGATAGCTCAAACCATTCACCGTCTCAGTGATCGGAGTAAGCACCCGATGGTCACGGTGAACTGCGCGGCTTTACCGGCAGCCCTGGTGGAGAGCGAGTTGTTCGGGCGTGAGCGAGGCGCTTTTACCGGTGCTGTCAGTAAGCAGGTGGGGAGATTTGAACTGGCAGACAGGTCGACGCTTTTTCTTGACGAGGTTGCGGAGATGCCGCTTGAAACGCAGGCCAAGCTGCTGCGGGTGCTCCAGGAAGGGAAGTTTGAACGGCTTGGCAGCCCTCACAGTGTGAAGGTTGATGTGCGGATTATTGCTGCTACCAATAAGACGTTGTATGAGGAAGTTGAAAAAGGGAATTTTCGCCGGGACCTCTTCTATCGGCTGAGTATCTTTCCTATTCATGTTCCGCCTCTCAGAGAGCGTACTGAGGACATACCTCACCTGGTATGGAAGTTCGTCAACGAATTCGGTGAAAAGATGGGCAAGCGGATCAACCGGGTACCCCAGAAAGACATGGAAAAACTCACCGGATATACCTGGCCGGGCAATATCCGTGAGCTGAAGAACGTTATTGAGTATGGTTTGATTGTCAGTAAGGGGGAGGTGCTGGAGTTGTCACTACAGCATTTTGAGCTCCAAGCGGAGTGTACCGGGTCGGGGACGCAGACGCTTGAGGAGGTGGAGCGGGAACATATTCAGAAGACACTCCAATTGACGAAGGGCAGGATAAAAGGGAAGGGTGGAGCTGCGCAACTGCTTGGCATGAACCCATCGACACTCTATTCGAGGATGCGTAAGCTCGATATCAGCTCAACCAAGCCTAAACCACAAGAGGTGGTATCGTGACTGCAGGGTCGATATTTCGACCTGCATTGATGGTGCGGATCGTGTCGCCAGTCGGCACGTTGTATAACTCTCCTGAAATACACATCTGTTTACTTCTTAAAGACGTGTAATGCCTGGCACGATTGTTGAGTAGAGATGGCATGTTGCTCTCAATCATACGTGTATATCCTTCGCCGGAAAACGAGCATGCTACCATTGATGTGCTCAGTTCCATGAAAGGACCTCTCTCCGCTCTGACAGATTGTCTGGATTGTTTCATTCTGTCTGAAAGGGCCGGAGATAATGCCGTTTGCTATATGGAGATATGGAAAAACAGCGAGGGGCTCAACGACCATTTGCGATCAGCGCTTTATGCGCGGGTGCTTGAAGCCATGGAATTGTCGCAATCTCCACCGATTGTTGAGTTTTTTGAATTGAAGAAGATTGGCGGGCTGGAGTGGATAGAATCCATTAGAACTCCAATGCGTTGAGATGTTTATGAGTGAAAAGTTTTTGTGAAAATATATGATTACGTGCTGCACTGTCCATTCGCGCTGAACCTTCGGCGCTTTGTGGCAAGGTGATCATTTGATAAGGTGTAAATGATGTCTGAAACTGGCAACATCCCCTGCGGCACTGCTTTTCCTCTTCCGCAGGGTATTCATATCGTGGCCAAACCGGCTGGGCCTGCCTGCAATCTTAACTGTGCATATTGCTTTTACCTGGAGAAAAGTGCGCTGTACGCTGACCGGCGCGACTACCGCATGTCGGATGAGGTGCTGGGGACATTTATTCGCAGCTACATAGAAACTCAACCCACACCCGAAGTGGAGTTTGTCTGGCAGGGTGGGGAACCAACCCTGTTGGGCTGTGATTTCTTTAAACGGATTATTGAGCTCCAGCAGCCGTATTCAGGCACCAAGATCATTTCCAATGTCCTGCAAACTAACGGTACTTTGCTTGATGCTGAGTGGTGCCGTTTTCTGAAACACAATGATTTCCTGGTGGGGCTCAGCCTGGATGGCCCGGAAGATATTCATGACCGTTATCGGCTTAATAGGCGGGGGCGTGGATCTTTTGCCAAAGCTTTCAACGGCCTGCAGTTGCTGAAACACCACGGAGTGCAATTTAATGTCATGGCCAGCGTTGCCAGGGAAACAGCCCTGGAACCGCTCAAGGTTTATGATTTCTTTAAAGAGCAGGGAGTTGAGTTCATCCAGTTTGCACCTGTGGTTGAACGTGTTGCCGGCCCGGACGAAGGTCGTTTCGGCTTGCAGCTGGCAGGGCCGAAAAAAACGAAACATGGAGATTTCTCATCACAGGTAACACCATGGTCGGTAGTGCCGGAGGAATACGGCGACTTTCTTATCGCGATCTATGAAGAGTGGGTTCGCCATGACGTGGGCAAAACCTTTGTCATGAATTTCGAATGGGCGCTCAATGCCTGGGTGGGCAATCCTTCACCGGTCTGTGTCCATGCACGGCAATGCGGCCAGTCTCTGGTGATTGAACATAATGGCGATGTGTATGGCTGTGATCACTATGTGTACCCGCAATTTCAAGTAGGTAATATTCTCAATGATTCGCTTGCCGGTATGGTGGATGTTGCTCGCGGTCTTGGAATTGGTGTGGGTAAAGAGGCCAACCTTACTGGCTTATGTAAGGAGTGTGAGGTGTTGCGAGCCTGTCAGGGCGGCTGCCCGAAGCATCGATTTGGCGTAAGTCCCGGGGGATCTTTGGGGCAGAACTATCTTTGCTCCGGCTACAGAAAATTTTTTGTTCATATCCGAAAATATCTTCGGGTCATGGGGACCCTTCTGGAAAACGGTTATCCAGCAGAGGTGGTTATGGAGGCGGTCAAAGGGCCAATGTTGATCGAGACCATGCCGACAGAGCATATCAACAGAGAGGGAGAATAGAATGAACAGAATTATTCAAGGGGGCTTGCTGGGGGGCATGGCACTGGTACTGGCTGCACACGATGGCCTGGCAGGTGGCTTGTATCTTTATGAAATTGGCAGTCCTGATGTCGGTCTTGCTGCGGCCGGGTATGCAGCACGGGCACAGGATGCGTCCACAGCTTTTACGAATCCAGCCGGAATGACGAAGCTTGATCGGCCAGCATTAATGGCCGGTGCGCAGCCACTGTACCTTCATATGTCATTCGATCCGGATGGTAACACCTCGCACGTCGCCGATACGTTGCCGGGGGGCGGACAGGCCGCCGATGGTGACAGCAGTATGTGGATGCCAGCTGGTGGCATGTTCTATGTGCATCCGGTAAACGACCAGTTGCGGCTGGGGTTTGCCTTGACCGGAAATTTCGGTCTTTCCCTTGATTATGAGGATGACTGGGTTGGGCGTTACTACGCCCAGGAAGCAACGTTGCAAGCGATGACGATTCAGCCCGCCGTTGCCTGGAAGGTAAATGACCAGTTTTCAGTGGGGGCTGGAATTGGCATCCTCTACGGCATTTTCGAAGATAAAATGGCAGTGAATAATACAGACCCGTTGCTCGGAGATGGCAGACTCAAGCTCGAAGATAATGAGTGGGGAGTGCAGGTTAATCTCGGCTTGCTCTACGAGCCTCTACCCGGTACCAGGTTTGGCTTAACGTACCTTTCCCAGGCAGATCTCGATTTCTCCGATACCCCTGAATTTACCAATCTCGGGCCGGGACTTACGACCATACTCACCAACCGGGGTTTGCTTGATGCGGCAATCGACCTCGGCGTGAAAGTACCGCAGGCGGTCATGTTCAGTGCATACCATGAATTGAACGACCGATTGGCGATCATGGCCAACCTGGGTTGGCAGGACTGGTCTCAGTTTGGCAAGGTCGATGTCTCTGTCGACTCGATTAACTCACCCAGTTTCACCACCGATTTGGATTATGATGATACCTGGCATGTTGCTTTTGGAGCCCAGTATCGTCTCTCCCCGCTCTGGCTGTTGACAGGTGGTGTTGCCTATGACAGTGCGATGATGGACGAGGATCAGATTGTTCCCTCGCTGCCGGTTGGCGAAACCTGGCGTTTCGGTTTTGGCAGCCGCTACGAGTGGTCGGAGAATTGGACCATTGGTGCAGCCTATGAGCTGGCCTGGATCGGCGATCTTGACATGGATGTGGAACGGGGACCGCTGGCTGGCCGGGTTTCGGGCAGCTATGACAATACTGCCATCCATGCCATCTGTTTAAATGCCGAGTACCGGTTCTGACAGAACCGAGATTGTCTGTTGTTGTAATTGTGTCAGTCGCGTGTTGCTGAGTGAACTCTTGGGAGGAATAGTGCTTGTGAGATATTTGGAAAAATTACATCATATTGGATATGTGGTTGTGGTGTTCGTGTTGCTCCAGGCGTGTGCACAAAGCACACTTACTTCTTCATGGACAGACCAATCCTTCACAGGTCCTGTCAATGGGCCAATCCTTGTCATTGGAGCCTTTAAGAATCCAACAGCCCATAAAATTTATGAAGACAGCTTTGTCGAGAGTCTGGTCAAGGCGGGAGCGAATGCCGTTCCAAGCTATAAATACGGAGTTGGGACAGTCCGGCATAGTAAGGGATGGCTTCAACAGGTTGCAAAAGAATCGGGTGCAACAGCCATTCTCATCTCTCACGTAAGCAATGAAACAACAAAGACCGTAGATTATGCTGCGCACGGGGTGATTTTGGGAGGAATGACGTTTGGAAGCGTTCAAGGATATCACTCGTTTGTCGTCGAGGATACGCTTATTCCTGAGGAAACGGTAACCAAAACCACCGATTATCTGACTGCAACTCTTTTTGACGAGAAATCCGGTAAACCCGTATGGTCCGCACACTCAAAAAATGTTGATTTGAATAATTATCTACGAAAAGACGATGAAAAATTAGAAAATATTTTCATCAAAGATATGAAACAACATCATATTTTGTGATGGGCAACACGCCAATTCCCGATCAATATACAAAGCGAAGCGAAAGTCACCCGAAAGGGGCGGCCAAATGATCAGGATCCTGCACCATAAATTGAGGTGCAGGATCCTGATTACAACAGATCACAACATTTTTACATGCCGCATTCCTTTTTGATTTCGGCGATTTTCTTATCGATCATCTTGTTGTAGTCGCCGGTGGCGACCTCGATATTCGTTTTTTCATTTCCGGTGACGGTGTTGGCTACCAGGGCAACGGGGACGATAGAGCTGACTCCGGCTGCTATCTCTCTACCGACATTTTCTTTTTCAGAGTTCAATGCCCTGATGTCACCTTCGGCCGTTGCGCAGTTGACTGGTTTTGCCAAATCCTGTTGGGCCTGCTTGGAGACAGGGGAACAGGCAGCCATGAGAAAGATCATTCCAATGACGAGAAGTGTTTTTTTCATCTGGGATTCCTTGTTGTGATGGTTTTTTCGGTTGTTTGGTAGATGCGGCTTTCCGGTTTTGCTCTGCAAGCATTGTGCAAAAAAATGACCCTAGCGCAAAATAAGTGCTTTTGATTTGCTGGAAAGCCCATGAAACAATAGGCTAACGACAGTGGATTCCTACCGTAGATACCCTACGCATTGTAATCCCTCCGTGTGTTATGGTCGATATATCAACCCCTGGGGTGATATATCGAATTAATTCGTCTTGCTGAGTTGGTCCAGCATCGGGTTTGACAGTTATCTTTTTATAATATCATGGGTTAATCATTTCTTAAGCGTCGGCATTCGGGCATACGCCTTGCTAACATAGGGATCAAGTTGTTCTTTCATTGGATTCAATCCTCAACGTGACGACATGAGCTTTAGCTGGATCTGCTAAATGGCTTGAAGTTTGCCAGGATAGCTCATGTGAAATCTGTTGACTGGCTGGTGGTGCATGCATCGCAGGGTCCAGAGTCGGGGGATTGTTTCACCCTGTTAGAGAAGAAGAATAAGGCGCTGCTGCAGCCAGAGGGATGCCTGGTGGCAAGCAGTAATATCAAAAAGTTTGACCCCGTAGGAGAAAAGATGCTGAAACATCTCTATCGATTCGCATTTGGTTGGTGCTGTTTGTTGCTGCTAGGCTGCGGTTTGGCAAATGCCTATGATTACCCATTTGCCGACCCTTACGTTGCCACGGTCCTTGATACACCGAAGGAGTTCGCTGCAGAACTGCCCAGTGAAATACCGACCAAGGTTGATAAAATTGTCATGTTCGAGGGGCGTAAGACTCCTGGAGTGTTGTGGAATATGGATAGACTGTACTATTCATATCAACAGCAGAAAGGACCCGCTCCGCTCATATTCCTGATTGCAGGAACCGGGGCGAGTTTTAAAAGCTCAAAGATGCAGACCATGCAGAAGGCCTTCTACCAGGCCGGCTTTCACGTCATTTCTCTTTCCTCGCCAACGCATCCGAACTTTGTCGTTGCTGCTTCCACCAGCAGTGTACCGGGCGACCTGCAGGAGGATTCAGCCGACCTCTACCGGGTAATGCATGCGGTTTGGAAGAAGCTGCAAGGCAAGATGGAAGTCACCGAATTCTTTCTGAGTGGCTACAGTCTCGGTGCCGCTCAGTCTGTTTTCGTTACCCGTATTGATGAAGAGGAGAAAGTCTTCAATTTCAAGAAAGTGTTGCTGATTAATCCACCTGTCAGCCTCTATAATTCAGTGGTGATACTTGATAATCTGCTGGCGGACAATATCCCCGGTGGTATCGACAAGTTCGATGAATTTTATAAAGACATGATTCATGCCTTTGGCGAGGCCTATGCTCATGGCAAGCATGTCGAATTCAACGACGAGTTTCTCTATGAAGCCTACGAGTACCATAAGGCGCCAACCGATGCGCCAATGGAAGCATTGATTGGTGCCAGCTTCCGAGTTTCCTGCGAGAACATGGTGTTTGCCAGCGATGTCATGACCAAGGCCGGATATGTCGTATCCAAAGGGCTTGAGCTCGGTCGGCATGACCATATCACGCCTTATGTAAAAGTGCTTTCAAGGTTAACGTTCCTTGATTATTTCGAAGGTATTTTCTTGCCTCATTTCCGCTCCATTAACCCAGGTCATAGTGAAACGGAGCTGATCGAGAAATTGAGTCTGCGTTCCATCGAGAATTACCTGCGTAATTCATCAAAATTCGGTCTTATTACCAATGAAGACGATATCATCCTGCGCCCCGGAGAAATCGATTTTCTGCGTGCCGTTTTTGGTTCCCGTGCAACGATTTTCCCGCATGGAGGTCATTGCGGCAACATGGCTTATCCTGACAACGTTGCGGCCATGGTCGGATTTTTCCAGAACAACAAACAGAACTGAAGGGGGGATGAAAATGATGAAACCGAGGAATACGACCATACGTATGGCCTTTATGGCCTTGGCCCTGCTGGCGGTACTCTTTGCTGCAGGCTGTGCCAAGAACCAGAATGCTAGTCTCGAGCCGCCGATGCACACGCCAGAGAATACTCTTAAACCGGGCGTGGAGTATGCTGTCGATGTCTATGACCCACTGGAGGGGATGAACAGGCGGATTTACACCTTTAACTACTATTTTGATAAATTTATCTTTCTGCCGGTAGTCAACACCTATGAATTCATTATGCCTGACTATGTCGAGGATCGGGTATCCAATTTCGTTGATAACATCTTCGAGTTCAACAACTTCACCAACAACCTGTTGCAGCTGAAGTTCAGATCAACCGCAATCACCCTGGGCCGATTTCTGGTCAACTCAACTATAGGTATCGCCGGATTATGGGATCCGGCTACCGGCATGGGTATGTTACGGCAGACTGAAGATTTCGGTCAGACCCTGGGACACTATGGAGTCGGCAATGGCCCCTATATCGTTTTGCCGGTATTCGGTCCTTCCAACCTGCGTGACACCACCGGATTGGTTACGGATGCGGTGGCCTTTAGCGCGGCAGGACCGCCGGCCTGGGTTGACGATGATGACACTACGCTCATCTTCAATGGCGTTGCGGCAGTTGACAAACGACATCGTCAATCTTTCCGATATTACCAAACCGGTTCACCTTTTGAGTATGAGATGATTCGCATGCTCTATGCGTCAAAGCGTGAGATCGAGATCGCGAAGTAGGGTTTCTTAGACCGGGATTGAGCCCGACGCTGAGGATGCAGATTATCCCAATCAGCCGACTGTTTTCCGGTTGATTGGGATAATGCCATGACAAGGTATTTGCAAAGACGGCAAAACCTGCTGACAAAAACATCCCGGGAAAAATTCATATCTCACAAGGAGAAAACACAATGATCCACTGTAGAAGTAACCGCGATTTTACAACGAGAGTTTACCGCAGACTGACCATGTTTATGAGCCTCTTCGTATTCGCTATCTTGACCGCTTGTGCTTCAACTACGGTCTCGGATAGGGAGCAGTTGGTGACTGAAACACTTCCTCGGCCCACGCACATCTGGGTATATGACTTTGCCGCATCGGCAGAAGATATTCCCGCCCACTCTGTTTTGTACAATCAGGGTTTGAGCATACCATCTGACCAGACAAGCGAACATGCCAGGACCGGACGTCAACTCGGCAGGGAGATCGCCACAGAACTTATTGGAAAAATACAGGACATGGGACTTCTGGCTGAGCATGGCGGGCCGGGAACCAAACCACAGATCAACGATATCGAAATCAGGGGCTATCTCATCTCATATTCCGAAGGGAGTACTGCCGAGAGGGTCAGTATAGGACTGGGCGCAGGATCGTCAGAATTGAAAGCGGCGGTTGAGGGTTTCCAGATGACCGCTCAGGGGCTTCGCAAACTCGGTTCAGGAGAAACCCAAGCAGAAAGCGGCAAAACTCCAGGAATGGCTATAGGGCTGGTCAGTATGCTTGCCACCCACAACCCGGCGGGGCTGATTATAAGTACCGGCTTGAAGGTGTATGGAGAGGAAAGCGGCAGAGATACGGTTGAAGGACGAGCCAAGCAGATAGGTAAAGAGATCGCAGAGGTACTCAGTAAACGGTTCAAACAGGAGGGTTGGATAGAATAAGTGGATTCAACGGACAAATCCGGCATTTATCACTTTGATAAGGAGAATACAATGATCAGACATACCTCTATTTTTGCTTCGTTATTTGTGCTGCTATTTGCCGGGACTGCCTACGCCGAGGAGTACCCTATACTTGATATGGTAGCCGATAAGGTGATTGAGAAATATCAGCAGGCAACCTGTGAGCAGTTGTGGCAGGAAAAAGCTGAAAATAAAGGCAAGCCAAAGCCTCAGAAGGAGCAGGAATTGATTACTCTCCTTCAGTCAAACCCTGAGATGCGGACTGTTTTCGTCGACAAAATAGCGGCTCCAGTTGTCAACAAGATGTTCGAATGCGGGATGGTTCCATAATTCGTTTTCTGTGTGGCACTGATTCCCGTATTGTTGGCCTCTTGCCGAAAAGTGATAGACCATGGAGGAGAAAAGAACATGAAGAACGTTTGCGAATATTTCAGGGTACTTTTGCTCGTGTTCCCGTTACTGGCGTTTCTTTTTGCAAGCGGGAATGCGACTGAGACAAAAACGGGAACACCGGCTGCAAAGTCGCCGGAGGCAACCAGTGAGGAGACTCCACCTCAGGTGAAAATGGGTCTTGAACCCAAGGCTGTCGAGATCTTAAAGGCAGCATGTGACCGATTGGCTGCTGCCAAGACCATGAGCTTCACCGCAGTAGTTTCCTATGAAAATCCGAGTCTGCTGGGTACGCCTCTTGTCTATGCAACCAAATCGGAAGTGACTTTGCAACGCCCAGATAAACTACGGGTGATTACCCCTGGTGACGGCCCGGCCACAGAGTTTTACTATGATGGAAAAATGATGGCGGCTTACGCACCTGCAGAAAATCTGCTGGCAATTGCAGAGGCTCCACCCACGATCGACGCTGCGCTGAAGGAGGCCTATGATCTGGCAGCGATCTATTATCCCTTCACTGATGTCATTGTCACAGATCCTTACACGGATATTGCGGATGGCCTGATCCTTGCTTTTTATATCGGTCAGTCAAATGTGATTGGTGGGACAACGACTGATATTGTGGCTTACGCGAACGATGATGTGTTCGTACAGATCTGGATAGGTACGGAAGATAAACTTCCACGCATGCTCCGAGCTGTATATAGCAACGATCCGGCAGGTCTTCGCCATCAAATGGAGCTGTCCGAATGGCAGCTCGATTCTGTCGTCCCGGAAAAAGCTTTCATTCCTGCGAATACAGACACAGCGCGACCCATCGACTTTGTTCATCCCAATGCGCCATTTCCTCCGGGCACACAACATCAGAAAGCGAGTGATGCTTCGCAATCCCAAGGCAAGAGCAAGTAAGGAGGCACTGATACTATGAAAAAGATTTCTGTCGGCTCTATGAGTCTCTTGTTAACGACCC
Organism: Desulfopila aestuarii DSM 18488; assembly: GCF_900143695.1. GTDB lineage: Bacteria > Desulfobacterota > Desulfobulbia > Desulfobulbales > Desulfocapsaceae > Desulfopila > Desulfopila aestuarii. Next base: position 11,031 of record NZ_FRFE01000051.1, read on the forward strand.
TTTTATCATGTGGGGCGGCTGGTGCATGGTCACATGGCAATTCTTTTGGAGGACGAACTTCTCACAGCTATGGATCAACCAGCCATACCAGCCGGTGGGGCACTAGCACCTCGCATACCTATGGGGAAGGAACCTCGCATACCAATGTCTATGGTGGAAGCACCTCCCACGCCTATGGACAGGGTACCGAGCACACCAACGCCTATGGTGGCAGTGCAACCCACTACGAAGGTGGTGGCTGGTCGAAAACCGGTGCGTATGGTGGCACGGCCTATGGCAATGCCCATTACGGGGGAGCATATTACCATCCGCCAGCAGCTGCCCGCTATCCTGCCTACCATCCACCCGCAACGGTGAATTACTATGGATCGGGTTGTTATAACTGCGGAGGGTGGTCCACTGCAGGCGCAGCAGCCGCCGGTGCTGCGGTTGGTATGGTTGCCGGTGCGGCCATCGCCTCGGCGAATACAGCCGCGGCGACTTCCAATGCGTACAACGCTGGAGTAGCAGCGACAAGTGCCAACCCAACATATGTAACAGGTGCAATTTATCCCACATTGCCCGCCGGTTGCGCAAGGCCAACTGTAGACGGGAAAAGCTACTATCTGTGTGGGAACACGTGGTTCCTGCCGTCTTATGGGGCCAACGGTGTTAACTATCGGGTTGTCCCTACGCCTTGATGCGATGAAGATGATCAGAATGAGCAGTTTAGAGCGTTTAACTCTGCCACAAAAGTAGCCAAGAGGTTACTTCATCGAGGAGAAGGTCCCATGGATTCTGTATGTATATGCCGTTAATCAACATTCTGGTGTTTTGCTTTTGCCTTGTGCTGGCTGTGCATCCAGCATTTGCCGATTTCGACGAAGCTAATGCGGCCTTCATTGCTGGCGATTACAACAAGGCTTTGAAGGAACTCCGTCCGCTTGCCGAAAAAGGTGATCTGCGCAGTCAGTATGCCATGGGGGTGTTCTACGAAAACGGTTTTGGAGTGGAAAAAGACCTGCAGCAGGCTGCAACCTGGTATCTGATGGCAGCGGAACAAGGCAACAGCGATGCCCAGTACAATCTTGGCGCGATGAACGAGCACGGTGTAGGTATTCCAGTCAATTACGTTACTGCGGCGCGTTGGTATCGTATGGCCGCAGAGCAGGGCGATATCGATGCCCTCAGCAACCTTGGTGTGCTCTACCAGAATGGCCAGGGTGTGGTTCAGGACAAGGTACTGGCCATGGCGCTGTACAACGTCTCGGTGGCTTTTGCTGGCGGAGACAAGACCCAGGCGGCGCAGAACCGCCAGATCCTCGCTAATCAGATGGTGCTGGACGATGTGAAGAAAGCCCTGCAGTTCACCGAAGAGTTGCTCAAACCTGGCAACTTGAAGACAGGATTGGAGGCCTATTTGCAACAACCGTGAAGGTGAATCATGCCATGACCAGCGACAAATTCAAAGAAGACATGAACGGCAGAGTGCAAATGGCTGTCGGGAAAATCAGCTAGCATTTCAATGCATCTGAGATGTTGGACTGCAACTCAACCATTTAGGAGGAAATAAAAAATGAAGATAAGAACGATTGCTCCGGCACTGATGGCGTTCAACAGTGCCTTCGCCATCGCCGCAATGCACGCTGGAGCCGTAGAAGTCACGGGTGAACTGGGTGCCCCCAACGCAACTACGACTATTACCGGCAAGCAACTTCCGGCACCTGACCCTACGTTCGGCGGTGTCATCAAGGATGATGCCCTGACATCGAAAGCATGGTGGGCACCCCGCATTGTGCCACCCAAACAGGCACCCAACGTCCTGCTTATCATGACCGACGACTCGGGATTTGGCGTGCCGAGCACCTTCGGCGGCGTTATCCCAACGCCTACAATGGATCGCCTGGCCCAGGCAGGTCTGCGTTACAATAATATCCATTCCACCGCGCTGAGTTCACCCACGCGCGCCGCACTCATCACCGGGCGTAACCATCACTCTGCAGGGTTTGGTGTGATCTCCGAGCAGTCTACAGGTTTTCCTGGCTATAACAGCATCATCGCCAAGGACAAGGCAACTATCGGTCGTATCCTCAAGGAAAACGGGTACGCTACTTCGTGGTTCGGCAAGGATCATAACGTACCAGCCTTTGCGGCAAGTAAGGTTGGGCCTTTTGATAACTGGCCTGTTGGACAAGGCTTTGATTACTTCTATGGATTTGTCGGGGGGGATGCGAACCAGTGGCAGCCGAACCTGTTCCGCAACACAACCCAGATCTATCCTTTTGAGGGAGCAGCACCCGGAACCTGGAATCTTGTTACTGCCATGGCTGACGAGGCCATTGATTATATGGAACAGGTCAACCAGATTGCCCCGACCAAGCCTTTTTTTGTCTATTACGTTCCTGGTGCCACGCACGCACCCCATCATCCTACCAAAGAATGGGTGGATAAAATACACAACATGCACCTTTTCGACGACGGCTGGAACAAACTTCGCGACAGGATCTTTGAGAATCAGAAGCGGCTGGGGGTCATTCCGGCGGACACTCAACTGGAACCCTGGCCGACCAAGGTCCTGAAAAATTGGGATGACTGCACACCCGAGGAGAAGAAGCTCTATATCAAGCAGGTGGAAATATTCGCTGCATATGAGGCCTACAACGATTACGAGATCGGTCGGGTCGTTCAGGCTGTCGAGGATATGGGTAAACTTGACAATACCCTTATCATCTACATTAATGGCGACAACGGTACGAGTGCAGAAGGCGGCCCATTGGGTACCCCCAATGAAGTTGCGTTTTTCAACGGCGTAGCCGTACCCGTTGAAGACCAGATGAAGTGGTACGATGTATGGGGCACTGAAGAGACCTACAATCATATGTCGGCAGGCTGGTCCTGGGCTTTTGATACCCCCTTTACCTGGTTCAAGCAGAACGCCTCGAAACTCGGTGGAGTACGCCAGTGCATGGTTGTCTCCTGGCCGGGCCACATCAAGGACAAGGGTGGTCTTCGCGATCAATTTATGCACGTTATTGATGTAGTGCCCACCATCCTTGAGGCTACCGGCATTCCTGCACCCGAAATGGTGGACGGCATCAAACAGGCACCTATCGAAGGCACGAGCTTCGCCTACACCTTCGACGCGAAAAACGAAAAGGAGCCCTCGAGACACAAAACGCAGTATTTCGAAATGATGGGTCAATGGGCTCTCTATCACGAAGGCTGGCTGCTGAGTACCGAGGTTAACCGTGCTCCGTGGGAGGCCTTCGGCGCCGCCAACCCTGACCCCCTCAACAATCAGGTGCTCGAACTCTATGACCTGAACAAAGATTTCAGCCAGTCAAAGAATATTGCCGAACAGAATCCCAACAAGGTGAAAGAAATGAAAGAGATGTTCATAGAGGAAGCGAAGAAGTACCAGGTCTTCCCGATGGACGCCTCGGTGGCCGGCCGCATTGTCGCTCCTCGCCCCAACATCACCGCCGGACGTTCCGAGTTTGTGTACACCCGGCCCATGATCGGCCTGCCCCAAGGTGATTCTCCATTTCTGCTTGACAGTTCATATACCATCACTGCGGACATCACTGTCCCGGAAGGCGGGGCGGAAGGAATGATCCTGACCTCCGGTGGACGTTTTGCCGGATACGGTTTTTACCTGCTCCAAGGCAAGCCGGTCTTTCTCTGGAATCTCATCGACCTGAAACGTGTCAAATGGGAAGGCCCGGAAGCGCTCTCTCCCGGCAAGCACATCGTGGAATTCGACTTCAAATATGATGGTCTGGGGTTGGGTACACTGGTCTTCAACAACATGAGCGGTCTCGGAAAATCCGGTACCGGTACGCTGAAGGTGGATGGCAAGGCAGTACAGACAATCACCATGCCGCATACATTGCCGATGATTCTACAATGGGATGAGAGCTTCGACATCGGTTCCGACACGTTGACCGGTGTGAATGATGCGGATTATTTGCCGCCGTTTACCCTTACCGCACAACTGAACAAACTGACGATCAAAGTTGACCGGCCGAAGCTGTCACCTGAGGATATTAAGAAACTGGAGAATGCAGAAGCAACCGCATTGGACGGTAAGCCCCTGCATCGCGTGCAGAGTGCACCGCAGTAATTTCACGAGTAGTGCTCACATGATTGGTACTATGCTGAGCATTAACTGGCCGAAGCTTACATTTGAGGTTGTGACAAAAACTCGACTAGGGCCAGATGAGTAAAAAAAAAGCGAGTAATCGTAAAAAACTTCAGGCAGCCACGACATGTCTCTTGCCCGTGCAATGGTGATCCTGCTTTTCAGGCTATCGACTGCATGCTGAGGTCGAGGAAGATGTGTCTGGCTGTCGTTTGTATCAATAAATTCAACCAGAATACAAATTTGATATCTTACAGGAGACAACGTGATCAATTCAATGCGCATGGTATGTTTCGGAACACTGAGTAGTGCAATTATCATTGCTCTGCTCAGTGGTTGCGGGACTAAAAATGACGCCATTTCCATGGCTGAAAAAGCTGACAAAATTGCCGGCATTGCGGTGCCGAGCATTTCCGAAACCAAGGCAATTGCTGAAGAGGGCTTTATTTATGGGCTGCCTATTGTGATGAACTATGCAGTCATGAACGAGTTTGTCATTGATAAGAATTCAGGGCAGTACAAAGGGCCTTTTAATACAATCGTCAATGAAGCCCGTGTTTTTACCTACAAAGACACAGCTGTCGTCACGCCAAACAGTGATACACCATATTCCATGCTCTGGCTGGATCTTCGCGCCGAACCTATGGTTATCTCCGTCCCAGCGGTATCGAAAAAGCGTTATTACTCCGTTCAGCTGACTGATGGCAACGCCTACAATTATGGCTATATCGGCAGTCGGGCAACGGGAGTGGAAGCTGGCAACTATCTTGTCGCCGGACCGGATTGGAAAGGTGAAAAACCTTCAGGAATCAAAAAAGTCTTTCATTCGACGACACCTTTCTCACTCACGATATTCCGTACTCAGTTGTTTAATGCCAAGGACATGCCCAACGTGAAGAAGGTGCAGGCTGGATACAAGACACAGCCGCTCTCCGCTTTCCTGAAACAGCCGGCACCACCCGCCGCGCCAGAGATAGATTTTCTCCCGGCTACGACGAAGGGGATCAAGGAAAACTTTTATGACTATCTCGACGCTGCCCTCCAGTTTGTACCGGTAACGCCGGAGAACAGGGCGATTCGCACCAAGCTGGCCAGTATTGGTATCGGACCGGGTAAAACCTTTGAATTCAAGGAGCTTTCGCTTGAACATAAAGCAGCTGTGCTGCTGGCAATGAAAGAAGGTGACGACAAAGTCGATGCGTTCCTGGCATCAGGAATGAAAAATATCAACGGCTGGAAGATTGGTTCGCTTTTTGGCGACAGTGAGTTCTACAAAGGTGATTGGCTGACGCGGGCTGCCGCCGCAAAAGGAGGCATATACGGGAATGATGGTGTCGAAGCCATGTACCCGATGACCCGTGAAGATGTGACGGGGCAGACGCTTGATTGCAGTAAGCATAACTACACACTGACGTTTCCTGCCGGACAACTGCCGCCGGTAAACGCTTTCTGGTCGGTGACAATGTATGACGGCAAGACCCAGCTTTTGGTTAAGAACCCGATCAATCGTTATCTTATCAACTCCCCAATGCTACAGAATATGAAGAAGAACAAGGATGGTTCGCTGACGCTGTACATCCAGAAGGATTCTCCAGGTAAAGAAAAAGAAGCCAACTGGCTGCCGGCTCCAAATGACAAAATCTACCTTGTCATGCGTCTGTATTGGCCAAGGAGAGAAGCTCCTTCAATCCTGCCGGTTGGAGAGGGGACCTGGAGTCCGCCGGGTATTCTGCAGGCGAAATAAAAGAGCTGAAAAGCGGGCTGCGTCTCTATGAGACAACGCCGCATTTTTAGCAAAGCCATCAAAGGTAGGTGTATAACTCCGAAATGAATACCTGTTTTCAGTGATTCATTTCGGAGTTTTTTTTCACATGAACACCTCATGGTTGCAGATACACAGACATTCAAGAAAGAGCATGGTCTAAAAATGGCAGGAGTTAAATGACGATGAAATATTTTTCCCCGAAAGCATATGCGTTGTGTATGAAATGGCCATACCGATTCGGATATTTGCTCTTGCTGCTCGTACTTACTGCTACTCCAATCCTTGCTGCCGGGCAGGAAGGCGAAAAACCTTCAGCAGGTACGCCTTCGACAACCGCGCCCTCGTCTTCGACAACCGCACCACCAGCTCCTGCACCGGTGGCTGGAACACAAACCGCTCCGAAGCCGACAGGGCCGACAGCCATTCAAGCGTCAGATATCGCAACCAAGGCAACCGAGGTCACGGATCTTTTACGTAACCTCACAGACAGCCTTACGCAAAACAACCAGATCGGTGATATCGAACAGTCATTTTCACAAGCCGAAAAACTGGCCAGCAAGGATGGTGAGGCAACGCTCAAGCTCCTTAAACAGCAACCGGCTCTTCCCACGCTTCAGGCTGAACAGCAAAAATGGCAACAGAGACAACTGACATTTTCGAACTGGCTGACAACCCTGACAGCGCGTTCAAAGGAACTTCAGGATGCATTGAATCAATTGACCAGATTGCAGTCGACCTGGTCATTGACGCTCGAATCAGCAAAAAAGTCGAACGTTCCCGCCGCGAGTATACAGCAAATTGATCAAATATTAGTGGCCATTGGCAAAGCTAGAACACCTGTGAATGCAGAGCTTTCCACGGTTCTTGACTTCCAGAGCAAAGTGGGGAATGCCGCATCGGAAAGTGGAGCTATCCTGGCAAATATCACCCAGCTTCAAAAAAAATCCATGTCGGGAACATTCGTGCAGGACAGCCTGCCGATCTGGAGCACCGAACTCTGGGTCATAACGGCGTACAAATTGCCAGAGATTATCCATAACGCCGCAGTAAATTACAAAACCGGATTCTCAAACTACTTCGGCTCATCCACGCAACAACTGACTTTACCTGCCGGCTTTTTTCTGCTGTTTATTTTCTTTTTCACCCTCCACCTCAAAGCCTGTAGATTATCGACCCTGAGAGAAACTTTGTCTCCGGCAATAAGTACTTTGGCTCATCCCGTAGCTGCAGCGTTGACCATTGTCCTACTGTTTGCGACTTCTCCATTTTGGTCTGATTTGCCGTCAACTCTCCGTCAAACCTTTCAGCTCATTGCCCTGACACCAATGATCGTCCTGATCAGACCGGCTGTCTCGGTCCACCTGATGCCATGCCTCTATACGCTGGGGTTGCTGTTCGCTCTCGATACGTGTCGTGCAATCGTCTACGACAAATCATTTCTTGGGCAGATCATACTGACCATCGAATCTTTCGTCGGCGCTGTTGTTTCAATCTGGTACCTGCGCAAACTCAGATTTATCTTCAGTAAGACATCCGAAGGGCTTCGGCTTAGATTTTTACAGGCTGTGACAGTTATAATTCTGCTGCAAATGTTCACAGGCGGTGTGACTGCGGCATTGGGGTATGTGCGCTTATCCCTGCTTATTACTCCGGGCGTTATCGCCTTAGGCGTAATGGCTCTTGCACTGTATGCAACGCTGCAAATAGCTCTCGGTATTATTGCTATTACTTTTGAGTTGTGGCCATTGCGGGCTCTAGGTATGGTTCAACACCGTCGTGCCCTGCTGGAGAAACGGTTGTATTATTTCTTGATTCTGGCGGCGCTCACCAGCCTGATTGCCCGGTACCTTGGTTATCTCGGTCTCCTGGCACCTGTTTTGGACTTCGGAACATCCCTGTTGGAGGTGAGGATACAGCGAGGAGTAATCAGTGTTACTCTTGGAGGTATCCTCGAGTTCATACTCACGATTTATGCTTCATATCTACTGTCAGCCTTTCTGCGTTTTATCCTGAGCGAAGACATCTACCCAAGGATGAAGATACCACTGGGTAATTCCTATGCAGTGTCCAGTCTTCTGCATTATGTGATTCTTGCCATTGGTTTCACAGTGGCTATAGCAGCCATAGGGGTGGACTTGACAAAACTGACTGTACTGACCGGGGCATTTGGCATCGGTCTCGGTTTTGGTTTGCAGGCGGTTGTCAACAACTTTGTTTCCGGCCTGATTCTCCTGTTCGAAAGACCGGTCCACGTGGGTGATACAGTTGAGGTTGGCGATCTGATCGGAACTGTTCGAAGAATAGGTATTCGGGCCAGCACCGTGCATACGTTTCTGGGTGCCGACATCATTGTCCCTAACTCCCAAATGGTGGCTGAAAAGGTTACCAACTGGACACTTACCGATAATTTGCGGCGCATAGATTTGCCGGTAGGCGTATGTTATGGCGCCAAACCTGAAGAGGTTATTAAGCTTTTGGAGAATGTGGCTAAGGCAAATGCCGGAGTAATCTATTATCCGGCGCCACAGGGATTAGTCGTTGGCTACGGCGACAGTTCGATTAATTACGAGTTGCGAGCATGGACAGACCAATTTGACAATTGGGTGCGGATTAGAAGTGAGATCGCTATAGCCGTGTATCACGAAGTGGCCGCTGCCGGCATGAGTTTTCCTTTCCCGCAACGGGAGGTCCGTCTGCTAAAGGACATAGATGAAACAGATGCCAAGGCCTCCGGGAGTTAGTGTTTCATGTGTAGGTCACGAATGGTGATTGTGCTATTTCGTTGCTATGTTTTTGATAATAAATGGTAATTTAACAATTTGAGAAGAAGATAAGGAGCTGCAAATCAAAATGAAACAAACTCAGACACACTGGCTGGCTATTGTGGTATTAGGTGCATTGTCCGCAGCTGTTTCGGCACACGCCTCGCTTAGCGACGCAGAACTCGCAAAACTTGCACAAAATCCGGTCGGCAATCTCATCAGTATTCCTTTCCAGAACAATACAAATTTTAATGTAGGGCCAGATGATCGCACGCAGAACATACTGAACATCCAGCCTGTAATACCGGGCTCGGTCAATAATGATTGGAACATTATCACCCGTACCGTAATACCGGTTATTTCCCAGCCAGCCCCGGTAGATGATAGGACCAATGGTATAGGGGATGTGGTCTTCACGGCTTTTCTTTCCCCCGCCAATCCGGGAAAGTGGATCTGGGGTGTCGGTCCGGTTGTGCAGATTCCAACAAATACCGACGATGTTCTTGGTAATGGCAACTGGGGCCTTGGTCCCTCGTTGGTTGTGCTTCGCCTCGAAAAAGGCAATCCGTGGGTTTATGGTGTTCTGGCTAACAATGTCTGGTCACTCTCCAATGATGAGCAAGGAGGTTCCTACAATAACGGTCTTATCCAGCCTTTTCTCAATTACAACTTTCAAGGTGGCCTCTATCTGACCTCTTCTCCCATTGCCACTGTCAACTGGGAAGCCGATAGCGACAGCTTATTCGATAATCAATAAAATAACAGCATATTGGAAGTAACAAAATTTACTGAACAGATTCAAGTTGCATCTCCTTTCAACCAAGTTTCTTTCAATAAAGTAATTGTCGACTAGGTAATGTGCCTCCCGTACTATCACATGAACGGCCATGTATAATCCTAGGGTTACTCTACTTCTGGAAACAAGCAAAATATCGTCGGTCCTCCTTGAACATATGCTGACTCACTACCTCTACAGCCAGGAACTGGAAAACTTCAGCGACATTAAGTTTTCCTGCCTGATGAGTTTGAGCTATATGTTCTGCTTTTTCAGTTAATTCCCGGTGAATCTGTTTGTGTTCTTTGTGGTATTGAAATCCGGCTGCCTCGATAAGCTGTTCTTCGGTACTGAAGTGCTCAGCTATTCCGGCGATCAATTCTTGTATAAGTTGCAGGCAAATATCGTTTTCCTGCCCTGATATCATTGCTGAAAGTAGGGCGTTTGCACATTGAAACAGTTGCCTGTGCTGTTCGTCGATGACATCGTTTCCACACTCGTAGGCTTTGCTCCACTCAAGACGAATATAGCTTGTCGGCAATGTCTCGGCTTCTTCCGGCAGCGTACTGTCGTTGGTGAGGGTGACCCTGTTACGGCCAGCCGATTTAGAGAGGTAAAGTGCTTCATCAGCTTGCTGCAAACGGTAATCAAGCGTTTGGTGATTGTCGGCGAATGCTATACCACCTATACTTACAGAAAATCTCACCAGGCCCTGCTCTGTCGGCAGAACGATTTTCTCCACAGATCTGCGTATTCGTTCGGCAACTTGACGACCTAAATCGGCATCTGTTTTGACCAGTAATGCACCGAATTCCTCACCTCCAATTCTGCCAAAGACATCTATTGATCTGAGCCCGTTTTTACATGTATTGGCCATGCGTTTTAAAGCTTCGTCACCGATGGCATGACGAGTTATAGTCAAGTCTGGTGTTTGAAGAATCATTCTTAGATATTGACCACCCTGTTCAGCTCACCTTCTTTTACTGGTTCAACCCTCTCGCCATCCTTGAATCTCACCCCTCGAATGACCTCAGCAAGCAGCTTGAATCCCCTTAGCCGACGCCATTTCTTCTGAGCGCTCTGGCCGAGCTTGTAAACCATCGACAAGATAGTATGTCTTGCGACACATCCCCTTGTTTTTGCTGTCCGAAGTCGTACGGTGGCAAACGTTGACTCGATAGGGTTTGATGTACGAATATGTTGCCAATGGGCGGCGGGGAAATCATAAAACGCCAGCATTTCCTCTTTG